>NZ_JBFUFE010000002.1:0-871172 GCF_056403595.1 Polaromonas sp. P2_G11 | reverse complement strand
CACCATCAACACCATGGTGGATCAGCTGCGGTCATTTGCCTCTGAAGTGACGCGGGTGGCGCGCGAGGTGGGTACCGAAGGCAAGCTGGGCGGGCAGGCCGATGTGCAAGGTGTGGCCGGTACCTGGAAGGATCTGACCGACAACGTGAACTTCATGGCCGGTAACCTGACATCACAGGTGCGCAACATCGCCGACGTGACCAAAGCTGTGGCTGCCGGTGACCTTTCCAAGAAGATCACGGTGGACGTGAAGGGTGAAATCCTCGAACTCAAGAACACCATCAACACCATGGTGGACCAGCTCTCGTCTTTTGCTTCTGAAGTGACGCGGGTGGCACGAGAAGTGGGCACCGAGGGCAAACTGGGCGGCCAGGCCGACGTGCAAGGTGTAGCCGGCACGTGGAAAGATTTGACCGATTCGGTCAACTCCATGGGCTCCAACCTGACCGGCCAGGTGCGCAACATTGCCGAGGTGACGACGGCCGTGGCGGCCGGTGACCTTTCGAAGAAGATCACGGTGGACGTGAAGGGCGAAATCCTCGAGCTCAAGAACACCATCAACACCATGGTGGACCAGTTGTCGTCTTTTGCTTCTGAAGTAACGCGAGTCGCACGCGAGGTGGGCACCGAGGGCAAGCTGGGCGGGCAGGCCGACGTGCAGGGCGTTGCCGGTACCTGGAAGGACTTGACTGACTCGGTCAACTCCATGGGCTCCAACCTGACCGGCCAGGTGCGCAACATTGCCGAGGTGACCAAGGCTGTGGCGGCGGGCGACCTTTCGAAGAAGATCACGGTGGACGTGAAGGGCGAAATCCTCGAGCTCAAGAACACCATCAACACCATGGTGGATCAGCTGCGGTCATTTGCTTCTGAGGTAACCCGGGTGGCGCGCGAGGTGGGTACTGAAGGCAAACTGGGCGGCCAGGCCGACGTGCAGGGTGTTGCCGGTACCTGGAAGGACTTGACCGATTCGGTCAACTCCATGGGCTCCAACCTGACGGCACAGGTGCGCAACATTGCCGAGGTGACGACCGCCGTGGCGGCCGGTGACCTTTCGAAGAAGATCACGGTGGACGTGAAGGGCGAGATTCTGGAGCTCAAGAACACCATCAACACCATGGTGGATCAGTTGCGATCGTTTGCCTCGGAGGTGACGCGTGTGGCGCGCGAGGTGGGTACCGAAGGCAAGCTGGGCGGGCAGGCCGATGTGCAGGGCGTGGCCGGTACGTGGAAAGATTTGACCGATTCGGTCAACTCCATGGGCTCCAACCTGACGGCGCAGGTGCGCAACATTGCCGAGGTGACGACGGCCGTGGCGGCCGGTGACCTTTCCAAGAAGATCACGGTGGACGTGAAGGGCGAAATCCTCGAGTTAAAGAACACCATCAACACCATGGTGGATCAGCTGCGGTCATTTGCCTCTGAAGTGACGCGGGTGGCGCGCGAGGTGGGTACCGAAGGCAAGCTGGGCGGGCAGGCCGATGTGCAAGGTGTGGCCGGTACCTGGAAGGATCTGACCGACAACGTGAACTTCATGGCCGGTAACCTGACATCACAGGTGCGCAACATCGCCGACGTGACCAAAGCTGTGGCTGCCGGTGACCTTTCCAAAAAGATCACGGTGGACGTGAAGGGCGAGATTCTCGAGCTCAAGGCCACCATCAACACCATGGTGGATCAGCTTCGCTCGTTTGCGTCCGAAGTGACGCGGGTGGCACGAGAAGTAGGCACCGAAGGCAAACTGGGCGGCCAGGCTGACGTGCAGGGCGTGGCCGGTACCTGGAAGGATTTGACTGACAACGTGAACTTCATGGCTGGCAATCTGACCAGCCAGGTGCGAGGCATTGCGCGCGTGGTGACGGCCGTGGCCAACGGCGACCTGGAGCGCAAGCTGACCGTGGAAGCCAAGGGCGAGATCGCCGCGCTGGCCGACACCATCAACGGCATGACTGACACCCTGGCCACCTTCGCCGATCAGGTAACCACGGTGGCGCGCGAGGTCGGCGTGGAAGGCAAGCTGGGCGGGCAGGCCAAGGTGCCCGGAGCCGCCGGCACCTGGAAAGGCCTGACGGAGAACGTGAACCAGCTGGCTGCCAACCTGACGACCCAGGTGCGCGCCATTGCCGAGGTGGCCACTGCCGTGACGCAAGGTGACTTGACGCGGTCCATCACGGTCGAGGCGCTCGGTGAGGTGGCGGCGCTGAAAGACACGATCAATGAAATGATCCGCAACCTCAAGGACACGACCCAGGTCAATACCGAGCAGGACTGGCTCAAAACCAATCTCGCCAAATTCAGCCGGATGCTGCAGGGCCAGAAAGACCTGGTGGCCGTGGGGCATCTGATTCTCTCGGAGCTGGCACCGGTGGTTGGCGCGCAGCAGGCGGAGTTTTATGTGCTGAGCTACACGCAAGAGAGGCCGCGCCTGCGTCTCATGGCCAGCTACGCCTCCGAAGGGCAGGGCGCTTACGGCAAGGAAATCGACTTGGGCCAGGGCCTGATAGGCCAGTGCGCTTTCGACAAACAAAAGATCTTGTTGACGTCCTCGCTACCGCAGGGCCTCAAGATATCGTCCGGCCTCACCGAAGTGGCGCCTATGGACATCCTGGTGCTGCCCATCATCTTCGAAGGCCAGGTCCGCGGTGTGGTGGAACTCGCCTCGGTCGAGCGATTCAACCCAACCCACCAGGCTTTCCTGGACCAGCTCACTGAGAGTATCGGCATCGTGATCAACACGATTGAAGCGAATATGCGCACCGAGGACTTGCTGACCCAGTCGCAGTCCCTGGCGCAGGAGCTGCAAAGCCGGCAGGAAGAACTGCAGCAGACCAACGAGGAACTGCAGGAAAAGGCCCATCTGCTGGTCCAGCAGAACGACGAGGTGGAGCGCAAGAACCAGGAGGTCGAACAAGCCCGGCAGGCACTGGAAGAAAAGGCCAAGCAGCTTTCGCTCACGTCCAAGTACAAGTCGGAGTTTCTGGCCAATATGTCGCATGAGTTGCGCACACCGCTGAACAGCCTGCTGATCCTGTCCGATCAGCTGTGCAAGAACTCGGAAGGCAACCTGACCAACAAGCAGGTGGAGTTTTCCAAGACCATTCATTCCTCCGGCAACGACCTGTTGATGCTGATCAACGATATCCTGGACTTGTCGAAAATCGAGTCGGGCACGGTGGTGGTGGACGTGAACGAGCTGCGGCTGTCCGATCTGCAGATGTACGTCGAGCGCACTTTCCGCCATGTGGCCGAAGCCAAGAATGTGGATTTCCTGATCACTACCGGGCTGCAGTTGCCGGTTTCCATGGTGACCGACGTCAAGCGCCTGCAGCAAATTCTCAAAAACCTGTTGTCGAACGCCTTCAAATTTACGCACCAGGGTCATGTGGCCCTGGCGATAGAAGAAGCCTTTACCGGCTGGAGTCCGGACAACGAGGAACTCAACCGCGCGCAGCAGGTGCTGGCGTTTTCCGTCACTGACACAGGTATCGGTATTTCCGCCGACAAGCAGCAGATCATCTTTGAAGCCTTCCAGCAGGCTGACGGCAGTACCAGCCGCAAGTACGGCGGTACCGGTCTGGGTTTGGCCATCAGTCGCGAACTCTCGCGCCTGCTGGGCGGCGAAATACGCCTGTCCAGCGCGCCGGGAGAAGGCAGCAGCTTTGTGCTCTACCTGCCGCTGGTCTACGCTTCGACGCGCGTAGCGCGCAAACAGGGCAGCAGCGCCGAGCAGCGCTTCGAGCCGGCCGCGCCGATCAGCCGCCTGGGTTTCGAGAAGATGGAAGTCGCCTTCGATGATTCCGTTCTGTCGCTGGACACGCACTCTGCGGCCAATGAGGCTGCGGATGACCGGCACACCATCCAGCCTGGCGACTTTGTGCTCCTGATTGTGGAGAACGACCTGGCCTTTGCCAGCTTTTTGCTTGATGCCGCAAGGGCCAAGGGGTTCAAGGGCCTGGTGACGTCGCTGGGGGCCCGCGCCCTCACGCTTGCCGCCGAGTTCAAGCCTTCGGCCATCACGCTGGACATGCATCTTCCCGACATGGAGGGCTGGCGCGTGCTCGAGCGCATCAAGCAGGACTTCAGCGTCAGGCACATTCCGGTTTGCGTGATATCCACCGACGATTCCAAGGAGCGCGCCTATCGATCCGGCGCCATGGCATTCATCGAGAAACCGATTCCAGCCAAGGAAGTTCTCGACGAAATGCTGGATCAGCTGCACCGTTATGTGTCGCGCCCGGTGCGGCACGTGGTTGTTGCCCTGATGGACGAAGCGTTGCGTGCCGAGGTCACCGGCCTGCTGGGCGGCAGCCATGTTCAGTGCCTCGCGGTGCCGTCACTGGCGGACGTCAAACCCGAGGACTTCGCCCGCTTCGAATGCGCCGTGATTGATGAGGCGTCACTGGCGAACGGGTTCGACCGCTTGCGAAATGCCTCGCCCGCAGCCTCGGTGCTCGGGCCGCTGCAGATGGTGGTCTGGCGTGAAGGCATGATCGATGCGCAGCTTCAGCCTGCTTGGCAGTCACACGACGGCTATTTTTTCCGCGAAGCCAGGTCTGTCCCCCGGGTGATAGACCTGGCCCTGCATGCCCTGCATGTAAGCGAGGCGCGCATGACGGACAGGCAGCGCAGCACCTTGCGAAACTTCCACGATGCCAACAAGTCACTCGCGGGAAAAAGGGTACTGATCGTCGACGATGACATGCGCAATATCTTCGCTCTGGCCACCGTGCTGGAGGGGGAGGGCATGGACATCGTCTGGGCTGACAACGGCCACGACGCCATTGCCAAAGTTGCCTCCGATCCGCAGCTCAGCGTGGTACTGATGGACATCATGATGCCGGTGATGGACGGGCTGGTCACCATGCAGGAGATTCGCAAGCTGCCGGCCGGCAAGACCTTGCCCATGATCGCGGTCACGGCCAAAGCCATGAAGGGGGACCGCGAGAAATGCATAGAGGCCGGCGCCTGGGACTACCTCTCCAAGCCCGTCAATACGGAAAACCTGCTGGCCGTGCTGCGTGCCTGGTTGCCCCGGTGAGTGCCGTCCTCATGCCGCAGGAGCCGGCAAACATGCTGAATCCGGACCTGGTCAACATCCTGATCGTCGACGACCTGCCGGAGAAGCATGTTGTCATGAACAGCATCCTGGAAGAACTGGGGCAAAACATCGTCAGCGCCCGCTCGGGCCGGGAGGCTCTGCGCCTCATCCTGCAGATGGAGTTTGCGGTCATCCTGCTGGACGTCAACATGCCCGACCTCGACGGGCTGGAGACCGCCAGCATGATCCGGCAGTACAAGAAGACAGCGCAAACGCCCATTGTTTTCATCACGGCCTATGTGGACGAGGAACAGGCCGCCAAGGGTTACGCGCTGGGCGCGGTGGACTACATCTCGTCGCCCGTCGTGCCTGGGGTGTTGCGCTCCAAGGTCAAGGTTTTCGTCGACCTGCACCGCATGAACCGGCAGCTTCAGCAACAGGCCGTCGAGCGCGAGGCGCTGGCGCGGTCCGAGGCGGCACGCACCGCTGCAGAGGATGCCACGCGGCGCGCCGCCTTCCTGTCGGATGCCAGCCAACGCCTGTCCATGTCCCTTAATATCGATGCCACTGCCCAAGCGCTGGCGGATATCGCCGTACCGGACCTTGGCGCCATGGCGGCCGTCGCCTTGCTGGACAGCCATGGCGAACTGCACTGTCGCTGCCTCAAGATTGCGGGTGGCCCGGATCCCTCCGCGGGCCCTGTCGTACTCGAATGCCATCGCGAGTTGAGCGCCTCCATGGCGGCGACGGTCCGCAGCGCCATGCTCTCGCGGAAGATAGCGTTTCTGCCCGCAACGGAATTGTGCGCGGCGTCGACGGCCTCCGCGGCAGCCCCGCAGCCTGCCTGGCCGGAGCTGCCGGCGGACCATGAGGAGATGGCTATTTGTCCGCTGGTCGCGCGTGAGCAGATGCTGGGCGCACTCATCCTGTTCGGCAAGGCCGGCGGTTTTGCGCAGGCGGACGCCGCCCTGCTCAGCGAGGTGGTGGGCCGTGCCTCTATTGCAATGGAAAACGCCAGACTCTATACGCTGGTTCAGGAAGCGGATCGCCGCAAGAACGAGTTCCTTGCCATGCTGGCGCACGAGCTCAGGAATCCGCTGGCTCCGATCAGGAACGCAGTGCACATCATTCACAGTTCCCATGTGGTCAACCCGAAAGTTGCATGGGCGCGTGATGTCATTGCACGGCAGGTCGATCACATGTCACGAATGATCGATGATCTTCTGGACGTCTCGCGGATCGTCAGGGGCAAGGTGACGGTTCACATGGAGCCGGTCCTGCTCTCGACATTGTGCGAGCATGCAGTGGAGGCCAGCAGCCCGCTGCTGGCAGCCAGGAATCAGGAATTGACTGTCCGTCTTCCAGCTGAAGCCGTGGTGCTCCAGGGCGATTTGGTGCGCTTGTCGCAAGTACTTTCCAACCTGCTGAACAATGCCTCCAAGTTCACGGATCAGCATGGAAAGATCGAGCTGAACGCTTCGCTGCAGGAGGAGGGCGTCACCCTGTTCGTATCAGACAACGGCCAGGGCATTGAGCCCGAATTCCTGCCGCATGTATTCGACCTCTTTGCCCAGGGCGATCAGGCTCTGGACCGCGCGCAAGGCGGCCTGGGTATCGGCTTGACACTGGTCAAGCATTTGGTCGAGTTGCACAACGGCAAAGTAGAGGCTTATAGCGAAGGCAAAGGCATGGGAAGCCGGATATCCCTTTATTTTCCGGCGAGGATTTCAGGCAACGATGCCGGTCTTCCTGTGGTGGCTGCGCCGGCGGCCGCCAAACCGGTGGCTGCTGTTCCCCGAAAAGTCCTTGTAGTCGACGATTTATGCGCTTCCGCAGAAACGCTGCAAGTGCTGCTGGAGCTGGAAGGTTTTAATGTGAGGATCGCGAATGATGGTGCGTCAGCGCTCCATATCGCCCGGGAATTCGTGCCGGACGTAGTCATCCTCGACATCGGTTTGCCCGGCTTGGACGGCTTTGAAGTTGCTCGCCAGCTGCGCAGTCGCCCGGAATCGAAAACAACGCTGCTGATTGCCTTGACCGGCTACGGCGAAGCCGAAAGCCGGCTGCGCTCCCAACAAGCGGGTTTTGACCATCATGTGGTGAAGCCCGCAGACATCGAATCTCTCCTGGCTATGGTGAGCCAGCCGCGAGTGGAAACAAAAGCCATGGGCGAACAATAGCTCGAGAGGCAGGTCGAAGAGGAATGGTGGGCAACTGCTGCGAGTCTGACCCGCACCCATCACCCGTAAGTCCTTGATTTGGCTGGATTTATTTCTGCGCCAGGGTCAAAGTGTTCACGGGGCATGCAGCAGTTCCGCTAGCCCGAACTCGCTTCCGGCGGTGCACTGCGAATAACCAGTACAGGCACAGGCGACAGTCGCAATATTTGCTCCGCGCCACTGCCCAGCAGCACGCGCCCTATGCCGCGCCTGCCGTGGGAGCCCACCACCACAAGGTCGGCACCCCATAGCTTGGCTGCCGTGGCCATGACTTCGCCGAGGCGCTTGCCGGATTCATCGAGCAGTGCCTGGCTGGCTTCGATACCTGCCGACTGGGCGACGGCCATTGCGTCGGTCAATACCTTGGCGCCGCCTTCGCGCATCATGCCGGCCAGGTCGGCCGAGTACGTGCCATGGGGATCTATCCCGCCCAGGTAGGCCATTTCATTGACGACATGCACCAACCGCACGCTGGCGCTGGTTTCACGCGCGATCTGCAGGCCAGCGACAAGGGCTTTGGTGGCGGTGTCGCTGCCGTCCACGGGAATCAGGATTCGCTTGAACACGGTGGTACCTCACGGGAGTTGAAACGTCATGAATATTGACGATTCCCGGGGACAAACTATTGATGCGGATCAACTGCCGGTGGGCTGGTGCGGCATTTTTTCGCTGGCAGTCTGGCACGACACACAGAATGCGGCGGCCGGCAGCGCTTCCAGGCGGCGCAGATCGAGCGGCTTGCCGCATCCAGCGCATTGACCGAAGCTGCCTTCCCGCAACCGGCGCCGGGCCGCCACCACCAGGGAAAGCTCGGCAGTGGCTCGCGCCGTGTCCATCGCCGCCATGTCGGACTGCGACTCCCGCTCGGCCAGGTCCTTGAAATCCTGCACCTCGCCGCCGGCCTGGTCAGCCGCGAGTTCCTTTTTGTTTCCCCTATCCAAGGCGTCCCGTAATTCGGTTTCGCGCCGGGCCAGGATGCCGCCGAAGTGTCCTGCCAATGTGTTGTCATAGTGCTTCATGAAGAGGCCTGAAAAAAGTGGATGGTCTTTGTGTCTGCTTCAACCGCGATTTTCATGACGCTAGAGAAAACCGATGTTGATCTGGCGCAAGCAGGGGAGAAGCAGGGGCCGCGCCAGAGGCCTTGAACGACGCTTCCAATCCTGCATAAAGTGGCCATTGCGTGCCAGTTGCGCCAAGTCAAATGCGTTGTCGCCCGGTGTGGCCATCATGGTGGACCCCCAACTTCGTTGAAAGGCCGACCGTGAATACCCAGACTTTTGTGATTGCCGCCGCCTTTGCTGCAAGCGCCATGGGCTACGCGGCAGGTGATGCCCGGGCCCAGGCCCCTGAAAGGGCCCAGGCGCCGACCGGGGCCGCCAGCGCGCCGGCCGGCGTGGCCGCGCGGTCAAAGGCGGCCGCGCAGAAAGCTGCACAAGAGGCGGCCGATTCCGCCCGCGCGGCGGCCGACCTGGTCAAACTCACGCTGCAGCTGGCGGAGACCGCCGCCCAGGACGTCTCGAAGCGGACCGCCGCGAATATCCGGGAGCAGGCGCTCAAGGCGGACGAAGCCGCAAGAAAGGCCCGCGAAAAGGCCGAGCATGCCGCCGCGACGGCCACCGACGACATGAAAAAGCTCACGGCAAAGGCGGCCGAGGCGGCCAGGCGGGCGGCGAGCGCAGTGCGCGCGGCGTCGGGTCGCGCCGGGGAAGCGCTGCGCAAGGCCGGCCAGTCCGACCAGGCGCAAACACAGAAGGCCATGAAGGCCACGCAGGATGCCTTGAGAAGCGCGGACAAAGCCGCGCAGGAATCGGCCGAGGCCGGCAAACAGGCGGCGGACAAGGGCGCGGATTCCGGCGCCAAAAAATAGCTGACGGGCTGTGCGGATCGCGCCGGAACCATGAACACCGCAGCCCGAGCCGCCGCCCCCCCGCGTGAGCCGGCGCCCGCGGCCCCGGGACTGAGCGGCGAGGAAGCTGACGCGCGGTTGCGCGCCGACGGGCCCAACCTGCTGCCCGGAAGCGAACCGCAAAGCTTTGGGTGGATCGCACTGGGTGTCGTCAAGGAGCCCATGTTCCTGATGCTGCTCGCGGCGGGCACGGGTTACCTGGTGCTGGGTGACACGGCCGAGGCCACGTTTTTGCTGGCCTCGGTCTTGCTGATCGTCGCGCTGACGCTGTTCCAGGAACGCAAAACGCAGCGGGCGCTGGAGGCCTTGCGTGAACTGTCGGCGCCGCGCGCGCTGGTCCTTCGGGACGGCAGAGAGCTTCGCATTGCTTGCCGCGAAGTGGTCTGCGGGGATGTGCTGGTGCTGCGCGAAGGCGACCGCATCGCCGCCGACGCGGCCTTGCTGGAGGGCGCCCTTGAAGTCGACGAGTCGCTGCTGACCGGCGAATCCGTGCCCAGGCCCAAATTGCCCGAGCCCGAGCAGCGGGACGGCCTTGGACCCGATGGCGAAAGCGGCGCATCGGTTTACGCCGGTACGGTGATCACGCAGGGTACGGGCCTGGCCCGGGTGCATGCCACCGCGGGCCGCACCGCGATGGGCCGCATCGGCGTGGCCCTTGCGACGACGCAGGCTCCGGCCTCCAGGCTGTACCGGCAGTCGCGGCGCATCGTGCGGGGATTCGCCGGCGCCGGGCTGGCCGTCGCCGCGCTGCTGGTGCTGCTGGCCTGGCTCAGGGACGGCCAGGGCTTTGTCGCCAGCCTGCTGCCGGCGATTGCTTTTGCGATGGCGGTGCTGCCGGAGGAGATTCCCGTCGTCCTCGCGGTGTTCCTGGCGCTGGCGGCCTGGCGATTGTCCCGGCAGAAAATCCTCACGCGCCGGGTCGACGCCATCGAGGTGCTGGGCGCGATCACGGTATTGGCCGTGGACAAAACCGGCACCCTGACGCAGAACCGCATGGCGCTCGTTGAGCTGGCGGGTGCGGATGCCGTGTTCAAGGCCGGCAGCGATGCGCAGCTTCCTCCCGCGCTCACGGGACTGCTCGAATGCGCGATGCTGGCCACGCCGCCGAAGCCGTTTGACCCCATGGAAAAAGCCATACGGGTCCTCGGGGATTTGCGCCTGGGCCCGGATTCGACAGCGCGCCAGGGCACCGCGCCGGCGCTGCAATATGCGCTCACGCCGCAGCTACTGGCCGTCACCCATGCCTACGGCGGCGAGATCCAAGGGCGTTATTTCCTGGCCACCAAAGGCGCGCCGGAGGCGGTCATGGACTTGTGCCGGCTCCCGGGGCTTCAACGCGAGGCGGTGCAGCAGCAGGTGCAGGACATGGCGGCAAGAGGCCTGCGCGTGCTCGGTGTGGCGAGCGGTGAGTGGACGGGTACCGCATTGCCCGAAAGCCAGCAGGGCTTCACGCTGCGCTTTGCCGGCTTGCTGGGCCTGGCCGATCCGCTGCGGCCCACGGTACCGCAAGCCGTCCAGGATTGCCGCGAGGCGGGCATACGCGTGATCATGATGACGGGGGACCACCCTGTGACGGCCAGTGCGATCGCCCGACAGGCGGGCCTGCCCAATCCCTCCGACGTGCTGACCGGTGCGGACATCGATGCGCTGGACGATGCCTCGCTGCGGACCCGCTTGAGGAACGCAGCCATCTGCGCGCGGCTCAGGCCCGAGCAGAAGCTGCGGTTGGTGCGCGCGCTGCAGGCCGACGGCGGCACGGTGGGCATGACGGGCGACGGCGTCAACGATGCACCCGCGCTCAAGGCCGCGGATGCCGGGATCGCCATGGGCGAGCGCGGGACCGACGTGGCGCGCGAAGCCGCGGCCCTGGTGCTGCTGGACGACAGCTTCGCCAGCATCGCGACCGCCATACGCCAGGGCCGCCACGTCGACGACAACATCCGCAGCGCCGTGCGCTTCGTCTTCGCGGTGCACGCGCCCATCGTGGCGCTTGCTCTGGTTCCCGCCTTGCTTCGCTGGCCCGCCCTGTTGCTGCCCGCGCAGATCATCCTGCTTGAGCTGATCATTGATCCGGCCTGCTCGATATTGTTTGAAGCTCAGCCGGCGGATTCCCAGCTGATGCGCCGTCCGCCCAGGCCGGCCGCGGATTCGCCGTTTGCCTTGCGCAACATGGTCTATGGCCTGTCGCAAGGCTTTGGCCTGGCCTTTGTTCTGCTCGCGGCCAATTGGTCCCTGCTGGAGCAAGGCTGGCCCGCTGCCGAGGTGCGCACGACGATGTTCGTGAGCCTGGTCGCGGGCCTGTTCCTGCTGGTGCTGGTTCACCGGCATTCGGTGCATATCTTCAGGAATCCCTGGCTCCCGCGTCTGGCCGCCGCCGTGGCCGCGCTGCTTTCGCTGGCGCTGTGGGAGCCTTGGCTGCGCGGGGTCATGGGCTTTGCCGCGCCGTCCGGGCGGGGCGCCGCCTGGCTGCTGCTGATCCTGGGCGCCATGACGCTGTGGCTGCTGGCCCTGCGCTTTGTTTCAACGGCATCGCGCAAGGCGTGAGCGGGGGAGAGTCCTGCGGCAAGGCTGCCGCCCTTGATGTACGTCAAGGGGTGAGCCGGTCGCCTCCCATACCCTTGCTGGTGCCCGGTACCAGACCAGCGCCCGACCAAGCGCCACCGAGCCCAACCTTCGAAGGAACAGAATCATGTCCAACTCCACCCTTATCGTCTGTTATTCCAATACCGGCACCTCGCGCCGCGTGGCCGACCTGCTGGCCAGCCAGTTCCAGTGGCCGCGTGGCGAGGTGCGCGAAACGCGCTCACGCGCCGGCACCGTGGGCATGCTGCGCTGCGTACTGGATTCGCTGCTCAGGCGCCATCCCGAGATCCGCTACGAGGGGCCTGACCCGCGCAGTTTCGGCACGGTGGTGCTGATCGCGCCCATCTGGCTTGCCGAGCTGGCCGGGCCCATGCGCAGTTTTGTGCGCGACCATACCTCCAGCCTCAAGCGGGTTGCCGTCATCTCGGTGATGGGCGGCAAGGGCGCCACCAATGCCTTCGCCGAGATCGACCGGATACTGGGCCGTCCGCCCATCCTGTCGACCTCGTTCACCGCGCGCGAAGTGGATGACGGCAGTTACGCGTCCGACCTGAACGTCTTCGGCGCCGCGGTCCGGGACCACGCGAAGAAGGACGATGTGGTCCGGCCGACGGACCTGTCGCCCAGCGCCGTGTGAGCGCGTTCCTTCCTGCCGCCGCGGTGCCGCCGTTTTTTAACCACCGGAAACCGGAACATGCCCGCCGAGCTGACCATTGCGCCCGCCGGGCCCGCGCCCGCGGATGTGCCGCTGCAGCTTTTGCTGGCCCGCATGGCCAACGGCATTTCGCCCGCATCCGTACTACTGGCGCAGGCCGACTGGCTGAGCCACCTGGCGGCATCGCCGGGAAAACAGGCGGAAATGGCCGCCACCGCCTGGCACAAGCTGCTCCAGTGGACGCAATATGCCGGTCATTCCTGCTACGGCCGCTCTTTAGCGACAGTTGCATCGCTCCCTTGCGCCAGGCCATGAGCGTTCGTAGCGACTTGGATCTGGATATCTTCACGGTTGCCGTCCTGCTGGACTATATCAACCGCATCGCCGATCTCGAGGGACAGCTGGGCACGCTGCGTGCACAGGCGCCGTCGCACACGCATTCACATACCCAACGGGAGGGCCCGGCTTCGTGGCATGAAGCGCATGCGGGTGAAGAAACACAATAGAGGTCGAAGGTGCATGGTACTTATTGCTTCGCGGTGGGCAGCGCGTTCAGCGGAATGCGCAGATAGGACACACCGTTGTCATCCGGAGGCGGAAGCTGTCCCGCGCGCACGTTCACCTGCAGGGAGGGCAGGATCAGAGTCGGCATTTCGAGGGTGGCATCCCGCGCCGTGCGCATCCGGACGAAGGCATCTTCGGTGACCCCGTCATGCACGTGGATGTTCTTCTCGCGCTGTTCACCGACGGTCGTCTCCCACGCGGGCGCTCGCGCCTGCGGCGGATAGTCGTGACACACGAACATCGTCGTCTCCCGCGGCAGTTCCAGCAGCCGGCGGATGGAACGGTAAAGCTGGTGCCCATCGCCGCCCGGAAAATCAGCGCGTGCCGTACCCACGTCGGGCATGAAGAGCGTGTCGCCGACGAAAACAAGGTCTTCCACCGCGTAGGCCATGTCGGCCGGCGTATGTCCGGGCACAAGCAGCGCGGTGACCTCCAGCTGTCCGATCCAAAACCGCTCGCCGTCCTTGAACAGATGGTCGAACTGGCTGCCGTCGGGCAGAAAAGTGCGCTCCAGGTTGAAGAGCTTCTTGAACACCGCCTGAACCTGCCTGATGTTCTCGCCGATCGCAATCTTTCCGCCGACAGCCTGTTGCAGGTAGCGGGCCGCCGACAGATGGTCCGCGTGCGCGTGGGTTTCCAGTATCCATTGCACCTTCAGGCCTGCGGCCACAAGGTGGGCCAGCACCTGGTCCGCCGCCCGGGTATGCGTGCGCCCCGATTTGAAGTCGTATCCGAGCACCGGATCGATCACCGCGGCGTTTCCCGTCGCCGGGTCCGACAGGACATACGACACGGTCCAGGTTTCCGGGTCGAAGAAAGCTTGAATACGCGCTGTACGGCTCATGGGATTTTCTTTCAAGGGTGGCGGGGCATCAGCGGGTGGCTCACAGGCTTCGGCTCGGGTCGGCGGGGCCGGAGCCGATCTGGTCCATTCTCCACAAAACACCCAGAACGATCGCAGCCGCGATCGGGCCCGCCGCGGGATGAAGGATGAAGGCTACCACCGGGGCAACGAGCAGGAGCTGCCTCAAACCCCAGCCATAGAGCACGCCGGCCCTGCGCACATACTCGATCCCCGCCGGGGTCCACTGTTTCCTGGCGTCTGAACCGACGGGCATGCCCCCAATGAAGCCGGCATGGTTGTAGTAACGCACCGCCATCACCGAGGAGACCAGCGATGCGAACAGCAAGGCCAGCAGAGCGAGTTCCATGACCAGCCAGGGCTCGAAGGAAGCATGCCAGCGGGGATTGCCGCTCAGCTTCTCGCGCAGCGCGGGCACGGCCAGCGTCAGCGTGCCCATCAACGCAAGCGCGGCCGTGGATGCGGTCATCGACGCCGACATTAATGCGTTGCGAAGTGTCTGCACGGCCAGGATCTCGGAGCCCTGCTGCATGGAGACGGCGGCAAACCATTGCTCACGCAAGCTGGCATGTGCCGCGCGGGCCAGTTGCTCCGGCCTGCGGCGCTGGGCGAAGGCAAGCGTTGCCTCGTAGAAGAGCAGCGCAACGCCGGTAACGCAGGCGGCCAGCCAGACGAGCATCGCCTCCATGGGGTCACCCTGCCTTCGGATGTTGGGGATTGCCCCGCCGTTCGAGCAGTTCGAACGCACCCATTCCCGCCAGCATGGCCGCGACAAAGACGACGGCCTTGCCTTGGCCCATGCCGAGCGCGACGAGCGCCGGGCCCGGGCAGAAGCCGGCGATACCCCAGCCGACTCCGAACAGCAGGCTGCCGGCGACCAGCCGGCGGTCCATGGTACGGGAGGAAGGAAGCTTCATTTCCTGCCCCATGAGGCTCAGGTGGCGGCGACCTGCCACCCCGAATGCAATGGATGCGACGGCGATGGCCCCTGCCATGACCAAGGCCAGCGAAGGGTCCCACGGGCCCGCCAGATCCAGGAATCCGAGTACTTTGGCGGGGTTTGCCATGCCGGAGACCAGCAGGCCCAGGCCGAAGACCGCGCCGGCCAGCAGGGAAAGAAGGTTGTACATGGCCGCTCACCCCACCACAAAGACATGACGCACGAGGAACACCGTGACGAAGCCGGCCAGCATGAAGGCGGCCGTGGCAACCAGTGAACGCGGCGACAAGCGCGAGATGCCGCAAACACCGTGTCCGCTGGTGCAGCCGGAGCCGTAGCGCGTGCCCAGCCCGACGATGAATCCGGCTGCAATCAGGGTTCCGTAGCCGGCATCAATCTGTGGCCGCGGCAGTTGGGCGAACAGGGCAAACAGCAGCGGTGCACCCACCAGTCCCGCCACGAACGCGACGCGCCAGCCGATGTCGCCGCGCGCGGGACGCAACAGGCCACCCAACACGCCGCTGATGCCGGCGATGCGCCCGTTGAGCAGGACAAACATGGCCGCCGCCAGGCCGATCAGGCCTCCGCCTGCCAGGGCCGTCCATGGCGTGAACGCATTCCAGTCGATGTACATCAGTCACTCTTTCCGTTAACAGAAAATTCAAGTCAAGGTCCGTAGATCGAAGTATCCTTGTTCCGCACCGTTCAGGGGCGCAGGTTTGCGCAGGCGTCGTGGCGGGGACCCGGCATCGCAACACCCCGCGCCTTGGCACGTTCGGCCATCTCCTTGAGGTGTTCGTCGCGGAGCCGGCGGCATTCCTCCACCGATCTGACGTTCAGCATCTGCTGCCGATGGGCGTCGCGCTCCTCGCGACTCATCATCATCCAGCCGGGCGTGAAATCGCGGCCAATACCGGGACCCATGCCGGATCGAGGACCGGGCCTGGCTGCGGACGCAGCCGGTGCTGCGGGCGGGGCGGGCTGCTGCGCCACGGCGGCGCCGGCGGCCAGGAAGGCGAAGCCAAAGCTGAGAAGGTGAGTTGAGTGCATACATTTCTCCAGCGTTAAAGGTAGATCCACGATAGGCCTTCGCCGGGTGCTGTAATTTGTGCTGGATCAAGTAGCGGCATCGTGGCGTGGCGCTTGGGCGGACCGGATGCCGGCGGCCACGAAGTTCTCCGGGAGGCTGTCAGTGTCCGGTGACCAGGCCGATAGCGGCCTGGTGCTTCCGCTGCCGGCCCAAGGCCAGCAACTGGGCCTCGCTTGGGTTGTCTACGGTCTCCCAGCCGGCGATACACGGCGCCAGGGAAGGGCGATGTTTGTCGACGTAGTGGCGGAAGTCGGCCTGTGCCGTGTGCCCGCCCGTCACCAGGATGGATTCCATGCCGTCCAGCGCATCGCAGACATCGCCGAAAAATTCATGCCGGGTGCGCACCTCGCTGCCGTGCTGGGGCGTGGCATGGGAATGCGCGCGCAGCTTGCGCGCCTCGGCCTGTTCGGCGTTGAACTGGATCAGCTGGGCCTGGTGATGGTCCAGCCAGACCACGGCATGAAGAAAGGGCATGTGGGTACTCCTGAAAAAAATGGGCGGAAACAGGCCACCGCTTCAGGCGGTGACTTCCAGCTTGTTGACGATGCGGGTGACGCCCCTGGCGGCGAATGCCGCGCCGGCGGCCGCTTCGCGCTCGGCCAGGGAGTGCACCTTGCCGTGAAGGGTGACGACGCCGCCTTTCACGTCGATCTGGATGTGCCGGGCTTCGCGATCGGCCTGACGCTCGAGCGCGGCGGAAATCTCGGCCGCGACGTCCCGAATGCTGACGGTGGGCTTGACAACGATGTTGTTGGACAGGCCGCGCACGCCCACCAGGCCGCGCACGCATTTTTCGGCGGTGCTGGACTGGTAAGCCCAGTCGACGTCGCCAGTAAGGGTGACCCATCCTTTTTCGACCTCAACCTTGATGCGGTCCAGCGGCAGCAACACGCTCCAGCGCAGCGCGGATGCGGCGACTGAGGCGATCTCGGAATCGCTGCGATGGTGGGCGGCCACCAGTTTCACGTCCAGCTCGATCGCCAGCCCGCGCACACCGGCTACGCGGCGCACGGCCCGCTCGGCCGCGACTTTTTCGGCGAAGGTGTTCAGGTGCCCTGTGAGCGTCACCACGCCGTCATTGACGAGAACACCAATGCCGGCTGAGTTGACGGCAGGCTCCCAAGCGAGTTCGGCGGTGACATCGGCCTTGAGTTGCATATCGGTTTTCATGGTTCTTCCCCTTGAATGTGTTCATCATCCGCACAAAGCGGGTATGTCACTGTAGGGAGGCGCGGACGTGCTTGCCTTGACATTCGTCAAGCAGCGGCGTTACGGGCCGGGATACGCTGAACACCGGATCAAGACACAAGGACTTCGCTATGAAATACGGGATAGGCCCCATCGAAAGAAGGCTTCGCATCGCAGCCGGCATCTTGCTGCTGGCGCTCTTGTTCGCGCTCGACGGAAATGCCCGCTGGTGGGGCTTGGTGGGCCTGATTCCGCTGTTGACAGGCTTGTTCAAATTTTGCCCGCTTTACTGGGCTATTGGTTTGGACTGAGCGTCTGTTCCAGCATCCACCTGGCGCTTGATTGCCGCAGGAATGCGCAGCGGAACATAGGCTGTGTTCCCGTCCCGCAGCACCAGCAGCGCAATGCTGGAACCAGGTTCCTGACGGGATAACACGCGGTCAAAATCCGCCACGCTGTCCAGCCTGAATTCATTGGCGGCGATAAGCACGTCTCCGGCTTGTATGCCTTCGCTGCGTGACACTCCGGCGGCCCGACGCACCAGCAGGCCGCCATCTATGCCCAGTTGTGCCTGCAAGTCCTTCCCGGACTCGGTCAATCCGAGACCCAAACGAGGGAGGTCGCCGGTGACCGGCGCCGCCAATGGGCGCTGCGCGCCTGCAGGTGCCTCCGCCAGCAGGATCGTTGCCGTTTTTCTCCGGCCCTCGCGCCATACCTCCAGCGTGCCTGGCGTGCTCGTCCCATGGTCGCTCATCTGCAATGCCAGGCTGCTGAAATCCCGGACCTTTGCACCGTTAAAGGCTGTGATGATGTCACCGCGCTGCATACCTGCCAGAGCAGCAGGCCCTCCAGGCGTGACCTGCACAACCAGCGCACCCGTGGGGTCGCGCACCCCGAAGGACTGCGCGAGCGCGGCGGTCATGCCCTGCAGCCGGGCCCCCAGCCAGGCGCGCCGTATCTGGCCCTGTGACCGCAGGCGCCATGCGATGTCCATGGCCAGGTTGATGGGTACCGAGAATGACACGCCCATGTAGCCACCGCTACCGCTGTAGATCAGCGAGTTCAGGCCGACGATCTCGCCGTCTGCATTGAAGAGTGGGCTGCCTGAACTTCCGGGATTGATGGCCACATCGGTTTGCAGAAAAGGGGTTTCGCCGCTGCCGGAAAGAGCGCGATTTTTTGCACTGACAATGCCCGCCGTGACGGAGCCCGGAAAACCAAAGGGCGATCCGATCGCCGCGACCCAGTCGCCGACGGCGAGTTTGGAGGAGTCGCCTATCGGTGCTGGTGACAGTCCGGTAGCATCGATTTTGAGCAGGGCCACGTCCGTGATGCGGTCCAGTCCGACAAGCCTCGCGGGAAAATGCCGGCCGTCCTGCAGCCGCACCTGAGCCTCTTCCGCATCCCAGAGGACGTGCGCACTGCTGACGATGTAGCCATCAGCCGTGAGCACAAAACCGGAGGCCAGGTCACGCGCTTCGCCGCGTGCAAGACCGATGGGCTGCGGCCTTGCCAGCTGGTCGCCAAAAGTGTCTGGCGGGGCAAATTCGGGTTCCGGGTCGCCGCTGCCGCTGGGCACCCATGCGTTGATGGTGCTGATTTCCACGACTCCGGCGCCGCGGCTGGCTACGATAGCGCCGGCCGATACAGAGGCTCGACGAGTCAGTGGGTCGGCATGTGCCCCCTCCGACGCCAAAGCGGCGCACGCCACCAAGCTGGCAAGCAAAAGACGAGGAGGTTTCATGCGGCCATTGAACATGGCGTCAGCATCACGCCAATTGAGCCACCTCAAGTTCGCCTAAAAAAGAAGCAGAGCTATCCCGCTTTATGTAGCCGTGCCACACTGGGGACCGACTTCGGTGGCGGCACGGCCCGCCAGCATCTCCTCGATCCGGGCGAGCGAACCTATCAGTGCCTTCTTGCCGGCCTTCAGGACAAAACCGGTGGCAGCCTGCACCTTGGAGCCCATGGAGCCCGCGGGGAAGCTGTGGCCCAGCAGTTCGTGCGGGCTGACTTTTCCTTGGGCGCGCTGCGACGGCGTTCCCCAGTCCAGGTAAGCGGCGTCGACGTCGGTGGCAATCGCCAGGCGGTTGGCCCCCAATTCCTGCGCGAGCAGGGTGCTGGTCAGGTCCTTGTCGATGACGGCGTCTACGCCCTGCAGGGTGTGCCCGCCGGCCGCGCGCACAACCGGAATGCCACCGCCGCCCCGCGACGACCACCACGGCCTCATGCTGCAGCAGCCATCGGACCGGGTCCACGCCCAGCATACGTGTCGGCAGATTGGCAGTGGTGGGTCGAACCGGGGTAATCGGGGCCGTATGCCTACTGGACCAGCAGCACCGGCACGTCGACATCCGCCACCACGCGCTGGGCGGCGCTGCCGAGCAGGGCGCGGCCGAACAGGCCGTGGCCGTGTGTGCCCAGGACCAGCATGTGGACTTTTTCGCGCTTCGCCGCCTGCACGATTTGTGTGGCCGGTGTACCGGCGACCCAGGAGGCCCGGTACTGCACGCCGTGGCGCTTGAGGAAACGCTCGATCGGCTGCAGCACTTTGTCGGCCTCTTCCTGGTGCCAGGCGCGCACGGTGGCGGCGCCCAGCATGGTCTTGACGCGCGGGGTAACGGCGATCTGCACATTGAGCACGATGAGTTCCGCGTCGGGCCCCATAAGGGTTTCATGCGTGACCAGAAAGGCCAAGGCCTTTTTGGTGAACTTGCTGCCGTCAACGGCCAGAAGGACTCTCATGGTGTTCTCCGGAAGAAAGAAGGCGAAACGGTGCGCGCTCAGCGCAGGACCAGGACGGGAATGCTGCTGTGCGTAAGCACCTGCTGGGTCTCGCTTCCGAGCAGGATGCGGGAAATGCCCTTGCGGCCGTGCGAGGCCATCACGATGAGGTCGCACTTGTTCTTTTTAGCCGCGGCCAGGATGGAGGCCGCGACGAGGTCGGATTTGGCGATCACGGCCTTGGCTTTGACGCCAGAGGCCTCCGCGGACTTTTGCACCGCGTCGACAACGGCCTGGCCCTTATCGGCCCATTCTTTTTCGAAACGCCCGACTTCCTGCGGTGAAAGAGCGACACCACCCTCAAAAAAACTCATGGGGTAGCGGGGCACGACGTTGATTGCCACAAGACCGGCTTCCAGCGATGCGGCAAGAGCGACGGCCTCCTTGACCGCTTTTTTGGAAAGTGCGGAGCCGTCGGTGGCAACAAGAATGCGCTTGTACATGGTGTTCTCCTGTGTTGATGTGCCGCAGTCTAGGAGCGCCTCAGTACCGCAGGCTTGATTCACGTCAACAACACACTGCTGCACAGACCTTAGTTCTAATTGATGCCAATCTCGCTGGACGCCGTTGACCGAAAAGCAATCCTGCGAGCGGACTGCTTTGAAAAACGATGAGCAGATACGCATCTATCGCTGTATCGCAATGAGGTACAGGAATAAGATCGAATGGCAACAGCTGAGTCTGTACTCGTCTTTACCCTCTTCTGCGCTCAGTGACGTGATGCCAGGCTGCATTGTTTAGTCACAGTCGATAGGTCACCGTAGCCAAAGCTGGGAGTGTCAAATGATCAGGATTGTCATAGCCGACGACCACGCAATTGTGCGAGAGGGCCTCAAGCGCATTGTTTCGTCTATGGAAGACGTGGAAGTGGCTGGAGAGGCGGGGAACGGCACCGAAGTGATGCAACAGGTGCGTGGCTTGGCCTTTGACATACTGATTTTGGATCTCTCTATGCCGGGGCGCAGTGGCATGGAGCTGATTAAGCTGATCCGTAATGAAAGACCGCAATTACGGATGCTCATTTTGAGCATGCACCAAGAACTCCAATATGCTGTGAGAGCCATCAAGAACGGCGCCAGCGGTTACCTGACCAAAGAGAGCGCACCAGCTCAGTTGGAGCAGGCCATACGCAAGGTGGCTTCTGGTGGCGCCTTTATCAGTGCCGAGGTTGCCGAGCAGCTTGCATTGGGCGCTATGCCCGGAGGCCAAACAGCTTCGCACGACTGCCTGTCCAATCGCGAGTTTGAAGTCCTGCAATTCCTGGTGGCAGGCATTTCTATTACTAATATCGGCACGACATTAAATCTGTCGGTTAAGACCGTTAGCACTCACAAGGCCCATCTCATGCAAAAGATGGGTCTTCATAGTCAGAGCGAGTTGATCCGCTACGCGCTCAAGCACGGGCTGGCCGAACCGCTGGATACCTGAAAGCCGTCACAGCAGACACCAGGTGACCAGCATCTACATGGCTGGTGATGCATCGGTCTGTACTCAGCTGAGAGAAACCGACTCCAGATAGCAGGGCAGGTGGCAGGGCCAATGCAGTTCACGTTCGATCCGCTGGCGCATGGCGTCGGCCGCTGCTGGCTCGCCGTGGGTGATGAAGGTCTGCCTGGGCGCGGACTTGAAGCCGCGCAGCCAACCCATGATTTCAACCGCATCCGAATGGGCCGACAGGTCGTCCAGCAGCGCCACTTCTGCGCGCACCGGCACGTCCTGGCCGTGGATGCGCACCGAGGGCGCGCCGCCGGCGATGAGCGCGCCGCGCGTGCCGCCGGGCTGGAAGCCGGCAAACACGATGGTGTTGCGCTTGTCGGGCGCGAAGGCTTTGAGATGGTGGACCACACGTCCGCCGGTCGCCATGCCGCTGGCGGCGATGATGACCATGGGACCATGTTTGGCATTGAGCAGGCGCGACTCCTCGGGTGACTCGACGATGTGGGCGGTATGTGCCATGGCTTCGCACTCCGCGGGTGTCAGCCGCAGTTCGGCCTTGTGCTTGAGGTACACCTGCGTCGCTTTGGCCGCCATCGGGCTATTGAGATACACAGGCAGTTTGCGCGTAATCACGCCCTGGGTTTTGAGGATTTCAATGCAGTGCAGCAGGCTTTGCGCGCGCCCCACCGCAAAAGCCGGGATCACCACCACCCCGCCGCGCGCGGCCGTGCGGTTGATTACCTGGCCCAGCGCCAGCAGAGGGTCGGAGTCCTTATGTAGACGATCCCCATAAGTGGATTCCACCACCAGGTAGTCGGCGCCGTCCATCTGCGAAGGCGGCTTGAGCACAAGGTCGTTGGGGCGGCCTATGTCCCCGGAAAACAGGATGGAGCGCGAGCCGTTGTCCAGCCGCACAAAAGACGAGCCCACCATATGGCCCGAAGGTGTCAGGCTGGCGTTCAAGCCCGGCGCCGGGTGCCAGTGTTTGCCGCTGGGCACCGGGTGCAGCAGCTTGAGGCAGCGCAGCGCGTCCTCGCGCGTGTACAGCGGCAGGGCCGGTGCGTGCTTCGAAAAGCCGTGCCGGTTGGCGTATTCGGCTTCTTCTTCCTGCAGGTGGCCGGCGTCGGGCAGCAGGATGCGGCACAGGTCGGCCGTGCCCGGGGTGCAGAATACCTTGCCTTTGAACCCTTGTCGCGCCAGCAGCGGAAGGTAGCCGCTGTGGTCGATATGAGCATGCGTGAGGATCACGGCATCGATGCTGGCCGGGTCCACCGGTAACGGAGACCAGTTGCGCAGCCGCAGCGGCTTGTAGCCCTGGAACAGCCCGCAGTCGACCAGCACCGTGGACTCGCCGTGGCGGACCAGGTATTTGGAGCCGGTGACGGTGTCGGTGGCACCGAGGAATTGGATCTTCATAGCGCCAGCTTAGGCGCGTCGTAGACCGGCGCGTTTGATATAGCGCAGACAGTGCGCATTTTGAGACTTGGAGGGGGCGGCCCCTGATGCTGGATCAAGGTACCAGTACGGCGGCCCCGTTGAGCCGGCCGGCCCGCAGGTCGGCCAGCGCCTCGTTGTAGAACTGGAATACGAAGCCCACGTGCCTGCGCCTGTACCCGGTGAGTTCCGTATCGCCGGCGCCGTTGAGCGCATGGCCGTCGAATTCAAGCTCGCCGCTCGTGGGAACGTCCAGCCCGCCGATGATGTTCAGCAGCGTCGATTTCCCGCTGCCCGATGCGCCGAGAAGCACGATGAACTCGCCGGCCCGGACCTCCAGGTTCACGTCGCGAAGCGCGTGCACGGCGGTCTCGCCCGACCCGTAGGTCTTGCAAAGCCGGCGTACGGAGAGCACCGCTGGGCTGGACATGGGTACGGCGCGTGGTTCAGGCCGCCGCGGGGTAGCCGATGGTCTGTGACAGCAGCACCTGCTGGTCGTGCGTCAGGCCCAGCGCATCGGCGATCGCCGCTTGGTCTATCCACGCGCGTATCACCGCGCCCAGGCCGCTGCTGGCGGCGTAGAGGTAGGCGTTCTGCGCCATGGCCCCGGCCGCGACATGCGCATAGGCCTCGCGGCGGCCGGCGGGGATAAAGCGCATGCGCGCATGGTCAGCGACATAGACCAGGTCCAGCGGCGCATCGTCGACAAAATCCTGGTAGCCGGTGATGCGCCGCAGGTCGGCACCCGCGGCCAGATGCAACTCGTGCCTGGCGGCGTCGTAGCGGTAGGCGCCGGCCGGCAGGGCCGCGAAAATCTCGATCTCATGCGCGCCCAGCGCCGAAGGCGCCGTGCGCCCGCCGTCGTCGCGGTTGACGCCGCCGGCCGCCCACAGCAGGCTGGACAGCAATTGCAACGGCAGCGCGTCCGGCTTGTAATCGCGACGGGAGCGGCGCGCGGCCAGGGCCTCCATCAGCGGCAGGCCGCCCTGCCTGTCGGGCGGCAGCAGGGTGATCACGGCGGCCGCGCCGCCCAGCGCGGGCAGAGGCCGCAGCCTGCCCATCAGGCCGAGGGCGATTTTGCTCATGGTTGTCATGTGATGTCTCCTGGGGTGTTGGTGGGGCCAAGGGCTTCAGTTCGGACGGATTCCTGCGTCCGCGGTCGCGCTGAGCTGGCGCACGGCACGGGCCAGCAGGGGCGTCATGCGGATGGCGTTGGAGGGGTGGGTAACCGTGTCGCATGTCAGCACGCGTGACACGCCGCCTTCGAGCAGGCGGCGATGGGCCTGCGCGTCAAACAGCGCGTGCACGGCGATGCACAGGGGGGCGCCCAGCCCGGCTTTGACCAGCAGGCGTGTCGCGGCGAGCATGGTTTCGCCCGTGGAAATGATGTCGTCAAGCAGCACCGGCACGCGCCCCGGCCAACGTTCGGGGCTTGCCAGCCTGACGCCCACGTCCCGGTCGCCGCGCCGCGTTTTGCGCAGCACGGTCCAGGGGGCGTTGGCCAGCCTGGCCACTTCGGCGACCCACTGTGCGCTTTCCTGGTCGGGCCCGATCAGCCAGGGTGATGCGACGTGACCGCTCAGCCAGCGGGCAATCGTGGGGGCGGCCGGTACCACCTGCGTCCGGATGGAATAGATCTCGTCCAGCCCGTGCACGCGGTGCAGGTGCGGGTCAACGGTCACCAGGAAGTCCAGCGACGCGGACAGCAGCCGGGCATAGCTGCGCGAGGTGACGGCTTCGCCGGGATGAAAGCGCTTGTCCTGCCGCATATAGGCCAGGTAGGGCGCCACCAGGCCGACCTGCGAGGCGCCCAGTTCGCGCGCCGCGTCCGCCGCAAAAATCAGAGGCAGGGTCTTGGCGTCCGGCTGGTCCAGGCTGCCGGCCAGCATGACGCGGCAGCCCTTGACCTCGGCGTCTATGCGCACGCCGGTTTCGCCGTCGGGAAAGTGGTGCAGCGCCAGTTCGCTCCAGCCGCAGCGCAGGCTGCGCGCGAGCGCCGTGGCCAGCGGCGCGCCGCCGGGCAGGGCGAGGACCACCATCGGTTCGCGCTTCATCGCGCGTCCTCCATCACATGCACGGCCTCGGCCTGCGTGGTGGCGTATTCCAGTGCGTAGGCCAATTCGCCCGGTGAGGCGGCGTGCAGCGTGAACAAGGGCTGGCCGCGCTCCACGACCGCGCCCAGTTGCACGTTCATGTCGATTCCGGCGCAGGCCGAGGTGGGCGCTCCCGCGAGTTTGGCGATGCGGGCCAGACGCCGGTTGTCGATGGCGATCACGGTGCCGGCGCGCGGCGAAGGCACGGGCTGCCGGCAGGCGGCGACCGGGGGTTCGCGCAGGCCACCCTGCGCTTCGCATATTTCCTGGAATTTCTTCCAGGCGCGCCCGTCCTCCAGCACGGCGGTGGCCAGCGCGATGCCGCCGCCGACCGGCGCAGCGCCGCCGAATTCAAGAATCTGCCCTGCCAGGTGCAGGGAGCGCTGCGCGAGATCGGCCGGCGCGCTGTCCTCTCGGCGCAGCACCGCCAGCACGTCGCGCGCTTCGAGGGCGGGACCGATGCCGCGGCCCACAGGCGCGACGCCGTCGGTCTGTAACACGCGCATGCGCAGGCCCAGCGCCTGGCCGACCTGCTCCAGCTGCCGCGCGAGCTGATTTGCGGCATGCGCGCTGCGGACTTTGGCGGTCAGGCCGACGGGCATGTCGATCAGCACGTGCGTGGCGCCGGCCGCCGCCTTTTTTGAAAGTATCGATGCGACAAGCTGCCCCTGGCTGTCGAGGTCCAGGGGACGCTCGACACGGATCAGAACATCGTCGGCGGGGCTGAGCCGCACGGCGCCGCCCCAGGCGATGCAGCCGCCGGTGCGCTCGACCACGCGTCGTATCTGCGCCACGTCCAGGTCCACCGGCGCCAGTGTCTCCATGGTGTCGGCCGTGCCGGCGGGCGAGGTGATGGCGCGCGACGAAGTTTTGGGCATGCGCAGCCCGCAAGCCGCGATGATGGGCACGATGACCATGGTGGTCCGGTTGCCTGGCAGGCCGCCCACGCAATGCTTGTCCATGACCGGTCCTTCGCCCCACTGCATGCGCTCGCCGACATTGACCATGGCGCGCGTAAGCGCGATGGTCTCGTCCATGTCCAGGTGATCGCCCGCGCAAGCGGTGACGAAGGCCGCGAGCTGCAGGTCCGAATAGCGGCCTGCCGCCACGTCCCCGATCACCGCGTCGATGGCCGCCTGGCCCAGGCGCTTTCCGTAGACCTTGGCGCGCACGTGGCCCAGCGATTCAAGCGGCGCGGGATGATGCAGGGAAACCTCCGCGCCCGGCCGCGCGTCAAGCAGGCGCCAGGCAGCCTCGGAAAGGCCAGCTTCATCCGGCGGCAGGAAATCGCCGCTGACTACGTTGAGCGTCGCGACGATGGTGCGGCCGTCCAGCCGCAGTTCCACCCGCGACTGTGCTTCGAAACCTTCCGAACGGCAGACGGGGCAGTCGCGGTGCATGTACAGCACCGGTTCCTGGTAGGTGTCTATGCCCAGCCTGCGCAGGCGCAAGCGATTGGCGGTAGCAGCGTGGAGAGGTTCTTGCATGGCAGTCCTTCTTGCCACTGTAGGTGCGGCAAGCGCCTTCAGCCTTGATAAAACGCAAGTTCGGGCCAGGTGCGTCACCCGGCGGGGAGCGCCTGGACGAAAGCGTGCTCTCGCGCGGACAGTGGTTCTGCCGTTTTCCGTAAACCATCCAGTACGGCGGCATCGGCTTCGGAGGCATCGCCGCGGCGCGCCAGCAGGCGCGCGCGCAGCACGTCCAGGGGCGCTTCGCAGTCCACGATGCAAAACGGTACCCGCATGTCCAGCGCCAGCGCATGCGCCTCCTCGCGTTCGGCGCGGCGCAGGAAGGCCGCGTCGAGTATCACCGGGTACCCCGCGCGCAGTGCCGTGCGCGCCATGGCGAAAAGGTGGGAGTAGGTGCGCGCCCCGGCCTCGGCCCGGTACAGATCCAGGCCTTTGGCGCGCGAATCCTCCAGCATGCCCAGGCCGTGCAGGCGTTTGCGTTCAACGTCGGAGCGCAGGCGAATCGCGCATTCCCGCTCGACGATGCGCTGCGACGTGAAAGTTTTGCCGGACCCCGGCAAACCATGGGTTATGAAGAGCCGGACGTTCGAGCGGGCATCTCCGGGCGCGGCCCAGGCAAGCGCGGTATCCAGGTAGCGGCGCGCGACAGGGCCGCCGGCATCGCGCAGCTGCTCCACCTGGGCCCGGACCAGCGCCCGGTAGATCACGGCAAAGCGCAGCGCCGGCAGGCCGCCGTGGTCGCCCGTCCGGTCCAGCCAGGCATTGAGAAAACGGAAACACAGGTCTTTTCGCTGATGGGCCCAGAGATCCATCACCACGAAGGCGATGTCGTCAAGGACGTCGATCCAGCGTAGCGCCGGGTCGAACTCGATGCAGTCGAAGGCCGCAACACCGCCATCGAGGCTCACGATATTGGCCAGGTGCAGGTCGCCGTGGCATTCGCGCACACGGCCGTCCGCCAGCCGCGCGGTCCACAGCGCGGCGAGGGCCGTCGCCTCGGTCTCGAGCCAGGCTTTGAGCGCGACGTGCGCAGCCTCGTCCATAAGCGGCCGGGCGCCTTCGAGCGCGGCCAGTGCCGCCTGCCGGCGTTGCGGTGCGCCTGCGAAACCGCTGGCGGTTTCCGCACGCGGTGCGCTTTCATGAAAGCTGGCAAGCAACGCGGCGAGTTCGTCAATGTCGCCCGCGCCCAGATCGCCCTCGTCGGCTTTTTCGCTTAACAGGGCGCCCGGCGCAAAGCGACGCATGCGCACCGCGTATTCAAGCGCCGGCCCCTCGCCATCCAGCCCCGGTGAATGCGGCGCTCCCGTGATACGGGTGACCCCCAGGTAAAGCGAAGGTGCGAGCCGCCGGTTCAGGCGGACCTCTTCTTCGCAGAACCGCAGCCGGGCTTGCGGGCTGGCGTAATTGACGAAAGGAAGGTGCACCGGCTTTTTGATTTTGTAGGCCCTGTCCCGCGCGAGCAGCACCCAGGAGATGTGCGTCTCCATGATCCGCGCGTGCAGAACACCGGCCAGCGCATAAACCAGTTCACGGGCGGGCAGAAGGGCATCGTCTGCGGTGTGCATGGGAAGAGGATAGGCCGGGATCGGGAACTCCGTTTGATTCCGGTCAAGCGGGCGTATCAAACACGGTTGGCGCCGCATGCGGCCGCAATTTCGGGCACAGCGTATCCCGCTTAAGAAAACCCTAAGGACGGCGCAGCATCATGAAGTCATTCAAAGAAAGAGGTGTCCCCTATGAACTTTTCGTCGCCGCCCCCATGCTGCAGGAGTCTCTACCTCGCAATCGCCGCAGCCTGCCTCGCCGGCACTGTATATACGCAGGTTGCCCAGGCAGCCACGCCGGCGGAGATGTTGGGCGGCTACACCGCCCAGGCCGGTGCGGCTGCCGTGCCGGCCCGGGGCCAGCAGTTGTTTACCACACGACAGGGCCGCGAATGGAGCTGCGCCTCTTGCCATGGCGCTGTGCCCACGCAGGCCGGCAAACATGCATCCACCGGCAAGTCGATTGGCCCGTTGGCGCCGGCCTTCAACCCTGTGCGTTTCACGGATGCAGCGAAAACCGAAAAATGGTTTCGCCGCAACTGCAACGACGTGCTGGGCCGCGAATGCAGCGCAGCCGAAAAGGCCGATGTGCTGAGCTGGCTGCTCACGCTCAAGCCCTGACGCGGGCAACACACCCTCCGGAAAGGAAAACATCATGGTTCGCCGCCTTCGTTCCCGCTTATACAAATACTGCGCCGGCCTGCTTGCTGCCGTGGGCGTGGCGCACACCGCGCTGGCCGATGGCGGGAGTCTGGTGCCGCTGCTGCCCAAGTACCAGCAGGAGTGCGCGGCGTGCCATGTGGCTTACCCGCCGGGCATGCTGCCAGCCGCGTCGTGGCAGCGCGTGATGGGCAACCTGAAGAACCATTACGGCACCGACGCTTCGCTGGACGCGGCCACGGTCAAAGAGCTGTCCGTCTGGCTGGACGCGCACGCGGGTACCTACAAACGCGTGAGACAAGAGCCGCCGCAGGATCGCATCACCCGTTCCGCGTGGTTCATTCGCAAACACGATGAGGTGGCACCCGCCACCTGGAAACTGCCGGCGGTCAAAAGCGCAGCCAACTGCATCGCCTGCCATACACGAGCTGACCAAGGAGAATTCAATGAGCGCGACATCCGCATCCCCCGCTGACACGGCGGGAACCCCTTCGGCTGAAATACCCGCCCAGGCCCAAGGTAGGGGCAGGGTACTTGTCTGGGATGCGCCGGTGCGTGTTTTCCACTGGTTGCTGGTGCTCAGTTTTACGGGGGCCTACATCACCGCCGAAAGCGAAAGCTGGCGACTGCTGCATGTCATGCTGGGCTACACCATGGCGGGTTTGGTGATCTTTCGTGTGCTCTGGGGTCTGGTCGGCACGCGTTACGCGCGCTTTTCCAGCTTTGTGCGCGGCCCGCGCGCGGTGGCAAGCTACCTGCGTGCCCTGCTGCGTCGCCGGCCGGAGCACCATATCGGACACAATCCGGCCGGCGCGATGGCCATCGTGGCGCTCCTGGGGCTGGCCGCGCTCATCGCCGCGACGGGCTGGGCCACCTACAACGACCTTGGCGGCGGCTGGCTGGAAGACCTGCATGAGCTGGGCGCCAACACCATGCTGGCGGTGGTGGGGCTGCACATTGCCGGTGTGCTGGCTGCCAGCTGGCTGCACCGTGAGAACCTGGTTTGGGCCATGGTCACCGGCTACAAAACCGGCCGCCCTCAGGACGCAGTTGCACGGGCCTGGCTCAGCGTGGCAATCCTGATGCTTGTAGCGGTGCTGGGCTTCTGGTGGCTGCAATGGCAAGGCGCTCCCTCGGGCCGCCTGATGGACCGGCCCGCGGCAGCGACGAAAGCTGCCGGCCTGGAGGGTGACGACGACTGAGCGCCCCCGGAACAAATGGGAGAATTGCCACATGCGCATCCTGCTTGCTGAAGACGACATGCTGCTTGGTGACGGCCTGCAGTCCGGCCTGAGGCAGCTTGGCTTTCAGGTTGACTGGGTTCGCGATGGTACGGCCGCAGAACGCGAGTTGCGCGCACAGGTCTATGACGCAGCCGTGCTCGACCTCGGATTACCGCGCAAGGACGGCCTGGAGGTTCTGGGCGCTATTCGGCGGGCGGGCTTCTTGACGCCCATGCTGGTACTGACGGCCCGCGACGCGGTTCCGGACCGCATACGCGGGCTTGATGTCGGGGCCGACGACTATGTGGTCAAGCCGGTCGATATGCAGGAGCTGGCCGCCCGCCTGCGGGCACTGGTGCGCCGTGCTCACGGCCAACCGCAGGAGTGCCTGCGTGTGCAGGATGTCGTGCTCGACCCGGCCGCCCGCTCCGTGCACCAGGCCGGTCAGTTCGTCACACTGTCTACCCGCGAATTTGACCTGTTGCAGGCGCTCATGCTCAGTGCCAACCGTGTTCTTTCCCGTGAACAGCTTGAGCAGCAGCTCTACAGCTGGGGCAAGGAGGTGGAGAGCAACGCCGTGGAAGTCCATGTCCACAACCTGCGGCGCAAGCTGGGCAGCAAGCTGATCCACACGGTGCGTGGGGTCGGTTATATGTTGCAACGCGACGCGCCGAAATCGTGATTCCGCGGCCGCACTCCCTGCAGGGCCGCCTGACGGCCATGGTGCTTTCCGTGGTGCTGACGGTCTGGCTGGCGACCGCGGCGCTGACATGGCTGGATGTGAGCCATGAGCTTGACGAGTTGCTTGATGGCCACCTGGCCCAGGCCGCCGCCCTGCTGGTGGTGCAGCAGGCACAGGAGCTGGAGGAGGGCGACCGTGGCGTTGATACGCCCACACTGCACCGCTACGCGCCCAAAGTGATGTTCCAGGTGTTTCATGAGAACCGGCTTACGCTGCGTTCTGCCAACGCACCTGTCACGCCCATGGTCGAGCGCAGCAAACAGTTCAAAACCGGCTTCACCACCGTGCAGATGGCCGGTTCAGCGTGGCGGGTGTTTGCCACCTATGGCGCAGAGGACGACGTGCAGGTGTATGTAGGGGAGCAAACGGGCTCCCGCAACGACATCTTGCTGGCGGTGCTGCGCAGCACGCTGTGGCCCATGGCGCTGGCTCTGCCTTTGCTTGCCCTGGCGCTGTGGTGGGCCGTGTACCGCGGCGTTGCACCCATGCGCCGGCTGGGCCACGCGCTGGCCGAGCGGCAACCGGCGGCTGTACTGCCGCTTGCCCTGAACGACGTGCCATCGGAGATGGTGCCCATGGTTGATGCCCTGAACGCCCTGTTTGTGCGCATAGCGACGCTGCTGGAGTCTGAACGGCGCTTTACCGCCGATGCCGCCCATGAATTGCGCACACCGATTGCCGCCATCAGGGCACAGGCCGAGGTGGCGCTGGGCGAAACCGCCGAAGGCCCGCGAAGGCAAGCGCTGCACAACACGCTCGAGGGCTGCGACCGGGCGGCCCGGCTTGTGGAGCAGTTGCTCACCCTGTCGAGGCTGGACGCTGTTGCAATGCCGGCGTCTGCGCCCGTGGACATGAGTGCACTGGTACGGCGCGTGGTCGCAGAGCTGGCACCCAAGGCCATCAGTAAAAACCAAACGCTGGAGCTGGACGCCGCGGAATCCTGCCATCTTCAGGGCGACGAAATTCTGCTGACCGTGCTGGTGCGCAACCTTGTAGACAACGCGGTGAGATACAGCCCTGGGATGGCGCGCGTGAAAGTGTCGGTTCAGCAGCAGGATGGACGGGTGGTTTTGCGTGTGGAAGACAGCGGCCCGGGCATGACCGAAGGCGAACTCCAGCGGCTGGGTGAGCGGTTTTTCCGGGTGACCGGCAACACCGAAAGCGGTAGCGGCCTTGGCTGGTCCATTGTGCGGCGCGTCGCGGCCGTGCATGGGATGCGGCTGCAAGTTGAAGCTTCGACCGAGCTGGGCGGTCTTGCGGTGCGGGTGCTTGGGCCGCAGGCATCGAGCCCGTTTTAAATGGCCGCGAGGATTCCGGTTGTTGGACCTGACAGTGTTGAGTCCCGTGGTGCAGTCCGAGGGATTCACTCCAGTCATGTATCAACCTTTTCACTTTTTCGCCACAAGTCTGGACAACTCCACCACGCCGACCGGCGGACGGATCAGCCAGGGCAATATGAAGACCCGTTTGGCCAGTCCGCCGGCCATGCGATCCATCTGCTTGCGCTCACCGGCAAGCCGCGCCGCCAGCAAGCGGTCCGTGGTGCCGGCCGCCAGCACGCTCTTGTTGAGCACCCACGCATAGGGCTCGATGCCGGCGCGGCGCAGGTCGTCCTGCAGGGCGGCGGCCTGTGAGACCGGGGTCACCTCCGGCAGGGCCACCAGAATGATTTTTGTGTACGCCGCATCCTGCAGCCTCATCAATGGCGTGACAACGCGCGTTGCGCCCTGGCCTTCGTACTCCCGCATCATCTGCCGGTGGTAGGCGCCGGTGGCGTCCATCAGCAGCAGGGAATGGCCGGTCGGTGCGGTGTCCAGCACCACAAAGGCACTGCGTCCTTCACTGACAACGTGCGAGAAGGCGTGAAACACGGCCACTTCCTCTGTGCACGGCGACTGGAGGTCTTCCAACAGCAGGGCCTGCTCCTGCGCATCCAGGCCGGGTGACCTGGCCGCCATGATCTTGTCGATGTAGCGCTGCGTTTCGACTTTGGGGTCTATGCGGTCCACCCGCAGGCCCGGCACTTCGCCCCCTATCGTGCCCGCAAGGTGGGCCGCAGGATCGGTGGTGCTCAGGTGCACGGTTTTGCCGCGCTGGACCAGTCCAAGGGCCAGCGCGGCGGCTACTGTCGTTTTGCCGACGCCACCCTTGCCCATGACCATGATCAGCCCGTGTCCGCTCGCAACCAGTTCGTCGGCCAGGGCGTCCAGACCCGGGAAAGGGCCGACGGGCTCTGCCGCAAGCGTCTTGCCGGCCGCCATGCGACCGGTGTCTGCCGCAAGAAGCGCGCGCAGGGCCGGCAAGCCGACGGTGTCGAACACCCTCAAGGGCACTCTGTCCTGCGGCAGTGCACGCAGGGAAGAGGGCATTTCTGCCAGGGCCTGCTGCCCGACAGCCTCGATGGCCGCCGCCACCGCATCGGCTGCATCGCTGGCGTGAAACTCGCCATTGACCACCAGCCGCTGGTTGTTCAGGCTCAAGGCCAGGAGTTCCCCAGAGGTGCGCGCCGCCTCCGCAATCGCGCCCCGGTCCGGCCGGGTAACCAGAATCACCGTCGTTTTAGCCGGGTCGCCCAAAGCCTCTAGCGCCGCCTTGAACCGCTCCTCCTGCATCTTCAGGCCCGAGTGCGGGCCCAGACAGGATGCACCGCGGTCGTTGCCATCCAGAAACCCGCTCCATGCCTTGGGCAGACTAAGAAGGCGCAAGGTGTGTCCCGTCGGCGCCGTGTCAAAAACGATATGGTCGAAGTGGTCCGCATCGTCGGACAGCAGGGATGCGAACTCATCGAACGATGCGATTTCCGTGGTGCAGGCACCTGACAACTGCTCACGAACCGTTGAAAGTTCCGCTTCGCTGGCCCGCGCGTCCATCTGGGTCAGCACACGCTGACGGTAGGACTCTGCAGCCGTGTCCGGGTCGATGTTCAATACCGACAGCCCGGGAGCGCCGGGCACCGCTGTGGGGATGTTGCGCAGCTCGATGCCCAGCATTTCGTCGAGATTCGATGCCGCGTCGGTACTGACCAGTAAAACCTTTTTCCCCGCGTCGGCCAGCGCCAGCGCCGTGGCGGTGGACAGCGATGTCTTGCCGACCCCACCTTTTCCGGTAAAGAAAAGATATCGTGTCGGCATCTTGAGAAAGCCCATGGCCTCGGGCTGCGACCAACGATGTGCTTCTTCATGCGCGCGGATGACGCCGGTATGCGCGATGCCGTCAGTGGTGATGGTGCCGTGTGTGAGCATCTTTGATCGACCTTACATTTATCCCGGATTGAAATCGAAACAACGAACCGCATCCGGCGGCATTCGACGCGTATCCGCCCGGAAGATGTCCGGAGCGGCTTCAGCGCTCACAGGGAATCCTCCGCGACGGCCCAGACAAGCTGAGTCCGACAGGCGCTGGGCGCGGATGCCGATAACCGGCCAATTCCGCGACGTCGGTCTCACTCCTTGTGGAGGGTAAGTTCATGGAGTGACTGTGCATGGGCATCAAAAGGTGTCCGTTCGCCAGCAGACTTAAACCACAGCGCCAAACAGCGCGCCTACACCCGCGGTAACGCCCATGGCCAGTGCACCCCAAAAAGTCACGCGCCACGCGCCAGGCAGAACTGCGGCGCCGCCCGCCCGCGCGGCCATCGCGCCCAGGGATGCCAGAAATACCAGAGAGGTTCCAGACACCCACCAGATCAGCGTGCCGCCGGGCGCCACCGCGGCGACGGCGAGCGGCAAGAGGGCGCCGCACGCAAAGCTGGCTGCCGACGCGAGCGCGGCCTGTAGGGGCCGGGCGGCCATGTCGTCGTAAATGCCCAGCTCGTCGCGCGCATGCGAACCCAGGGCGTCATGGGCCATGAGTTGCTCCGCAACCTGTCGGGCTAGCGCAAGGTCCAGCCCGCGCGCGACATAAATAGCCGTCAGCTCGTGATGTTCGGCCGCGGGATCCTTCTCGAGTTCGGCATGCTCCCGGGCCAGGTCGGCCTTCTCGGTATCGGATTGCGAATGCACCGACACGTATTCGCCCGCGGCCATCGACATCGCGCCGGCCACCAGGGCAGCCACGCCCGTCATCAGCACATTGCCATGAGTCGCGCTGGCGGCGGCGACCCCCACGATCAGGCTGGCGGTGGATACGATGCCGTCATTGGCGCCCAGGACGGACGCGCGGAGCCAGCCGATGCGTGAGGTTCTGTGCCGTTCAATGTGTCTCATGCTTTGTCTTTCGTTGCAAGGGGGAATCAGCGGCGGCCCGGGAGCATGCGTATCAGGGTGTTATCGCGCAGTATGTAGTGGTGATACAGGGCAGCCACTGCATGCAGGCCCACCAGAAAATACCCAACAGTCGCTCCCGCTTCGTGGACTTTCTTGATCCAGTCCGCCGCATCCTTGTTGCCGGCCATCAACGCGGGCAATTGCAGCCCGAAAAAAGGAATGGGTTGCCCACGGGCACTGAGTACCAGCCACCCGGCCAGGGGCATCCCTATCATCAGTAAATAAAGCCCTGCCTGTACCAGCCGGGCCAATTGGCTTTGCCAAAGTGGCGGCGCTGGAGCGACCGGTGGGGAGCGAGTCCAGAGATTAATCACCAGGCGAAGCCAGGCGAGAACAAATACAGACAGGCCCAGCATGTAGTGCCAGGTCCTCAGCTCACTTCGTATGTCGCTTCCCTTGGGAAAAGCCTCGCTGACCTCCATGCAGATGTAAACCGCCGCCAGCAAGAAGAGCATGAACCAGTGCAGTCCCATCGAGAGCAGCCTGTAGCGGTTTTCCAAGTGTTTTTTTAAATTCATTGTCTGTCTCTTCTTATCATTAAAGTGAAGTGTTGACTGCAGGCCCCAACGTTGGTCGGTTGGCGTGACTACATATCTGTGCCACCCTGGCTTAAGTGAGTGCCTCATTCAGCTTTCCCGGATGGCGATAAATGGCAGGGCATCTTCCAGAATAGATAAAGGGCGTGCGTGATACTGGGCCACAGCAGGCTCCTGAGTTATCGGCAGCATGAGCCAGCAGCCGCTGCGGGCACTTGACCTGCGTCAACCGAGACGGACTTTCGGGAGCCACACTGCACACCCCTCGGGTCACCCTCAGCACAATTCAACAGTCGCTCATTCTGCTTTCACAGAGATTGCCGGGAATTGCAGGCGATAGCACCTGGTAAAGCCTGGCGGCGGTGGTACCAGTCCAAATCGCGCTCCATGAATGGCGGCAATCTTTTCGACCACACGCAGACCGGTGCCCAGACCCAATGAACGCGAATTGCTCGCGTTAAGGCTGACCGCAAGGACTTGAATGTCTTTTTTGGCCGAATCACACACCTGGAGCCAACGGGCCACAGGGTCCAGTTGCACTTCCACGCGGGTTCCCGGTGGCGTATGGCTCAAGGCGTTTTCAACCAGATTGCGAAGCACCAGCCTTAGCAGTACCGCGTGCCCCTCAATGCTGAAGAAGCCCGGGCTCACCAAGGATAGATCATGTCGGGTTTCCATGGCAGCCTGGCCGAACTCGGCTATCTCGCTCAGCGCTATTTCATCCAGGTTCAACGCTTGCCGTGCTTCGAGCAAGTCGGTCCGGCTTGCGCGCGCCAGCGCCAGTAGGTTCGCCAGGACCTGGCCTGCCCGCAAAGCGTCCTGCTCGAGTTGCGACAAAAGTAAATCGCGTTCCTCGCCGGAGGCAGCTCGCCTCAAGGCGTGCGCCTGCAGGGTCAGCGAGGCCAGAGGCGTGCGCAGTTCATGCGCCAGTTCACTGGCCAGTTCCCGCTCTCTTTCAACGGCCGATTGGTAGCGACTCGCCAGCGTGTTGATCGAATCCACAACAGCCCGGAACTCACGCTGCGAGTAGGGCCCTTGAAGCGGGGCGGCCCTGTGAATGTCCAGGGCGTCCACATCGCGCGACAAGGCGTACAGGGGTCTTAAACCCCGGTGGATTGCAAAGCCCAGCGCCAGCGCAACCACGGGCAGCAGCCAAAAACCGGGGCCGGCAACTTGCCCGGCAATGTCTTTTGCCAGGTCATCACGCTCTGCTGAATCAAGCAGCACGGTTACCTTGCGCGTTCGGTCAGGCCCGTCCCAGCGCGAAAATGCCCGCCAGGGAACCGGCGGTGAGCCCAGCGTCAGGTTCTCAAAGCCTTCGCGCATATTGAAAGCGACAGGCGGCGCGTCTCCGATACGCATAAGCGTTTTGCCTTGCCCGTCCCACATCACCACGCTCATGGAGCGCTGGTAATCGTGACTCTTCAGGTTGGACAGCGCGGCGGTGTTGCTGAAGTCAGTGCGTGAGTCGACACCGGCAAAACTTTCCGCAAGTTCAAGAAAAGCGACGCTGGCCAAGTGGCCATCCGTGAGCTCGTCAGCCTCGTGAATACCCGTGCGGTAGCCCAATGCGATAAAACCACCCCAGACAATCAATAGCGCGCCCAGCGCCCAAGCCATAAGGCTCGTGGTCAGCGACATCTGCGCAACCCTCATGGTTTCTCCGGTACGAAGTAACCGACGCCGCGCAGTGTGCGTATTACGTCCTCACCCAGCTTCTTTCTCAGGTGATGCACATGAACCTCCACGGCGTTGCTGTCGAGCGCATTGCCCCAACTGTAGAGCCGGGCTTCAATCTGCGGCCGTGACAGTACGCGGGGCCTAACCTCCACTAAAGCCAGCAAGACACCGAACTCCCGCGGGGCCAGCTCAACCGATTTTCCGTTCAGGTGAACGGCCCGCGTGGCCGGATTGATTACTAAGGCGCCGGCCGTTATCGTAGCTTGGGCGCGTCCGACAGCCCTTCGCCGAAGCGCGCGCATGCGCGCGGCCAATTCATCGGGATTAAAGGGCTTCGTCACGTAATCGTCGGCTCCCATATCCAGGCACTCGATCCGTGCGGCAACCTGGTCACGCGCGGTCATGATCAGCGTTGGCGTGCCGGCATCGGGAAGGGAGCCTGCGGGAGCCAAGCGTAGACGCTTAAGCACTTCCGAGCCGTCGCCATCCTCAAGGCCGAGATCGAGCAGAACCAGATCAAAGGGTTCGACCTTTAGCGCGGTCCAAGCCGATTCAACACCGCTAGCGATATCGATAGCCCAGCCCAACTGCTTCAGATGACTTTCAAGCCCTTTGGCAATGCCTTCATCATCCTCGACAACTAATACGCGCATGCAGCATTGTCCGCCGGACCCGCGTGGAAAACAAAGGCATGTAGCCGGTCTGCACCTGCGCACAGGGCTTTAACGCCGCCTTAAGAATGCGTTAAGTATTGGGCGACCTTTTCCTGGGCTTTTGTCAAAATTCGCAGCGTCACCAAATCGTTAAGGAGGATTTAAGACAAGACACCGAAGCTCCACGCCATGCAAAATTCTTCCCAAAAACGGTTTGCGGCGATCACGGTTGCCTCGGCCGTCATTTTTCTGGCGTGGGACGCATCGGGGCTCGATCTGCCGATGGCGCACTGGTTCGGCGGCCTTGCCGGTTTTCCTTTGCAAGATAACTGGTTCCTCACCGTTATCTTGCACGACGGCGCTCGACGGGTGGCCTGGTGCCTCGCTTTACTGCTGTGCCTGGGGGTGTGGTTTCCACTTGGTGGCCTCAAGCGGCTTGAATTCACTAAGCGCCTGCAGTTCGCCTCCACGACTTTGCTGGCAGTTATGACGGTCAGCTCGTTGAAGTTGATGAGCACCACCAGCTGCCCTTACGCCTTATCCGATTTCGGCGGCGTGGCGCATTACGCCTCACATTGGGCCCACCTTTTTCAGCACGACGGTGGTAGTGGAGGGTGCTTCCCCGCAGGGCATGCGTCATCCGGGTTTGCCTTCTTAGGTGGTTACTTCGTTTTTAGCGGCAGCGACAAAATTGCTGCGAAAAAATGGCTTGTCGGTGCGATCACCGCCGGCGTGGTTCTAGGATTCGCGCAGCAGCTGCGCGGCGCGCATTTCATGAGCCATACCTTATGGACTGCATGGATCTGCTGGTGCACTGCCTGGGGCGTCGACAATTTCACGTGCAGGCTCAATTTCATAGGCTTGACAGCTGACCTCGGAGTGACCGGCACCCAAGAATCCATCAAAGGGCGAGCCTAGTCGCAGGCGCCGCTTTTTATTATTTAACATAATATACATCGTGGAATTTCAGAGTGGTTTTGGATGTCTGCGGTGGGCCTAAAGCAGACTCTACTCGTGCTTCTTTCGGATAGCGTCAAGTTTTGCTTTTGCCGCCCGCATTTCATCAGGCGACCGATCGCGCAAAAGCCAACGTGCGCCCAACCCGATTAATGCGACTAGTATCAGCAACAGTAACCAATGCATAGAAGATATTGTGAATGTGGTCGGCGCGGAGCTTCGACTAAAGCCGTCCTAGATCTACTGAGCGGCGGTCCACCGACTGGTTGCTCGGTCAAAATCAATTAGATAGCGCCCAGTGGAAACGTCAGCATGACGAGCCAGGAAAATCCCGCTACCGCATGGTGCGAAGCCTATAAATCCACACCACGCGAAGTAACGCCACCCAATCATTTTCTCGGTAGGCTCATCTCGTTTGACTCCACCCATTTCGGCCCTCACGGAGAAAATGTTACGTTGCGCTTTTCTTCCTCCTTATTAAAGATAAGACGAGCGAAAAAACCATTATTTTTGTCCATGCAATCAATCAATTCATCTACATAGGCCCGCGCTTCGTTTTCATTTTTGAAATTTGGTTTTGGCTTGGATTCAGACATAGTTTTCATGCACTTGGTCATTGACCTTGCGACCTGTATTCCGCCAACGGTTCTAATTGCAAAAAAGCCGCCTATAAGCAGAACTGAAACAATAATAATTTTGGGGAGTGTAATTTTCACGTTGAGCCCTAGGCCTTCTCGGCTAGCGACAGGAGAGATGCGGTTAATTCAACCTTCGCACGACTTGGCAGGATAGGAAAAATCTGTGGGTAGCTATTAGACTTGATTACGCTGCCCTCCTCCAATTCTCCTGAATCGCTCAGGCGTAAAAAACCCTCCAATTAGGGGAGGGTTTGCTTAGGAATACTGACTTGGGCCTAAGCACCCTTAATGCGGCGAAGTTTTTTGCGTTTCGCCGCGCACTTTACAGAATTGGTTCCGCGGATCGCTCCACTGCAGATTCGAGCCGCCTGGCGTCAAGCCACTCGTGCTCATTTCGTCAGGGAATCGAGCGCGCGTTCGCGCTGGGCGCGCGTCATCTGACGTGCTTGTCTGGGAGCGGGTGCGGCCGATACAAACGCGACATTGGTGAGTTGCGGGACGGCACGGCGTACGTCTATCGCCGGGCAATTGTTGCTCGTGTCAAAAATCAGATGGCCACTGGGAAAAACTGCGGGCAGCTTTTCGTGGATCTGGTAGCTCATGTCTATGGGCGGCGCTTCACCGGAATAAAGGATCTGGTTGCTGGGGTTATAAACGGTGTAGCACGCCATGGCTGGCGCGACCAAGGTCGTTAAGGACAGCGCCATTGCGCATTTCAAAGAGGTCATAAGTTTCTCCTGCACGCTCCGGATCAGAGACGTGGTTCAAAGCATATGTCTTATGTGGGTTGCGTCAAGTCGGACGGCGCCGCCACATTCGCAAGGCAAGTGCCGACCGGATAGGGGGGGTGTAGCATCACAAAGATCGCGTCGTGACCTCTGCCGCAGCGGGCAACCAGAGCGTCATGACCAATCCCCCACCCTCACGCAGCCCTGCTTCTACGCGGCCGCCGTGCAACTTCATGGCGCGTCGCGCGATGGCCAGACCCAGACCTACCCCGCGCACCGACTCCCCTCCTTCGACCCGGGTAAACGGCTCGAAGATTTCCTCCAGCATGGGCGCTGGAACTCCCTGGCCACGATCCAGGACTGTCACCACCAGTTGCGTATCGCCGGTGCGGATCCCCGCTTGAATTTCGACGACTGTGCCCGGTGCCGTGTATTTCACCGCATTGCGAATGACGTTTTCAAAAGCCCGGTACAGCAGTTCACCATTGACCTGGGCGACGAACTGGCCTGGCGCGTCGATGCTGACCTGGCGTGACAGCGATCGCGCCTCGAAATCGGCATCTTCGGCAATGGCATGCAAAAGCTCGATCACGTCGACCCGTTCACGCGCCAGGCCGGTGGGTGCCTCCAGGCGATGCAGCGTGAGGAGCTCCTCTATCAGGACATCGAGCCGCTCGCTCTCGCGCTGGATACGCTCGACCATCGCATCGGTCTGGGAAGGGTCCTGTCGCAGCAGGCCGATAGCGGCTTGCAGCCGCGACAACGGGGAACGCAGTTCGTGGGAAATATCGTGCAGCAGCACCTTGCGCGACTCGGTCACCTGCTGCAGCTGTGCAGCCATGCGATCGAACTCTTCAGCCAGGTCCGCTATTTCATCACGTCGCCCTTTCATCAGCGGTTGCACACGCGTGTCGAAACGGCCTTCAGCGGCACGGCGCAAGGCCCAGCGCAGATGCCGCAACGGGCGGGACAAATACCATGCAAGCACCGGGCCGATGATGAGGACGGCGACTATGGCCGATATCAACGGTACGAACGGCACAAAACCGAAGGTGGCGACGTCGTCCGGAGGGGGATGTCCTGTCAGTGTGAAATACGCGATGGTGCCGGCGAACGAAAGCACCATGCTCAGCCACAGCGCGAGCAGCAGCTTCCAGAACAACCGGCCGATGCGGCGCGTCTCCATATCTGTCAGTCCTCCAGCAACTGGTAGCCCATACCGCGAACACTCTGGATCCAGGACTCGCCGTCTGCACGTGTCCCCAGCTTCTGGCGGATGCTGCTGATGTGCACATCGATGCGCCTGTCGAATCGGGCCAGCGGGCGGCTGAACGCCTGCAGCGAAATATCCTGCTTGCTCACGAGCTGGCCGACGTGGCGAGCAAGGACTTCAAGCAAGCTGAACTCCGTGCCTGTCAAATCCAGGGGAATCCCGTGCCATGTTGCCTGTCGGTTGCCCGGCGACAAAACCAGCTCACCCGCCTGCAGCACACGCTGCCCGGAATTGGGCGCCGCCGCTTCACGCGCGTCAGTGCGCCGCAGGATGGCGCGGATGCGCGCGACCAGTTCGCCGGGTGTGCAGGGTTTCGGGACGTAATCGTCGGCGCCCATGTCCAGGCCAACGATGCGATCAACGTTGTCACCGCGCGCCGTAAGCATGAGCACCGGGACTTTGCTAAGGGCGCGAATGCGGCGCAGTGCCTCCATGCCAGACAGCCGGGGCATCATCACATCCAGCACGACGATGTCGTAGCGGCCGGAAGTGGCCTCGGAGACACCGGCCTGGCCGTCGTGTACGGCGCGCACATCGAAGCCCTCGCGGACGAGATACTGCGACAGCATCGCCGTGAGTTCGAGGTCATCATCAACAAGCAGAACCGGAATCATCTCGACATCAGTATCGCTTGAAAGCCCCGGTGCCGGCCAGCGTGGGCCGGTTTTTTACCCAGCTTAACTTTCGCCAACGTTGGCGAGCATTCGCGATACCTACCATGACTGCTGATTTTCAGGAGCAGCATGCAAACCTATCGACTCACCGGCTGGCGACACTTTTCCATTCCTGGGATTGGCCTTGCTATCGGTCTTGCCATCGCGCTTGGCGGCTGTGCGGCGGTCGGGCCGGATTATGCAGAGCCCAACCCCGCAGCGGCGGCGCTTTGGCAGGGGCCCCTGCCCCATGGAGGCAACGTGACTGCGCTCAGCGACTGGTGGAGCCAGTTCAATGACCCGGTGCTGACCCGGCTCCAGCGTTCAGCCGAATCCGGCAGCCCCACGCTCGCCAAGGCATGGGCCAACATCGAGAAGGCGCGCGCCACGTTGTCCAGCGCCGGTGCTTCAGGTCTGCCAGGTGCAAATGGGCAGGCATCGGTGACACGCGGCACACAGCAAACCGGCGAAGTGGCGACCGCCCGCAGCGCAGGCCTGGATTCTTCGTGGGAGCTGGATTTGTTTGGCAAGGTAAGGCGCAGCACCGAATCAGCCAGCGCCCGTATACAGGCGCGCGAAAACGACTGGCACGACGCGCGCGTTTCTCTTGCGGCGGAAGTGGCGGATACGTATGTGCAGTACCGAGCCTGCGGGTTGTTGGCCACCGCTTACGAGCAGGAGCTGGCTTCCATGAGCGAGACGGCCAAAGCCACGGAGTCGCTGGTACGCGCCGGCTTGACCGCCGGCACAGAAGGCTCACTGGCTCGTGCCAGCCTGGCCAGCACCACCTCTGCCGGGCTCGCGCAACGCGCGCAATGCGAGCTGCTGGTGAAGTCATTGGTGAATCTCACTGGAATCGACGAACCCGAGCTGCGTCACCAGCTGGTGCAGGGCGGCACCGGCATCCCGCAGCCGGCGGGCCTCGATGTGCAAGGCGTGCCGGCACAGGCGCTGCGCCAGCGGCCTGATCTTGCCTCGCGCGAGCGCGAGTTGGCAGCTGCAAGTGCAGACATCGGTGTGGCGCAGGCAGACCTCTACCCGAGCCTGTCGCTTTCAGGATCTGTCAAGGTTTCTGCGACCGGCCTCGCTTCGTCATTGACCACCTGGTCGTTCGGCCCCAGCTTATCCATTCCACTCTTCGACGGCGGGCGCACGCGGGCCGCTGTCCACAGCGCTCGGGCCGGCTACGAAGCCGCCTATGCCGACTGGCGTCAAAGTGTGCGAACGGTCGTGAAGGAGGTGGAGCAGTCGCTGGTTCGCCTGGACGGCGCTGCGACGCGCACGGAGCAGTCAGAACGCGCCGCCCACGAATACCGGAGATACCTCGTGGGAGCGGACGCGCAATGGCGCGCGGGCACCATCAGCCTGCTCACGCTGGAAGAGTCAAGGCGCCAGGCGCTGTCAGCCCAGATCGAATTGATCGGCCTGCAACGTGATCGCGTCGAATACTGGATCGCTCTGTACAAGGCACTGGGAGGGGGCTGGCAACCCGCGACCCCGGCAAGTCCCCCCGCAGGCGCCGCCTACGAAGAAAAAGCCAACTCATGAAAAGAATATTCAACGTCAACCGAAAACTGGTGATCACTGTCGCGGCAGCTGTCGCCGTCCTGCTGATCGCGCTACTCGCATGGCGCGCTTTGACGGCCAAAGATCCAGGCACGGCGGCAGGGTCAAGCGCGAGTGCCCTGACGGTCAATGTCGTCTCCGCCGAAACACAAAGTTGGCCGCAGCAGTTGCAGGCCAGCGGCGCCTTGACTGCCTGGCAGGAGATCATCGTCAGTCCTGAGACGGGTGGGTTGCGCATCGCGCAGTTGCTGGTTGATGTGGGTGATTCGGTCCGGCGAGGCCAGCTGATGGCGACGCTTGCCGACGATACGGTACGCGCGGAGCTACACAAGCAGGAAGCCCTGGTGGCACAGGCCGGTGCCAGCTGGGCTCAAGCCAGCACCAACCGGCAACGCGCGCAGTCGGTGGACGTGGCCGGCGCCCTGGCGCCACAGAAGATGGACGAATACCTTACGAATGAGGCGGCAGCGGTGGCGTCTTTATCTTCGGCAAAGGCGGACCTCGAGAGCGCATCCCTGAAACTCAAGCACACGAAGATCGTGGCAGCGGACGACGGCGTCGTCTCTTCCAGGTCGGGGATTCTGGGTAATGTCGTCAACACAGGCGCCGAGTTGTTCCGCCTGGTGCGCCAGGGCCGTGTGGAATGGCGCGCAGAACTGGATTCACGTCAGCTTGCAGGCGTACGCGTGGGCCAGACTGCCCGCCTCGTTTTGCCTGGGGGCAGGAATGTGGAAGGAAAGGTGCGCCTGGTTTCGCCCACGCTGAGCACGGCCACGGGACGTGGGATCGCCTACGTCAGTCTGGCATCCGGCGAAGGGGTGCAGCCAGGGCTTTTCGCCAGCGGCACGATCGAGCTCGACGCAAAGACGGCATTCACCTTGCCGCAATCCGCGGTCGTGTTGCGTGACGGCCGCAGCTACGTCTATGTAGTCGACTCCGTCAACAAGGTAGCCGGCCGGCTGGTCACCACCGCGCGGCGGCAAGGCGACCGGATCGAGATACTGTCCGGGCTCGATGGCACTGCCCGCGTGGTGGCCAGCGGTGGGGCCTTCCTGTCGGAGGGGGCTGCGGTTACCGTAGCGCCAGCGCCCGCGGCGGCAGCGCAGAAAGTGGGTGCCAAGTGAACCTCTCTTCCTGGTCCATCCGCAATCCAGTTCCTGCGGTCCTTCTTTTTTTTCTTCTCACGGTGCTGGGTGTAGTGGGTTTTCAACGCCTGGAAATCCAGGATTTTCCGGACATGGACCTGCCGACTATCCAGGTCAGCGCCTCGCTCGAAGGTGCGGCACCGGCGCAGCTTGAAACCGAGGTGGCACGGAAAATCGAGGACAAGCTTGCTTCACTCACGCGCCTGGATCACGTTACCACCACAATCACCGAAGGTGCGGTGAGCATCAGTGTCAGTTTCCAGCTCGACAAAAACAGCGAGGAGGCCCTGAGTGAAGTGCGTAACGCGGTCGACAGCGCCCGCGCGGAACTTCCGGCAGGCATGAACTCCCCTACCGTCTCCAGGTTGACGGCTGCGGGATCGGCCATCCTCACCTACACGATCGAGTCAGGCCGGATGGACGAGCAGGATCTCACCTGGTTTGTCGACAACGATGTGTCGAAAGCGCTGCTGGCTGTCAAGGGTGTCGCGTCGGTGGCGCGCGTCGGCGGCGTTGACCGAGAGGTGCACGTGGACCTCAATCCCTCGCTGATGGCCGGCCTTGGGGTCACGCCCGCGGCTGTCTCTTCCCAACTCAAGTCTGTGCAGAAGGAAAGCTCAGGCGGCCAGGGGCAGGTCGGATCCCAGCGGCAGTCGACCCGCACCATCGCGACGGTCGGCTCGGCGGCAGAGGTTGCTGCCATCAGCATCCCGTTGACCGACGGGCGTTATGTGCGACTGGACCAGATCGCCCGCATTACCGATACCTACGCCGAGCGCAGTACGCGCGCCTTCCGTGGCAGCAAGTCCGTCGTTGGTTTTCAGGTCAAGCGCTCGAAAGGTTACTCCGACGTGGGTGTTGCCGAGGAGGTACGCGCCGCGGTGGACGCTTTTGCAAAGGCCCACCCGGAAGTGAAGATCGCCGAGGCGAGCAACACGGTGACGCCAATTCAGGAGAACTATGAAGGCTCCATGTTCCTCCTGGTCGAAGGTGCGTTGCTGGCCATCCTGGTGGTCTGGTGGTTCCTGCGCGACTGGCGGGCCACCCTGGTCTCGGCGACCGCACTGCCGCTGTCGATCATCCCTACCTTCGGCGCCATGGCGCTCGCGGGCTACTCGCTCAACACCGTGACGCTGCTGTCGCTTTCCCTGGTGGTGGGCATCCTGGTCGACGACGCTATCGTGGAGGTTGAGAACATCGAGCGGCATCTCCAGATGGGAAAGACACCCTACCAGGCGGCCATGGAGGCAGCCGACGAGATCGGCCTGGCGGTGATCGCCACAACCTTTACCCTGGTCGCGGTGTTTCTTCCCACTGCTTTCATGGGCGGCATCCCGGGCCTCATTTTCCGGCAGTTCGGGATTACTGCCTCGGTCGCGGTGCTGGCGTCGCTTCTGGTCGCGCGGCTGCTCACGCCCATGATGGCGGCCTATCTGCTCAAGCCGCACCAGCCCGGCAAACACAGCGGCAGTACGGACGGGCCGCTGATGACGCGCTACCTGCGGTGGGTCCGCACCACACTGGCACGGCGCAAGGGCACCGTGCTGGCAACCGTGGTGTTCTTTGTGCTGTCACTGGCATTGATCCCCTTGCTACCCACCGGTTTCCTGCCGGCACAGGACAAGGCCCAGTCGAGTGTGAGCCTGAAGCTGCCGCCGGGTGGCACGCTGGAAGAAACCGCGGAGGCCGGCCGCCGTGCGGCCGCATTGCTGCGCGGGCTGCCTGAGGTGAGCGGTGTATTCGTTTCCGCCGGCACCGCGGCCAGCAGTGGCGGCTTGGGCGGCGCCAGCGCATCGACCGATGTCAGCAGCACCACGCTCACGGTTGAGCTGGTGCCGCGCGGGGAACGTAAGCTCAAGCAGTCAGGCGTCGAGGCAAAAATGCGCCAGACCTTGCGGGCCTTGCCCGGTGTACGGGTCTCGGTGGGGAGCGGCGGTAGCGGGGAGTCACTGGACATTACGCTGGCCGGCGATGACCCCGAAGCGCTGGCCTCAGCCGCTACACGGGCCGAGGCCCAGCTTCGCACGCTCAAGGGTATCGGCAACGTGACCTCGAGCGCCGCCATGCAGCGGCCCGAGATTCAAATCCGGCCCAACGCTGAGCGTGCGGCAGCGCTGGGTGTGACCACCGAAGCGCTTGCCGACGCGGTGCGGTTTGCCACCTACGGTGACTATTCCACGGCCCTGCCCAAGCTCAATTTGCCGGAACGCCAGATCCCCATCCGGGTACGGATGGATCCGTCAGTACAAACCAACCTTCAGGCTGTAGGCCAATTGCGCGTTCAGGGCAGCGGCGGCACGGTGAGTCTGGCGTCTGTGGCCGAGATCGTCATGGGCAGCGGCCCTTCCCAGATTGCCCGCCTGGACCGTTCACGTAACCTGACGCTCAGTGTCGAGCTCGGCGGGCGCGCGCTGGGCGAAGTCCAGCGCGAGGCCATGGAACTGCCGGCACTGAAGAACCTGCCCGCGGGTGTGAAGCGCGTGGAGCAAGGCGAATTGCAGCGTATGTCCGAGCTCTTCCAGAGCTTCGGCGTCGCGATGGCCATCGGTATTTTCTGTATCTACGCCGTGCTGGTGCTGCTGTTCCATGATTTCATGCAGCCCGCCACGATCCTGTCAGCTCTGCCGCTGGCGATGGGAGGCGCGCTGATCGCATTGTGGGTGTCGCACCAGGCGTTCTCGATGCCGGCGGTGATCGGCGTTCTGATGCTCATGGGCGTCGTGACCAAGAATTCTATTTTGCTGGTGGAATACGCCATCATGGCGCGGCGCGAGCACGGGGTAAGCCGCCTGGGCGCGCTGATCGACGCCTGCCATAAGCGGGCCCGGCCCATTGTGATGACCACAGTGGCCATGGGTGCGGGCATGTTGCCAAACGCGCTGGGCCTGGGCGCGGAGCCGAGCTTTCGACAGCCCATGGCCATTGTCGTGATTGGCGGCCTGCTCACTTCTACCGTGCTGAGTCTGTTGGTGGTGCCGGTGGTGTTCACCTATGTTGACGACCTGCTGCAATGGTTGCGGCGCCGTTTGGGTCACAAAGAACGAGTGGCCCTGGCGTCCGACGTGCCGTGACAGAAGCATCTGCGCGGATCTCGGGCTTTACTCCCGAGCATCACGTGGTCACCATTGCCCGGCAGGCCGCCTCTTCTGCAAGGCGGTGGTGATGGCTTCTGCGGCGTCGGGCCGGTTGCCTTGCTGGGCAAACTGCAGGGCAGTCAAACCCAGCTGGTTTTTGAGCTGCGGGTCGGCACCCTCCTCCAGGAGAAGACGCACTGCTTCCGTGGTGCCATACATGGCGGCCATCATTAGCGGCGTGGTGCCGTTGGGGGACTCGGCATCAATATAGGCGCTGTTTTCCAGCAGCAGGCTGATGATGGCCACGTGCCCGCCGCTAGCGGCGTAATGCAGCGGCGTCCAGCCGGTCTTGTTGACGTCGGCGCCCTGTTTGACCAGCTTCTCAGCCAGGCCCTGATGGTTCTTGAGGGCGGCCAGCATGAGTGCGCTTTCCCCCTTGTCGTTGAGGGTGTTGACGTCGGTCTTGGGCCAGTCCACCAATACCTGCGCTGCTCTGAGCGATGGCTCCTTCAGCGCGAGAAAGAGCCCACGCTCGCCTTTTGGGTCAGGTGTGTTGGGGTCAAACCCCCGCTGCAGCAGTGCCTGAATAGTGCGGGGATCGTCGCGCTTGACTGCGATGAAAAAATCATCATACGACCCTGCATTTGCCGAAGAAAGTCCATAAAAAACAACGGCAATAATTGCTTTCTTAAAGTAATTCATGAAGTTGTTTTTCATGCTTTAACCCCGCTGAAAAGCTGCTCGAAGTTTCGGCTTGTGGCCTCTGCAATGGCCTGGATGGGTTGTTGGGTGAGTTCCGCAATCTGCTTGGCCACCAGGGGAACATACGAAGGATTATTGGTTTTACCGCGGTACGGCATGGGCGCGAGGTAGGGGCTGTCGGTCTCAATCAGCATACGGTCCATGGGGACAAATCGGGCCACCTCCCGCAAATCCGCCGCGTTCTTGAAGGTCAGGATGCCGGAAAAAGAGATGTAAAACCCGAGGTCCAGGGCGGCTCGGGCCACCGCCTGGGTTTCGGTAAAGCAGTGAAAAACTCCAGTGGCGCTGTCGGCCTGGCCGGCGTTGCCGCCCTCTTCCTTGAGCAACGCAATCGTGTCGTCGGACGCGCTGCGGGTATGAATCACCAGGGGCTTGCCGGTCTGGCGAGCTGCCCGGATGTGCACGCGAAACCGCTCCCGCTGCCATTCCATGTCCGCCACGGTCCGGTCACCCAGCCGGTAATAGTCGAGCCCGGTCTCGCCAATGCCGACCACTTTGGGCAGGCTGGCGCGTGTCAGCAGGTCGTCCAGGCTGGGCTCCCGGACATCTTCGTTGTCGGGATGCACGCCGACGGTTGCCCAGAAATTGTCGTAGGCCGTGGCTAGCCCATGAACAGTTTCGAACTCTTCCAGGGTGGTGCAGATGCACAGCGCGCGGTCGACCTGGGCGGCCAGCATGGCCTGGCGGATTTGCGGCAATTGGGCCTGAAGCTCCGGAAAGCTCAAATGGCAATGGGAGTCAGTGAACATCGCGGTACAAGGTTAGGTATCAAAACAGGCTGCAAGCCTTATTGGCCGTGCGCAAGCAGCTATAAATACCATAGCAACCACGCGCTTGCCGGTGCGGCAGGCCGCGTTCGGCAAGGCCTAAATGGTCTGTGTGGGGCGGTCGGACGCCAAGTGGGCGCCGAGGATTTCTTCAATCTTGATCTTCAGAAGACGGGATTTATCGTCCGACGGGAATCGGACGCCAACGCCTTGCGTGCGGTTGCCGGCCGCCCTTGCGGGTGTGACCCAAGCCACTTTGCCGGCCACCGGATAGCGTTGTGTATCTTCAGGAAGCGTCAGCAGGACGTAGACGTCGTCGCCCAGCTTGTAGTCGCGTGCAGTCGGAATGAAAACGCCGCCTTCCGTGAACAAGGGAATGTAGGCGGCGTAAAGCGCTGCTTTTTCCTTGATGGCCAGCTGGACAACGCTGGGGCGGGCGGTGGCGGCTGCGGGTGAACTGGCGGGCGGTGGTGTGCTCATGGCGCTAGTTTATCGGTTTGACTGCTGCGGCGTCTGCAATTGCAGCATAAAAGAAACGGTTTGGGTTTATTTCGCATTCAGCGCTGTGCGGGCCCGGCTTACCAGCGATTCAAGCATCAGGCCCGGGTTGTAGGGGTGTTCCACCGTGCGGGCAATGGCCGCCAATTCTTTGGACCAGCTTGCAAGGGCGTAAAGCCCGCCACCCGTCTTGCCGGCCGCAGCGGGAAGGGCCGCCGGAAGGTCGCTCGCGTGGAAAAACCGCGGCGCGGCGCCCATGCGCACAGCCAGTACGTCGTGGCAAAGCTTTTGCAGTGCATCCACAGCCTGCGCTGGCGCCCAGTCCGACAGCGCGCTCACGTCGCCGCGCGCCATGGCTTTGGGCAGGGCCTGCCAATGTTGGGCGGCTTCCGCGGGCGGATTGTTCTGTGCCCAGTTCAGCGCGTCGGCGGGTCGCCCGCCCGCGGCCACCAGCAAGGTTTGCAATTCAGCGGCTTTTGGCGCTGCCGCGGCTTTTTTGGTGCTACCGGCGCTATCACCTGCCAGCGTGATTTCCTGCTGGAGCCAGCCCAGAGCCTGGTCAAAGTCCGGCCAGACCATGGTGTGGCCAAGGCACCGGCTCCGGATGGTGGGCAGCAACTGGTGCGCGGCCTCGGTGGCCAGGACGAACTTGACGGCGCCTGGAGGCTCTTCCAGGGTCTTGAGCAGGGTATTGGCCGTGACGTTGTTCATGCGCTCGGCCGGGAACACCAGCACCACCTTGGTGGTGCCGCGTGACCGTGTGAACTGGGTGAAAGACACGGCTTCGCGCGCCGCATCGACCTTGATTTCCTTGCTGGGCTTGCGTTTCTTGCTGTCCAGGTCGTCCTGCGTCTTTTCGTCGAGCGGCCAGCCAAGCGCCAGCGACAGGGTTTCGGGCATCAGCATGCAAAGGTCCGCATGCGTGTGTACATCTACCGCGTGGCAACTGCCGCAGTGCCCGCAGGCCCCCTGCGGCGTGGCTTCTTCGCAAAGCCAGGCCCGCGCCAGTGCCAGCGCCAGTTCAAACTGCCCCAAACCCGAAGGTCCGCTCAGGAGCCACGCATGGCCGCGCTGGGCCAGCAGGCTTTCAAGTTGCGCCTGGAGCCACGGCGCCAGGCGCGGATTGCTGGATTCGGCCGTCGCCGGCAAAGTATCCAGAACGCTCATGACAACCAGCCTTTGGCGATAAACACCTGCTGCACGGCCTGCCAGACTTCGTCGCGGCTTTTCGATGCGTCAATGCGGGCGAAACGTTCGGGGTGATTTTTCTGCCGGTCCGCGTAGCCTTGCGCCACGCGGCGGAAAAACGCCACCGGCTGAGCCTCGAATTTGTCGGGCAGGCGCGCGCCGGTCAGCCGCCGGGCCGCTTCTTCAGGCGCCAGGTCAAACCACACCGTCAAATGCGGCTCGATCACGGTTTCCACCTCGGGCTTCATGGGTGAATTGCCCGCGGGGTCGCCCAGCAGCCCTTCGTCGGATTGCACCCAACGCTCCAGGGTTGAGAGCAGCTTCAGGTCAAAACCGCGCCCTGCGCCCTGGTAGGCAAAGGTTGCGTCGGTAAAACGGTCGCACAGCACCACGTCACCGCGCAGCAGCGCCGGCGCAATCACATTGACGATGTGGTCACGCCGCGCGGCAAAGATCAGCAGCGCCTCTGTCAGCGGGTCCATGGCGTCGTTCAACACCATGGCACGCAGTTTTTCGGCCAGCGGCGTACCACCCGGTTCGCGTGTCAGCGTCACCGCCCTGCCCTCGGCCTTGAAGGCTTCAGCCAGGCCGGCAATGTGCGTAGACTTGCCGGCACCGTCTATGCCTTCGAAGCTGATGAAAAGGCCGCTCAGAGGTCTATTACTCATGATGTCATTCGCGTAACGCCAAGCCGCCAACTGAGCGAAAGTGACACGCAAGCAGGGGCCGCGGAACCGGCTTTGCCGGGCCGCAGGCGCAGCGCCCCCTCGGGGGGCAGCGCAGTACGCGAAGCGACAAGCGTGGGGGCCATAGTTATTACTGGCCTCTTATATATTTGTTCACCGCGCGGTTGTGCTCGTCCAGGCTGCTGCTGAAGTGGCTGGTACCGTCGCCGCGCGCCACAAAATAAATGGCCTTGGTCGGTGCCGGTTGCACGGCGGCCAGCAGGGCGGCCTTGCCCGGCATGGCGATCGGCGTGGGCGGCAACCCGGCGCGGGTGTAGGTGTTGTAGGGCGTATCGGCCAGCAGGTCGCGTTTTCGCAGATTGCCGTCGAACTTGTCGCCGAGCCCGTAAATCACGGTGGGGTCGGTCTGCAGCAGCATGCCCAGGCGCAGCCGGTTGGTGAAAACGCCGCCGATCTGGGCCCGGTCCGACGGCTTGCCGGTTTCCTTTTCGACGATGCTGGCCAGGATCAGGGCCTCGTCAGGGGTTTTCAGCGGTGTGTCCGGGCTTCGCAGTACCCAGGCAGCGTCCAGCCGCTTGTCCATGGCCCGTGCTGCGCGCTTGAGCACGGCCAGGTCGCTGGAACCCTTGGCGTAGGTGTAGGTGTCGGGGAAGAAACGGCCTTCGGGGTGCACACCCGGCCTGCCCAGCTTTTGCATGATGATTTCGGGCGCCAGGCCAAGCGTGTCGGGCGCAAGCTGCTCTGCTTTTTGTAGCGCTGCACGCACCTGGTTGAAGGTCCAGCCTTCTACCAGGGTGACGCTTTTGAGGGCTTGATCGCCGCGCACCAGCATGGCGAGCAGCTTTTGCGGCGTGGTGCCGGGTACCAATTCATAGCTGCCGGCCTTGATGAGCCGGGCCTGGCCCGAAAAGCGAAACCAGGCATGGAGCAACAGGGCCGGGACATCGGCGCCGCTGGCCACGATGACCTCGGCCACGCCGCTGGCGGGCGTGCCGGGCTCGATTTCAAGGTCTACGACCTGGCTGCCGGGGGCCAGCCGCAGGGGAATCGGCTCGTGCAGCCACCACAAACCCGCGCCAAACAACAGCAGGGTGCCGGCAAATACCAGTATCAACAGACTTGTAAAGACACGACGCACAACCCAGCTACCTTTTCTGTACAGAACGCAAAACCTCGAGCCTATGATAATTCAGCCCATCTCCTCATCGAATGTGAACGCCCCATGACCCTGCCTTCTGCCGCTCACCTGATTTCCGGCATCACCGAACTTGCGCACCTGGGTGTCATCCGTGCCTCCGGTGAAGATGCCGTCACGTTTTTGCAGGGCCAGCTGACCCAGGACGTGGCCCTGATGGGGGCTGGCGAAGCGCGCCTGGCGGCTTTCTGCAATGCCAAGGGCCGGATGCAGGCCAGTTTTGTGGTGTTCAAGCGCAGCAGCGATGCCGGCCAGCAGGACGTGCTGCTGCTGTGCAGCCGCGACATCCTGCCCGCCACACTCAAGCGCCTGTCGATGTTTGTGCTGCGTGCCAAGGCCAGACTGACCGACGCCAGTGCCGAATTCGCGCTCTATGGCGTCACCGGAGCCGCTATGGATTCGATAGCTGGTGGCGCCCGTCCTGTATGGTCAAAAGCCGATTTTGGTGATGCAAATATGGTGTTTTTGCAGCCCGGCGCGGGCCAGCCGCGTGCGATTTTGTGCGTACCTGCCACTTCACCCGCTCCCGAAGGACCGCGCATCGACAGCGCCTTGTGGCACTGGCTGGACGTGCAGTCCGGTATTGCGATGATCACGCAACCCATTTTTGAAGCCTTTGTGCCGCAAATGCTGAATTACGAATCCGTCGGAGGGGTGAACTTCAAAAAGGGTTGCTACCCGGGCCAGGAAATCGTTGCGCGCAGCCAGTTCCGCGGCACGCTCAAACGGCGCGCATACCTTGTTCATACCGCCGGAACACCGGCAACAGGCCAGGAGATATTTCACGCCTCCGATGCAGGGCAGCCTTGCGGGCTGGTCGCCGCGGCGGCGGCCAATCCCGCTGGCGGCTTTGACGCCATCGTGTCGATGCAGACCTCTGCCGCCGCCGATGCCGGCGACGGCCGGTTGACGCTGGGAAGCGCCACAGGCGAAGCCTTGAGCCTGCTTCCCCTGCCCTACCCGCTGCTGGAAGATATCTGATGCACGGCACAGGGGCGCGGGGCTCATGACATGTGCCTGATCGCGTTTGCCATTGGCGTATCGGAGCGCTGGCCGCTCCTGATTGCGGCCAACCGCGATGAATTCCTGGACCGGCCGACGCTGCCGCTGGCCCGCTGGCGAACCGCTTCGGGGCAAGAAGTCCTTTCAGGCCGTGACTTGCGTGCCGGCGGCACCTGGATGGGCATGACACCGGGCGGCAGGATTGCTTTTCTCACCAATGTGCGTGGAGCCCGCGCAGATGCCGGGGCCCGCTCGCGGGGGGAACTGGTGACGCGTTGGCTGGAAAGCCGCGATGATGCGGCAGGTTTTGCTTCAGCTCTCGAAGAAGAAGGCGCGGACTACGCAGGCTTTAACCTGGTGGTTGGCGATTTTCAGCGGAACGTCTGGGCCTGGGTGACAAACAAGCCGGCCGTGGTGTCTGGCGCTTCAAACCTGCATCTTCAGGTTCTGTCACCAGGTCTTTACGGGTTGTCCAATGCGGCACTGGATACGCCGTGGCCCAAAACCCTGGAACTCAAACGCTCCCTCCATGCCGCCCTGAAGACGAGCTCAGGCCTGGAAGCAACGGAGCTTCAGGCATCTCTGTGGTCGGCTCTGGGTAATCGCCAGCGCGCGCCGCGCGAAGACCTTCCGGTCACCGGCGTGCCGTTGGCGCTGGAAGAAGCTCTGTCCAGTGCCTTTGTGGATTTTCCGGACCATGCGTACGGCACACGGAGCAGCACCGTGCTGCTGGCAGCAGCAGATCCGGCCGATCTGTCAACGCGATGGGATGTCCAGGTCGAGGAGCATATGTACGTGAGCCCGTCAGCTGAAGAGCCCAGCCACCACCATCAGCCGGCATATCCCGTTTCGCACCGGTTCACTGTTCAATGGCAGAAAGCCGCACCCGCTTCTCAGAGCCTGGACCGGTAGTCGGGGGGAATGCGCTGACGCGTGGCTTCCTTGTCTTTTTCGGGTGATGCGGCCATGGCCGCCTTGTAGAACATCAAAGCCTTCGCGTCATCTTTTTTCCGGATGGCATAGAGGTAGCCCAGTTTGACCAGCCCGTCGACCTGCTGGTCAGGAAAGCTTTTGTTACGCAGTTCCATGCTCTGGACGGCCAGATCCAAGTCGCCGTTTTTCACACCCAGTATCCACCCGGCATCCAGGAGGTCATAGTCATATATACCTTCTGCCAGGTATTGTTTGGTCAGCTTTTGGGCCTCTGCCGTTCTCCCCGACCGGCTCAGCAGGACGACTTCCAGCGATCGGACTGACGCCGCTTTCGGCTGGAGGTTCTTGCTGCGTTCCAGGTATTCGAAAGCCTTGTCCATGGCTCCCATCTGGGCATGCCCACGGGCAATATTCGTCAGCAAGGCCACCACGTACGGACGCGAAGACACCACAGACTCCCAGATCCAGACGGCGTTTGGCCAGTCGCCCCAGCGCGCCAGTTCGTCAGCCACCATGGGCGTCAGCTTGCGGTAGTGGGGATTGATGCGGGTGCCTTCTTTGACCAGCTCCAATATTTCCCGCTTGGTGGCGTTCCAGCGCGGGTTGTTGACATCCCCGGACTGCGTGATGGTTAGTGCCAGTCTGACGGACCTGACGATCCTGCTTTCCGCCATGGCGGCCTGTTGCGATATATAGATCGCCAGCGCGAGGCAAAACATTAAAGTGATGCCCAGCAACTTCGAGTACACAGGCTTCCAGGAAAGTTGTTGGGCGGCAAACTTGCCTTGAACGCCCAGGCGGGCGTCGGAAGCAGTCAGGAACCCCAGCGCCAGCGCAAAGATCGCGTCGGTAGTGGCCATGCGCCAGGGAAAACCGATATTGCTGACGATCAAAAGCGCCAGCAAGCTGGACAGGACAAGCGCACGTTCCGGGGCCTCCTGCAACCACCCGAATCCCCGGTTTCTGAGCGTTTTCCACGCGGCCATGCTGAGATAGCCAAGAAGGGCCAGCAGGAACATCCAGCCCACCAGGCCATATTCGGCCAGCAACTGAAGGATCTCGTTGTGGACGTAATAGTCGGTTTCAAGTTGCGTGCCATCGGCCTGGTACAGCGGAATATCCACTTCCCAGGCGCCAGCGCCAATGCCTCTTAGCGGATGGGCCTGGATGATCCGCGATGTCGCTTTCCACATCACAAAGCGCACGCCCAAGGAACTGTCATTGACGGAAATTGTTGCCGTACGCTTGAAGGCCCGTTCGAAAGCCGTGTTGCCCCGGGCCTCTGCTGTCAGTTTCGGATTGCCGGTCTGGATCAAACCCAAAGCGAGGACGGTGGCCGCCAGAAGCCCGCATGCCAACAATTTCTGGCCGAGGTGCCACGAAGAAATCGCCAGTTGCCGGCGGTAGCGCATGGCGATGAGCGGCAGCAGAAAGATCAGCAGCAGCCATAACGCCATCAATGCCCCACGTGTCCCTGTCATCATGAGCGCCACAACGACAAAGCCGTTGGTCAAGGACAGCAGCGATATTTGCAGCGAGTCCCGTGCCCGCATCAATAGATAAAAGGAGAAGGGAACGGTGCAGACCGCAAATTCGGCAAAAAAGTTGCGGTTGACAAAAGTGGACGCCGGATTCGGACCCTGCGGAAAATAAGTGAAATCAAACCAGAACTGAAGTGCGGTCCAGAGCGAAGCCACGAGGGCGCCCGCATGAATCCCCAGGGCCAAATGAGGCAACCGGTCCCTTGACAGGGTATTGAGCCCCAGCCATAGCAGCAGGCTGAAGACGAACCACCGGATGGCCTCCACGCCACCGAGATAGGCATGCGACCACAGCATGCTTGCCAGGGCGTAAAACATGAGCGACAGGGGTAACCACATGAGGGCATGCCAACGCAGGGGCTCCCGCCGGTGGCGCTGCTGCCAGCAGAAAATCAGGCCGGCACTGATCGCGGAAAACGACACCACCATGGATTTCAGCGTGTCCTGCAGCATTTCTTCATGAGGCACGCCAATTGCCGGCGTCACAAACATCATGAAAGCAAGAAGCACGGTGATCCAGCCGCCGCCCTGCGCCACCTCTGCAGGCAGGGCCGCCGTGGAGTCCGCGCCAGGTGAGTCAGCAGGCTCCAGCTTGGCTACCGTACCTGCGACGGTGGAATGTCCCCGCGCATCGGGGCCGGTTTTTTGGGGGGGCATGAGATCGATCAGCTTTCTGAGTGTTTGAAACAGGCCGTACGCACAGGCGACCGCATGCACCAACAACGCCGTTACGGTGCTCTGACCATCTCAACGTGGGAGATGCCGGCTTCTTCGAAAGGCTCACCCCGGGCCTCAAAGCCAAGGCGCCGGTAAAAGCCCTCCGCACTGCGCTGCGCATGCAGCATGACCTCATGGTCTCCGCGATCCCGGGCGGCGTCCATCAACGCGTTCAAAAGATTTTGGCCAAGGTGAGCTCCGCGCAGCGCCTTGTGCACTGCCATGCGCCCGATCTTCGCCGTGCCATCTGCTTGCCGCACCAGCCGCCCGGTCGCAATGCCCTCTCCCAACCCGTTATAGGCCACGGCGTGCACGGCCGGGTGGTCCGCTTCGTCGCACGCCATCTCCATCGGAATGCCCTGCTCCTGCACAAACACGGCCGTGCGGACCCTGGCCGCGTCGGCGCCCAAGGCGGCCCAATCACCCGTCCTGATGTCCACCATGGCCTCACCGGCCTCAAAGCCCACGAGCAGATTGCGCAGCGCATCCGGCACGGGTCGGGACGTCTGGGTCAGGGGATCGGCAAACACGTAGATGAGTTCGCAGGCGATGAGCAGTTCATCGGCCCTGAACATCGCGCCTGTGAATGTCATCGATGAATTGCCGATGCGTGCGCACTTGAGCGCTACATCGATCCGGTCATCAAAGCGTGCCGAGCCATGGTATTCCAGTGTGGCCTTTTTCACGTACAAGTCACCGCCCATCTTGTGCATGGTTTCCTCGTACGGCAGCGCCAGCGCGCGCCAGTAGTCGGTAATGGCGGTGTCGAAGTACATCAGGTAATGCGCGTTGAACACGATTTTTTGCATGTCCACTTCGGCCCAGCGAACCCGCAGCGGGTGAAAAAATCGGAATTCCTGTCGTTTCATGGCGTGTTGTCCGGAAGATTGAATGCCTGGCGCAGTGCCCGAGCCGCGTCCGCATGGGCTTGCCGTGCTTCGGGAATGATGCGCCCCATCTTGATGAACTCGTGCGTGACGCCGCGGTAGATTTCCAGGTCGACCGGCACGCCGGCCGCGCGCAGCTTGTCGGCATACATCACCCCCTCGTCGACCAGGGGATCGCACTCTGCCAGGCCCAGCCAGGCCGGGGCCACACCGTCCACATCCGGCGCATTGAGCGGCGCGAAGCGCCAGTCCTCGCGGTCGGCGGGGCTTCGCACATAGTGGTTGAAAAACCAGGTGATGTCAGCTTCCTCGAGCACAAAGCCATCAGCAAATAGCCGGTGCGACGGTGTGTCCTGGTGGGCGGCGCAACCGGGGTAAAACAGCAGCTGCAGCGCCAGCGGCAAACCGGCATCGCGGGCCAGGATGGCGCACATGGTTGCCAGCGTGCCGCCCGCGCTGTCGCCGCCGACCGCCACACGGGTTTCGTCAAGACCGAGGCTGGTTGACCGTGCCGTCAGCCACTGCAGGGCATCCCAGGCATCATGGGCAGCTACAGGAAATTTGTACTCCGGTGCCAACCGGTAATCCACGGAAATCACCGCGCAACCTGACAGATGGCTGAGCTGCCGGCACAGCACATCATGCGTTGCCACACTTCCGATGGTGAAGCCGCCGCCATGAAAGTAAATCAGCACCGGCAGGCGGTCATTTAAGGAGGCGTAGAGGCGCGCAGGCAGGCTGTAGCCATCCCTGGCGGGAATGAGCAGGTCTTCGACCCGCGCCAGGGCCGGCCGGGGAATTTCCAGCACGCCCGCACCCGCCTCGTAGGCCGCTTTGGCCCCTGCGGGGGGGAGCGTATGAAACGGTGGGCGCCTGGCCCGCGCCATGCGGCTGAGTACATTCCGCATCGCGGGAGTCAGCAAGTCTTCAGGGGAGGTGCGGCGCATTTATTTGAATGTTACCGACACAGGCTGCGCTCCGGCCAGTCCCTGGTAAGCCGCTGTGGCGGTCAACCCTGGCTTGGGGGGCAGCAGGGGTGAAAACGAGCCCAGGCTGATCAAATCGCCTGGCTTCATGGCAAGACCTTCTTTGGCCAGGGCGCCGGCCAGCCAGACGACTGCGTTGAGCGGATGACCGAGGATGTCGCTGCCCTTGCCTCTTCCCAGTTCTGCACCGCTGCCGTCTGCAAGCACCACGGTCATGTTTTCCAGCATGACCAGCATGGCGTGGCGCTCTGCCCTTGTCACGGGCACGGCCAGGGGCGTGCCGGCCACACCGAACCGGGCACCGACATTGATGGCACTGACCGCCGGGCCATTGAGTCGGGGTGGTGCCTGAACGACCAGATCGGGCAATTCGATAAAGGGAATGATCTGGTCAACGGCTTCAAGCACGTCCAGGGGTGTCCGGGCCTGGTTGATGGCTGCACTTTTGACACGCACCAGCATGTCGGCCTCAAAAAGCGGACGCGCGCCAAAAGCCGCATCGACCACGGACCCGCCGGGCAGCACCATGCCCTCATACAGCTTGCCCCACACGGGTTGGTCGTAGTTGAAGCGTTTTTGTACCGCCGGGTTGGTAAGGCCTGCCTTGTAGCCGACCACTTTGCCGTGGCGTTTTTCCAGCAGCGCATTGAGTTTGGCGCGGGTACAGGCGCCATCGGCTTCGTTGAGACCTTCCGGGTTTGCCGCAGGCTGTCTGGCAGCGATCTTTTCGGCCAGGTCGCCGACTTGCGCATCGCTCAGACATTCGGCCCTGGCCTGAAGAGCCGCTATCGCCAAGGTGACCAGCATCAGGGTTTGCTTGCAATTCATGGGCATCTCCAGCTATTAAAGTAGGGCCAAGCCGATTGGGGCAACCGATTGGGGCAAGATGAGCGGCACGGGAAAACCGCCCAGCATCGTACAACGCGAAAGACAGCAAAACCATGGCCTTTATCTATTACGTCACCCAGATCCAGTTTGAATTCGGCGCGATCAAATTGCTCAAGCAGGAATGTGAGCGTGTCGGCATCACCCGTCCGCTCATCGTCACCGACCCCGGTGTCAAGGCTGCAGGTATTTTGCAAAAAGCGCTTGACGCGCTGCCCGGTGTGCAGGTGACGGTGTTTGACCAAACCCCTTCGAATCCCACCGAGGCAGCCGTTCGCGCAGCCGCCGCGCTGTACAAGTCCGCCGGCTGCGACGGCCTGATCGCGGTCGGTGGAGGCTCAGCCATTGATTGCGCCAAAGGCGTGGCGATTGCCGCAACCCATGAAGGCCCGCTCACGACCTACGCCACCATTGAAGGCGGTTCACTGAAAATCACGGACCGCGCGGCCCCGCTGATTGCCGTACCCACCACCAGCGGCACCGGCAGCGAAGTCGCCCGCGGGGCCATCATCATTGTGGATGACCACCGCAAGCTTGGGTTTCATTCCTGGCATCTGGTGCCGAAAACGGCGATTTGCGATCCGGAGCTCACATTGGGCCTGCCGGCCAAACTGACAGCGGCCACCGGCATGGACGCGATTGCGCATTGCATGGAGACCTTCATGTCAGCCGCCTTCAACCCGCCGGCCGACGGCATCGCGCTGGACGGCCTGGAACGCGGCTGGGCCCATATCGAACGGGCCACGCGCGATGGCAGTGACCGGGATGCCCGCTTCAACCTGATGAGCGCATCCATGCAAGGGGCCATGGCGTTCCAGAAAGGACTGGGCTGCGTGCATTCGCTGAGCCACAGCCTGGGCGGAGTGGACCCGCGCCTGCACCACGGCACGCTGAATGCCATGTTTCTGCCTGTGGTCGTCGACTTCAATGCGGCCGCCGAATCGGTGCAGAAGGACCGGCGCCTCGACCGCATGGCGCGTGCCATGGGCCTTGCTTCGGGCACCGACATTCCGGATGCCATTCGTGAGATGAACGCACGGCTGGGGTTGCCTGACGGCCTCGCAGCAATGGGCGTGCAGCCGCAGAGTTTCGGCAGGATCATCGACGGCGCGCTGGCTGACCATTGCCACAAGACCAATCCACGCATCGCCGACATGGATGATTACCGCCTCATGCTCGAAAAATCGATGTAGCGCAGGTGGGGGGAGAATACGTTCTGCCCAGCTTCCAAGGTTTGCTTGAATTGCCAATTTCAAAATTTCTGCGTTTTTTGATAGTCGGCTTGCTCAACACCGGTTTCGGTTACGGACTGTTCGCAATTCTGAGCCTGCTTGGCATGCCATATCCCGTAGCGATCGGACTGGCGACCGTTGCCGGGATCGCGTTTAACTTTCAGACCACCGGTCGACTCGTGTTCGACGGCGCGCCGCGCAGCAGGCTCGTGCGTTTTGCCGCGGTTTATGTCCTGATTTACGGGCTTAATGTGGGTGGGGTTGCACTCTTGCTTGCGGCAGGTCTCAATCTTTATGCCGCCAACGCGATAGTCCTGCTCCCGCTTGCATTGATCGCCTATAAGATGCAACAGAAATTCGTCTTCGCCATGCCATGAAAAAAATCACAGTAGTCACCCCTTGCTATAACGAAGAGGACAACGTCGAAGAGGTCTATGCGCAGACTCGCGCGGTGTTTGGTGAAATCGAGGGCGTCAGTTACGAACACCTGTTTATCGATAACTGTTCGACTGATCGTACCGAAGCGCTGCTACGCAAACTGGCAGCCGCCGACCCGAAGGTCAAGGTCATCCTGAATGCGCGCAATTTCGGCCATATCCGCTCACCCTACTATGGACTGCTGCAGGCGACTGGCGACGCTGCGATCCTGCTGGTGGCAGACCTGCAAGATCCGCCGGCACTTATGAAAGATTTTGTCGCGCACTGGCTTGACGGTGAAAAAATTGTTGTCGGCGTGAAACCAAGCTCCGAAGAGTCCTCGCTGATGTTCTCGCTGCGCCGCCTTTATTACCGTACCGTCACAAAGATCGCCGACGTCAAGCTGATCCAGAATTTCACGGGCTTCGGCCTGTACGACCACAAGGTACTGGAGGTACTGCGACGCATCGACGATCCATATCCTTATTTGCGCGGCCTTGTTTCCGAGGTTGGTTACGAAGCGGTGCAAATCCCCTACAACCAGCCGCGACGCCTGCGGGGCATTACCAAAAACAACTTCTATACGCTCTACGATATTGCGATGCTCGGCATTACCTCTCACTCGCGCGTGCCGTTACGGCTCGCGACGATGATCGGTTTTGCGCTGTCGGGCTTGAGCTTGCTGGTCTCCCTCGTCTATCTGTTACTCAAACTGCTGTTCTGGAACCAGTTTTCGATGGGCACGGCACCGGTACTGATAGGCGTGTTCTTTTTCGCATCGGTACAGCTGTTTTTTATAGGCTTGCTCGGAGAATATGTCGGCGCGATCCTGACCCATGTCATGAAACGTCCGCTCGTCGTCGAACGTGAACGCATTAATTTCGATAATTGAGACGGCCGAGCCGACAACTCCATTCGGTAGTGTAATTTTCTGAGCCTTGTTCGAGCTGCTGCTCGGGACCTGCACCGATCTGGTTGTCGTCGATCGAAATGTGGGATGGTGTCATCGGTGTCCACGCGCTGGCCAATCACGACTGTGCCACGCTCAGAAGCTGGCTGCTCGACAGCAACTGGTACCTGACCTACGGCCGCTTTTACCTTGCCGATACGCTTCGGCCATTGCTGTCAATCTGGATATTTTCAAGCTCTGGATCACCGTGATGGTGCTCGGTATCGCCGGGGAAGTACGCCGCCTTGGGAGGACATCTTTAAAACATTGAACCAGCGGTTGCCGCATGGCTACCTGCCGCCGTATTGAGCTTCCCGCTCTGGCATGTTTTCTTCGGCTACATGCCAATGCTCGGCTATATCGCCAGATCAGTAGCGAGCAGCCAGGCTGCGTTCTGGCCGAAGAATCAGTCGCAAAATCATTTAATTACTTTTTATAACCATAAATGTCATTGTTGGCAAGAGACTATTTACTTATTTTTTATAACTAAAACCCCATTAACCTCATGCAGTGATTAGCGATTTCACGCGGTGTTTGCTGTCCGCAAACAACAGTGCATGGGACCTGTAGGGCGGCGTCGAATCGATAAGCACGCTTATATCAACAACATTAGGAGACCTGATGAAGACCAAACTATTTGCACTTTCCGTGCTGTCCGCTGCCAGTTGCGCCGCTCAGGCCCAAAGCTCCGTCACGCTGTATGGCGCGGTTGATACCTATTTGGAAGTCGCGTCTGCTGGCAACGGCAATGTGACACGCGTCTCCAGCGGGGGAGCCATGGGTTCGCGTTTCGGGTTTCGCGGTACGGAAGACCTCGGCGGCGGCCTGAAGGCGAATTTCGTGCTGGAGGCCGGCTTTTTAACAGACACGGGCGCTGGCACAGGTACTGCGACCATTCCCACCAGCACTGTGCCGACTGGGGCTAATTACATGTTTCAGCGCCTGGCGATCGTGGGCTTGAGTGGTGACTTCGGCGCCGTCAACATCGGCCGCCAGTACACGCCGCATTTTGGAACCATGGCGGCTTTTGACCCTGCCGGATTCACGATGTCCGGCGCCCTGAACTATTACGCGGGGCCGGGCGTAGGTATCAACGGTGGCTCGCTCTCTGACGCCACCACCCGCCGGGACAATTCCATCCAGTACACAACGCCGACCTGGAGCGGCTTCAAGGCCAATGTGTTTTATGCTTTCGGCGAATCGACCGGCGCGGGCGGCCAACCCAAGTCCACCGGCAACGTGCTCAACATCGCAGCCGGCTACAGCAGTAGCACGCTTGCGGCGCAAGTCAGCTACCTGACGGAAAAAACCATCTACATAGTCGGCAATACCGATAAATACACTGACGTCGCTGTCTCCTACGATTTCGGGTTCATCAAGCCGTCTGCCATCTTTGTGCGCCGTCGCGGCGACACGACTGGTGCGCCCGCGCTTGACGCTTACCAGATCGGCGCCTCGGCACCTGTCGGCGTAGGCAAGCTGATCGCCACCTACGGCCAGCTCAAAAACAAGACCACGGCGAATTCGGATTCCAAGGCCATAGGCCTGCGCTACGACTATCCGCTGTCCAAGCGAACCACGATCTACGGCGGCGCGACCAGGATCAGCAACCAGGCCAACGCAGGCTACACCATCAGCGGCGGCGGTGGCAGTTCGGCTGGCCTGGCGCTCTCGGCGGTCGGCCAAAGCCCGAAGTCGCTGTACGCGGGTATTGCACACGTGTTTTGAGGCTTCCGCTCCAGGCTGATGTGCCTGGCAGCGATCTGGAATCGCCGTATGACGTGCCACGTCATGCGGCTTTTTTATGAGCGCCTCGCCGGGGGAACACTGCATCCAGGCGCGTGTTCCGGCCGGTTTATAAATGATGAACCAGGTTCATGTCCGGACGTTCCAGCCACCGGGCATATTCTTCGGCAAGCTGCCCGGCTTTCGACGTGGCCTGCGACCATGCGCGTATGCGTGCCTGGATATCGGGGCCGTAGCGCATGAAGTCCGCGCGGTCCGGAAGCTTTCCGCCTGGCAATGTCTTGATCCAGTCCGGGTTGGGGGCGAGCAGCACCATATTGTCCAGAAAATGTGTGGCTCCGTGCCGCCACTTCAGGCCCTTGTCGAGCCAGCCAGGCACCACGGCCCTCTGGAAATGCGGGTACAGCACCAATCCCGGCGATGACCCCGCCTCCCCTGCCGGGCCCCCGCGGTGATAGTTCAGGTGCAGGTGGTAGTCGGTGATGCCACCGTCCCAATAGGCGCCGGGCGGCGCACCGGGGATGTTGCGCACGGAGCGCAGCACAAAGGGGATGGAACAGCTGGCCTGAAGCGCCGGCTGAAAATTGGCTTCGTCCATCGGCACCTGGCGGGTCCGGTAGTCGGCCGTTGAAAACGGCAAGGAAGCGTTCTGCGTGGAAAACACCACGCGCTCCAGCCACGCGCCCATGGCCTTGCGGTGCAGGCTGTTGGTGAGGAATGCGCCAAAGTAGCCCAGCGGCGTGGCCACCTTGTGCTCACGGCCCAGCATGTGGCGGCCACGCGAGGTGACGATGTGCAGCCGATAGCGGGGATGGCCAATCACTTCCTGCACCCGGCCCCCGTAGAAAACCTTCAGGCTCTGGCCGAACTGCTCACTGACGGCATCGGCGGTCGGGCGCTTCTGGCCGGGCTTGAGTTCGTAATGCTGGTGGATGTAATCGGTTTCGAGGCGCTGGAATGCGGCCGCAGGGTTGTCCAGGCAGGCCGTGGCCATGCGCCACGCGCCTATGGACGCACCCACCAGGTCCACCGGATGGCTGCTTTGCGCCAGCCAGTCACCAAAGATAAAGCGGTCCAGTGCGCCAAGGATCAAGCCCTTGGGCCCGCCAGCCGCCCCGGGTACAACGGCAATGTCTGCCGGCTTGAGGCCGTTTTTCTCGATATACCGGCGTGCCTTGGGACCGGCGTAGATGCGGAGGGCTTGCATGAAGGTGGATGGTTGCTATTGTTTTGATAGCTGGTTGCGCCCGTCAATCAAGCGCCCGGGCCTGATTCAACCTTAAAAATAGGTCAAATCATGTCTTCCTGGCGACCTGACGTCATGCGCACAATTATTTCTTCAGTGCCGCCAGCTTGCTGAAGGCCGACTCCATGGCTGTCGCGGCGGCCGGTTGTGGTGCGCCTGGGCGGCCTCCATAGTTGCCGCCGCGGTTTTGCCCGCCCGGCGGCCGCGCGCTTTCAAAGCGGTTGTCACGCGGGCCGTCGCGGCGGGCCGGTGCGGCGTCGAGTTTCATGGTGAGGCCAATGCGCTTGCGCGCCACATCGACTTCGGTGACGCGCACCTTGACGATGTCGCCGGTTTTTACCACCTCACGCGCGTCGGTCACGAACTTGTTGGAAAGCTGGCTCACGTGGACCAGACCATCCTGGTGCACGCCGATGTCGATGAAGGCGCCGAAGGCGGCCACATTGCTGACCGTACCTTCCAGCGTCATGCCTTCCTTCAAATCCTTGATGTCTTCCACACCGTCGTTGAAGCGGGCCACCTTGAAGTCGGGGCGCGGGTCGCGGCCGGGTTTTTCAAGTTCGGCAATGATGTCCTTGACGGTGATCACGCCGAACTGCTCGTTGGCAAACAGCTCGGGCTTCAGGGTCTTGAGCATCTCGGCCCGGCCCATGAGCTCGGCCACCGGCTTGCCGGTGTGCACCATGATCTTTTCGACCACCGGGTAGGTTTCGGGGTGCACGCCGGTCATGTCCAGCGGGTTGCTGCTGCTGCGCAGGCGCAAGAAGCCGGCGCTCTGCTCAAAAGTCTTGGCGCCCAGGCCGGTCACCTTGAGCAAATCGGCACGGCTGGCAAACGCGCCATTGGCATCACGCCAGCGCACCACCGACTTGGCCACCGTTTGCGACAGGCCCGACACGCGCGCCAGCAGCGGCACGCTGGCGGTGTTCAGGTCTACGCCGACGCTGTTCACGCAGTCTTCGACCACGGTGTCCAGGCTGCGCGCCAGGTCGCTCTGGTTCACGTCGTGCTGGTACTGGCCGACGCCGATCGATTTCGGGTCGATCTTGACGAGCTCGGCCAGGGGGTCTTGCAGGCGGCGCGCAATGCTGGCCGCGCCGCGCAGGCTCACGTCCACGTCGGGCATTTCCTGCGAAGCGAATTCACTGGCTGAATAAATGGAGGCACCGGCCTCGCTGACCACGACTTTTTCAATGGCCTGTTCCACTTTGGCCATTCCCTTGATCAGGTCCGCTGCCAGCTTGTCGGTTTCGCGGCTGGCTGTGCCATTGCCGATGGCGATCAGGTTGACGCCATGCTTTTCGCACAGCCTGGCCAGCGTGTGCAGGGAGCCATCCCAGTCCTTGCGTGGCTCGTGCGGGTAGACCGTGGAGGTCTCCACCAGCTTGCCGGTGGCGTCGACCACGGCCACCTTCACGCCGGTACGAATGCCCGGGTCCAGACCCATCACCACGCGCGGGCCGGCGGGCGCCGCCAGCAGCAGGTCGCGCAGGTTGTCGGCAAACACCTTGATGGCGACTTTCTCGGCCTCTTCGCGCAAACGGGTAAAGAGGTCGCGCTCGAGCGAAAGGCTGAGCTTGACGCGCCAGGTCCAGGCCACGGCCTTGCGGATCAAATCATCCGCCGGGCGTGCCTTGTGGCTCCAGCCCAGGTGCAGCGCGATCTTGCCTTCGGCGATGCTGGGCTTGCCGGGCTCGGCCTGCTCGGGCAACACCAGCTTGGCATCCAGAATCTCGAGCCCGCGGCCGCGAAAGACCGCCAGCGCACGGTGCGAAGGCACACGGCCAATCGGCTCGTCGTAGTCGAAGTAGTCACGGAATTTGCTGTTGTCGGCGTTGTTCTCGTCTTTGCCGGTCACCAGCTTGGAGCTGAACAGCCCTTCGCTCCAGAGCCAGTTGCGCAGCGACTGCACCAAACCGGCATCTTCGGCCCAGCGTTCACTGAGGATGTCGCGCACGCCGTCGAGCACGGCTTGCACAGTGGTGAAGTCGTCACCGCTTTCGTTCTTTTCGGCCTTCACAAAGGCCGCGGCTTCGTCGGCAGGTACCAGCGACGGGTCGGCAAACAGCTTGTCGGCCAGCGGCTCGATGCCGGCTTCACGCGCAATCTGGCCCTTGGTGCGGCGCCTGGGCTTGAAGGGCAGGTACAAGTCCTCCAGGTCCTGCTTGGTGGCGGCAAACTCAATGGCTGCACGCAACTCGGGCGTGAGCTTGCCCTGCTCTTCAATGCTTTTGAGCACGGCTTCGCGGCGCTCTTCCAGTTCACGCAGGTAGCCCAGCCGGTATTCCAGTTCGCGCAACTGGATGTCGTCCAGCCCGCCGGTGGCTTCCTTGCGGTAGCGCGCGATGAAGGGAACCGTGGCGCCGCCGTCAAGCAGCTCTACGGCCGCCTTGATCTGGTGTTCCTGGACTTTGATTTCTGCCGCGATCTGGCGGATGATTTTCTGCATATTGAAGGAGATGTTCGAAAAAGCTCGGAAAAGAACCAAAAGGAAGTCAATAAGGGGCAAATGCCCGCCCGGCGATGCGGCCTGCCCTGGCGGAAAGCCGATACCTGTGCGCCGAGTACAAACTGACGCCAAGGGTCGGCATTGTCCCACAGCGCCAGCGCTGTTTTGCTTCTGATAATGGTCCTTGCCTTAAAGCAATTTCTTACATTTTCAGGGGAGAGACACATGCGGACTCGCACAATTTTTTTGGTGGTGGCCATGCTGCTGCTGGCGGGCTTTGTGGCCCTCAATGTCGATGAATTCAGCCGTGTGAGCATGCTCAGCCTGGGCTTTACCACCGTGGAGGTGTCGCTGGGCTTCGTGATGCTGCTCTTGCTGGTGGTTGCCACGGTGGTGTTTCTGGCCTCCACGCTCTACATGCAAAGCACCAACTTGCTGGAAACCCGGCGCTACGCACGCGAGCTGAACACGCAGCGTGAGCTGGCTGACAAGGCCGAGGCCTCTCGTTTTACCGAACTGCGGAGCTACCTGGAGGTGCAGGCCCTGGCCGCACAGCACCGGGAAGCCGCCGCCGCCACTGTGCTGGCCGAGCGCTTTTCGCAGCAGCAACAGGCATTGCTGGCGCGGCTGGAGCAGTCGGACAACACCATGGCCGCCCACATGGGCCAGCTCCAGGACCGGCTTGAGCGGCATGGCGGCATTCCTCATCTGGAAAAAGACTCGGAGACCATGCCGCTGGTTTGAGTGCCTGAATACCGGTTGCGCCGCGTCCTTCTTTTCTTTTATTAACCGGGCCCGGCAGGTGTAAGAACCGGCGAAGTCCATCGACCAATGGGGGTCTGCAATCCACGGAGACCCTCATGCTGCACACCGCGCCCCCACGGCCTTCCAGCCGCAATACCCCGCTGATCACCGCAATCGTCCTGATGGCATTGACGTCCAGGGCCTTGTCCGCACAAAACGCTTGCGCCATCAGCTCAGGGCCGACCATCACGCCGGTCGTTGAGCTGTATACCTCTGAGGGCTGCAGCTCCTGCCCGCCCGCTGACAAATGGGCTTCGTCGCTGAAAGGCAGTGGGGCCGTGGTGCAGGCCTTTCATGTCGGCTACTGGGACTACATCGGCTGGGTTGACCGCTTTGCCGCGCCCGCCTACACCAGCCGGCAACGCGAAATAGCGTCCAGGAACAATCTGCGCAGCATCTATACACCGCAGGCCGTACTCAACGGCAAAGACTGGCCCCGCTGGGGTGGCAGGCCTGCCGACAGCAAGGAACCCGCGCGCGCCAGCATCGTGCTCAGGCAACTCGGGCCGGACCAGTTTGAAGCCAGCGTCACCCCGATGTCCGCACCGCAGGTGTCACCGTCCTGGTCAGCCTACTGGACCGTCACTGAACATGGGCACAACTCCAAAGTGAAAGCCGGCGAAAACGCCGGAGAGGTTCTCCAACACGACTTCGTTGTGCGCCAGTACACCCAGGCCGGGGAATACAAAAGCAGCGACACCGGGCCGCAAAAACTGGCCTTTCGCAGCATTGCCCCAACCCAGGGCCATGAGCGCCAGGTGAATCTCGTGGTGTTCGACCCTCAAACCGGCAAGACCCTGCAGGCCGTCAGCCTTCAATGTGCCGCGTAAAGCACGGCCGCTGAAGGACTACCGCCTGGCGCACCGTACAGGCGGGGCAACGCGAGGCCTCGGGCATGCCGCACAATGGCGCAATGGATTCCCCGCAATCACCGCCCTGCGCTCCTTCGCTGGTTTTGCGGCCGCCCGGGGCCGCCGACTATGCGGCGCTGGCCACATGGGTCCAGGATGCCAGCACCTGTCTGCGCTGGGCCGGCCCCAAGCTGAAGTTTCCGTTTGAACCCGAGCGGCTCCCGGTACTGCTGGCTGAACCCGGCGCCTTCAGCTTTGTCATGAGCCGGGGTCCGGCAGAGGCGCTGGGCTTTGGGCAATTCTGGGTGCGTGAGGCAGGTGCTGCCCATCTGGCCCGCATCATCCTGGCGCCCGGCGCGCGCGGCCAGGGTCTGGGTTCGACGCTGTGCAGGCTGCTAATGGCCCAGGCGGCCCGTGACACCGGTGCCACAGCTTTCACACTGCGCGTGTACCGTGACAACCACCCTGCGCTGACCATCTACGAAGGCCTCGGCTTTGCAGTGATTCCCGAGTTTTCAGACGACAGCATCTTTTTCATGCGCAGGGAAGCGCAAAACGGCATGCAGGCGATACAGGCCGAAGGGTGTCCATAGTGCCCATCGATAAACTGTGGGGCCGTGCTGTTGCGGCCACGTCCCTGCACTCCTTTTTCTTTTCGATCGATGCTTTCACTTTTTCTTAAATGCCTGCTGGGTGCGCTTGCCGTGCTGGTTATTGCCCTTCTTTCCCGGTCGCGCAGCTTTTTCATCGCCGGCCTGGTGCCGCTGTTTCCCACCTTTGCCCTGATTGCGCACTACATCGTGGGCAGCGAACGCTCCGCGGCAGACCTTCGCACCACGGCACTGTTCGGCCTGTGGTCCCTCATCCCCTATGCGGTTTACCTGCTGGTGGTGTACTGGCTCAGCGTGCGCGCGGCACTGCCCGTCACGCTTGCCTGCGCCACACTGGCCTGGGCGCTTGCTGCGGGCGGGCTGCTGCTCGGCTGGAGCCGTGCCTACCCTTCGGCGCTTTAAGGAAAACAGATATGGGCAAATTCAAAAAAGTGTTGCGGGCCATTTTGCTTGCGCCTGTCGCGCTGTTTTTGCTATTTGAAGAATGGGGCTGGGAGCCGCTGGCCGCCGGCTTTGCAGCACTGGGGCGCCTGCCCTGGTGGGGGCGGCTGGAGCGCTGGATCACCCGCTTGCCGCCCTGGGCTGCGCTGCTCGCCTTCGGCGTGCCGGTGCTGGCGCTGATCCCGCTGAAGCTGCTGGCGCTTTACCTGTTCGGCCTGGGGCATGTCACTGTCGGCCTGGCGCTGATACTGGCGGCCAAACTCACCGGAACCGCGCTGGCGGCACGCCTCTTTCAACTGACCCAGCCTGCACTCATGCAAATGCCGTGGTTCGCGCGGCTCTACACCCCCTGGAAAGCCTGGAAGGACAAAATCATGACCCAGGCCAGGGCGTCGTTGCCATGGCGCATGGCCCGCCGTTTCAAGACGCGGGTCAAGCTGGCAGCTGCGCGGCTCCTGGCCGCACTGAAAGCCGTATTGTCATGAGCGCCAGGCTCACTGAATTCAACCGCAGCCCTTGACCATGTTCGACTTCATCACGCCACCTTTGTACATCCGCCTGTCGCCTTACCGGCTGACGGTGCGCAATGTGAAAACGGGCGCTTTCATTTCCGAAGTGCCCGAAATTGCGATTTCCCGCAGCCTCAAGCCCAAAGTGCTGGGCGCGGGCGATGACGCCGCCCTGCATAAATCGAGCAAGTCGGCACAGGTCCTCAATCCTTTCAGCCACCCGCGCTCCATGGTGTCCGACTTCACCCACGGTGAGCAGGTACTGAAGGCATTCGTCCGTAAACTTCAGGCCAGCCACGTGCTGGCTCCCGCGCCCCGCATGGTGTTCCATCCTCTGGGCGAGCCCGCAGGTGGTTTCACCCAGGTGGAAATACGGGCCCTCCATGAGATGGCCCTGGGGGCCGGCGCTTCAGAAGTCACCATGTGGCAGGGCCCGGAATTGACAGACGAGCAGGTGCTGTCGCGCAGCTACCCTTCCACGGGACAGGTACTGGAATGACCGCAACCGCCGGCACGGGCATCAGTGACCTGCGCGCGCTCACCCGGCAATTCCCCCACCAAGGGCGGCTTGAGCAAATTTTGCTGAGGCCAGCCCGCCGCAGCCCGGTGCTCAGCGTTGCAACCGTGACAGCACTGGCCGGCCGCGGGCTGGAAGGCGACCGGAGCGCGGCGGCGCCTGCCATTCGCCCGGAAAGCAGCAAACGCCAGGTCACCCTGATCCAGGCCGAGCACCTGCCCGTGCTGGCCGCACTGGCCCGGCTTGGCGCGGTGGAAGCCGCGAGCTTGCGGCGCAACCTGGTGGTGTCGGGCCTGAACCTGCTGGCGGCGAAGTCCCTTTTCAGGGACCAGCCCATGGTGCTGCACATCGGCGATGTGGTGCTGGAAATCACCGGCCCGTGCGAACCCTGTTCGCGCATGGAGGAAGTGCTGGGCCCCGGCGGATACAACGCCATGCGCGGCCATGGCGGGTTGACGGCGCGTGTGTTGCAGGGTGGCTTGCTGCGCGTCGGTGATGCCCTTGTCTGTGAATCTGCCAAATCCGATCGGGAGTCTCCGGCTCAACCGCTATTGATTTGATAGCTGCTTGCGCATGACCAGTAAGGAATAGGGCCATTTTTTGCATTATTTAAGATCTCAAGCCCCGCCGCCCAACCGCGAACCAGCACGGGTATTTCGCTTCCCTCATACTTGTTCCTCATCCACTTTTTGGCGCAGCGGCTTTCCATGAACAAAACTTCGGTCGACAAGCAAAAAATCAAATTCCTGCTGCTCGAGGGCATTCACCCCTCCGCGGTGGAGGTTCTCAAGGCGGCAGGTTACTCGCAGATCGAAAGCCTGGCCGGCGCGCTGCCCGATGACGAACTCAAGGCCAAAATCGCCGACGCGCATTTTGTCGGCATCCGTTCCCGCACCCAGCTCACTGCCGATGTATTTGCCCAGGCCGGCAAGCTGGCGGCGGTCGGCTGCTTTTGCATCGGCACCAACCAGGTCGACCTGAACGCCGCCCGCGAACGCGGCATTGCGGTGTTCAACGCGCCTTTTTCCAATACCCGCTCCGTGGCTGAGCTGGTATTGGCCGAGGCCATTTTGCTGCTGCGCGGCGTGCCCGAGAAAAGCGCCGTGGCGCACCGCGGCGGCTGGCTCAAGTCGGCCGAGAACGCCTACGAAATCCGCGGTAAAACGCTGGGCATCGTGGGCTACGGCTCCATCGGAACGCAGCTGTCGGTGCTGGCCGAAGCGCTGGGCATGCAGGTCGTGTTTTTTGACGTGGTAACCAAGCTGCCGCTGGGCAACGCCCGGCAGGTAGCCCAGCTCAAGGACCTGCTGGCCCAGTCCGACGTGGTGAGCCTGCATGTGCCCGAAACCAAAGCCACCCAATGGATGATGGGCGCGGCCGAGATCGCCGCGATGAAACCCGGCAGCGTGCTGATCAATGCCTCACGCGGCACGGTGGTGGAAATTGAACCGCTGGCCGAGGCGCTGAAGCAAAAAAAGCTGCTGGGCGCGGCAATCGACGTGTTCCCTGTGGAGCCGCGCAGCAACAAGGACATTTTTGAATCGCCCCTGCGCGGCCTGGACAACGTGATCCTGACGCCGCACGTGGGCGGCTCGACCATGGAAGCGCAGGAAAACATCGGCATCGAAGTGGCCGAAAAGCTGGTGAAGTACAGCGACAACGGCACCTCGACGTCTTCCGTCAACTTCCCCGAAGTGGCACTGCCGGCCCACCCGGGCAAGCACCGCCTGCTGCACATTCACCGCAACGTGCCGGGTGTGCTGTCGGAAATCAACAAGGTGTTTGCGGCCAACGGCATCAACATCGCATCGCAGTACCTGCAGACCAACGAAGCTGTGGGTTATGTGGTGATCGACATCGACGCGGCGCACTCCGACATCGCGCTGGCCAAGCTGGCCGAGGTGCCCGGAACCATCCGCAGCCGGGTTTTGTTTTGAACCGGGCTTGAGCCACGGCGCGCAACCGCTATCAAATATATAGCTGGTTGCGCCCGTCTCTATTGGGTTTCAGCCACTTTCCCAAGGAAAAGACCAGATTACTGCGCTGCCGGCGGCTGTAAACCCAGCAAGGTGGCCAGCGCCGCCGTTGACAATGAACCTTCATGTGACACCGTGGCGCCGGTCTGCGCGTGGGTTCCGACGATGGTGGGGATCGAAGCGAAACCCAGCCTGGTCATCAGCTCGGTGTTTTTGGCGACGGCTTCTTTTTGCGCGTCGATATTGCTGGCCGCACTGATGCCGCCACGCCGGGCCTGCAGCGACGTTTCATGCGCGTCCATGGCCGCCACCGGGTCGCTGGCCGCCAGCAGGGTTGCCCCCTGGGCCGTACTGGCGGCGTTGAGCATGCCAACCGGGATCCAGACAAACCTGGCCTGGGACTTCAGCGGTTTTGCCGCTTCCCACAGGGCGCCGCAGTGCGGGCATTGCGCATCAAAAAACACATACACCGTGCGCTTGCTCATCAGGGCGCCGGCTGAAAAACCTTTGGCGCCGGCTTCGATGGCGGCCACGGATACCGGTTCGGTGACAGCCTTTGCCGACGGGCTGCCGGGCGCGGTGCCCGGCGCATCGTTACAGCCGGCAAGCAGCAAGCCGGCCGCGACAACGGCAGCCAGGAAAAGGCGGTTCAGAAATTTGGACATCATCAAAAAAGTTGAATGAAGGAGCGGCAAGGATAGCGCAGCGGCGCTATTTCGACAGCTTGTCCGCCAATTCACCCGCCAGCATGAAGAACTCCGGCGCGCGCTGCACCGACACGTGGGTGGCGTTCATTGCATACGTGACGCGGGTTTTGACGCCGCGCGCCTGCAGCGCCCTGACATAGGCCTCGCTGAACTGGGGCAATGTGTTTTCGTCCTTGTTGCCCACCACCACGCTGATCTGCGTATCCGGGCTGATTTTCTCCGCTTCAGCCAGGGGTGAAAGGCTGCGGCTCCAGGCGCCGGATTTGCCCGCAGAGCTGTTGCGCCATTGCCGCCATGCCGGCACATCGCAGGGGCATCCGGCCAGCAAATAGGCGTCGGCACTGCCGGGAAAGCGGCTGGCGACCAGCGCCGCCATGGCTGCGCCACCCGAATGGCCGACGAGCAGGATTTTCTTGCCGGGGTTGAGGCTGCGCAGGCTGCCCAGCGCGGCGGCAATGATTTCGGCGTTGCTTGGCGTGTAGTCGTCGTCCCTTGGGCCGGACTCGCCGTCCGATACGCCCAGTTCGCTGCGGTAGCCGGGGCGCTGCATCGCCACTGTGACGGCCTGGAGCTTCTCGGCCAGCAAGGCTGCTGTGCCGCTGTCCGCGTTCAATTCCGTGCGCCCGCCGTTGTCGCCGTGCAGAAAGACGACCAGTACCTTGGGTGTGATGCGGGATGTTTGGCCAGGCGCCAGCTTGCGGATGACAAGGCATTGCCGGGCGTCCCCTGCCCGTTCAATGCCGTCGGCAAGTTTTCCGTCGGGGCACTTCACCGGTTGTGCCAACGCGCCTGCCCCCGCCAGCCCAAGCAGCAGGCCGGCCCAAGCAAGGTAGCCGCGGCCCATCAGGCCCCGCGAAGCGCGGCTTTCAGTTGCTGGCCAATTTCAGGCTTGTCGGCAAACGGATCCGTCGGGTTGCGCGCCTGCAGCACGTCTTCAAGCCGTGTCTGCACGGAGTTGATGGCTTTGGGGTGGCTGTAGATGTAGAACTGGTTCTTTGCGATGGCGTCAAACACCAGTTTCGCCACATCGGCGGCGCTCACCTTGCCGGAGCCGACTGCCTTGCCGGTCATGGCCTGCTGGATCATCTGGCTCCTGGTCGGCTTTTCCGCGCCGAGTTCGGCCGGGCGGTTGCGGTGGCTCATGCCGATGCCTGTGGCTACAAAAAATGGGCACAGCACCGAGGCACCAACCTGATCGGTCACCAGGCCCAGGTCCTGGTACAGGGTTTCGCTGAGCGCCACCACGGCGTGTTTGCTGACGTTGTAGACGCCCATATTCGGCGGGTTCAGCAGCCCGGCCATGCTGGCGGTGTTGACGATGTGGCCTTGCCAGAATGGGTCTTTGGCGGCTGCTTCCAGCATCATCGGCGTGAAGATGCGCACGCCGTGCACCACACCCATGACGTTGACGCCCAGCACCCATTCCCAGTCCTTGACGCTGTTTTCCCAGATCAGACCGCCCGAGCCAACGCCGGCGTTGTTAAAAACGAAATGCGGCGCGCCGAAGCGCTCGAACACGGCCTTGCCCATGGCTTCCATCTGCGTTGCGCTGGAGACGTCAAGCTTGAACGAAAGCACCTGGGCACCGGAAGCCTTCATCTCTTCGGTGGCTTTGTCCAGCGCATCCTGCTGCACGTCAACCAGCACGAGGTTCATGCCCAGTTGGGCCCCCAGGCGTGCGCATTCCAGGCCAAAGCCCGAGCCCGCGCCGGTCAGCACTGCCGTTTTACCTTTGAAATCCGTGATCATGGTTCGTTTTCCTTGATGAATATCTTGGTGTCTTGAAGAACAGGAAAATTGTCCGTGCACCCTGTCGCCACAGCTGTCGCTCAGGTAACTATTCAGGCAACCCGCAGCATCTCGATGTGCGGTATGCCGTCCTCGATGTAGGGCTGGCCGGTATTGGCAAAACCGTGCTGCAGGTAGAACTGCTCAAGCCGTGCCTGTGCACCTATGCGGATGGGTTGCGGGCCCCAGTGCTGCTGCAAACGGCCAACGGCCTCTTTCATCAGAACATGGCCAATGCCGCCGCCGCGTGCCGAAGCATGCGTGACCACGCGGCCTATGCTGGCCTCCGCAAACTTCACGCCCGCGGCAAAGCAGCGCGCGTAGGCTATCAGCCGCCCTTCCCTTATGCCCAGCAAATGCATGGCTTGCATGTCCGCGCCGTCCATGTCCTGGAAACTGCAGGCCTGTTCGACCACAAACACTTCGCTGCGAAGCTGCAAGATCTCATAAAGCTCAAGGGTGGTCAGCGCGTCAAAGGGAAGAAAACGCCAGGAAATAACGGAGGTGCCGGAGATGCTCATGCCGGGGCTGCAGCCTTCAGGGTGTAACCGATGCGCGGGAAATGCACATGCACGGTGCCGGCACGCGCATCGGTGCGGCGCAGCGTGTAATGCATGCGGGTGGCGGCGATCAGCTCGCCCTCGGTAGGCTCCGGTCCAAAACTCTCGCCGCTGACCAGCACCTGGCTGCCCAGCGCAATGCCGTGTTCGTCCTGGAACAGGTCACCCGGCAACGGCGCCGGCGTGGATGCGGCGGCCAGTGCCACAGCCTCGGTGGAGCTGAATTTTTCAATGCCGCCATGGCCAATGGCGGCCATGCGGTCCATCCATTCCAGCACGGCCGGCGTGAGGTTCAGGATGCCCGCGAGCACCGGTGTTTGCACCCGCGTGAACCACAGCGGGTGGTACATCGCGAAATCGGCGATGCAGGGCACATCACCCAGTAAAAAAGGCCGGTCGTCGAGCATGTCCGAGATTCGGCGCAAATAGGACTTGTAGGCTGCGGCGGCATCGCTGGCGCGCAGGCGCGGCATGCCGGTGCTCATGGCCTTGCGGTCTTCGCCGAAAGCCCGGGCGGCTTCAGGTGGCGCTTTTTCAAAAATCTGGGCCACGCCCTTGGGCTGCGTGTTGTAGGCCATGGAGGTCCAGAACAGCGTGTTGTCGGCCCAATGCGCCAGCGTGCGCGCCAGGCCCTTGCTGGGTTCCGGGTACACCGAAGGCTCGGGTTGCAGGTGTTCCAGCACGTCGCTGATCAAGGCGGTGTCGCAATAAATGTCGGCACCGATTTGCAGGATGGGCGTCTTGCGGTAGCCGCCGGTCAGCGCCACCACGTCGGGCTTGGGCATGATCATCGGGATGACGACGGACTTCCAGGGCAGGTTTTTGTAACCCAGCATCAGGCGGGTTTTTTCGGCAAATGGCGATGTGGGGTAATGGTGAAGGATCAGATCGCTCATGGTTGTCTCCGGGTGTTCTGCGTATCTTGAAATTCAGCGGGGCATGGCCCGCGCGATGAGGGTGTCGAAATCGGTACCGGCGCCCAGCGTACCGAAAGCATGGCCCCAGTTGCCTGCAATGCGCGAGTCGCAAAAAGCGCTGAAGACGGCAGCGGGCGCGGTCTGATACAGCAAGGCGGCCTGCACCGCCAGCGCGACGTCCTGCGCGAGCCGCCGTGCCTCCACTTCAGTCGCCATTTCTTCCACACGTGTTGGCAAGGCAGCGGCCAGCCGGTCCAGCGCCGGGTGCGCGCCTTTTGCGGCGGCCAGTTCCTGGTTCAGGGCCGCTACGGCGTCGGCTTTGCGCAGCGCGCGCAAAAGGTCCAGCGCCATGATGTTGCCCGCGCCTTCCCAAATCGAATTGAGCGGCATTTCACGGTAAACGCGGGCCATGACGCCCTCGCCGCCCTCCTCCACATAGCCATTGCCGCCCAGGCATTCCATCGCCTCCTGGGCGAAATGGCTACCGCGCTTGCAGATCCAGAACTTGGCGACGGGTGTCAACAGGCGCGCCATGGCGGCCTCGTGGGCATCGCCTGTGTGGTCGAAAGCCCGGGCCAGGCGCATTGCCAGCGCAGTCGCGGCTTCGGATTCAAGCGCGAGGTCGGCCAGCACGTTGCGCATCAGCGGCTGGTCAATCAGCAGCTTGCCGAAGGCTTTTCGCTGCGAGGTGTGGTTCAGCGCCAGGGCCAGCGCCTGCCGCATCAACCCGCTGGTGCCCAGCGCGCAGTCCAGCCGGGTCATGGTGCCCATTTCGAGGATCTGCGGAATGCCGCGGCCTTCGCCCCCGACCAGCCAGGCCTGGGCGTTTTCAAATTCCACTTCAGAACTTGCGTTGGCCTTGTTGCCCAACTTGTCTTTGAGGCGCTGGATGCGGATGGCGTTGAGGCCGCCGTCAGGCAGCACGCGTGGCAGGAAAAAGCAGGAAAGGCCGCTTTGGGTTTGGGCCAGAACCAGGAAGGCGTCGCACATCGGCGCCGAGAAAAACCATTTATGGCCGGTGATGGCATAACGTTCGCCCCAGCCGTCGCGGCCTGCGGGCTCAGCGCGGGTGGTATTGGCCCGGACATCGGAGCCGCCCTGCTTTTCCGTCATGCCCATGCCCATGGTGAGGCCGGCCTTGGCCTGCCATAGCTTGAGTTCCGGGTCATAGGCGCGGCTCGCCAGCTTGGGGCCCCAGTCGGCGTAGATTGCTGTGTTGCCACGCAGCGCGGGCGTGGCCGCGTAGCTCATGGAGATGGGGCACAGGATGGAGGGCTCGAGCTCGGTGAAGAGCATGAAGCCTGCTGCGCGCTGGACATGGGGTGACGGGTTTTCTTCAGACCACGGAGAGCCATGCAGGCCCGAGCCCGTCGCGAGTTTCATGAGCTCGTGATAACTCGGGTGAAACTCCACCTGGTCCACACGACGGCCAAAACGATCATGGCTGTGCAGCGCCGGCCCATGCACATTGGCCAGGCGCGCGTGGGTCTGCATGGCCGTGCTGCCCAGCTTCGCACCGAGCTGCCTCAGCTCGTGCGTGTCCAGCGCCGGCGCATTAAATTTCAGCGCGTCGCGCAGCGGGCGATTGGTGTCAAACAGGTTGTAGTCCGACAGCGCTGCGGGCTGGTTGAAGACTTCATGCGTCATGTCCACCTCCTTTTGACCGCGCCGTGGTCGGGTCAGATCAGCTTGACCAACTGCTTGCCGAAGTTTTTGCCTTTGAGCAACCCGAGGAATGCTTCGGGCGCCGATTCAATCCCCTGCGCCACGCTTTCACGCGGGCGCAGCTTGCCGGTGCCCACCAGCGTGCCGAGTTCCTTGAGCGCTTCGGGCCAGACTTCCATGTGCTCGGCCACGATAAAGCCCTGCAGCTTGAGGCGGCTGGTCAAAATCAGCGCCGGATAGGCCAACGGCATGGGCCGGCCGTCGTAGCCGGCGATCATGCCGCACAGCGCGATGCGGCCGAAAGCGTTCATGCGCGGCAGCACGGCGTCCAGCACCATGCCGCCCACGTTTTCAAAGTAGCCATCAATGCCATCCGGGCAGGCGTCCTTGAGAGCCTTGGTCAGCGAAGCGGCATCGGCGTGCACTTTGTAGTCAATGCAGGCGTCAAAGCCGAGTTCTTCGACGGCATATTTGCATTTGTCGGGGCCGCCGGCAATGCCGACGGCGCGGCAGCCGCGTGCCTTGGCGAGTGCGCCGAACGCGCTCCCCACTGCGCCGGTAGCGGCGCTGACCACCATGGTCTGTCCGGCTTGGGGTTCAATGATTTTCACCAGGCCGTACCAGGCGGTGACGCCCGGCATACCGACCGCGCCCAGATAGTGCGAGAGCGGTACGTGCGTGGTATCCACCTTGCGCAGCGCGCCGGGCTGCTCGGCATTGACCACACTGTATTCCTGCCAGCCGCCCATGCCGACCACCTTGTCGCCGGGCTGGAATTTGGGCGAGCGGCTTTCCACGACCTCACCTGCCGTGCCGCCCAGCATGACCTGGCCCAGCGGATGCGGCGCGGCATAGCTCTTGGCATCGCTCATGCGGCCACGCATGTAAGGGTCCAGGCTCAGGTAATGGTGGCGCACCAGCACCTGGCCATCCTGCAGGGGCGGCGTGTCGCTGGACACCAGCATGAAGTTGCTGGCGACGGCTTCGGCGGTGGGACGGTTGTCGAGCAGGATTTGCTGGTTGATGGGCATGGAAGTCTCCTGTGTGTTGTCGGGAAAGGCAGGCGATTTGCTATTGATTTGATAGCTTCTGGCGCCCGTGTTTATTGGCATGGTCTGTGATTTAACCAATACCTCAGTTCAATCGGTTGATATGCCGCCGCCGGGTAGGTCCGGTGCGCCGGTGTTTTGGGCGGCGGTGGCAATCCGCCGCACGTACTTGAAGGTGCCCGTGGAGTGTGCACAGGCGCGGCCTTCCGCGTCATACAGCGTGGCCTCGGTAAACGCCATGGTGGTGCTGCGATGCATGAGCCGCCCCTTGGCTGTAAGCCGGCTGCCGTCGCCGGGTGCCGGCCGCATGAAGCTGGTCTTCATCTCGATGGTGACCACGCCCATATCTTTCTGTACGCTGCGCGCGGCTGTCGCCATGGTCACGTCCAGCAGCGTCATGATGGCGCCGCCGTGCGTCACGGCAAATGAGTTGAGGTGCTCGGGCTTGGGCGCATAGCCAATGGCCGAAGCACCGCCTTCAAACAGCTCCAGCTCAAAGCCGAGGTGGTTGACGAAAGGGATGTCCGCGCCGAAGTTCATTAACTGTTCCCAGCCCATTTCTTGCTCACCCCCCGGTTACGACCGAAACGCCACCATCGACGGCTATCCACTGGCCAGTGATGTGCTTGCCGGCATCCGACGCATACAGCACGCACAGGCCCTTCAAATCCTCGTCGTCGCCCAGGCGGCCCAGCGGTGCGTGTGAGGCCAGTTTTTCCTCGCCCAACGCTTTCAGCGTGCCCACGGTCATCCGGCTCGGGAAAAAGCCCGGGCAAATCGCATTGACGGTGATGTTGTACTTGCCCCATTCGCAGCCCAGTGCGCGCGTGAAGTTGATGACGGCACCCTTGGAGGTGTTGTAAGCCACGGTGGTCATCTCGCGCGGATTGCCGCCCAGGCCGGCGATGGAGGCTACGTTGATGATGCGGCCGGACTTGCGGGCGATCATGCTGTGTTTGGCGATGTGCTGGCTCAGGATGAAATAGCCGCGGATATTGAGGTTCATGACCTTGTCCCAGGCCTCAACCGGGTGATCTTCAGCAGGTGCGCCCCAGGCGGCGCCGGCGTTGTTGACCAGGATGTCGACATGGCCCAGGCGCTTGATGGCCTCGTCGGCCAGCGCCCGGATGTCTTCTTCTTTGGAGCAGTCGGCGGCGATCCAGTCGACGTCGATGCCGGCGGCTTTGAGCTCTGCAGCGGACTCGACCAGGTCTTCGGCCTTGCGCGAACTCAAAATGACTTTGGCGCCGGCTTCGCCCAGCGCCTGGGCCAGTTGCAGTCCCAGGCCGCGTGAGCCGCCGGTCACGAGTGCGGTTTTGCCTTTGAGGTCGAACAGCTGCTGGATGGTACGGGTCATGAAAGTTGTCTCCTGTTGGGTGTCATCGGGCTTGCCGGGTGCCGCATCGGGACTCCGGCAAGGATGGGGTTGCAAATAATGTGTCGGGTTCAGCCGTGGTTGCGATCTCGATATCGGGATGCGGCGGTCTGCCATATTGGCACAACATCAGGCCTCCTGCAGGTTGCGCTGTCGTGGTGGCGACTTCCGGCCGCTACGAACTGACGTTGATGCGGGAGCGCACGTAAACCAGCGCCGCGCCAACCACCGCCACAATACCGCCCAGCACCACCATGGACCAGCCGATGGCATCGTCCAGGCGCTGAACCGACAGACCCAATACCAACGTCAGCAGCCCGCCGTAGATCAGGACCCAGATCAGGGTCTGCAAGCGAGCCACGGCCTTGTTGGAAACAGGGTCAGCGGACGGTTTGAAAAAAGCCATTAAAACGCCTCCTCGGGCAAATCGGCACAGGTCAGGTCGCGGGTTTCAACGACCTTGAGCCAGGCACCGATCTTCGGTAATTCGTAATGATAAAAATAGCGTGTAGCGCCCATCCGCCCTGCGTGAGCAGCTATCGAATTGGTAGCGGATTGCTGCAATGCCAGGCTGGCCAGCGCCACGTCCAGCCAGATCCACGCCAATACGGTGTGGCCGAAGGCCTGCATGTAGGGTACCGCATTGGCCAGCGCCTCGCCAGGCTCGCCCGCGGCCCACGCCGCCTTGGTGGCGCTGCCCACATGCTGCAATGCCTTGGCCAGTGCGTTGGCATGGGCTGCGAGTTCAGGCACCTGAATCGCCTTTTCAACCGTGGCGTTGATACGCGCTGCCAGCAATTGCAGGCCCCTGCCCCCTTCCATCAGCACCTTGCGGCCCAGCAAATCCATGGCCTGGATGCCATGCGTGCCTTCATGGATCATGTTCAGGCGGTTGTCGCGCCAATACTGCTCGACCGGGAAGTCGCGCGTGTAGCCGTAGCCGCCGTGTACCTGGATGGCCAGCGAATTGGCCTCCAGGCACCATTCGCTGGGCCAGCTCTTGGCAATCGGTGTCAGCACCTCGAGCAGCAGGCGCGCGTCGTCGGCGGCCTGCGCGTCGGCCGTGTGGTGTTCATCAACCAGGCGGGCGCAATACAGCTCCAGCGCCAGCGCGCCTTCGCAGTACGCTTTTTGCGCCAGCAGCATGCGCTTGACGTCGGCGTGCTCGATGATGCGGATCTGCGGCTGGGAGGCGTCTTTGCCCACGGCACCGGCGCCGTTCTTAGATCCTCCGCCGACGGGCCGGCCCTGGGGCCGGTTTTTGGCGTAATCGAGGCTGGCGTAGTAGCCCGCCATGCCCAGCATGGTGGCGGCCGTGCCCACGCCTATACGCGCCTCGTTCATCATGTGGAACATGCAGCGCAGGCCCTCATGCGGCTTGCCTACCAGGTAGCCGACCGCGCCGGCCTGGCCGTCCACCGGGTATTTGCCCTCGCCGAAGTTGAGCAGGGTGTTGGTGGTGCCGCGCCAGCCCAGCTTGTGGTTCAGGCCCGCCAGCGCCACGTCGTTGCGCACGCCGGTGAGTTCGCCTTGGGTATTGACCATTTTCTTGGGCACGATGAAGAGCGAAATGCCGCGTGTGCCGGCGATCAGCTTGCCGTCCGGCCCCGGTATCTTGGCCAGCACCAGGTGGATGATGTTGTCGGTCAGCTCGTGCTCGCCGGCCGAGATCCACATCTTGTTGCCCTTGAGGCGATAGCGTGGGCCCAGCGGGTCGGCCTCAAAGCCGTCGCCATCCGGGACGGCGCGCGTCGTCACGTCGCTGAGCGAGGAACCGGCCTGCGGTTCGGACAAACACATGGTGCCCGAGAAGCGGCCCGAGAACTCATTTTTTGCAAAGACTTCCTTCTGCATGTCGGTGCCGTGCACCATCAGCAGGTTGGCGTTACCAGTGGTCAGCAGGCCCGAGCCGATGCTGACCGAGGCCATGGCGAAGAAGGCATTGGCCGCCGCTTCCACCGTATAGGGCAGCTGCATGCCGCCGACTTCATAGTCCTGCGCGGCGCTGAGCATGCCCGAGGCCGCGTAGGCCTTTTGCGCGTCGTGCGTGGCCTGCGGCAGGATGACTTTTTCGCCGTCGAAGTGCGGCTCCTGCGTATCCACTATGCGGTTGAACGGTGCATACTTTTCACGCGCGATGCGTTCGCAGGTGTCGAACACCGCGTCGAAGGTTTCGCGTGAATGGTCGACGAAACGCTCGCGCTGATTGAGCGACTCGGCACCGAGCCATTGGTAGAGCAGAAAATCGAGGGTCGGCCTGAGGCTCATGACGACCTCCCCGAAACGGCGGGCGTCAAGGCAGGAAACGCCTGCCCTTTCTGAAGGAGCAGGGTTTCATTCATTATGATGCCCGGTTCAGAGGACTTCGTAAATGCCGGCTGCGCCCATGCCGCCGCCAATGCACATGGTCACGCAGACGCGCTTGGCGCCGCGGCGCTTGCCTTCGATCAGCGCGTGGCCCGTCAGGCGCTGGCCGGTCACGCCGTAAGGGTGGCCGACGGCAATCGCACCGCCGTTGACGTTGAGTTTGTCCATGGGAATGCCCAGCTTGTCGGCGCAGTACAGCACCTGTACGGCGAAGGCTTCGTTCAATTCCCACAGATCAATGTCGCTGATCTTCAGGCCCAGCTTGGCCAGTACCTTTGGAATGGCGAAGACCGGGCCAATGCCCATTTCATCGGGTTCGCAACCGGCGACGGCAAAGCCGAGGAAGCGGCCCAGGGGTTTAAGGCCCTTTTTCTCCGCCAGGGTTTCGTTCATGACAACCACGGCGCCGCCGCCGTCGGAGAACTGGCTGGCATTGCCGGCCGCGATCACGCCGCCAGGGATGGCCGGCTTGATGCCGCTGATGCCTTCCTTGGTCGTGCCTTCGCGGATACCTTCGTCCTTGCTGACGGTGACCTCTTTGGTGGTCAGGCCCATGATCTTGTCGGCCACGCCGGCTGTCACGGTGATGGGGGCGATCTCAGCTTCAAAGAGGCCCGCAGCCAGCGCGGCCGTGGCCTTTTGCTGGCTCAGCGCGCCGTATTCGTCCATGCGGTCGCGCGAGATGTTGTAGCGTTTGGCGACCTGCTCAGCGGTCTGGAGCATGTTCCAGTAGATCTCGGGCTTGTTCTTGGCGAGCCAGGTTTCCTGCAGCATGTGGGTGTTCATTTCCTGCTGCACGCAGGAAATGCTTTCGACGCCGCCGGCCACGTAGATGTCGGCTTCACCGGCGATCACGCGCTGGGCCGCCAGGGCGATGGTCTGCAGGCCGGACGAGCAGAAACGGTTGACCGTCATGCCCGATACCGTCACCGGGCAGCCGGCGCGCAGCGCAATCTGGCGTGCGATGTTGGCGCCGGTGGCACCTTCGGGCGTAGCGCAGCCGATGATCACGTCATCGACCTCTGCGGCCTCGATGCCGGCGCGCTTGAGCGCGTGCTCAACGGCGTGTCCGCCCAGGGTGGCGCCGTGCGTCATGTTGAAGGAGCCCTTCCAGCTTTTGGCCAGGGGGGTGCGTGCGGTGGAAACGATTACTGCTGAAGTCATGGAATTCTCCGGATTCTGGGACGTTGATCTGTGCGGTCTGCTGGACTTAGGTAGACAGGTTGAAGGTCTTGCCTTCGGCTGCAAGCTTGGCCAGCAGGGGTGCGGGCTTCCAGAATTTGGCGTCGTCCAGCGGGTTCTGCGCGAAGCGGTTCATGCTTTGCACCACATTGAAGAGGCCGACCTGGTCGGCGTACAGCATGGGGCCACCGCGGTAGACCGGGAAGCCATAGCCCATGATGTAGACCATGTCGATGTCGCTGGCCTTGGAGGCGATGCCTTCTTCCAGGATGTGCGCGGCTTCATTTACCAGCGAATACACCAGGCGCTGCACGATTTCCTCGTCGGAAATCTTGCGTGGCGTGATGCCCAGGCTCTTGCGGTGGTCTTCAATCATCTTGACGACTTCAGCGTTCGGGATCGCGTCGCGCTTGCCGGGTACATAGTCGTACCAGCCGGCGCCGGTCTTCTGGCCGAAGCGGCCTTTCTCGCACAGCAGGTCGGCCGTTTTGCTGTATTTCATGTCCGGCTTTTCGGTGTAGCGGCGCTTGCGGATCGCCCAGCCGATGTCGTTGCCGGCCAGGTCGCCCATGCGGAACGGGCCCATGGCAAAGCCGAATTTCTCGATGGCCTTGTCGACCTGCTCGGGGGTGCAGCCTTCGTCGAGCAGGAAACCGCCCTGGCGGCCGTATTGCTCGATCATGCGGTTGCCGATAAAGCCGTCGCAGACGCCCGACACCACGGCCGTCTTTTTAATCTTTTTACCCACGGCCATCACGGTGGCCAGCACGTCCTTGCCGGTCTTGGCGCCGCGCACGACTTCCAGCAGCTTCATCACATTGGCCGGGCTGAAGAAATGCAGGCCGACCACGTCTTGCGGACGCTTGGTGAAGTCGGCGATTTTGTTGACGTCCAACGTCGAAGTGTTGGACGCCAGGATGGCGCCCGGCTTCATCACGCGGTCCAGTTCCTTGAAGACCTTCTCCTTGACGCCCATTTCTTCAAACACGGCCTCGATCACGAGGTCGGCGTCTTTGAGGTCGTCGTAGCTCAACGTGGTGCTGAGCAGGCCCATGTGCTGGTCATATTTATCCTGCTTAAGCTTGCCCTTCTTGACCTGGGCCTCGTAGTTCTTGCTGATGATGCCGAGGCCTTTGTCCAGGGCCTCCTGCTTCATCTCGAGAATCTTGACCGGGATGCCGGCGTTCAGGAAGTTCATGGCGATACCGCCGCCCATGGTGCCGGCGCCGATCACGGCCACCGAATTGATCTCGCGCTTGGGCGTGTCTTCCGGCACGTCGGGGATCTTGGAGGCCGCACGCTCAGCCATGAAGATATGGCGCAGCGCGCGGCTTTCGGGTGTCCACATCAGGTTGATGAAGCACTCGCGCTCAAAAGTCATGCCGTCTTCGAATTTCTTCTTGGTCGCTGCTTCGACCGCGTCCACGCACTTGAGCGGCGCGGGGAAGTTCTTGGCCATGCCCTTGACCATGTTGCGGGCGAACTGGAAATAAGCGTCGCCATTGGGGTGCTTGGCGCGCAGGTCACGCACCAGCGGAAGCGGCCGGGTGTCGGAAATCGATTGGGCAAAGGCCAGGGCTTCCTGGGCCAGCGATTCGGGCGAGGCAGCAAGCTTGTCGAACAGTTTCTGGCCGGGGATTTGCGCGAGCAGTTCGCTCTTGACGGGTTCGCCGCTCACGATCATGTTCAGGGCCGGTTCCACGCCGAGCACGCGCGGCAGGCGCTGCGTGCCGCCGGCGCCAGGCAACAGGCCGAGCTTGACTTCAGGCAAGGCCACGTTGGTGCCAGGCGCGGCGATGCGGTAGTGGCAGCCCAGGGCCAATTCCAGGCCGCCGCCCATGCAGACGGAATGGATCGCGGCGACGATAGGCTTGCCGGAATTCTCGACCGCGCGGATCACGCTCAGCAGATTGGGTTCGATCAGCGCCTTGGGCGTGCCGAACTCTTTGATGTCGGCGCCACCCGAAAAGGCTTTGCCTGCGCCGGTGATCACGATGGACTTGATGGCGGCATCGGCATTGGCCTTCTGGATGTTGTCGGTCAGGCTCAGGCGCGTGGCGTGGCCCAGGCCGTTGACGGGTGGGTTGCTCAGTGTGATGAGCGCGACGGGGCCGTGAACTTCGTAAAGGGTGGTCATTGCGTTGCTTCTTTCCTTGATGGAGTTTCAGTTTTTGGTTGTCTCGGCTGGCGCTGCGGCCCGGCACGCGCTGGTCGGGCGCACAAAAAAGTACGACCGTTCTTTTTCCATTGTAGGGGGCGTTTGTGACGGCACAAGTCCCCGGATGGACTGTTCAGTCTATTTTTGTCCCTGCGGTGACAGCCGGGGACGATCCACACCGTTTTTTACACCTCGAGCCACTCTTTGCGGATGTAGGCATCAGCCCGCAGGCTGTCGGGGGTGCCGTCAAACACGATGCTGCCGTGGCCCATGACCAGCGCGCGATCGGAAATCGCCATGGCAATCGTCAGTTTCTGTTCGATCAGCAGCACCGAGATGCCCTTGGCCTTCAGCGTTTGCAAATACTGCCCCACCAGCTCAACAATTTTGGGCGCAAGGCCTTCAGTGGGCTCGTCGATGATGATGAGGTCGGGATCGCCCATCAGCGTGCGGCACAGCGTGAGCATCTGCTGCTCGCCGCCCGAGAGCACGCCGGCCTCGGTGTGCTGGCGTTCGCGCAAGCGCGGGAACATCTGGTACATGTCCTCAAACGACCAGCGCGAACCCTTGCCCGAGCCCTTTTGGCCCAACAAAAGGTTCTGGTGCACCGTGAGCTTGGGGAAGATGTCGCGGTTTTCCGGCACATAGCCTATGCCCAGGTGGGCAATCTGGTAGGCCTTCTTGCCGGCGATTTCCTGCTTCTTCCAGAGGATGGAGCCCTGGCAGTCAACCAGGCCCATGATGGCCTTGGCCGTGGTGGAGCGGCCCGAACCGTTGCGACCCAGCAAGGCGACGATCTGGCCGGGCTGCACGTCGAAATGGACACCGTGCAGTACGTGGCTTTTGCCGTAGAAGGCGTGGAGGTTCTGGATATGGAGCATCAGTGACCTCCTCCGTGAGCTTGTGCGTCTGCTACTGAAGAGCCCAAATACGCCTCTTGCACGCGCTGGTCGGCGCGCACGGCCTCGGGCGTGTCGTAGGCAATGATCTCGCCATAAACCACCACCGCAATCTTGTCGGCCAGGCCGAACACCACGCCCATGTCGTGCTCCACCGTCAGCAGGGTCTTGCCCACGGTGACCTCCTTGATCAGGTTGATGAAGCGGCTGGTCTCGGACCGGCTCATGCCGGCCGTCGGTTCGTCCAGCAGGATGACGTTGGCGCCGCCTGCAATCGTGATGCCGATTTCCAGCGCGCGCTGCTCGGCGTAGGTCAGGTTGGTGGCCAGCACGTCACGCTTTTTGTCGAGCTTGATCATGGCCATCAACTCGTCGGCGCGCTCGTTGGCGTCATCCAGGTCGGCCAGGAAGCGGAAGAACGTGTACTTGTAGCCCAGGCTCCACAGCACGCCGCAGCGCAGGTTTTCAAACACGCTGAGTTTGGGGAAGATATTGGTGATCTGGAAGCTGCGCGACAAGCCCAGCCGGTTGATTTCAAACGGCTTTTTGCCGTCGATGCGCTGGCCGTTGAGCAACACTTCGCCGCTGGTGGGCTCAAAACGGCCGCTGATGAGATTGAACAGCGTGGACTTGCCCGCGCCGTTGGGCCCGATGATGGCGACGCGCTCGCCGGCCTGCACCTTCAGGTTGGCGCCGCGGATGATTTCGGTCTTGCCAAAGCTCTTGCGCAGGTCTTTGAGTTCAAGCGAATAGTTCATATCAACCTCCCCACCAGCCAGGGCCGCGGAACCGGCTTTGCCGGGCCGCAGGCGCAGCGCCCCCTCGGGGGGCAGCGACGTACACGAAGTGACGAGCGTGGGGGCTCACAGTAATTCCCTTCGCTTGATTTCTTTCTCGATGTCATTTTGTATCTGGCCCCATTGCGTGAGGAATTGCCGGCGTGTGAGCTCAAACAGGCCCAGGCCGGTGACAAGCACGAAGCCGGCGCCCAGCCAGCTGTTGAGGTTGGTGGCGTTGAGCCGCACGCCCATGAAGCCGAGTTCGGGGCCCAGTGCCGCGTTGAGCTGCAGGTGGTAAATCATTTCCACCATGGCGGCCGCGCCGGCCAGCGCGGTGAGCGCTGTCACGGCCAGTCCCAGGTAGCCCACCCACAATTCCCGCAGCTTGCCGAAAGAGGCCACGCGCAAGTTCATCATGATCAGGCTGGCGATACCACCGGGCGCATACATCACCATGAAGAGGAAGATCAGGCCTACATAGAGCAGCCAGGCCATGGAGAGCTCTGAAAGCAGGATCAGCGCCAGCACCAGCAGGCCGGCGCCGATGATGGGGCCGAAGAAGAATGTCGCCCCGCCCAGGAAGGTGAACAGCAGCAGGCTGCCCGAGCGCACACCGCTCACCACTTCCGCCGTGACGATTTCCGAATTGATGGCCGCCAGACCGCCACCTATACCGGCGAAGAAACCGGCAATGATGAAGGCGTAGTAGCGCACGCGCTGCGTGTTGTATCCGATGAACTCCACGCGTTCGGGGTTGTCGCGCACCGCGTTCAGGATGCGGCCCAGTGGCGTGCGGGTAAACGCAAACATGGCCGCCGTGCAGATGAAGCAATAGAAGGCGATCAGGTAATAGACCTGGATCTGCGGGCCGAAGCTGATGCCGAAAACTGGCCTGCCATAAGCGCGGTTGGTGGTGATGCCGCCCTCACCGCCGAAAAACTCGGGGAACATCAGCGACATCGCAAACACCAGTTCACCCACGCCCAGGGTGATCATGGCAAAGGTGGTGCCGGCCTTCTTGGTCGTGACGTATCCCAGCAGCGCAGCAAAAACCAGACCCGAGAGGCCACCCACCAGCGGAATCAGCGTCAGCGGGATGTAGAAGCTGCCTTTGGTGGCCAGATTCATCGCGTGCACGGCGAGGAAAGAACCCAGCCCGGCATAGACCGCATGCCCGAAACTGAGCATGCCGCCCTGTCCCAGCAGGATGTTGTAGCTCAGGCAGATGATGACCAGGTAACCGGCCTGCGACAGCATGGTGAGCGCCAGGCTGCTTTTGAACATCAGCGGCGCGACGATGAGCAGCAGCGCGTACAGCGACCACAACAGCCAGCGGCCGACGTTATAGGGTTTGAATTCGTGAAAGGGTCGAGTCATATTGGTCTGCCTAGCCTTCGCGTGTGCCCAGTAGACCTTTGGGCCTGAAGATGAGGATCAGCACCAGGAACAGGAACGGCAGAATGGGGGCGACCTGTGAAATGGTGAGCTTGAGCAACGGATAGCCGAAGGAATCAGGCGTCACGGTGTAGCTGAATTTGGCCAGCAGCGTCATGAGCGACTGGTCCATGGCCACGGCAAAGGTCTGGATCAGGCCAATCAGCAGTGAAGCCAGAAAAGCGCCGCTGAGCGAACCCATCCCACCCACCACCACGACGACAAAGATGATGGCGCCGACCGAGCCGGCCATGGCGGGCTCCGTCACAAAGGTATTGCCACCAATGACGCCGGCCAGGCCCGCGAGCGCGGCACCGCCACCAAAGACCAGCATGAAGACCCGCGGCACGTTGTGGCCCAGCGCTTCCACCGTTTCCGGATGGGTGAGCGCGGCCTGTATGACCAGGCCGATGCGTGTGCGCGTGAGCAGCAGCCAGATGCCGGCCAGCATGGCCAGCGAAATGAACATGATGAAGGCGCGCGACTTGGGAAAGTTGGTGCCGAACACCGTGAACAGCGGGCCCTGCAAACCCTCCGGTAACACATAGTTGACGGCCGAGCGGCCCCATACCAGCTGCACCAGCTCCAGCAGCAGGTAGGACAGCCCGAAGGTAACCAGCAGCTCGGGCACATGGCCGAACTTGTGCACCTTGCGCAGGCAAAAGCGCTCGAAGGCCGCGCCCATCACAAACACCAAAAGCGGTGCCACCAGCAGCGACCACCAGAACCCGATGACCTGCGAGGTGCTGTAGGCAATGTAGGCGCCGACCATGTAGAAGGAGGCGTGCGCAAAATTGAGCACGCCCATCATGCTGAAGATCAGCGTCAGGCCGGAGCTCAGCATGAACAGCAGCAGCCCGTAGCTGAGGCCGTTAAGCAGGGAGATGGTGAAAAATTCCAAATTCATCAATGACCGCCTGAAGCTGGAAGGTAAAACAGATACGGGCAGGAAACTGCCGGGATAAAGAAAAAGGCCCGAATGGGTCGGGCCTTCGCCGGTCAGGCGGCCGCCAGGGTCTTAGCCCGGACGCTTCATCTGGCAAGAGGTAGGCGTGCTGGCCACATAGGGCTCATAGTATTTGACCGGCACAAAGGTGTAGCCTGTATTCTCGGCATCGTAAGGGTATTTGCCGCCGGCTTTTTCCCATTTGTCGATGTAGAGGCCCTGCTGCAGTTGGTGGTCGGTCTTGCGCATCTCGACATCGCCGTTGAAGCTCTTGAAGCGCAGGCCTTCCATGGCCTTGGCCACGACGGCGGGTTCAGTCGATTTTGTCTGCGCCATGGCTTCGGTCAGGATGGTGAAGGCATGGAAGATCGCGCCGGTGTAGAAGTCGTCGTTGAACTTCTTCTTGTAGTCGGCCTGGACCTGCTGGATCTCGCCGCCCATGTTGAGGTGGTTGTAGGACACCATGTAGACCCGCCCGGCCGAGGCCGCGCCCAGCGCGGTCGGCGTGCCGGTGACGCCGGCGTAATAAGTGTAGAACTTGACGTTGTTCAGGCCCGCTTCGTTGGCGGCTTTCACCAGCAGCGAGAGGTCGGAACCCCAGTTGCCAGTGATCACGGTGTCGGCACCCGACTGCTTGATTTTGGCGATGTAGGGCGCAAAGTCGCGCACCTGCGCCAGCGGGTGCAGGTCCTCGCCGACGATCTGGATGTCGGGGCGTTTGCTGGCCAGGTTGGCCTTGGCGAACTTGGCGACCTGCTGACCGTGCGAGTAGTTCTGGTTGATCAGGTAGACCTTCTTGATGTCGGGCTGGTCCTTCATGAAGGCCGTCAGCGCTTCCATCTTCATGGAGGTGTCGGCATCCAGGCGGAAGTGCCAGTAGTCGCACTTGCTGTTGGTGAGGTCCGGGTCCACCGCGGCGTAGTTGAGGTAGACGACTTCCTTGCCGGGATTGCGTTCGTTGTACTTGGACAGCGCGTCCATGATGGCCAGCGCCGGGCCGGAGCCGTTGCCCTGCACCACGTAGCGCGCGCCCTGGTCGATGGCCGACTTCAGCGCGTTGGTGGTTTCCTGTGGGCTGAGCTTGTTGTCGATGCCGATGATCTCGAACTTCACGCCGGCCCTGTTCTTCCTGCTGAACTGCTCGGCCAGGAACTGGAAGCCCTTGAGCTGGTTGGTGCCCACGGCCGCCATCAGGCCGGACAGTGGATCAAGCCAGGCGATCTTGACAGTCTGGTTCAGGTTGACGGCACCGGTGGCCGGTGCTGCCACTGCAGCTTTGGCCGGCGCTGCGGCCTTGGCGGGCGCCTGGGCCAGCGCCATGCCGCTGTAAAGCATGGAAGACACCGCCAGGGCGATGCCTGCATGCCGTGCGAAAAATCTGTTCTGGGTTGTCATCCCTTGTCTCCTGGAAATTGTATGAATGCGCGGTGAATCCGCAGAGGGAACCGGCAAAGGTTAGGTCAAATGATGTTGCACTGCGTCAGGGAATGCCCTAGCCGATGTCACGAACGTGACCCCCACGCTCCTCACTTCGTGTGTCGCTGCCCCCCGAGGGGGCCGCTGCGCCTGCGGCCCGGCAAAGCCGGTTCCGCGGCCCCTGCTTGATTAATACCGCCCCACTCTATGGCAGCGCTCAGGCCTGTGGCAATTTGTAATCTTTAAGAAGTTCGCGCAGCTTGGTTTTGAGCATCTTGCCGGTGGCGCCCAGGGGAATCGCGTCGACGAAGACGACGTCGTCGGGGATTTGCCATTTGGCGGTCTTGCCTTCGTAGAAGCGCAGCAGCTCGTCGCGCGTGACTTCCATGCCGGGCTTTTTCACGACCGCGATGATGGGGCGCTCATCCCACTTGGGATGGGCCACGCCTATGCAGGCAGCCATGGCGACGGCCGGGTGCGCCACGGCGATGTTCTCGATCTCGATGGAGCTGATCCATTCGCCGCCGGACTTGATCACGTCCTTGCTGCGGTCTGTGATTTGCAGATAACCGTCGGCGTCTATGGTGCCGACGTCGCCCGTCGGGAACCAGCCGTCCACCAGCGGGTCGCCGCCCTCACCCTTGAAGTATTCGCGCACAATCCACGGCCCCTTGACGTAAAGGTCGCCAAAGACCTTGCCGTCCCAGGGCAGCTCTTCACCGTTGGCGTCGACGATCTTCATGTCGACGCCGTAGATGGCGCGCCCCTGCTTGAGGCGTATCTTCATTCTTTCTGCTTCCGGCAGCGTGTCGTGCTTGTTCTTGAGCGCGCACAGCGTACCCAGCGGGCTCATCTCGGTCATGCCCCAGGCGTGCAGCACTTCCACACCGTAGTCTTCACGGAAGGCATTGATCATGGCCGGTGGACAGGCTGAGCCGCCGATAACGGTGCGGCGCAAGGTGGAGAACTTCAACCCTGACGGCTTCATGTGTGTCAGCAGCATCTGCCAAACGGTGGGCACGCCGGCGGCGTAAGTGACCTTTTCGGCCTCAATCAGCTCATAGATCGATTTGCCGTCGAGCGCAGGCCCTGGAAACACCAGCTTGGCCCCGGTGAGCGCGGCCGAGTACGGAATGCCCCAGGCATTGACATGGAACATGGGCACGACGGGCAGGATGGCATCCCGTGCGGAGATGGACATTACGTCAGGCAGCGCGGCCGCGTAGGCGTGCAGCGTGCTGGAACGGTGGCTATAGAGTGCGGCCTTGGGGTTGCCCGTGGTGCCGCTGGTGTAGCACATACTGGAAGCGGTGTTTTCGTCAAAACTGGGCCAGGCGTAGTCGGCGCTTTGTGCGCCCATCCAGCTTTCGTAGCTTTGCAAATCCGGAATGCCCGAATCGGCCGGCAACTTGTCAGCGTCGCACAGCGCGATGTAGTGCTTGATGGTCGGGCACCTGGCATGCACGGCCTGCACCAGCGGCAGAAAACTCAGGTCAAAGCACAACACCTGGTCTTCGGCGTGGTTGGCGATCCAGGCGATCTGGTCCGGATGCAGGCGCGGGTTGATGGTATGCAGCACCCGGCCAGATCCGCTCACGCCGTAATAAAGCTCCAGGTGCCGGTAGCCGTTCCAGGCCAGCGTGGCAACGCGGTCGCTGAATGCGAGCTTCAGGCCGTCCAGCGCATTGGCAACCCGGCGCGCCCGATGGGCGACATCCTTGTAGGTGTAGCGATGCAGGTCGCCCTCCACGCGGCGCGAGACGATTTCGGCGTCGCCATGATGGCGCTCCGCGAATTCGATCAGGCCGGAAATCAGCAGCGGCTGGCTTTGCATTAACCCAAGCATCGGGAAGTCTCCATTGGTTAAATAGTGTTCAGCAAGCGGTCATCATGCCGCAGCGCACCATGACGGTCATGCGGGATTGCCCGTGAAATCACGGGTTCATGTCAGGTAGGGGACAATTTGCCGATGACCTCTGCAAACCTTCCGGCGCCCGACGATGCAGGTTCCTCTGCCGGTACCTCGCTGACCTGGAGCAACAGCTTCGCCCAACTGGGTGGCGACTTCTACACCCGCTTGCGGCCGCAGTCCCTGCCTGACCCCTATTGGGTTGGCCGCAGCCGCAGCATGGCGCACGAGCTGGGACTGGGCGCAGAATGGCTTGAATCACAGGCAGCCCTGGAAGCCTTGAGCGGCAATGGCGTCCTGCCTGGCTCCGAGCCGTTGGCCAGCGTCTACAGCGGTCACCAGTTTGGCGTCTGGGCCGGGCAACTCGGTGACGGCCGCGCCTTGTTGCTGGGCGAAATCAGTACTCCGCGCGGGCCGCAGGAAATCCAGCTCAAGGGCGCCGGCAAAACACCCTACTCCCGCATGGGTGATGGCCGGGCTGTACTGCGCAGCTCGATTCGCGAATTTTTGTGCTCGGAAGCGATGCATGGCCTGGGCATTCCCACCACGCGGGCGCTGTGCGTTACCGGCTCCGATGCAGCCGTGCGGCGCGAGGAGATCGAGACCGCCGCCGTGGTGAGCCGCACCGCGCCAAGCTTCATCCGCTTCGGCCACTTCGAGCATTTCAGCTACAACGACCAGCATGCGCAGCTCAAGGTGCTGGCCGACTACGTCATCGACCGGTTTTACCCCGCCTGCCGCAAGGCAAAGCAACCTTATGCGGCGCTACTGGAGGCCGTCAGCGAAAAGACCGCACACCTTATGGCTGCGTGGCAGGCTGCAGGTTTTTGCCATGGCGTCATGAACACCGACAACATGAGCATCCTGGGGCTGACCATTGACTATGGCCCGTTCCAGTTTCTCGATGCGTTTGATCCTGGCCACATCTGCAACCATTCGGACACCCAGGGCCGATACGCCTATAACAAGCAGCCAAACATGGCCTATTGGAACCTGTTTTGCCTGGGGCAGGCTTTGCTGCCGCTGATTGAAGACCAGGAGCAGGCTCTTGCAGCCCTGGAACCCTACAAAACCGTGTTCCCTGAGGCATTGCAGGCCCGAATGCGCGGCAAACTTGGCCTGGCGGACGAGCAATCCGAGGACAAGGCCCTGGTGGACAACACCTTCAAACTGTTGGCCGCCAACAAGGTGGACTACACCATCTTCTGGCGGCGCCTGAATGGTTTCACGGCACAAAGCGGCCATGAACCCCTGCGTGACCTGTTCTTTGACCGGGAATCCTTCAACGCCTGGGCGCTACAGTATTCAGAGCGCCTTGCGCAAGTGGATCAAGGGCTGCGGGCTGATTTGATGCTTAACAACAATCCCAAGTTCGTGCTGCGCAACCATTTGGGGGAAGAAGCCATACGCGCCGCGAAACTAAAAGACTTTTCCGGGGTCGACACCTTGCTTGCCTTGCTGCAGGCCCCATTTGAGGAGCATCCGGGGCATGAGAGCTTTGCGGATTTCCCCCCAGACTGGGCCTCATCCATTGAAATCAGTTGCAGTTCGTAACACCTCCGCCAACTCACGCCAGGAACAGAACATGAGCACCAAGATCCAGAAAACCGACGCCGAGTGGAAGGCCCTGCTGGCCGAAAAAGGCGCTGAGCCTGCGGCCTTTGAAGTCACGCGCCACGCCGCCACCGAGCGCCCCTACACCGGCAAATACGAAGCCGTCTGGGCCGACGGCAGCTACCATTGCATCTGCTGCGGTGCCAAACTGTTTGAGTCGGAAACCAAATTTGACGCCGGCTGCGGCTGGCCCAGCTTTTCGGAAGAAGCCGTGCCCGGCGCGATTGAGGAAATTGTGGACCGCAAGCACGGCATGGTGCGCACCGAAACCGTGTGCGCCAGCTGCGGCGCGCATCTGGGCCATGTGTTTCCCGATGGGCCGTCTCCCACAGGCCTGCGCTACTGCATGAACTCGGCAGCGCTTGATTTCAAGAAGAAGTGAAGCCCCCACGGTCGCTCGCTGCGCGTAGCTTCCTGCCCCCCCGAGGGGGCCGCCCGCCTGCGGCCCGGCAAAGCCGGTTCCGCGGCTCATGCTTGCTAATTCGGGACCCAACGCCAGTGAGCTCTTTCGCTTCTTTTACCCCGCGATAATCTGTTTATGAAAATTCTTTTCGACTTTTTGCCGATCGCCCTTTTTTTCGGCATGTTCAAGTACGCCGAAGGCAACAAGGACTGGGCCGCCGCTACAGCCACCGAGTGGCTGGGTTTTATGGTTTCCGGGGGAGTGGTGGGTGCGGCTGAAGCGCCTGTGCTGCTGGCTACCGTGGTTGTGATCGTTGCCACGCTGGCCCAGATCCTCTGGCTCAAGGTAAGCGGCAAGAAGGTCGACACCATGCTGTGGATCAGCCTGGGGCTGGTGACGGTGCTCGGCGGCGCCACCATCTATTTCCACAGCGAGAGCTTCATCAAATGGAAGCCCACGGTACTGTACTGGGTGATGGGCGGCGCGCTGCTGCTGGGGCAGCTGGTGTGGAAGAAAAACGGCATCAAGTCGCTGATGGGCGCGCAGATGAACTTGCCTGACCCGATCTGGCGCGTGGTCAATTTCAGCTGGGTTGGTTTTTTTGCCGTGATGGGCCTGCTCAATCTGTGGGTGGCTTTCACGTTTTCCACCAGCACCTGGGTCAACTTCAAGCTGTTTGGTGGCCTCGGTCTGATGGTGGTGTTTGTGCTTGCGCAGGCGGTGTACCTGAACAAGCACATCAAACCAGGCGCCACACCATGAACGCCGGCGTTTCCAGCGCCCTGCCCGTGCGCACCCACGAGATCGAGCAGCAGCTCAAGGCGCGGCTTCAGCCCACCCGACTGGAAGTGCTGGACGAGAGCGCTTCCCATGCCGGGCATTCGGGCGCTAACGCGGAAGGCTACGGTACCCATTTTCGCATCCGCATTGCCAGCCCGCTCTTTACCGGCAAGAGCCGGGTGGCGCGCCACCGGCTTGTGTATGATGCAATGCAAAATTTCATTGATCAGGGCCTCCATGCCCTGGCGATTGAAGTCATCGAGTCACCCTGAATCTGCGCTGATTTGCCCCGGGGATTTCGGCACAGAGCCGCAGCAACGTCAGAACGCATTGCCAAACGCTTTCAAGCATTACCAAAAGGACTACAAAAACATCATGAAGAAACATCTTTTACTCGGCACCGCCGTAGCGGCACTGCTGGCACTGGGCGCGCAAGGCGCCATGGCGCAGAACGTGGCCATCGTCAATGGCAAGGCCGTTCCAAAATCGCGCCTGGACTCGCTGGCGCAACAGGTCGCCAAGTCCGGCCGGCCAGTAACGCCTGAGATGGAAGGCCAGCTTCGTGAAGAAGTAATTGCGCGCGAAGTGTTCATGCAGGAAGCGGAAAAGCGGGGCCTGGCTTCCAGCGATGACATCAAGGTGCAAATGGAACTGGCACGCCAGACCATCCTGATCCGCGAACTGTTTTCTGACTTCCAGAAGAAGAATCCGGTGACCGATGTCGAGCTGAAGGCTGAATACGACAAATTTGCCGAAGCCAATGGCGGCAAGGAGTACAAGGCCCGCCACATCCTGGTCGAAAAGGAAGCCGAGGCCAAAGAGATCATTGCCAGCCTGAAAAAGGGCGGCAAGTTCGATGACATCGCCAAGAAGAAGTCCAAGGATCCCGGATCCGGTGCCAAGGGCGGCGACCTGGACTGGGCCAACCCTTCCAGCTATGTGCCTGAATTCACCGAGGCACTGGTCAAGCTCAACAAGGGCCAGACCACCGATACCCCGGTGAAAACCCAGTTCGGTTACCACGTCATTCGTGTGGACGACATCCGCACGGCCCAGCTCCCGTCCTTCGAGGAAGTGAAGCCGCAGATCGCTCAGCAAATGCAGCAGCAAAAGCTGGCGGCGTTCCAGGAAGAACTGCGCAAAAAAGCCAAGGTCGAGTAAGCGGCACATCGCTGCGAGCGCCCTGCCCGCCTTGTCTTCCTGAAAAAGCAGCCTTTTGGCTGCTTTTTTCTTGAGGCTCACCGATCAGGACGGATTACGTGAATTGCCGGTTGACGAAGGTACTGGCGGCCGTTCCAATGGCTCACATTCCTCCAGAGGCTCGATGCGCAAGCGCCTTGCTTTTCCTCATCTCTTTCCCCACAGTCGAGGCGCACATGACCGAGCCCAATCCTCTTTCCGGCCCCAGTCTTCCCCAACCCGTGCAGGATGCCTTGCAACGCGGCAACCTGGTTGAAGCCATCCAGCTGATGCGCGCCGGCACCGGCCTGGGCCTGAAGGAAACCAAGGACGCGCTGGAAGCCTATATGCGCGGCGAGCCGCCGGTCACCGGCTTCGCGCCCAACGCCTTGCCCGCCGGCGCGCCCCTGCCCGCGCAGGTGCAAGAGGCGCTGGACCAAGGCAACAAAATAGAGGCGGTACGGCGCTTGCGAGGCCTGACGGGCATGGGGCTCAAGGAAGCCAAGGATGCGGTGGAAGCCGGGGGAATCGGACCGGGTACGGGCGCTGGCGAGGGATCTGGCCCGAGCGAAGGACAATCCCCGGGCCAGGTGAGCAACTCAAACGGCTTGTGGTGGTGGCTTGCCGCACTGGCCGTGCTGGCGCTGGCTGGTTTCGCGCTGCTGGGTTGTGTCTCTGCGCCGCCGGCTCCTGCCGCCGAACTGGCGCCGTCCGGCAAGCTCAGGGCTGCCATCAATTTCGGCAACCCCATACTGGCGGCTCGCATGCCGGACGGTTCACCGCGCGGCGTCTCGGTGGATCTGTCCAACGAACTCGGCAAGCGCCTGGGCGTACCGGTGCAGCTGGTGACCTTCACATCGGCCGGCAAGGTGGTCGAAGCGGTCAGGGATGTGCAGGTTGACATCGCCTTTGTCGCGATAGACCCGGTGCGCGGCGCAGACATGTTGCAGACGCCGCCCTACGTGATCATCGAGGGCGCGTACCTGGTGCGCATGGACTCGCCGATACAACGCAATGAAGAGGTGGACCAGGTGGCCAACCGCGTCGTGGTCGGCAACGGCAGTGCCTACGATCTCTATCTGACCCGTGAACTGAAAGCGGCCAGGCTGGTGAAGGCCCCCACCTCCCCGGCGGTGACCGATGTGATGGTCGCGCAGAACATCGAGGTGGCGGCCGGCGTCAAGCAGCAGTTGGAGGCTGACGCTAAACGCATAACGGGCGTGCGTTTGCTACCGGGGCGCTTCATGGTGATCAACCAGGCTATGGGCCTGCCCAAGGGGCGCGAGGCCGGTGCGCGCTACCTGGCGGCGTTTGTCGAAGAGATGAAGGCTTCGGGATTTGTGGCCACAGCGTTGGCGCGCCACGGCATTGAGGGCGCGGCAGTCGCCCCGCCCTCTACCCGCTAACGCCAAAGACTCATCCCACCCACTTGCGCGCGTTGTGCCAGAGGCTCATCCACGGGCTGCGTTCGCTGGCGCCGCCCGAAGTCCAGCTCTTCTGGATGTTGCGGAACACGCGCTCGGGATGCGGCATCATCGCCGTGAAGCGGCCGTCAGCCGTGGTCACGGCGGTGAGGCCGCCGGCGCTGCCGTTGGGGTTGGCCGGATAAGCTTCGGTCGGCTTGCCATCGTTGTCGGTAAAGCGCATAGCGGCAATCGCCTTGGAGGCATCGCCCCGGAAGGCGAAATTGGCATAGCCCTCGCCATGCGCGACGGCGATCGGCAGGCGGCTGCCGGCCATGCCCTGCAGGAAGATGCTGGGGGACTCCAGCACCTCGACCATGCTCAGGCGTGCTTCAAAGCGCTCGCTGCGGTTGGTGGTAAAGCGCGGCCAGGCCTCGGCGCCCGGGATGATGTCGGCCAGTTCGGCAAACATCTGGCAGCCGTTGCACACGCCCAAACCAAAGGTGTCCTGGCGCGCAAAGAACGCCTTGAACTCTTCGGACAGCACCGGGTTGAAGGTGACTGAGCGCGCCCAGCCGATGCCAGCCCCCAGCGTGTCGCCATAGCTGAAGCCGCCGCAGGCCACGATGCCCTTGAAGTCGGCCAGCCTGGCGCGACCGGTTTGAAGGTCAGTCATATGCACGTCGCAGGCTTCAAAGCCGGCTTCGGTGAAGACGTAAGCCATTTCCACATGCGAATTGACGCCCTGCTCGCGCAGCACCGCCACGCGTGGCCGCGCCGACAGGTTGAGCGCGGGCGCCGACAGCACTTTGACTGGATCAAACGTCAGTTGCACATGCAGGCCCGGGTCGGCGGGGTTGCCGGTGGTCGCGTGTTCAGTATTGGCGCAATCGGGGTTGTCGCGCTGCTGGCAAATCTTCCAGCTGATCGAATCCCAGACCTGATGCAAGTCTTGCAGCTTGGCCGAGAACACGGCCTTGGTGTCGCGCCAGACCTGGATCTCGCCCTTGCCGACTTCGAGCGAGGCGTGCTGTGGGCGCGTCTTGCCGATGAAGTGGCTGAATTTGGAGAGGCCGTGCTCGCGCAGGGTCTGCATCACTTCGTTGCGCGCAGACGTGGCCACCTGGATGACGGCACCCAGCTCTTCGTTGAACAGCGCCTTGAGCGTGAGCTCCTCGCGGCGCGCGCCGACCTGGCTTGCCCAGTTCTTGCTGTCGCCCGTGTCCATGCGGCTGTCGGAAATGCCGTCGCCTTCGACCAGCAGCATGTCGATGTTGAGCGACACGCCCACGTTGCCGGCAAAGCCCATCTCACATACTGCGGCAAACAGGCCACCGTCACTGCGGTCGTGGTAGGCCATGAGCTTGCCCTCTTTGCGCAGCGCATTGATGGCATTGACGAGGTTGACCAGGTCTTTCGGATCGTCGAGATCGGGCACCTTGCCCTCTTCCTTGTCCAGCGTTTGCGCGAGGATGGAGCCGCCCATGCGGTTCTGGCCCTTACCCAGGTCAATCAGGATCAGCGTGCTGTCGGCCTCATCGCGGTTCAGCTGCGGCGTGAGGGTGCCACGCACATCGGGCAGTGTGGCGAAAGCGCTCACGATCAGCGACACCGGCGAGGTGACTTTCTTGCTGTCAGCGCCCTCGCTCCACACGGTGCGCATCGACAAGGAATCCTTGCCAACCGGAATCGACACGCCCAGCGCCGGGCACAGCTCCATGCCGACGGCCTTGACGGTCTCGTAGAGCGCCGCATCCTGGCCGGGCTCGCCGCAGGCGGCCATCCAGTTGGCTGACAGCTTGACACGCGGCAGCTCAATGGGCGCGGCCAGCAGGTTGGTGATGGCCTCGGCGACCGCCATACGCCCCGAAGCGGCCGCGTTGACGGTGGCCAGCGGCGTGCGTTCGCCCATGCTCATGGCTTCGCCCGCAAAACCGCTGTAGTCAGCCAGCGTGACAGCGCAGTCGGCTACCGGCACCTGCCAGGGGCCAACCATCTGATCACGGTGCGTGAGGCCGCTCACGGTGCGGTCGCCGATGGTGATCAGGAAGCGCTTGGACGCGACGGTCGGGTGGCTGAGCACCGCAATCGCACTTTTCTGCAGATCGACGCCGGTCAGGTCGATGGGTTTGATCGTGTGTTTGACCGACTTCACGTCGCGGTGCATTTTGGGCGGCTTGCCGAGCAACACATTCATCGGCATATCCACCGGCGGGGCCGCGTCTTTGTCGGACAGCACCAGTTGCTTTTCTTCCGTCGCAATGCCAATCACCGCAAACGGGCAGCGCTCACGCTCGCAGAAGGCCTGGAACTGCGGCAGTGACTCAGGCGCAACCGCCATCACATAACGCTCCTGGCTTTCATTGCTCCAGATTTCCTTGGGCGAAAGGCCGCTTTCTTCCAGCGGCACGGCACGCAAATCAAACTTCGCACCTCGCCCCGCGTCATTCACCAGCTCAGGAAACGCATTGGACAAACCGCCGGCGCCCACATCGTGGATCGCCAGGATGGGGTTGGCCGCACCCAGTTGGGCGCACTGGTTGATGACCTCTTGCGCGCGGCGCTCGATTTCAGGGTTGCCGCGCTGCACCGAATCAAAGTCAAGCTGGGCCGCATTCGCGCCCGAAGCCATGGAGCTGGCCGCGCTGCCGCCCATGCCGATGCGCATACCAGGGCCGCCCAGCTGGATCAGCAGCGTGCCGGCCGGGAAGAGAATCTTCTTGGTGAGTGCCGCATCAATCGTGCCGACACCACCCGCAATCATGATGGGCTTGTGATAACCCCAGCGCTGGCCGCCGACGGTCTGCTCATATTCGCGGAAGTAGCCGTTGAGGTTGGGCCGGCCGAACTCGTTGTTGAACGCTGCGCCGCCCAGCGGGCCTTCCGTCATGATCTGCAGCGGGCTGGCGATGTGTTCTGGCTTGCCATAGGACGTGGCGGCGTCGTCAAACAGCCTGGACACGGTGAAGCCCGTCAAGCCCGCCTTGGGCTTGGAGCCGCGGCCGGTTGCGCCTTCGTCACGAATCTCTCCGCCCGCACCGGTCGACGCGCCAGGGAAGGGAGAAATAGCCGTGGGATGGTTGTGCGTCTCGACTTTCATCAGCACATGCATCAACACGTCATCCGTAGCGCTATAAGTTTGATAGCTGCTCGCGCTTGTTCCTGTTGGGCGAGGGGCCGGTTTTGTACTAGTTTTGGCATAAAACCGCTGTGTTTTATAGCCTTCCATGACCGAAGCGTTGTCCGAATAAGCCACCACCGTGTGCTGGGGATGCAGCTTTTCGGTGTTGCGGATCATGCCGAACAGGCTTTTCTCCTGCGCAACGCCGTCAATCGTAAAGTCGGCGTTGAAGATCTTGTGGCGGCAGTGCTCGCTGTTGGCCTGGGCGAACATCATGAGCTCAACGTCGGTCGGGTTGCGTTTGAGCTGGGTGAAGGCGGTGACCAGGTAGTCGATTTCATCGGCTGCCAGCGCCAGGCCAAATTCGGCATTGGCGGCTTCCAGGGCCGCTTTGCCACCGGCCAGCACGTCGATGGTCTGTAGCGATGCACCTTGCAATTCGGTGAAGAGGCCGGCAGCCTGCGCGCGATCCAACATCACGCTTTCAGTCATGCGGTCGTGCAGCAGGCCGGCGACCTGCTCGCGCTGGGCATCCGTCAGGGCCGTTTTGCTGAAAAAGCCGCTTTTCAAGGTAATGCGGTATTCGGTGATGCGCTCAATGCGTTTGATGGCCAGGCCGCAGTTGTGGGCGATGTCCGTAGCCTTCGACGCCCAGGGCGAAACGGTGCCAAAGCGCGGCGAGACAATAAAGGTCAGTGCATCATCGGTTTTTCCAGCGCCTGCAATGCAAGGGTCGCCATAGGTAAGCAGTGCTGCGAGCTGGCCCTTGACGGTGTCTGAAGGCGGCGCCTCCGTGGCAACCAGATGCACAAACCGGGCGCTGATGCCCACGATCTTGTCGTGGACGGCTTGCAGGCGGGGAAGGAGTTGCTGGACGCGGAAATCGCTGAGGGCGCTGATCCCGTGGGGTTCGCCCTCAAAAGTCGTCAGGTGCAGGGTCACGGTAGCGGTGGCCTTGTAATGGGAGGTGGGCAGCGCATGGCTGTTGGGTTTAACGGGCTAGCGTTAACCCGTAATTTTATCAGCGACTGAAGGCCTTCCCCGGTTTGCTGCCGGTGCGCCCGGGCACTTTTGCGATCCGTTCGGGCCACATTCGGGCCAAAGCCAAAGCCCCTTGGTCCCATGCTGAAAATGCATGTGCCCGGGAGCGGTGGGATAATCGGGGCCATGAGTATTACTTACAAAGATGCCGCAGGAATTGAAGGCATGCGCCTGGCAGGGAGGCTTGCTTCCGAGGTGCTGGACTACCTCACCCCCTTCGTGAAGCCGGGTGTCACCACCAATGAAATAGACCGGCTGGCCCATGACTACATGACCCAGGTTCAAGGCACCATTCCGGCCACGCTGGGCTATGGCCCTCCCGGCTATGTGCCATATCCCAAGTCGCTGTGCACTTCCATCAACCACCAGGTCTGCCATGGCATTCCCAACGACAAACCGTTGAAAAAAGGCGACATTGTCAATATTGACGTGACCGTCATCACCAAGGACGGCTGGCACGGCGACAACAGCCGCATGTACCTGGTTGGCGAAGCTTCCATTGCGGCCAAGCGGCTCTGCCATGTGACCTATGAAGCCATGTGGCAGGGCATCATGCGCGTCAAGCCTGGGGTCAGGCTGGGCGACATCGGCTTTGCGATCCAGACTTTTGCCGAAAAACAGGGGTTTTCCGTAGTTCGCGAGTTTTGCGGCCATGGAATTGGCCAGAAATTCCACGAAGAACCGCAAGTGCTGCACTACGGCCGCCCCGGCACGCTCGAAGAGCTCACACCGGGCATGACCTTCACCATCGAACCCATGATCAATGCCGGCAAGCGTGACATCAAGGACGGCCCCGAGAAAGACGGCTGGAGCATCGTGACGCGCGACCATTCCTTGTCCGCCCAGTGGGAACACACCATTTTGGTGACTGAAACCGGCTATGAGGTACTTACCCTGTCCGCCGGCAGCCCGCCGATCCCGGCGTTTGTCCCGCAAAGCAGCCCTGCCCAAGCCGCTGTCAGTGCCTGAGCCAGGCGCACAGTGGCGCCCCGCGCACTCTCCGACCCTGCGAGCTCCGCGATGATCGAGCTGGCCCCGGTCCGCGAGCAATACAAAGCGGGGAAAGCCGCCCTCCTCGCCACGCTGGCCGCCAGTGGCGCCTCGTCCCGCGGCATCCACAGCCTGCTGCAAAAATTCGCCCGGCATGCCGATGCGACCCTGCAGCTGCTCTGGCAGCGTGCCGGCTTTCCGGTTTCCGCCTGCCTGGTGGCCGCAGGAGGCTTTGGCCGCGGCGAGCTGTTTCCCCATTCGGATGTAGACGTGCTGCTGCTGCTGTCGGACAACGCCAACATCGACGGCGACCCGGCCCTCAAGGCCAAGGTAGAGAGCTTCATCGGCGCCTGCTGGGATGTGGGCCTGGAAATTGGCTCCAGCGTGCGGACGATTTCCGGTTGTGTCGAAGAAGCGGCCAAAGACGTCACGGTGCAAACCTCGCTGCTCGAAGCCCGCCTGGTCGCCGGATCCAAAAAGAATTTTCTGCAGCTGCAAAACCGGCTGGCCGTCGTGTTGGACCCGCAGGCTTTTTACGTGGCCAAGACGCTGGAGCTGCGCCAGCGCCACAACAAGTTCGAAAATACCCCCTACTCGCTCGAGCCCAACTGCAAGGAATCCCCGGGTGGATTGCGAGACCTGCAGGTGATTTTGTGGGTGGCACGGGCCGCCGGCCTGGGCAAATCCTGGGACGACCTGGCCCGCAACGGCCTGGCTACGGCCTTTGAAGTGCGGCAGATCAAGGCCAATGAAGCCTTGCTGAGCTTGATACGCGCGCGCCTGCACCTGATTGCCGGCCGGCGTGAAGACCGCCTGGTGTTTGACCTGCAGACCGCCGTGGCCGAGTCCTTCGGCTATTCCGCCGAAGCCGACGACGGCAGCAAGGTGCCGCGCCGCGCCAGCGAGGCGGTGATGAAGCGCTACTACTGGGCCGCCAAGGCCGTGACCCAGCTCAACCAGATCCTGTTGCTCAATATCGAAGAACGGCTCAACCCCAACACCTACCCGCTGCGGCCCATCAACGAGCGCTTTTACGACAAGGCCGGCATGCTGGAGGTGGTCAGCGACGACCTGTATGCGCGTGAACCGCACGCCATCCTGGAAACCTTTTTGGTATTCGAGACAACCGTGGGCATCAAGGGCCTGTCGGCGCGCACCCTGCGCGCGCTCTACAACGCCCGCGGACTGATGAACAGCAAGTTCCGCAGCGACCCGGTCAACCGCGACACCTTCCGGCGCATCCTTCAGCAGCCCGAGGGCATCACCCACGCCATGCGGCTGATGAACCAGACATCGGTGCTGGGCCGCTACCTCTGGATCTTCCGCAAGATCGTCGGACAGATGCAGCACGACCTGTTCCATGTTTACACGGTGGACCAGCACATCCTGATGGTTCTGCGCAACGTGCGGCGTTTTTTCATGGCCGAGCACTCGCACGAGTACCCGATGTGCTCGCAGCTCGCGGCCGGCTGGGACAAGCCCTGGATTCTTTATATCGCCGCGCTGTTCCACGACATCGCCAAGGGCCGCGGCGGCGACCACTCCGAGCTGGGTTGCAAGGACGTGCGCGTTTTTTGTCGCCAGCATGGTATTGGCGCCGAAGACTCCAAACTCATCGAATTCCTGGTCGGTGAGCACCTGAGCATGAGCCGCATCGCCCAGAAGGAAGACCTGAGCAACCCCGAAGTGATTGCCGCGTTTGCCAAACGCGTGGGCAACGAGCGTTACCTGACGGCTTTGTACCTGCTGACGGTGGCCGACATCCGCGGCACCAGCCCCAAGGTCTGGAACGCCTGGAAAGGCAAGCTGCTGGAAGACCTGTACCGCTACACGCTGCGCGTGCTGGGTGGCCGCGCGCCCGATGCGGATGCCGAAGTGGAGGCCCGCAAGCGCGAAGCCCTGACCACACTGGCCCTGCACGCCGAACCTTTCGAGGCACACAAGGCACTGTGGGACACGCTGGACGTCAGCTATTTCATGCGCCATGAGGCCTCCGACATCGCCTGGCATGCACGCCAGCTCTCGCGACACGTGGGCAAGGCCAAGGCGATCGTCCGCGCGCGTCGTTCGTCGGCAGGCGAAGGCATGCAGGTACTGGTTTACACGCCCGATGCGCCCGACCTGTTTGCACGCATCTGCGGCTACTTTGACGAAGCCGGCTTCAGCATCCTGGACGCCAAGATCCACACAGCGAAAAATGGTTATGCGCTGGACACCTTCCAGGTGGTCAGCCCCACGCTGGCCGACCACTACCGCGAACTGGCGGCCATGGTGGAGGCCGAACTGGATCGCACCATCGAGAACCCCGGACCTCTGCCGCCTCCGAGTAAAGGCCGTGTATCGCGCCGGGTCAAGAGTTTCCCGATCGCTCCGCGCGTGGACCTGCGGCCCGATGAAAAAGCCCAGCGCTGGCTGCTCAGCGTGTCGGCCAGCGACCGGGTCGGGCTGCTCTACCGCATCGCACGGGTGCTGGCCCGTCACCGCATCAACCTGCAACTGGCCAAGGTAAGCACGCTGGGCGAGCGCGTGGAAGATACATTTTTGATCGATGGACCGGAGCTGCAGCACAACAAGGCACAGATCGCGATCGAGACTGAATTGCTCGAAGCGCTCAATACCTGAAGCTTCAGGCGACTGGTTTCCGCAGGTATTGCAACAGACGCCCCTTGTAACTGCCGCCGGCCGGCAATTTGGTCACGCGCGTCTCGGTGCGCGAATAGCCCAGTGCATCCATTTTGCGATTGAAGCTGGCCCGGTTACCGCGGTCCGGATCGACGATCAGCACTTCGGTGTGCGGCAGCGCATGCAGCTCGATGAACTGCGACAACACCTCCGGCTGGCCACGGTCATACAGCACATCGCTGCCGATGATCAGGTCAAAGCGTTCCAGCAGCGGGTTCGCGCGCGACCAGTTGCCCGTCTGATATTTCATTGCAGGCAAGTGGTTGAGTTTGAGGTTTTCCAGCAGGAACGCCGCTGCCAGCGGATGGCAGTCACTGGCGGTGATGTTTCCGCCGCGGCGATGCACAACAAGGCTGGCTAGCGCCAGGCCGCAGCCCAGCTCCAGAATGCGCTTGCCTTCCAGCTCGAAGGTCAGCATGGCATGGGCCAGCACGCGGCCCGAGGGCCAGAGCAAACCGAATATCGGCCAAGCCGACGAGGAAATGCCTTCGCGTTCCGCTTCGCCCAAGGGATCATGGAATTGCTGGCGGTCCAGCAACGAGCGCAGCTGCAGGTCGTCGCCACTACCGCTCACGGTTTCAAATTTCAGCTGGTAAGGAGGTGGCGAAGCAGCTCCGGTGATGGGAACTGCTCCCGAAACGGGAGCGTGCGACATCCGGAAGCTTTCCTTGCGTACAACACGCTCTGGCGGGGCGAAATAGCCCTCGATCAGCTTCAGTGTACCCCTCGAGGCGTCCTCGGTCAGTCGTCGTCCGACGCGTCCAGTCCGGGGAAAAGCACCTCGGTAAAGCCAAACTGGCTGAAGTCGCGGATGCGCATGGGATAAAGCTTGCCAATCAGGTGATCGCACTCATGCTGCACCACCCGCGCGTGAAAACCGTCCACCGAACGCTCAATCGCATCACCGTACTGGTCAAAGCCGCTGTAACGAATTCGCGAAAGGCGCGGGACCAGGCCGCGCAGACCGGGTACGGAAAGGCAGCCTTCCCAGCCGCCCTCTTCTTCAGGCCCCAGGGGCGTAATCAAAGGGTTCAGCAAGACGGTGCGGGGCACTACCGGTGCATCGGGATAGCGTGGGTTGACCGTGTCAGTCCCGAAAATTACCAGCTGCAGGTCGACCCCAATCTGTGGGGCTGCCAGGCCGGCACCGTTGACAGCGCGCATGGTATCGAACATGTCAGCAATGAGCAGGTGCAGCTCGTCGGTGTCGAAGGCGGTCACGGGCTGAGCCACGCGCAGCAGCCGCGGGTCGCCCATTTTGAGGATTTCGCGAATGGTCATGCGCCAATTATCGTGTCGCAGGGCCTCATCGGGGAAGTTTTAGCGCCAATGCCGGTAGCCCCAACCCCGGTAATAGCCGGGCGCGGGAACCACCACCACGGGGGCTGGCTCTACGTAGACAGGGCGGGCCGGGTAAACAGCCACCGGACGCGGGGCAATCGGCGCCACCACGCAGCCAGACAGCAAAACAGCCAGGCCGGCAGCCCCTGCCAGGACAGATAAACGTTTGTAATTCATGAAAAACTCCTGTGTGTACAGGTCTTTTCAACGTCCGGCGTAGTCGCCTGGCGTGACGTCCGGCGTGCAAACCCCGGTAACGCCATGTAAGGCGCTTCCTTGACGCACTATTCCGTGGTGCTGGCGCTCCAGTAGGCCTGGCTGACCGCAGGCAAATCACCGAGCTGACTGACAAGGCGGTCCATCGCGGGGCCATCCACCGCAATGGCGACCAGCGTCGCCTGGATCTTCACGCCTTCCTCGCCGAAAGCGGACACTTTGAGGTCGTTGGTCGGATAGTGCAGCTCCTCCAGCGATTTCTCCAGGGCACCCAGCACCTCTTTTTGATGCCCCCCGTTCGTGACCACATAGACCGAGTTGGTTACCTCGGCCGACTGCACGTCCAGTGGCAAGCGGTTGATCTGGTTGACGATGGGCCGCAGCAAGGTATTGGCCGCCAGCACGAACAGCGTGGCAATGCCTGCCTGCACTACCAGATCAGCCCCCGCGCAGGCGTCCACAGCACCCGAGCACCACAAGGTAGCGGCCGTGTTGAGCCCGCGCACATTGCCTTCCTCGCGCATGATCACGCCGGCACCCAGAAAGCCAATGCCCGAGACCACATAAGCCACCACATGCACCGCACCCGACGAGCCGGTAAGCCGATTCGCCATGTCGACAAAAATCGCAGAGCCTACAGCCACCAGTACGTTGGTGCGAAGTCCTGCGGTGCGCTGCCGGTACTGGCGCTCAAAACCGATCAAGGCGCCAAAGACGAACGCGGATGACAGGCTCAGGAGCGAGTCCAGGAGGTCCGCAGAGTTGAGGTTTTCGAATGCCTGCATGGGTGTGTTGCCTCCCGTGAGCCTGAAACTATCCGGGTGGGCCAGCCAGCAAGGCCAGCAAGGCCGCTTCGTCGATGACCGGAACACCCAGTGTTTGGGCCTTGACCAGCTTGCTGCCAGCCTCCTCGCCGGCCACTACATAGTCGGTCTTCTTGCTGACCGAGCCAGCCACCTTGCCGCCGGCAGCCTCCACCTTGTCTTTGGCCCCGTCGCGGCTCAAGGTGGGCAATGTGCCGGTGATGACAAAAGTCTTGCCCGACAACGGCTGCGGCGCCCTGGCAGCTGGTTCACCCTCCTCCCAGGTCACGCCACAGGCGCGCAGTTGCTCGACCACTTCGCGGTTGTGCGCCTGCTCAAAGAAGGTGCGAATACTCTGCGCCACGATCGGCCCCACATCGCTGACTTCCAGCAGTTGCTCTTCGGTGGCATCCATGATGGCGTCCAGCTTGCCGAAATGGCGCGCCAGCTCCTTGGCCGTCGCCTCGCCGACGTGGCGTATGCCCAGGCCGAACAGGAAGCGAGGCAAAGTTGTCTGCTTGGACTTTTCAAGCGCTTCCAGCAAGTTGTTGGCAGACTTCTCCGCCATGCGGTCCAGGCTGGCGAGCGCCGTCAGGCCCAGTTTGTAGAGATCGGGCAAGGTGCGGATCACATTCGCATCCACCAGTTGCTCGACCAGCTTGTCACCCAGGCCTTCGACTTCGACGGCGCGCCGGTGTGCGTAATGCAGGATGGCTTCCTTGCGCTGGGCACCGCAGAAAAGTCCGCCAGTGCACCGGTAATCGGCTTCATCTTCTTCTCGCACGGCGTCGGAGCCGCAGACGGGGCATTTGCGTGGCATCGTGAATTGCGGCGCATCCTGGACCCGTTTGTCGAGCAGCACGCTGACGACCTCGGGGATCACGTCACCCGCGCGGCGCACGATCACGGTGTCTCCCACCCGCACGTCCTTGCGGCGTGCTTCGTCTTCGTTGTGCAGCGTGGCGTTGGTCACGGTGACACCGCCCACAAACACCGGTGCCAGCTTGGCAACCGGCGTCAGCTTGCCGGTGCGTCCCACCTGCACTTCAATGGCCAGCACGGTGGTGAGCTGCTCCTGCGCCGGGTATTTGTGGGCCACGGCCCAGCGCGGCTCGCGCGTGACAAAGCCCATTTTTTTCTGCAGCGCCAGGCTGTTGACCTTGTAGACCACACCGTCAATGTCGTAAGGCAGGCTGTCGCGCTGCTTGCCCATGGTCTGGTGGAATGCTATTAATTCAGGAGCGCCTTGCGCAAGTTGCGTCTGGGCTGCGACCGGAAAACCCCATGATTTGAGTGTTAGCAGGAGCTGAAAATGGGTTTCGAACGCCGGACCGCCCTCTTCCGGCGGAGAGATATCCCCCAAACCGTAAGCAAAAAAACTCAAGCGCCGCCGCGCGGCCAACGCTGGATCCAGCTGGCGCACGCCGCCAGCCGCGGCGTTGCGCGGATTGACGAAGGTTTTTTCGCCCTTGGCGCCTTGCGCGATCTTCTCGCGCTGCTTCTCGTTGAGCGCTTCGAAGTCAGCGCGGCGCATATAAACCTCGCCACGCACTTCCATGACCGGCGGAGCGTCGGCAGGCAATCGAAGCGGAATCTGGTTGATGGTCCGGATGTTCTGCGTTACGTCCTCGCCGACTTCACCGTCACCGCGCGTGGCGGCCTGCACCAGGATACCGTTTTTATAACGCAGGCTCATCGCCAGGCCATCGAACTTGAGTTCCGCGACATATTCGACAGGCGGATCGGATTCCGCCAGACCCAACTCCTTGCGCACGCGGGTATCGAAATTCTGGGCGCCTGTGGCTTCCGTGTCGGTTTCAGTGCGAATGCTGAGCATGGGCACCTTGTGGCGCACACTGGCGAATTGGTCCAGCGGCTTGCCGCCCACGCGCTGGGTCGGTGAATCGGGTGTCAGCAGTTCCGGATGAGCCGCCTCAAGCGCCTGCAACTCTTTGAACAGCTTGTCGTACTCGGCATCGGGAATCGTGGGCTCATCGAGCACGTAGTAGCGGTGCGCGTGCAGATGCAGCTCTGCGCGCAACGCAGCGACGCGCTCCGCGGCGGAGGCCGGCTGCGGCGAGGGTTCGGGCTGCGCAAACAGGTCTTTGATGGCCATGAAGAAAGTCGGAAACGGGCGAAAAGCCCGGGAAATTCAGGAAAAAAGCCGGCGCCCCAACACCGAGCCCGCCGACAAATCGCGGCTGTCGAGCGTGTCATACAGCTGCTCCAGGTCTGCATGGATGACCTCCATCGCCTCAGGTCGGATCAGGTTGCCGTTGTCGTCGATGATCACGCCGTCCATATTGGCGGCCAGGGAGAGCGCGGCTTCGCACATGCGTGCAAAAGGCTGCTCAGAGCGGGAAACCTGTGGAACGTCGAGCGACAGCGTCAGTTCACGCAGCGCGGTCTGCTCCGGGTCTTCGGCCATTGCAGCCTGAGTATCAAAAGCCAGCCCCAGGATGGGAGCCTGCCCCTGCTGGCTTGCCGGCAACACCATGCGCCCGGGAATGGAACCTGGAACGAAACCCAGCCGGGCCGCACTTTGGTGGACATAACCCGGACTCCAGGCCGTGTTGACGGCGCGCAGGGTAAAGCTCAGCTGTGCGTCATGGCCGCTGGCAAACTGGTCGAGTTCGCGGGCTCGCGCCACCTCGTCCAGCATTTCCGGAAACTCCGGCTCGCCGCCCACCGCATCGGCAAACGCCTGCGCCTTCATCACGAATTCAGAGTATTCAATCTGGTTGAGCGCACCGGTACGGTTGGCCAGCTGCACGCCGCACTGAAAGGCGCTGTAACGATGCCCTGCTGTGGGAAATTCCCATTCGCCGGTAATGGCGCTCAGGCCTTCCACGCCGAAAGGCTTGCTGCCGGCCCGGCGCGTGCTGGGCATGGCGGCAAGCGCGGCTTCGCCCGACACCATGCCCTCGATCACCACGGGCGCAACGGCATCAATCAGCACGTCAAGGCCTGGTTTTCTTTCGGATGCATTCATCGTGGCGAGCGAGGCCAGCGATGCCAGGCCAGAATCCACGTCAAAGCTGGGTTCCTGCCGTTCAGCTGCGGCACCTTCGCCACTTTGTGCGGGTGCAAGCTCTTGCTCGGGAGCGGGGGCTTCCGGTGTGGCCTGCTTGGGCAGGTTCCTGCGCGACGACCAGGCGCTGTGTGCCACCACGCCGGCCAGCACCAGCCCGCCCACCACCGCCAGACTGATCTGCAAAGTGCTCATTTTGGGGTCAGGCTGCTTCTGCGAAACCGATGGCGGCTTCCATGTCCACCGCTACGATGCGCGACACGCCCTGCTCCTGCATGGTCACGCCAATCAACTGCTCGGCCATTTCCATGGCGATCTTGTTGTGGCTGATGAAGAGGAACTGCGTTTCCTTGCTCATGGAACGCACCAGCTTGGCATAGCGCTCGGTGTTGGCGTCGTCCAGCGGCGCGTCAACCTCATCCAGCAAACAGAAAGGTGCGGGGTTAAGCTGGAAGATCGCAAACACCAGGGCGATGGCCGTGAGCGCCTTTTCGCCACCTGAAAGCAGGTGAATGGTCTGGTTCTTCTTGCCAGGCGGCTGGGCGATCACCTGCACGCCGGCGTCGAGGATTTCCTCGCCCGTCATCATGAGCTTGGCATTGCCGCCGCCGAAGAGTTCGGGGAACATCCGGCCGAAATGGCCGTTGACCGTGTCGAAGGTGCTTGAGAGCAGGTCGCGCGTTTCGATGTCGATCTTCTTGATCGCATCTTCCAGCGTGGTCATGGCTTCATTCAGGTCGGCGGACTGCGCGTCTAGGAACTGCTTGCGTTCGCGCGCGGTGCTCAGCTCGTCGAGCGCGGCCAGGTTGACGGCGCCCAGCGACTGGATTTCGCGGTTGATACGGTCGATTTCGCCTTGCAGGCCGGTCAGTCGCACGTTGCCGGACTGGATGGATTGCTCCACCGCAGCCAGGTCGGCCTGCGCGTCGGCCAGCAACTGCGCGTATTGCTCAAAGCCCAGGCGCGCTGCCTGCTCTTTCAGCTGGAACTCGGTGATGCGCTGGCGCAGCGGATCCAGCTCGCGCTCCAGTTGCAGGCGCCGCTCGTCGCTGGCGCGCAGCTTGTTGGTCAGGTCGTCGTACTGGCTGCGCTTGGCGCCCAGATCGGCCTCACGCTCGAGCTTCACGCTCAGCGCGCTTTGCAGGCCGGCCTGCGCTGCGGCGTCTGTCAGGCGCGTGAGCTCTTCACGGGCTTGCGCTTCTTCACTTGCAATGGAGCTGGCTTGCTGGGCGGCAATGTCGATGGAACGGGTTAGCTCTTCGCGGCGGGAGGCCAAGCTGCGCAACGCAAACGTGGCTTCCTGCGCCTGGCGTTCCAGCGTGCGCTGCTGCTCACGTGATTCGCCCAGCTTGCGCTCGGTTTCGATCACGCGGTCATCCAGCTGCGCGTGGCGTTCCTGGCTGTCGGCCAGTTGCATATCAAGCTCTTCAAAACGGCCTTCAGCCGTGACCTTGCGCTCCTGCAATTCGCCAAGCTGCGCTTCGATTTCGGCCATGTCGGCCTGAATCTGCTCGCTGCGGGCCCGGGTCTGCTCGGCCAGTTGCGTCAGGCGCAGCACTTCGACCTGCAGCTCATGGGTGCGGCTCTGGCCTTCGGCGGTTTCGCGGCGTGCCGTGGCAAGGCGCTGGGCGGCGTCGGCGTAAGCGGCTTCGGCGCGAATCAGCGCGGAACGGGCCTCTTCGCTGATCAGGGCCTGGGCCTTGAGCTGCTTGTCGAGGTTTTCGATTTCCTGGGCGCGGGCAAGCAGGCCGGCCTGTTCGGAATCCTGGGCGTAAAAACTCACGCTGTGGTGCGTCACGGCATGGCCGCTTTGCACATAAATCACTTCGCCGGCCTGCAGCTTGTCGCGTGCGGCCAGGGCGTCGTCCAGGCTTTGCGCCGTGTAGCAACCCTGCAACCAGTCACCCAGTAACGCAGACTGGCCAGCGTCGTTCAGGCGCAGCAATTCGGTCAGCGGTTTGAGTGTGATGGCCGCATTGGTGCGGGCGGGTGCGGCGGCGCTGGGCGGTGAGTAAAACGAGAGCTTGGCGGGCGGCGTATCGCGCCCGTCGGTACCGGCAAAGCCGCGCACCATGTCGAGCCGACTGACTTCGAGTGCGCCCAGGCGCTCGCGCAGCGCGGCTTCAAGCGCGTTTTCCCAACCTTGTTCGATGTGGATGCGGCTCCACAGGCCTTGCAGGCCATCGAGGCCGTGCTTGGCCAGCCAGGGCTTGAGCTTGCCGTCGGTTTTGACCTTTTCCTGCAGGGCCTTGAGCGCTTCCATGCGCGCCGACAGGTCGGCCCGCTTGGCGGATTCGCTGTTGACGGTGTGCTGCAGCGTGCGGCGCTCTTCGTCGAGCTGCGGCACGCTGTCGGTCAACTCGTGCAGGCGGGCTTCGGCTTCAGCCTGGGCTTCCTGTGCGGCGGTGAACTGCGTGGTCAGGTTGGCCAGACGGGCTTCGTCGGGCGCGTTGAGTGCGTTGCGGTCTGCCGTGAGCTTTTCCAGCCGCAATCCCAGGCTGCGCGACTGCTCTTCGATGTTGCGCTGGTCGGCGGCCAGCACCTGGATTTGCTGCTGCACCTGGCCGACGCTGGTACGCTGCTCGTTGGCTTTGGCCTGGGCTTGGCGCAGGGCGTCTTCCAGGGCGGGCAGTTGGGTCTGGTGCTCTTCGGTCTGCGCAGCCAGGAGCTCGGCTTTTTCTTCGGCTTCAATGGCCTGCGCGGCGAGGTTTTCCGTCTCGACGGCGGCGTCTTCCTTGCGTGTGGCCCACTGGGCGGTTTGTTCCTTGAGCTGGGCCAGGCGCTGCTCGACACGCTGACGGCCGTCGACCACAAAGCGGATCTCGGCCTCCAGGCGCCCGACTTCGGCGCTGGCCTCATAGAGCTTGCCCTGGGCCTGGTTGACCTGGTCGCCGGCCGAGTAGTGCGCCTGGCGAATGGTTTCGAGGTCGGCCTCGATGTGGCGCAGGTCGGCCACGCGGCTTTCCAGGTCGTTCACGGCTTTTTCGGCGTCAGCCTTGACCTTGGACTGGTCGGCTTCGCTTTCGGCGCGTTTGAGGAACCACAGTTGGTGCTGCTTCAGGCTCGCGTCGGCATGCAGCGTGTTGTAACGCATGGCCACCTCGGCCTGCTTTTCAAGCCGGTCAAGATTGGCGTTCAGCTCACGCAGGATGTCTTCGACACGTGTCAGGTTTTCGCGCGTGTCGGACAGGCGGTTGGCGGTCTCGCGGCGGCGCTCCTTGTATTTGGAAACACCGGCGGCCTCTTCGAGGAAGAGGCGCAGCTCTTCGGGTTTGGACTCGATGATGCGGCTGATGGTGCCCTGGCCGATGATGGCGTAGGCGCGCGGACCCAGGCCGGTGCCCAGGAATACATCCTGCACGTCGCGGCGGCGCACCGGCTGGTTGTTGATGTAGTAGCTGGAGGTGCCGTCGCGCGTCAGCACGCGCTTGACGGCGATCTCGACAAACTGGCCCCACTGGCCGCCGGCGCGGTGGTCGGCGTTGTCAAAGACCAGTTCCACGCTGGAGCGGCTGGCGGGCTTGCGTGTGGTGGTGCCGTTGAAGATGACGTCCTGCATGGACTCGCCGCGCAGCTCGGAGGCCTTGCTTTCGCCCAGCACCCAGCGCACCGCGTCCATGATGTTGGACTTGCCGCAACCGTTGGGGCCCACCACACCGACCAGTTGGCCCGGCAGTACGAAATTGGTGGGCTCTGCGAATGATTTGAAACCAGATAGCTTGATCGAATTGAGACGCACGGCTGTCCCTGTTTTTTTGAGCCTGAGGTAGGGAATTACAACCCTAACTCGTTGATTTTTATGGCGTTTTACGGAAAAACGCTGACACACGCCGTGTACCACTTTCAGTAGCGCACGGTCCGCCATGTTACCCGAGCGGGACGCAGATTTTGCCGGGAAAAAGGCCCTTGACGGGCCCGGCGTGAAACACTTTGCTTCGCACGGCGGCGGTCTGTCAGGGTGACGCCCGGCCCTGCGCTGCCTGAAAATGGCTGGCTACCAGGGAAATTTGGATGAAATCAGCCTGAAGCCCAACAAGGACAAGCGCGAGCAGCTATTAATTTAATAGCGATCAGACCAGGGCATGACAAACCGCAACCCAGACCGGCGGCGGGTGAGCAAGGCGAGGCTGGATAATCAAGGCATGAATCCCCTGCTTTCACGCCTCCAGCCCTACCCGTTTGAACGGCTGCGCCAGTTGCACGCCGATGTCACCCCCAACCCGGCTTACAAACCCATCAGCCTTGGCATAGGCGAACCCCGCCATGCCACGCCCCAGCTCATCAAGGATGCGCTGACAGCCAGCCTGGACGGCCTGGCCAGTTACCCCGGCACGCTGGGGGAGCCGAAGCTGCGCCAGGCCATGACCGACTGGCTGGCCCGCCGCTACAACCTGAAACTGGACCCGGCCACGCAAATCCTGCCGGTCAACGGCTCGCGCGAGGCGCTGTTTTCACTGGCGCAAACCGTGCTGGACGCCAGCAAACCGGGCGCCACCGTGGTCTGCCCGAATCCGTTCTATCAAATTTATGAAGGCGCAGCCCTGCTGGCGGGCGCACAGACCTGGTTCGCCCCCAGCGACCCGGCGCGCAACTTCGGCATCGACTGGGCGGCAGTGCCGGCGGACGTCTGGGCCAAAACCCAGCTGGTGTTTGTCTGCTCGCCCGGCAACCCCACAGGCTCGGTGATGTCGCTGGCCGAATGGAAGCTGCTGTTTGAACTGAGCGACCGCTACGGCTTTGTGATTGCTTCGGACGAGTGCTACAGCGAAATTTACTTCCGTGATGAGGCGCCTCTGGGCGGCCTGCAAGCAGCCGCAGAGCTGGGCCGGCATGACTTCAAGAATCTGATTTCCCTCACCAGCCTTTCCAAGCGCAGCAATGTGCCCGGCCTGCGCAGCGGCTTTGTGGCTGGAGATGCGGCGCTGATCAAGCCGTTTTTGCTCTACCGCACCTACCACGGCAGCGCCATGAGCCCCATCGTGCAGGCGGCCAGCATTGCCGCCTGGAATGACGAGCAACATGTGGTGGACAACCGCGCCATGTACCGCGAAAAATTTTCCAAAGTCACGCCCATGCTGTCGGCGGTGATGGACGTCGCCCTGCCCGACGCAGGCTTTTACCTGTGGGCCGGAATCCCCCAAGCATTCAAGGGCTCGGACACCGCGTTTTCGCGCGAGCTGCTCGCTCTTTACAATGTCGTGGTGTTGCCGGGCAGTTACCTGGCACGCGATGCGCAGGGGCACAACCCCGGCGCCGGCAGAATTCGCATGGCGCTGGTGGCAGAAACCGCCGAATGCGTGGAGGCCGCAGAGCGCATCGTCCAGTTCATCCAATCCAAAGTTCACTGAAAAACCATTCTCATGACTCAAGCCAACCTGCAAGCGCTCCAGCAAACCATTGACGCCGCCTGGGAAGACCGCGCCAACCTGTCGCCCAAGTCGGCGCCCAAGGACATCCTGGAGGCAGTGGAGCAAACGATTTCCCAGCTGAACAATGGCTCGCTGCGCGTGGCCACCCGTGAAAGCGTGGGTGTGTGGACGACGCACCAGTGGATCAAGAAGGCGGTGCTGCTGAGCTTTCGCCTGAAAGACAACGAACTGATGCGCGCCGGTGACCTCGGCTTTTTCGACAAGGTCAAAACCAAATTTGCGCACCTGAGCGAAGCCGAAATGCGCGAAACCGGTGTGCGCGTGGTGCCCCCCGCCGTGGCCCGCCGCGGCAGCTTCATCGCCAAGGGCGCGATCCTGATGCCCAGCTACGTCAACATCGGCGCCTGGGTTGGCGAAGGGACCATGGTCGACACCTGGGCCACCGTGGGCAGCTGCGCGCAGGTCGGCAACAACGTGCACCTTTCAGGCGGCGTCGGCCTGGGCGGCGTGCTGGAGCCGCTGCAGGCCAACCCCACCATCATTGAAGACAACTGCTTTATCGGCGCACGCTCTGAAGTGGTCGAAGGCGTGATCGTCGAAGAAAATTCGGTGATCTCTATGGGTGTCTACATCGGCCAGAGCACGCCGATTTACGACCGCGAAGCCGACACCGTCACCTACGGCCGCATTCCTGCAGGCTCCGTCGTGGTGTCGGGTAACCTGCCAAAGGCCGGCGGCAAGTACAGCATGTACTGCGCGGTGATCGTCAAGCGCGTGGACGCAAAAACCCGTTCCACCACCAGCCTGAACGATTTACTCCGCGACTAGACATGGCCCCCACGCTTCTCGCTTCGCGTAGTGCGCTGCCCCCCGAGGGGGCCGCTGCGCCTGCGGCCCGGCAAAGCCGGTTCCGCGGCCCCTGCTGGCGAGGAACCGTAAGCCGGGTGGCCAACGTTGTATTTCATTTCAATCAAGAGGGTGGACTATGAGCACGATGGAAAGAATCCTGCGTTTGATGGTGGACAAGAAGGCGTCTGACGTCTACCTGTCGGCCCATTCGCCCGCCCTGATCAAGATCAATGGCCAGGCCATCCCGATCAATGCGCAGATCCTGCCGCCGGAGGCGCCGCGCAACCTGCTGGCTGAAGTGCTGCCGCCCGAGCGCATCGAAGAGATGGAGGAAATGGGTGAGCTCAACATGGCGCTGCCAATTGCCGGCCTGGGCAACTTCCGTATCAGCGGATTCAAGCAGCGCAGCACCTACGCCGCCGTGATTCGCTATATCCCCAGCGATATCCCGCCGCTGGACAGCCTGAACGTGCCGCCCATCCTGGCCGACCTGATCATGGAAAAGCGCGGCCTGCTGCTGATGGTGGGCTCCACCGGCGCCGGCAAAAGCACCACACTGGCCTCCATGATCGATCTGCGCAACGAGACAACGCTGGGCCACATCCTCACCATCGAGGACCCGGTCGAATTTTTGTTCACCAACAAGAAGTCTGTTGTGAACCAGCGCGAGGTCGGCAGCGATACACAATCGCTGCAGGTGGCGCTGAAAAATGCGTTGCGGCAGGCGCCTGACGTCATCCTGATCGGTGAAATCCGCGACCGCGAAACCATGTCGGCGGCCATTGCCTATGCGCAATCGGGCCATTTGTGCCTGGCGACCATGCACGCCAACAACAGCTACCAGGCGCTGAACCGGATCCTGAGCTTTTACCCGGTGGAAGTGCGCAGCACCATGCTGGGCGATCTGGGTGCCGCGCTCAAGGCCATCGTGTCGCAGCGGCTGCTGCGCACACAGGACGGCGGCCGAACGCCGGCGGTGGAAGTCATGCTCAATACCAAGCTGATCTCCGAGTTGATCGAAAAAGGCGATTTTTCAGGCGTCAAGGAAGCGATGGAAAAATCCATGGCCGAAGGCTCACAGACCTTCGAGCAGGACATCGCCAAGCTGATCGTGGCCGGCACCGTCACACGCAAGGAAGGTGTTCTCTACGCCGACTCGCCGACCAATCTGATGTGGCGGCTGGAGAATGACTTTGCCGTCAAGGCCAAGACACTGGAGCCAGAAGAGGACCCGGATGACGAACCGTCCTTTACGGAAATCACGCTGGACGTGAAGCACTAAAAACACGGCCGCGCTCGTTTCGGGCCGGTGTTAACAGGCCCTAAACGACATGTCCCGAACCCTGCATCTGGCTGAACAGCTGATTTCCCGCCCCTCCGTCACGCCTGACGACGCAGATTGCCAGGCCCTGCTGATCGCACGGCTGGCGCCGCTGGGCTTTCGATGCGAAACCATCGTCAGCGGCCCTGCCGACTTCCGCGTCACCAACCTGTGGGCTCGGCGTGAAGGGAAATCTCATGATTTAAGGGCTGCAGCCCAATCAGGACGGGCGCAAGCAGCTACTGAATTAATAGCAAAAAGCGATAGCGCCGCGCCGGCCAAAACCCTGGTGTTCGCCGGCCACACCGACGTGGTGCCCACCGGCCCGCTCGACCAGTGGCACAGCCACCCGTTCACCCCGAGCCATCGCGACGGAAAGATGTACGGGCGCGGTACCGCCGACATGAAAACATCGATCGCGGCGATGGTGGTCGCAGTCGAGGAATTCCTGGCCGCCCACCCGGATCCGGCCTTGTCGATCGCCTTCCTGATCACCAGCGACGAGGAAGGCCCGGCCGTGGACGGCACGGTCATGGTCTGCGAGCAGTTGAAAGCGCGCGGAGAAACGCTGGACTATTGCATCGTGGGTGAACCCACCTCGGTCGAGCGCCTGGGCGACATGATCAAGAACGGCCGCCGCGGCACCATGAGCGGCAAGCTCACCGTGAAGGGCGTGCAGGGCCATATTGCCTACCCGCACCTGGCCAAAAATCCGATCCACCTGTTTGCACCGGCTCTGGCCGAACTGGTGGCCACCGAATGGGACAAAGGCAATGCTTTCTTCCCGGCCACGAGCTGGCAGGTCTCCAACATCCACGGTGGCACCGGCGCGTCCAACGTCATTCCGGGCGAGCTGGTGGTGGACTTCAATTTCCGCTTCTGCACCGAATCCACCCCCGAAAGCCTGCAACAGCGCCTGCAAGCCGTGCTCAGCCAGCACCAGCTGGAGTACGACCTCAAATGGACCCTGGGCGGCCTCCCCTTTCTGACCACTCCGGGCACGCTGGTGGATGCGGTGCGTGGAGCGATCCAGGCTGAAACCGGCCTGAGAACCGAGCTTTCGACCACGGGCGGCACGAGTGACGGCCGCTTTATCGCCAAAATCTGCCCGCAGGTCATTGAATTCGGCCCCCTCAACGCTTCGATCCACAAGATCAACGAGCATGTTCTGGTGAGCTCACTCGATCCGCTCAAAAACATCTACAAAGGTGTTCTGGAACGACTGGCGGCAGCATGACGAGCCCGGCAACTCCTGCTTCATCGCTGACGGTGCTGGCGCTGGTCGAGGAAATGGCCGCCAGGCTGGAAGCGGCAGGCCTGCACTTTTCAGACGGATTCGGGCAAGGCACGACCAACGCCTTCGACGAGGCCGCGTGGCTGGTGCTGTGGAAGCTTGGGTTGCCGCTGGACGACCTGGATTCTGTAGAGAATCGGCCTGTAACCCAAGAGGAACGGGCGCAAGCAGCTATGCTTTTGGAAGCACGCATCAGCACCCGCAAGCCGGCGGCTTACCTGACGAACGAAGCCTGGCTGATGGGCGTGCCCTTTTATGTGGATGAGCGTGTGATCATTCCACGCTCCCTCATTGCCGAGCTGCTGGCCGACGCCAGCATAGACCCCTGGCTGGGCGAGCACACCCACCGCGTGCTTGACCTCTGCACCGGTAACGGCAGCCTCGCGGTGCTGGCGGCCATGACCTACCCTGACGTGGTGGTGGACGCCGCCGACATCAGCCTGGACGCTCTGGAGGTGGCCCGTATCAATGTGGACCGTCATCGTCTCGACGGCCGCATCACGCTGATCGAATCTGACGGCATGGCTGCCTGCGCGGGCCTGTATGACCTGGTTTTGTGCAACCCGCCCTATGTGAACGCTGCCAGCATGGCGGCCCTTCCGGCCGAATTCCGGGCTGAACCCGGCCTGGCACTGGACGGTAACCGGCACGGCGGCACCGACGGTATGGACTTCATTCGAGACCTTTTTCAAAGCGCCGCACGCCATATGAGCGAAAATGCCGTGCTGGTGCTGGAAATCGGCAATGAGCGCGAGAATTTTGAGCGCGCTTTCCCGACGCTTGAACCGCTGTGGTTCGAAACCAGCTCGGGCGCCGACCAGGTCTTGCTGCTGACGCGCGAACAACTGGCCTGAAGGCCAGGCCGGTGCTCAGCCCCGGCCTGGATGACTGGCGCAGCGCTTGCATGGCAAGCGTGTGCGACGCCCCACCGCTCCGAATACTTTTCCTGAAGCTTTTTATTAAATGATTACCCTTAAAAACGTCGTGCTGCGCCGCGGCGCCAAAGTGATTCTGGACGGTGCGTCCGTCACCCTCAACCCCGGCGAAAACGTTGGCTTGGTGGGGCGTAACGGCGCGGGCAAATCCTCGTTGTTTGCCATGCTCAACGGCACGCTGCATGAGGACGGCGGTGAGTTTTCGATTCCTACGCAATGGCGCATGGCCCAAGTAGCGCAGGACATGCCCGAAACCGAGCAAAGCGCCACCGAATACGTCATCGAAGGCGACGTAGTACTGATGGCCGCGCAGGCCGAAGTGGCGGCCGCCGAGGCCAGCGGTGACGGCGACCGCATGGCGCACGCGTATATGGAGCTGTACGACTCCGGCGCGCATGACTCGCAGGCCCGCGCGCAGGCATTGATCCTGGGGCTGGGCTTCAAGGTCAGCGAACTGGACAACCCCGTCAACAGCTTTTCCGGCGGCTGGCGCATGCGCCTGCAACTGGCGCGCGCGCTGATGTGCCCGTCTGACCTGTTGCTGCTGGACGAACCCACCAATCACCTGGATCTGGACGCACTGGTCTGGCTGGAAGCCTGGCTCAAGCGCTACCAGGGCACCATGCTGGTCATCAGCCATGACCGCGAATTTCTCGACGCCGTGACCGACGTGACGGTACATATCGAAAGCGCAAAACTCACTCGCTACGGCGGCAATTACAGCAAGTTCGAAGATTTGCGTTCCGAGCAGATGGCGCTGCAACAGACTGCGTTTTCCAAACAGCAGGACAAGATTGCCCACCTGCAGAAGTTCATCGCCCGCTTCAAAGCCAAAGCCAGCAAGGCCAAACAGGCGCAAAGCCGCGTCAAGGCACTGGACCGGATGGAGAAGATCGCCCCGCTGCTGGCTGAAGCCGACTTCACTTTCGAGTTCAAGGAGCCGGCCAACCTGCCCAATCCCATGCTGTCGATGCAGAACGCCTACTTCGGCTACCCACCGCTTGAAGACGCCCCGGAAGGTACGCCGCCCACAGTCATCGTGCAGAACGTCAGCAAGTCGGTGCTGGCCGGACAGCGCATCGGCATCCTGGGCGCCAACGGGCAGGGCAAGTCCACACTGGTGAAAACTGTGGCGCGCGCACTCGCGCCCATCAGCGGCGAGATGATTGAGGGCAAGGGCCTGAACATCGGCTACTTCGCCCAGCAGGAGCTGGACGTGCTGCGCCCGGCCGACAACCCGCTTGAGCACATGATCCGCCTTGTAAAGGAAGTCACCGCCGCCGGCAAGATGGGCAACCAGCCTACACGTGAGCAGGATTTGCGCAGCTTTCTGGGTAATTTCAATTTTGGCGGAGACATGGTCAAACAGGCCGTGGGCAGCATGAGTGGCGGTGAAAAAGCACGCCTGGTGTTGTGCATGATCGTCTGGCAGCGCCCCAACCTGCTGCTGCTTGATGAGCCGACCAACCACCTGGACCTGGCCACGCGCGAAGCCTTGTCGATGGCACTCAATGAGTTTGAAGGCACCGTCATGCTGGTGAGCCACGACCGCGCGTTGCTGCGCGCCGTCTGCGACGAGTTCTGGATGGTGTCCCAAGGCGGCGTCGCCCCCTTTGACGGCGACCTGGACGACTACCAGAAGTACCTGCTGGACCATGCCAAACGCCAGCGCGAGGAAGCCAAAAAGACCGGCAGCGCGACCCCGGTTGCCGCTGCCAAGTCAGTTACCCCCGCTGCGGCAGCTGAAGAAAAGAAAGCCGTGCCGCGCGAGACGCCCGAGCAACGCAAGCTCGATGCACAGCGCCGCCAGCAGCAGGCCGAAGCCACCAAGCCGCTGCGCAAGGAAATCGAGAAAATCGACCTTCGCATGAAGGCACTCACCAGCGAGCGCGACAGCCTTCAAGCGCTGTTGACCACCACCACCGCGCCGGCGGAGATCGCCCAGACCGGCAAGCGCCTCAAGGCCATCGAGGGCGAAATAGACATGCTGGAAGAACGGTGGCTTGAGCTGACCGAACAGATCGAGACGGCTGCAGTGTAAAGTGGCGAAAGGATCCTTGACGGCACCACGCCGCCGGGGTCACCCATTTTGTGAAAGGGCCCGATTGATGCCTTCAGCCTTGCACATGGCCGCGGACGACGCGGCACTTGAAGCCGCCGTCAAACGCAGCCGCAAACTGCTGAACAAGCGCGCCATGGTGGCGGCCGCAGCCAGTGCCGTGCCGGTGCCTGGGCTGGACTGGGCGGTGGACGCGGCGATGCTGTCCCGGCTCATCCCGGAAATCAACAGGGAGTTCGGTCTCACGCCCCAACAGCTTGACAGGCTGGAGCCCAGAAAGCGCGACCAGGTGCAAAAAGCCGTCACGCTGGTAGGTTCGGTGCTCATCGGAAAATTTATCAGCCGTGACCTTGTCATCAAGGCTGCCACCAAGATCGGCGTTCGCCTGACCACCAAACAGGTTGCCAAGTATGTGCCACTGGCCGGCCAGATCGTATCGGCCGCAGTCGGCTATGCGGCGATACGCTACCTGGGCGAAGAGCACATGAAAGACTGTATCCGGGTGGCGAAGCAGGCGGAGATGGAGCTGCCCTTGCTGGGCTACTCGGCTTGAGCCCGCAAAGCCCGCCTTCGGGAGTTTGTCAGCAGAACAACAAAAAAGGACCTAGCCTTGCGGCTAAGTCCTTGATGTACTTGGTGGGTTCTGACAGATTCGAACTGTCGACCTACGGATTAAGAGTCCGCTGCTCTACCAACTGAGCTAAGAACCCGGAAATTCTGGTGGGACCAGCGGGGGTCGAACCCACGACAAACGGATTAAAAGTCCGCTGCTCTACCAACTGAGCTATGGTCCCAAGAACGTATCTTGCGATACATCCCGGTATTTGCTGCTTCGAGGGCAGCAAAGCCTTGAATTATAGCGTGATTTTTTAAGCCTTCGCAAAAACTCAGGCCGCAATTTTGTCGAGTGCCCAGCCGGCCGCGCATAGGCCGAAGGTCGAGGTCACGCTGACGACCGATCCATAGCCGTGGCAGTTCAGACTGCCGTCGCTTTGGTCTGCGGCATCGGGCTGCAGCACAGCCTCGCGGCTGAAGACACAGGCTACACCTATCTTGCCTTTGCGTGCGCCGCCGTGCTCCTTGCGCAGCCGGTAACGCAACTGCGCCAGCAAGGGGTCGTGCGTGACCAGCGACAGGTCGTCGATGTCCACGCGGTGCGCCAGCCGCTTGCCGCCCGCGGCGCCTACACTGACCAGATTCACCTTGTTGGCAATCGCCCAAGCTGCCATGGCGGTTTTGGCTTTCACCTGGTCGCAGGCGTCGATGACGGCCAGCTGCTTGCGGTCAAAGCCCTCTTCGAGGCCCAGGATGCCCGGCCAGTTGGCGGCGTCGACAAATTCCTCGATGCCGTCCACGCGGCAGCCCGGGTGAATCTGCGCGATGCGTTCGCGCATGGCCTGCACCTTGGCCTGCCCCAGCGTGCTGTCCAGCGCATGGACCTGGCGGTTGATGTTCGATTCGGCGATGTGATCGAGGTCGATCAGGGTCAGGCGGGCCACGCCGCTGCGGGCCGCGGCCTCGGCCGCCCAGGAACCCACGCCGCCCAGGCCCACCACCACAACGTGCGCCCGGCGTATGCGCTGCGCCCCCGCCGCGCCGTAAAGGCGCGCCAGGCCGCCGAACCGGCGCTCCAAGTCGGCGGGAAGTTCTTCGATGAGGGATGTCATTGGAAATGCGGATCGTTGCCGGGACGTGCTCAGGCAGAACGTTCCAGCCGCCAGATCTGGTACTTCAATCCCGCCACGCAGCCCGCGAGAATGGCAGCCAGCGCCACAAAGCTGGTCGCGCTCAGGGTCGAGATGCCCGACAAGCCCTGTCCCACGGTACAACCCATGGCGCAGACGCCGCCTACGCCCATCAATGTGGCTCCCACCAGGTGATTGGCAGTGTCTTCCGCGTCACGAAAACCTTCCCAGCGGAAACTGCGCGACAGCACGGCGTAGACGGCCGAACCAACCACCACACCGAACACCGACACGATGCCCAGCGTGAGCACCTTGCTCTTGTCGCTGAAAAACATGAGCCAGTCTACGGTGTAAGCCACGGGCGAGACAAAACTCAGCGCCTCGGCGCGGCCCGAGTTGGTGGCGAGAAAGGCTTCCTGCAACGTCTCCGGATGTTCGGCCACATAGCCCAGGCGCCCGCTGACCCACCACATGGCCGCAATGACGCCGCCAATGCCCAGACCTGCAAGCAGGTTATCAAAGCGACGGAAGTCCTGGCCGAACAGCGCCCAGACGATAAGGCCCAACCCGATGAGGATGGCCAGGCCGATACCGGCGGCGGCGGGTGTGATACCGATGGCGCCGGCCACCCAGTTGGGCAAGGTCGCATTGGCCGTGAAATCGACGGCAATCTTGTCGACCGTAGCCACACGGACCACAGCCGTGATGCCTTTGAGTGTCGCAAAAGCTGCGATGCCCATCACGGCAAATACCACGACGGACTTGAGGCTGCCCCCTCCAATACGCACCAGCGTTTTGCTGCCGCAGCCTGAAGCCAGGACCATGCCAAAACCGAACATCGCGCCGCCCACCGATGCGGAAAGCCAGATAAAACGGTTGGAGGCATACAAGGTCTTGGATGGATCAATCACACCGGCCGCGGCCATGGTGAAAAACCCGATCATGGCTACACCAATCGCCATTCCCCACATGCGCATACGGGTCCAGTCACCCATGTTCACGATGTCGCTGACGGCGCCCATGGTGCAGAAGTGCGTTCGCTGGGCAATCGCGCCAAAAACCATGGCGAGAATAAAACCGGCCCAGAGAACGTGGGCCGTGAGACTATTGAGTGCGGAGATGTCCATCGCCCGATTTTAGGGGCGAATGATCTTTGCCCCCGGGCCAGCCGGATAGCCTGCCCGAGGTGCGGCTTACTTCAGCTTGGCCAGCCGTTCCTTGGCGACGGAAGCCGCCTCGGCCTGGGGATAGGTCTTGACCAGGTCCTCCAGCGTCTTGCGGGCCGACTTGGTGTCCTTGAGTTCCACCTGGCAGTTGGCCAGCGAAAGCATGGCCTCCGGCGCGCGCATATGATCGGGTTCAGCCGTCACGAGCGAGCGGAAATTAGTCACCGCGTCGCGGTAGTTGCGCAGGGCGTACTGCGCATTGCCCAGCCAGAACAGGGACGATGTCCGGTAGCCGGTTTGCGGATAACGCTTCAGGAAGCCCAGGAAGCTCGTCTGCGCTGCTGCGAAGTCGCCCTTGCGAAGCGTGGCCAGTGCGGTTTCGAACTCCTGTTTTTCAGCGGGCTCGGCCACAAATTCCTTGCCGTCCACATTGACTTTGCCGGGCTCGAACTTGCGCAGACGCTCGTCCACGCCTGTCGTCAGGTCTTTCTGGGTGCGCTGCATCTCGGCCACGCTGCGCGTCAGGTTTTCGTTCTGCCCACGCAGGTTGGCGACTTCGCTGCGCAGTGCCTCAATCTGATTGGACAGGTCGAGTACGCTGCGGCGCAACTGAGCGTTGTCTTCCGTGTTTTTCCGCACGTCATCGGCCATGCGCAGCTGCGACGCATCGACCTTTTGCCGCAAATCGAGGATCGCCCGGCGGGCCTCATCGTCTTCAAACAGGCCGGCGTTTGCATTGAACGCCAGCACGCAGGCCGCGGCTACCGCGGCATACCGAAACATGTTCACGGTTCGGGCCCCGTTTAACGGTAGTTGAGTTCAGCGCGGCGATTCTTCGCCATGGAGTCCTCATCAGAGCCCGTAGCTGCCGGCTTTTCCTTGCCGAAGCTCACGGCCTCGACTTGCGGATCAGCCACGCCCAGCAAGCCCAGCGCGCGGCGAACTGCCTCAGCGCGCCGTTGGCCCAGAGCCAGGTTGTACTCGCGGCCGCCGCGCTCGTCGGTATGGCCTTCAATAGCCATCTTGCGGCCCTTGTTGGCCGTCAGGTATTTGGCATGGGCCTCGATTGCTCCCTGGAACTCGGGCTTGACCACGTAGCTGTCGAAGTCAAAGTAGATGACCTTGGTGGTATTGGCAGGGCCCGCCAACGAGGCATCGGCGCCTTCAACCTGTACCGGCGCAACAGCACGGCCAGTCGCGCCTGGTGTACCGCCTTGCTGGGTCGTGCCGGTGCGATCCTCGACCGGCACGTCGTTCAGCTTGACGCCGGAACCGCAGGCTGCCAGCGTGGCCGCCAGGACAAGGGAGAAGATGATTGAAAAAACGGTGCGTTTCATGAAGTACCTCTACAAAAAAATAGGCCGTATGGAAAACAAAAATAATGCCGGGTGTTGCCGGTCACCGCTGGAAAGGGCCCCAATCGGGTTCCCGGATGTCACCGCTTGCCCCGGACAGTCTTGCCTTGATCTTGCCGTCCAGCGTTGTAGTCATCAGGGCTTCCCTGCCCTGCTGCTGGGTGGCATACACAATCAATCGGCTGTTGGGTGCAAAGCTCGGACTTTCATCGGCCGTGGTTTCGGTGATTGGAGTGACCGTACCGCTGGCAAGTTCCATGACGTGCAGCTTGAAGGCGCCGCCCACCCGGGAAACATAGGCCAGCCATCGACCGTCAGGGCTGAGCGCCGGGGAGATGTTGTAGGTCCCGGTAAAGGTGACCCGCTCGGCATTGCCACCATTGGGGCTCATGCGGTAGATTTGCGGCGCGCCGCCGCGGTCGCTCACGAAATAGATGTAGCGACCATCGGGCGAGAAGGCAGGCTCGGTGTCTATGCTGGAAGATTGAGTCAGCCGTTTGGGCTCGCCCCCATTGAGGCCGATCGCATAAAGCTGCGAACCACCGTCGCGGCTCAGCGTCGCCACCAACTGTTTGCCGTCCGGCGACCATGCGGGCGCGCTGTTGGAGCCTCGAAAGTTGGCCAGCAGGCGTCGCTTGCCGGATGCCACGTCGTGTGCGTAGATCACCGGCTTGCGCGACTCAAACGACACATAAGCCAGTTGGGAGCCGTTAGGTGACCAGGCGGGCGAAATAATGGGTTCGGGGCTGGTCAGGGCCGACTGCGCGCCCTCACCGTCGGAGTCGGCCACCCAGAGGTTGTATTTCTGGGCCGCCTTGGTCACGTAAGCGATACGCGTCGAGAAAATGCCTTTTTCGCCAGTGAGTTTTTCATAGACAAAATCGGAAATGCGGTGTGCAGACAGCCGCAAGTCAGCAGGCCCTACCGTGTAACTCTGGCCTCCCAAATCCTGTCCGCGCACGATATCCCAGAGGCGAAGACGAACATCAAAACGACCATCTGCCAACGGGGAAATGCTGCCGGTCACCATCGAATCAGCGCCTTTTTGCTTCCAGGCAGCCAGATCCGGGCGGGTATTCTCATCCGCGACGATCCCTGCGGTATCGATCGGTCGAAACATGCCACTACGTTCAAGGTCTGCCCGGACGATGGCGCCGATCTTTTGCGGTGCCTGCGCTTCTCCCCGAAACGTGGCGATGGCGATGGGCAGTTGGGTCAGGCCAACTCCGGAAACCTCAACGCGAAATTGCGCCAGAGCCGGCACTGCCGGGAGCGTGGCAGCAACCAGCATTCCAGCAATGGTGCGACGGCGAATAAGGGGTGTGATGCTCATGGTTTTTTTTCAGGTCAATGCAAATGCGTTATTTTGATGGGTGTTTGAGGGGCAATCTGGCCCAGCCCTTTCTCCGCCTGCGTGACAGCAGTTTTCATGCGCTGGAGCACCCTGTTTTTATTGATGGATTCCTGGTCGCGCCTGTTCTCTCGGTGCCAAAGATGAAATACTTCCGTACCCATAAAACCATTTTTGCGCCGAATTCCCATATGGCTGAGCCTCAACACCAGATCGGCATCTTCATGACCCCACCCCTGAAAAGTTTCGTCAAATCCGTTGACGTTAAAAAAATCCCGCCGCCAGACACCCAGATTGCAGCTGCGAATGCCTTGCCACTGAAAACCTTGTTGTACCCTGAATAAACGCCATGGCCAGGACAGGAGGTGCAATAATTTGTTGCTATCGCCCTGCAGCCGGGCGCGAATCCAGAACGATACAGGACGGCTGGGTAAATCAATAGCGCCATTGACTACACGTTCTGTAAGACGTTGGCTGATCAATACCCGGCTTCCGTTGACAAAACATCCTGGCTCGGCGAGGCGAGCATGCTCCGCCACAAAGCGCGGCCCGGGAACGCAGTCTCCATCAAGAAAAACCAGATAGTCGGCCGTAGCCAGACTGGCTCCGAGGTTGCGAGCCTGCGCTGCGGTAAAGCCCACGTCAGGGTGCCAAACGTGGCGGACGGAGCAGTTGAAGTCCGGACATTGCTTATGGAGCATCTCCACTTCATCCGCGCGAGATCCATCATCGGCAATGATGACTTCATGCGCCGGCCCGCATTGACCTGCGAGTGACTTCAAAACAACCAGCAACGCATTGGTTCGGTTATAGGTCAGCACAATAAAGCTGACCTTCACGGTGTGCTCGTTCACTTGCCGGAATTCCGTTGCAGCAACCAAAGCTTCAGGTAGCGGTAATAGGTACCTTCGGCATTTGAAATGGCAAGCACAAGCCCCATGCGCCCGTCCATGAAACCCAAGCGCAAAAAATAGGTTCGAAAGAATGCCCAAAAACCATGGCCGAGCGCTTTGCTGATCGATGATTTTTTACCCTTGCTGTGCAGCACTTGGGCACCGGCACTGGAATAGCGGTTGGCCTTGTCGAGAACCGACTCAAAGTTTGCGAAACTTTCGTGGAGCAGGGAGGAGTTCAACTGCCCTACCGGGTTCGACGTAAGAATTTTTTCATGGACAAGATCATCCGAAAAACGGGCACTCTCGCGCCGAAACAGTCGCGTCACACGATCGGGATACCAGCCGGAATGCCGCATATATTGCCCGCAATAGCTGGAAAGACGAGGAAAAGAATAGACGTCAAACGCCGGCGCCTGAAGCGCTTTGATGATTTCACGCTGAAGCTCGGGGGTAACTCTTTCGTCCGCATCCAGAGAAAGAACCCATTGGGAACTCGCCAGGGCCAATGCGCGGTTTTTCTGGGCACCAAACCCCGGCCAGTCATGGTCGATGCTGACGCGAGCTCCCATGGACCTGGCAATGGCCACAGTTCCATCACTGCTGCCTGAATCGAGGACCACGACCTCATCGGCGAAAGCTACCGAGCGTAAACAGGCCTCCATGTTATGGGCCTCATTCTTGGTGATGATGGTTACGGACAAGCTTGCCAACGAATGCCTACTCAGAAGATCACAAGGGGGATTTACCAGTGAAGTCGCGTTGCTTCATCCCCTGACAGCATAGCAGAGGACCCGTACGCGCCCCCTCGTCGGCAAGTGTGGAATCACCGATAATGCGGGCTGCTCATCAGGTACTGACTGCGACCATTTTGTTAAATAAGACGCTCAATTTTCGGCTCGCCATTATTTGCTTAGCCACGGCCTCTATTGGATTGTCTATGGCAATAATCAGTATTGCCAAGCTTTTGCTGGTGCTTTGCGGGCTCGCTACCCTGCTGGCCATGCGACAAACCGGGCAATACAAGAATCCGCTTGCAGGGTTGCGCGTACCAATCGCCGTGCTGGTCATCCTGTTCGCGTTCACGCTTAGCCTGATATGGACCGTTGCGCCACTGACCGATGCATTGAGCTCGGTTGGAAAATATGGCAAGCTGCTTGAGATCATCCTGATCGTATTTCTTGTTCGCGATGCGCGTGAGGCGATGTGTGCGTTTGCCACATTTGTTGCTGCACAGGTATTTTTGCTGGCCGGTTCCTGGATGCTTTTTTTCCATCTCCCGGTACCCTGGGCAACTTCCAATATGGCGCTGACAAACTACGCCGTATTCTCCAGCTATCTGGACCAGAGCATCATGAGCGGAGTGTTCGCAGCGGTCTGCTGGCATTTACGCGCCCTCTTCCCCGGGCGCTTTGGCCCACATTTCGCTGTATTGGCCGCGATCTTGGCGCTGTGCAATGTATTTTTTGTGCTGAGTGGCCGTACCGGGCACGTGGTGGCAATCCTTTTGCTGTCGAGCGCCATCATGTGGGAACTACCCAAGCGCTATCGAATAGTCACTGTACTTCTGCCTTTTATCTTTCTTGTAGCTCTCTCATTTGGTTCATCCAAAATGCACCAGAGAATTGTGGAAGCGCAGACCGAAATAAAGTCTTTTTCCTTTAAAAAGGGGGCCGATATAGCAACCGGTTACGGCGCAGTATCCAGCTCTTCAGGCATCCGGCTCCATTTTTGGCACAGGGCGGTGCAGTCGATTGGCGACAACCCGATTCTGGGCGCCGGGGCCGGGAGCTGGGCAAGCGAATACAACCGGCTTGAGCAACGGGAAAAGCAGGATTACAAGCCTGTACAAAACGGAAATCCGCATCAGGAATACCTGCTGTGGGGTGTTCAGCTGGGCATTCCGGGAATTGCCCTACTTTGCGGGTTGATGTTTTCGATCTTCAAAGATACCGCCGGGATGGACAAACCATATGCCCGGGCGGTGCAGTCCACTTTGTTGGCACTGGCCGCTTCGTGCTTTTTCAATGCATCCATTTATGACGCGCTGATCGGGGATTTTTTCTGTGTATTGCTCGGTTTGCTGCTGGTTTTAGGGCTCCGCAGCCCGACGCACGAATCTGCTGGTCAATCCAAAAACGAAGCAACAGCATGAGCAGCAGCACAGAAAAAGGCTCCTTGAATTCACCATCAAAGCCGTCCCTGCAGCACAGGATTGCGAGAGTCTGGCCTTATTTCAGCAGCTCACGCGGTGGATGGGCATTAGCCATTGGCGCCACTATCGTGGCTTCGGCAACCGAGCCGTTTGTACCGGCATTACTCAAGCCACTCCTGGACCGGGGATTTCAGCGGGACTCATTCAATCTCTGGCTGGTTCCACTGACATTGATGCTGCTATTCACCCTGCGGGGACTCTCCGGGTTTCTGGCGCAGTACGCCCTGGCCAAGGTCACCAACGAGGGCCTCCAGTCGCTGCGCCGGGCGATGTTCGGCAAACTGCTGAGCTCGCGCCTGTCGCTGTTCGCGGACCAGTCCTCCAGCGCCATCGCCAACACCGTTGTCTACGAGGTGTTCAACGGCTCGTCGATGATGATCAATGCGGTCATGAAGCTGGCGCGCGACGTTCTCACGCTGGTGGCCTTGGTGGCTTACTTGCTCTTCCTGAACTGGAAGCTGATGCTGATCGTCTCCTTGCTGTTCCCAGCCGTCGCGCTGGTGATTCAGCTACTGACGCGCCGCCTTTACCGGCTGACCCGCGAAAGCCAGGTGGCCACGGACAACCTGGCCTATGTCGTCGAAGAGAACGTGCTGGCTCACCGCGACGTGCGGCTGCATGGCGCGCAGGCCGGTCAGGCTTCGCGCTTCGAGGCGCTGAGCAACACGCTGCGGCGGCTGTCCATCAAATCCACCGTCGCCTACGCAGGCATGAGCGCCATCACCCAGGTGCTGGCCGCAGTGGCGCTGTCGGCCGTCATCTCCATCGCCCTGCTCCAGGGCTCGGAAAACACCACCACTGTGGGCGGCTTCGTGGCCTTCGTGACGGCCATGCTGCTGCTGATCGCCCCCATCAAAAGCTTGTCCGACGGTGCCACGCCCATCACGCGCGGGCTGGCGGCGATCGAGCGCGGGCTGGACCTGGTCGACCTCATCGAGGACGAAAGCAGCGGCAGCTTCAGCACGGCCAGGGTCGCCGGCGACATTGAATTTTCAGGCGTCAGCGTTGTCTACAAGCCGGATACGCCGCCGGCGTTGGACGGCATCAGCCTGGCGATACGCGCCGGCGAGACCGTGGCGCTGGTCGGCTCGTCCGGTTCTGGCAAGACCACGCTGGCCAGCCTGCTTCCGCGCTTTGTCGACTACAGCGCCGGCAGCATACTGCTGGACGGCACGGAACTACGAGACTGGGACCTGGCTTCGCTGCGCTCGCAGTTCGCCTTCGTAAGCCAGCACGTCGTCATGTTCAACAACAGCATGGCCTTCAACGTCGCGCTGGGTCAGTCTTTCGACAGTGACAAGATCGTGCGCTGCCTGACCGCCGCCAATCTGGGCCAGTTGCTCGAGGAACTGCCGCAGGGCATAGACACCGTGCTCGGCCACAACGCCATGCAGCTGTCCGGCGGCCAGCGCCAACGGCTGGCGATTGCCCGGGCACTGTACAAGGATGCGCCCGTGCTCATCCTCGACGAAGCCACCTCGGCCCTGGACACCGAGTCGGAAAAAGCCGTACAGGAAGCCATACAGCGGCTGGCCGCGGGCCGCACCTCGCTGATCATCGCCCACCGGCTGTCCACCATCCAGCATGCCGACCGCATCATCATGATGAACGCCGGCCGCATCGTCGAGCAAGGCAGCCATGCTGAGCTGCTCCAGAACAACGGCGCTTATGCCCACCTTTACCGCCTGGGCTTCCAGGGCGCAGCCTAGAAAGTCATTCCCGATGCCAGTCTCCATCAGCGGCTTTACCTTTATTCGCAACGGCGTGGGCCTGGGCTTTCCCTTTGAGGCCTCCATCCGCTCCCTGTTGCCCCTGGTCGATGAATTCGTCGTGGCCGTGGGCAAGGGCGAGGACGACACGCTGGAACGCGTCAAGGCCATCAACGACCCGAAAATCCGAATCATCGAAACACTGTGGAACGAACGCATGGCAGACCGCGGTTTTGTTTATGCGCAGCAAAAAATGATCGCCCAATACTCCTGCACCGGCGATTGGGCGTTCTACCTGGAGGGCGATGAAGTGGTACACGAAGGCGAGCTTGCCGCCATTCGGGCCAGTGTTGAGCGCCATCACTTCAATCCCGCAGTCGAAGCGCTGGTGTTTGACTACCATCACTTTTATGGCTCTCCCGACTGGATTTCCATCAGCCCGGGATGGTACCGTCGCGAATGCCGTTTGATCCGCAATACCATTCGAAGCTATGCACCCGATGGCCAGTATTGGCTGGTCACTACACAGCACAAACGGGGGCGTAACCCCCAGGGCGCACTTGCCGGTGCGCACATTTACCACTACGGCTGGATACGGCGCAACGAGGAAATGCAGAAGAAACTGGATCAGGTCAGCAAGTACTGGGGCGAGGCCTCAGCGGCGCAAATCACCTACAGCCAGTTTGATCGCCGCGCGCTCGCCCCTTTTAAGGGCACGCACCCCCAGGCGGTGCAGGAATGGCTGGCCACTGAGGCTGAACCGGTCCTGAACATCGACCCGGCCTACAAGCCCACGCCCAAGGAAAACAAATACCACTTCATGCGGCAGGTGGAAACGCTGACCGGGCTGGATTTCAGCCGCAAGCATTTCAAACTGGTGGCTTGACCCACCTGACGGCTTCAGGAACCCGCGATCTTTGCCGCCACAGCTGAAAGGTACAGCGCCTCCTGCTGCAGCGCGATTTCACGCCACTGGTAGTGTGCGGCAAAGGCCACGGCGCCGTCCGCCAGCGTTTCCCGCAACGTCGCCTGGGCAAGCAAATCGCCCAACGCCCGCGTCAGTTCACCCGCATCCCGGGGATCGTCCAGCATCAAGGCATTCACACCCTGGCTCAGCAGGCCGGAAATACCGCAGTAATTCGGCCCGCTGACCACCACCGGCAGGCCGTGGGCCATGGCCTCCAGCACCACCATCGCAAAAGTGTCCTCGAAGGTGGGGTGCACCAGGATATCGGCGGCCTCGTAGGCCGGGCTGACGTCCTTGAGCGCACCCAGGAAAAACACCCGTGCACCGAGTTTGAGTGTTCCGGCAAGTGCGCGGAATTCGGCAATATGCGCAGGGTTACCCACCACCGCCAGCACCACATCGGCTGGCAGCCGCGTCATGGCTTGCAGCAAGGCCTCCAGGCCCTTCTTGCGGTAATCGTTGCCCACAAACAGCAGGCAGGTGCCCTCTGCCGGCAACCCCAGTAGCGCCCTCGCCTGGCGTTTGCGATCAGCGTTCATCGAGCTGGGCAGCGTGATCCCCGGCGTGATCACTGAAATCGCGGCGCTGTTGTCCGGGTAAGCAGCCGCCATGATGGGCCGCAGGCTTTCGGACGTCACCACCACTTGCCGGCCCGGGCGCGGGATATAGCGCGCGCGCTCCAGTGCCAGGTAAGCCAGCAGGCGCGGGCTGGTCACGACCTTGATCCAGCGCAAGAAGCGGCGAAGGCCGCGGCGTCCCCGGAACAGGCTGTGTTTGACCGGCATCACGTGCACCGTCTGCACCTCGCCGTGCCAGGTGTTTTCATGCGAGTGCACCACGTCGAAGCCGTGCCGTGTCGCCCACCAGGTGGCCGTGGCAAACCACAGCTGATTCACCCAGCGCGGCTTGCGCAGCGGGGAAGAGACCTTGTGGTAAGTCACACCGGGCCACTTGTGGTCGATGTCCTGCGCGAACACATGCATCTCGTGCCGGGCCGAGAGCTGCTCGACGAGGGCGATGGAATAGCGCTCTGCGCCGCCGCCGGTGGGCGAGAAGGTTCGGTTGAAGACGGCGACGCGCAGTTTCCTGGAGGAAGAATCAGGCGGGCTCATTTTTTCCGGCGGTCCTCGTAGGCCGTGGCGATCTTGAGCCAGAACACCGGCAAGGTGGTCGAGCGCAGCACCGGCACCCGCGGCAGCTGCAGCAGGTTCATGCCAGCATGGCAGCGGCTGCGCTGCGTGGTGGTGGCGGTGGCAAACCCCAGCTCCCGAACCAGCTCGACGTGCCTGGCCTCGTAGTGGCCGTAGGGATAGCAGAAATGCTCGACCGGCTGGGCCAAGACGGCCTCCAGCCCGGTCTTTCCCAGCACCATCTCCTCGCGGCAGCCCGGCTCGTCGGTTTCCATTAGATTGACATGGCTGTGGGTGTGCGAGCCTATCTCCTGCCCGCCCGCCACCCATTGGCGGATCTCGGCCTCGTCCATCAGCGGGGTCTGCGGGATGCCTATGCCCCCGTCCCAGATATTGGTTTTCCCGAGCAGACCGCTGACTGCATAACAGGTCGACGAAAAGCCCTGCTTCACCAGCACCGGCAGGGCTTGGGTCAGGTTGTTGCGGTAACCGTCGTCAAATGTGATGCCAACCACCTTGCCGCTACGCTCGCCGCGCAGGTAAGGCAGCAGGCCGCTCATCGAAACGCCCGTGTAGCCCAGTCGCTTGAGCCAGGCCATTTGCCGCGCGAAAGCCGCGGGTGCCACATAGAGCCCGCGAAACGGACTGCTGCCCTTGGGCGGAGCCTCGGCAATCTGGTGGTAGACCAGGATGGGAATGGGTTGGCGGTTCTGGCTGAACATTGAAAGAGGCATGAAGGTCACAGCAGCACGATGTCGTATTGTTCCTGAGCCATCGCCGCTTCCGCCTGCAGGGAAATGGGTTTACCGATGAAGTCGCTCAGGCTGGCCAGGTGCTGGCTTTCTTCGTCGAGGAAAAGTTCAATCACCTTGGGCGAAGCCACCACCCTGAATTCGCGCGGGTTGAACTGCCGCGCTTCGCGCAGGATTTCGCGCAGGATGTCGTAGGTCACGCTCCGCGCCGTTTTAACCACGCCTTTGCCCATGCAAGCGGCGCAGGGCTCACAAAGCTGATGGGCCAGCGATTCGCGGGTGCGCTTGCGCGTCATCTCCAGCAGGCCCAGCGCAGAAAAACCGTTGACACTGGTCTTGATACGGTCTCGTGAAAGCTGTTTTTGAAATTCGGTCAGCACCGCATCTCGGTGGTTTTCCTTGATCATGTCGATGAAATCAACGATCACAATGCCGCCAAGATTGCGCAGGCGCAGCTGTCGGGCAATCGCCTGCGATGCCTCCAGGTTGGTCTTGAAAATCGTGTCGTCGAAGTTGCGGGCGCCGACAAATCCGCCGGTATTGACATCGACGGTTGTCAGCGCTTCCGTCTGGTCGATGATCAGGTAACCGCCTGACTTGAGATCGACCCGCCGGCCCAGTGCTTTGGCAATTTCCTCGTCAATGTTGAACAAGTCAAAAATAGGACGTTCGCCGCCGTAGTGCTGCAGCTTCGGTTCGGTTGCCGGCATGAACTCCACAGCAAACGCCTTCAGCTTTTCAAACTGCTCACGTGAATCAATGCGGATGGTCTGCGTTTCCTCTACCACCAGGTCGCGCAGCACGCGTTGCAGCAGATTAAGGTCCTGGTGCAGCACGGAAGCGGGGGGTAAACGCACAGACGCATCCTTGATCCGTCCCCAGGTCTTGCGCAGGTAGGTGATGTCCTCTGCCAGTTCAGCGTCTGTCGCGTCCTCGCCATTGGTTCTCAGTATGAATCCGCCACCCATGTCCGCAGTCAGGGCCTGAACCCGTTGACGAAGCTCTTCGCGTTGCCTGGGGGGTATTTTTTGCGACACACCGATGTGGTTGTCTTGCGGCAAAAACACCAGCAACCGGCCGGCAATGCTGATTTGTGCCGTCAGCCGTGCGCCCTTGGTGCCTATCGGGTCCTTGAGAACCTGCACCATGACGGCCTGCCCTTCGAACAGCTGCTTTTCAATCGGTTGCAGCGACGCCATGGCCGGTGCGATAAGTCCACCGGCGGCCTGTGCGTCGGAGTCGGCATGGCGGCTGTTGATGCTGCTCATGAGGTCTGCCACGTGCAGAAAGGCTGCACGGTCCAGGCCGATGTCGATGAAGGCCGACTGCATGCCGGGCAGCACGCGGGCGACCTTGCCCAGGTACACATTGCCGACCAGGCCGCGTTCCAGGGTGCGTTCAACGTGAAGCTCCTGCACTGCGCCGTGTTCGACCATCGCCACCCGGGTTTCCTGGGGAGACCAGTTGATCAGGATGTCTTGTTGCATGTCTTTTGGAAGATTGAGTTGGCTAGAGGCGCTAGAGACGAATACCCGCGGCCTGCAACAGCCGGGCGGTTTCCCTCAGCGGGAGCCCCATGATGCCACTGTAGGAGCCATCGATGCGGCTGATGTGCATCGCCACCCTGCCCTGCACAGCATATGCGCCGGCTTTACCCATGGGCTCGCCACTGGCCACATAACTGCGGATCTGCGCGGGCGTCAGCGCGTCAAAACTGACACGCGAAGTGCTCAGCGCCTCGAAACGACGGCGCCCGAACTGCACCGCCACCGCGGTCAGCACCCTGTGCGTGCCGTCCGAAAGCTCGCGCAGCATGCGGGCCGCGTCTTTCCCGTCCTCCGGCTTGCCGTAAATCACCCGACCCATGGCCACCGTAGTGTCCGAACAAAGGATGGGCGCCGGCGGCAGCTTGCGCCGCTTCATGCGGGCGATTGCCGCATCGAGCTTGAGGCCGGTGACACGCTGGACGTAGGTAGCGGGTGCCTCGTTTTTAAGCACCGCCTCCAGCGACTCAGCGTCCTCATCGGCGTCCGGCAGCAGCAGTTCGTGACGCACGCCGAGTTGTTCCAGCAATTGCCGTCGCCTCGGGCTTTGCGAGGCCAGGTAGATGAAGTCAGCCATGGACGGGACTATTCGCGATGATAAGGATGGTTAATGGTGATGCTCCAGGCACGGTAAAGCTGCTCAATCAGCAGCACGCGCACCATGGCATGGGGCAAGGTCAGGTCTGAGAGGCGCAGACGCTCATGCGCAGACTGTTTGAAACCGGCGTCCAGCCCGTCGGGCCCGCCGATAACGATGGCGACGTCGTCACCGGAGAGTTGCCAGGCCTTGAGCCGTTCAGCCAGTGCCACAGTAGTGACGGCCGTGCCGCGTTCATCGAGCGCCACGACGCGGGTGCCGCGGGCGATGCTGGCCTCTATGCGCCCGCGCTCAGCCGACAGCAGGTTTTCCAGGGTCTTGGAGGCGCGCGGTTCGGTCTTGACGGCTTTGAGCTCGACTTTCAACTCAGGCGGGAAGCGCTTGGCGTAGTCGTCATAGGCCGTTTGCGCCCAGTCGGGCACTTTCTGGCCGACCGCTACGATCGTGAGCCTCATTTTCTCCGGGACGGAGTTTTCCTGGCGGCGGGTTTGCGGGCTGCCGTTTTAGCGGCGGTTTTCGCTGCTGTTTTCTTCGCCGCCACCTTTTTGGCTACGGGCACTTTGACAATCGGTGTTTTAACCGCAGGCTTTGCCGATGACTTGCCAGGAGCCGCTTTGGCGCCTGCCCGTGCCGGCTTTGCGGCTGGTTCGGTAGCCGGCGTGGCGGCATTGCGCTTGGCGGTCCAGTCATTGGTCTTGCCAACACGGCCCACATAGCTTGAATCGGGGGCAGTCGGCGCCTTTGCAGGTGCTTTGGCCGCCGACTTCGCGGAGGTCTTTGCGCCTGGTTTCGCAGTTTTCGCGCCGGCGCGGGAAACCTTGGGTTTGGCTTCCAGCTCGACATCGGCCTTCGACGCCTTCACCAGCGGCGCGGGCGCGCCCAGCTTGAGTTTGATGGGCTTGTCGCCCCACAGCTCTTCCAGGTGGTAGTACTGACGAATGGTCGGCTGCATGATGTGCGCCACGGCGGCGCCGCAATCGACAATGATCCATTCCCCGTTGTCTTCGCCTTCGATGCGAGGCTTGGCAAAACCTGCGTCCCGCACGGCATCCCGCACGCTGGCGGCCAATGCCTTGGTCTGACGGTTGGAGCTGCCGGAGGCGATGATCACGCGCTCGAACAGTGACGTAATGTGCTCCGTGTCAAACACCTGGATGTCCTGCGCCTTGACGTCTTCCAGACCGTCAATGATGGCACGCTGCAGTTTCTGCACGTCCTTTTTGTCGGCGGCGGCGGAGGTTTTGACGGTGGTGGATGTCATGCAGTGTTTTGCTTCGATAAAGTGGGAAATTAATGGGAACCGTACAGCTGGTGAAGTGAAATATAACGCGCAACGGCTTCAGGGACCAACTGGGTAATTCCCCCTGTCACCGCGGCTCCGGAGGCCATTAACTGGCGAATCTGGGTGGCGCTGACAGGCATCAGGGGAAGATTGAGCAGGACAAAACGGTTGCTGCGGCTTTCGTAGGACTCAAATTGAGCTCCAGCCAGCGTGGATTGTGCGCGATCAGCTATACAAATTATAGCGAGGTCAAGAATGTCCTGCCACCGGTGCCATTGCCTGAAGACGGCAAACTGGTCTGCGCCAATGAACAGGTAAAGCTGGGCGCCCGGATTCTCCTCCTGGAGCGCCAAAAGCGTGTCAATGGTGAAAGTCGGCCCGCTGCGTTCAACCTCGCGCGCATCCACCCGAACGCCAGAAATATCGCCAAAAGCCAGTCTGGCCATGGCCAGCCGGTGAGCCGGCGCGCTCAGGGCGCGTGACTTGTGCCAGGCGTGGCCGGTCGGAACAACGTACAGGGTATCAAGGCCAAACTGCCGGATCGCCTCCTGCACCAGTGCAACGTGCGCACTGTGCGGCGGATCAAACGCACCACCAAACATGCCGATGCGCTTTTGCGCCGGTGACGGCGTTGCCATCAAACCCAGTCCCGTCTCGGCAAAAACTCCGTATACAGGCGCTCTTCAGGGCTGCCCGCCTCTACGCCCCGCTGATAAGACCAGCTCGCCAGCGGCGGCATGGACATCAGGATCGACTCCGTGCGCCCCCCGGACTGCAAACCAAAGTGCGTGCCGCGGTCCCATACAAGGTTGAACTCCACATACCGGCCCCGCCGGTAAAGCTGGAATTCGCGCTCCCGCTCGCCATGCGGTGTGTCCTTGCGCCGTTCAACGATTGGCAAATAGGCCTGCAAAAATGAGTCGGCCACACCCTGCATCAGGGCAAAGCTCCGGTCCAGCCCCAGCTCCTGGAAGTCGTCAAAGAAAACGCCGCCAATTCCGCGCTGCTCCTGCCGGTGCTTCAGGTAAAAGTACTCATCACACCATTGTTTGAACCGGGGGTACTTGTCGTCGCCAAACGGTGCCAGCGCGTCCTTGCAGGTCTGGTGGAAATGCACCGCGTCCTCTTCAAACCCGTAATAAGGCGTCAGGTCCATGCCGCCGCCAAACCAGCAGACGGGCTCGCCCGAGCCTGACACCGGGGTCGCGGCCAGCATGCGCACATTCATGTGGACTGTCGGCACGTAGGGATTACGCGGGTGAAACACCAGCGAAACCCCCAGGGCCTCAAAAGGTGCGCCTGTCAACTCCGGACGGTGCTGCGTCGCCGAAGGCGGCAGCTTGGGGCCCCGCACATGCGAGAACCCACAGCCGGCACGCTCAAACACCTGGCCCTGCTCCAGGATCATGGTGATGCCATTGCCCTGCAGCGTCTCGCCTGGCGCTTTCTGCCAATGGTCCGCCGTGAAGGACTGGCCGTCGATCCCGGAAACGGCGCCGGTGATGCGCTGCTGCAGCGCCAGCAGAAAGTCTCGAACGCCTGGAATATCGGTCATGCTGCAGTGTTACCCGAAGGGCGGAAGAAAAAACGAGCGCGCATTGCGTGATCAGGACTTGACCGCGCGCCAGCCGATGTCTTTGCGGTACTGCGCGCCATCAAATCCGATGTCCTGGGCGACTTCGTAGGCACGTTGCTGCGCGGCTTTCACCGTACTGCCGAGCGCCGTCACGCACAAAACCCGGCCGCCAGCCGTCACCGTCGCGTCGCCCTGCTTGCGAGTTCCGGCATGAAAAACCATCGAATCTTCGGCTGCATCGGTTCCTTTTTGCAGGCCATGAATCACGTCGCCCTTGCGAGGGTTCAGCGGATAGCCGTGCGCGGCCATCACCACGCCCAGGGCCGGCCGGCGGTCCCAGTCCAGCTCGATCTGGTCCAGCGCACCCGAGGTGGCGGCCATCATCACCTCATACAGGTCGGTTTTGAGGCGCATCATGATCGGCTGCGTCTCCGGGTCGCCCATGCGGCAGTTGAACTCCAGTGTTTTCGGCTTGCCTTCCGCATCAATCATCAGGCCGGCATACAAAAATCCGGTGAACGGAATGCCGTCTTTTTCCATGCCCTTGATGGTCGGCAGGATGATCTCGCGCATGGCACGGCCATGCACTTCGGGGGTAACGACTGGGGCCGGTGAATACGCGCCCATGCCGCCGGTGTTGGGACCTTCGTCACCGTCAAGCAAGCGCTTGTGGTCCTGGCTGGTCGCCATGGCGGCCACATTCTTGCCGTCACACATCACGATGAAGCTGGCTTCTTCACCCTGCAAAAATTCTTCAATCACCACGCGCGCGCCACCTTCGTTATGTGCCACGCCAAGCGGGTTGAAGTCGGGGTTCGGTGCCAGCATGAATTCAATGGCCTCGTGCGCCTCGTGCAGCGTCATGGCCACCACCACGCCCTTGCCGGCCGCAAGGCCGTCGGCCTTGACGACGATGGGGGCGCCTTTTTCGTCCACATAGGCATGGGCCGCCGCGGCGTCGGTGAAGGTTTCGTATTCGGCCGTCGGAATACCGTGGCGCTTCATGAAGGCCTTGGAGAATGCCTTGGAGCTTTCCAGCTGCGCCGCCGCCTTGGTCGGGCCAAAAACCCGCAAGCCGTGCGCTCGGAACTCGTCAACGATACCGGCCGCAAGCGGCTGCTCGGGGCCCACCACTGTCAGCGCGATCTTCTCGGTCAGCGCCCATTCGCGCAGCGCCTTCACGTCGGTGATGTCAACATTTTCAAGGCGCGCATCCAGCGCGGTACCGCCGTTGCCGGGCGCAACATACACCGCCTGAACCTTGGGAGACTGCGCCAGTTTCCAGGCCAGCGCGTGCTCACGGCCGCCGCCGCCAATAACAAGAACTTTCACGGGAGGTTCAATCTAAAAAACAGCAAATAGCTGAGGTACACAACAAGAATAAATACGATGCCGAAAATGACCTTGACGGCCACCTTGGCGCGGCGCTGCATATCCAGCGCCTGATCATTGACTTTGCCGGCTTTCACAATGTTGGCACGGGTTTCATCGACCAGCGACTTCTGCACGGCCAGGGATTCCTTCTGCAGGGCGATCGCCTCGCTGCGCAGGCGGTTTCCCTCCTGCAGCAGGGTTTCAATGCGGGCCAGCCGTTCGGAGTCATCCACAATTTCACCCACCGCCGTTCAGGTTTCGAGGGCCGCGTTGTGGAATACATCCTGGGTGTCGTCCAGGTCCTCCAGCACGTCCAGCAGTTTTTGCATCTTGCGGGCATCCTCGCCGGTCAGCTCAATCGTGTTGTCGGCGCGCATGGTGACTTCGGCAATCTCGGGCTTGAGGCCGGCGGCTTCCAGCGCGTTCCTCACGGCTTCAAAGCCCGTGTAAGGCGTCAACACCTCAATGGCACCGTCTTCATGCGTGATGACGTCGTCGGCGCCGGACTCCAGCGCGACTTCCATGATCTTGTCTTCACTGGTGCCGGGCGCAAAAATGAGCTGGCCGCAATGTTTGAACTGGAAAGCCACTGAGCCTTCGGTGCCCATGTTGCCGCCATGTTTGGAAAAAGCGTGCCGCACTTCAGCCACGGTACGCACCTTGTTATCGGTCATACAGTCCACGATGATGGCCGCGCCGCCTATGCCGTAGCCTTCGTAACGGACTTCCTCGTAATGCACGCCTTCCAGGCTGCCCGTGGCCTTGGCAATGCCGTATTTGACGTTCTCATTGGGCATGTTGGCCGCCTTGGCCTTGTCTACCGCCAGGCGCAGGCGCGGGTTCGTGCCCAGGTCGCCACCGCCCATGCGGGCCGCCACCATGATTTCACGCATTACCCGGGTCCAGATGCGCTGGCGCTTTTCATCCTGGCGCCCCTTGCGGTGTTGAATATTCGCCCATTTACTGTGACCGGCCACGAAGAATCCCTTATCAGACTGATTAATTGATTTAATCTACAACCCGCATTTTACTTTTTCACTCCAGGACACCCCATGGCCGAGCCGTTACTGATTGCCAAGCACGATTCCATCCACTGCGAGATCCTCCCCGCCCTGGCCAACCGCCATGGGCTGATCACCGGGGCCACGGGCACCGGCAAGACCGTGACGCTGCAAACACTGGCCGAAAACTTCTCGAAAATCGGCGTCCCGGTCTTCATGGCCGACGTCAAAGGGGACCTGACCGGCATCAGCCAGGCCGGCACCATCGGCGGCAAAATGGCCGGCATCCTCAAGGAACGCGGCATCGACCTCCCCGAGTCGCTGGCCTGCCCCGCCACGCTGTGGGACGTCTTCGGCGAACAGGGCCACCCCGTGCGTGCCACCATTTCCGACATGGGCCCACTGCTGCTGGGCCGCATGCTCAACCTCAACGAAACCCAGGCCGGCGTGCTCAACCTGGTGTTCAAGATCGCCGACGACAACGGCATGCTGCTGCTGGACCTGAAAGACCTGCGCGCCATGCTGCAGTACGTCGGCGACAACGCCAGCGAGTTCACCACCAAATACGGCAACGTCAGCGCCGCCAGCGTGGGCGCCATCCAGCGCGGGCTGATGCAGATCGAAAGCCAGGGCGGCGACAAGTTCTTCGGCGAGCCCATGCTCAATATCAGCGACTTCATGCAAACCGTTGATGGCAAAGGGGTGATCAACATCCTGGCGGCCGACAAGCTCATGAACTCGCCCCGCCTCTACGCCACCTTCTTGCTGTGGATGCTGTCCGAGCTGTTCGAACAACTGCCTGAAATCGGCGACCCGGACCAGCCCAAGCTCGTCTTCTTCTTCGACGAGGCCCACCTGCTCTTCAACGAAGCGCCCAAGGTGCTGGTCGAGCGCATCGAGCTGGTGGTGCGCCTGGTGCGCTCCAAGGGCGTCGGCGTGTATTTTGTGACGCAAAACCCGCTGGACATTCCCGATTCGGTGCTGGCCCAGCTCGGCAACCGGGTGCAGCACGCCCTGCGCGCCTTCACGCCGCGCGACCAGAAAGCCGTCAAGGCCACCGCCCAGACCATGCGGCAAAAGCCCGGCCTCGACATCGAAACCGCAATCACCGAACTGGCCGTCGGCGAGGCCCTGGTGAGTTTTCTCGACAGCAAAGGGCGCCCCAGCGTGACGGAACGCGTTTACGTGCTGCCGCCCGGCAGCCAGATCGGACCCATCACACCGCCACAACGCCAGCAGCTGCTGCAAAACTCGCTGGTAGCCGGCGCCTACGAAAAGACCGTGGACCGCGAGTCGGCCTACGAAGCCATCAAAGGCCGCGCGGAAGTCGCGGCCACGGAAGCGGCCAAGGCACCCCAGGGCGGCGCGGCCGGGCAAACCGATTCGGGCGGCATCATGGGCGGGCTCAACGATGTCCTGTTCGGCACCACCGGCCCGCGCGGCGGCAAGCACGACGGCCTGGCGCAAAGCATGGCCAAGTCCGCCGTGCGCACCATGGGCTCGGCCGTGGGCCGGGAAATCATCCGCGGCGTCCTCGGCAGCATTTTTGGCGGCAAAAAACGCTGAGCCCGCGCACAGGCCCGGTGCGTTCGGCCAAGCCTGTCGCAAATTAACGACCCGGCAAAACTGCCGGGCTTGTCAATCCCGGCACGCATCGCTACATTGGATTTTTTAAGGATTCGCAATGCCTGCTGAAGTTGCCGTCAAGTCACCTGATCCAAGGCCGGCCTCCCCCTCGCCTGTTTCTGCGCCTGCCTCCTCCACAGCTCCGGCCAGCCCTGCGATCTCCCACATCCGATTGACCTCTCACGCAGGAGGTTATGGCGCCCTGCCTATCCGCTGGGCCGCCGCCACTGCCGCCGAACGCGGCCCGGTGGTGGGCACCACCACCAAACGCAGCCACCGCAACGTCATCGGCACGCACAGCGGCTCGTACAGCGTCTACCGCGCGCTCGCCGTCGCTTCCGGCGCGCTCAAGGCCAGCCACAAAGCCGACCTGACGAACACCTCGCCGACCGACGTGATCGGTCCCTACCCGCAATGGAGCGAGCCCGGCCGCATCGTCGCTATGGACCCATGGGGCGCGATGGTGGCCGACGTTTTTTCCAGTGAGCTGGCAGCGGGGTACGATATCCGGCCAACCATCGCCGTAACCCAGGCCCACGTGATCCTGCCCGAGGTGATCGAAGCCCTGCAGTCGGGCAGGCTCAAGGCCGACGGCAAGTTTTTGACAGCCGGCGGCGCGGCCATGGTGACCAAGGTCGCCGTTGAACCGGTCTGGTACCTGCCCGAAATTGCCCGCCGCTTTGGCTGCAGCGAAACCGATTTGCGCCGCGTGCTGTTTGAAGAAACCGGCGGCATGTACCCCGAGCTCGTCACCCGCAGCGACCTGGAAGTCTTCCTGCCGCCCATCGGCGGCCTCACCGCCTACATTTTTGGCCGCCCGCGCGACCTGGCCAACCCCGATGTCGAACTCACCGCCCGCGTGCACGACGAATGCAACGGCTCCGACGTCTTCGGCTCCGACATCTGCACCTGCCGCCCCTACCTCACACACGCCATTGAAGAGTGCATCCAGGGTGCCCAGCGCGGCGGTGTGGGCTTGGTGTCCTATTTCCGCAAGGAAGGCCGGGCGCTAGGCGAAGTCACGAAATTCCTCGTCTACAACGCGCGCAAGCGCCAGGTCGGTGGAGACACCGCCGACCAGTACTTCAACCGCACGGAGTGCGTTGCCGGCGTACAAGACATGCGCTTCCAGGAACTTATGCCAGACGTGCTCAACTGGCTGGGCATCCGCAAAATCCACCGGCTCGTTTCCATGAGCAACATGAAGTACGACGCCATCACCCGCTCGGGCATCGAGGTAGTTCAGCGCATCAATATTCCCGAACACATGATCCCGGCCGACGCCCAGGTCGAAATGGACGCCAAGATGGCCGCAGGCTATTTCACCCCCGGCGCGGTGCCCGACGCCGAAGAACTGAAAAAAGCCAAGGGCCGGGGGCTGGATGTCTGAAACCACACCTGCTCCTGACAGTCCCAGCAACCCCGCCAACGCCACCTACACCATCGCCGGAAACCTGCGCGGGATCAGCGCCGCCGCGGAATTGCGTTCCACCAGAACCATACGCGCCCGCGCCTCTGCCCTGCTTGAGCGCGCACGCCGCGGCGAATCCGCCTGGTTTACCGTCAACGACGGCGCCATGACCACCGCCGCTGCGCTGGTTGCCGAAATCACCCGCGCCCGCTACCCGGACCTGGACATTCCGTACCACAGCCGCTGGCGACATTTTGAAGCTGGCGGCATTGACCGCCTGGGTTTACTCAATGCAGCACTGGCATCCGCCACGCCTGCCGGGCGCGCCCGCGCCCAGATTGACCTCGCGCTCATCAGCGTGCTGCTGGACGCCGGCGCCGGCGCCCAGTGGCACTACCTCGAAGCCGCCCAAGGGGAGCATCCCTGCAGCGAATACAGCCGTTCCGAGGGCCTGGGGGTGGCAAGTTTTCACGCCTTCATGGCTGGCCTCTTTTCCAGCGATCCACAGCAACCGCTGCAGGCCGATGCCCTCAAGCTCAAAACCATTACCGCAGACCAGCTTGCCCTGGCTTTTCAGGTCACGCCCGAAAACCCGCTGATCGGCCTCGAAGGCCGCGCCGCGCTGCTGCGGCGCCTCGGCCAGGCACTGCAGGACCAGCCTGCCCTCTTTGGCCAGCGCGGCCGTCCCGGCCATCTGTTTGAAGCGCTGGCGCAACCCGGGCAAAGTGCTATCGAGGCGCACGAGCTGCTGTCGGTGCTGCTCACCAGCCTCTCGTCTATCTGGCCAGCCCAAAATGTCATGGGCAACATTCCCCTGGGCGACTGCTGGCAGCACAGCGCGGCAGGCGACGATGAGTCCGAAAAAGCTGGGCCCAGTCATGGCTGGATGCCTTTCCACAAGCTGTCGCAGTGGCTCACCTATTCACTGCTGGAGCCTTTCGAATGGGCCGGTGTGCAGGTCAAAGGGCTCGACGCGCTGACCGGCCTGCCCGAGTACCGTAATGGCGGCCTGTTCCTCGATGCCGGCGTGCTGATTTTGAAAGACCCGGCGCAGGCCGACCGCTTGCATGCCGCCGGCGACGAACTGATCGTCGAATGGCGCGCCCTCACCGTGGCCCTTCTCGACGAGCTCGCCCCACTGGTGCGCGAGCAGCTGGGATTGACCGCCGAGCAGATGCCACTGGCCTGCGTGCTCGAAGGCGGCACCTGGGCCGCAGGGCGTGCACTGGCACAGCAATTGCATCAAGGTTTGCCGCCCCTGAACATCGAAAGCGACGGCACCGTATTCTGAACATCGATCCCGAAAGACGCGCGGACCCGACGGGCACCGGCACAGGTAAAAGCAGAACAAAAATAACAACCGGACAAAACAAAGACAGAACACAGAGGCACACAAGAAAATGACCATCCAGAGCAACAAAGTCCACCTGATCGACCACCCGCTGGTGCAGCACAAGCTCACCCTGATGCGCCGCAAGGACGCCTCCACCAACACCTTCCGCACACTGCTCAACGAGCTCAGCATGCTGATGGCCTACGAGGTCACGCGCGACATGCCGATGCAGGACATCGAGATCGAGACCCCGCTCGAAATCACCACCTCCAAAGTCATCGACGGTAAAAAGCTGGTGTTTGTCTCCATCCTGCGCGCCGGCAACGGCATTCTTGAGGGCATGCTCAGCGTGGTGCCCGGCGCCCGCGTCGGCCACGTCGGCCTGTACCGCGACCCGAAAACCCTGACGGCGGTCGAGTACTACTTCAAGATGCCGCACGACATGGAAGAGCGCGACATTGTCGTGGTCGACCCGATGCTCGCCACCGGCAACTCGGCCATCGCCGCAGTCGAGCGGCTCAAAGAGCTCAACCCCAAGTCCATCAAGTTCGTCTGCCTGCTGACCTGCCCGGAAGGTATCAAGGCCCTGCAGGCCGCACATCCGGACGTGCCGATCTACACCGCGGCGATCGACCGCGAGCTCAACAGCCATGGCTACATCCTGCCGGGCCTGGGCGACGCGGGCGACCGGATTTTCGGAACGAAATGAGCCCCCACGGTCGCTCACTGCGTGTAGCTCCCTGCCCCCCGAGGGGGCCGCTGCGCCTGCGGCCCGGCAAAGCCGGTTCCGCGGCCCCGACTGGCGAATTCGGGGAGCCTGCGAGCGTTTGATTTTTTGCTCCTGTTTTAGTTTTTCTGTTTGTCACCCAAAACCTGAACCTACCCGGAGGAACTCATGCACCAGACCTTCAAGCGCCGTCAACTCGTCCTATTGGCCACTGCCCTCGCAACCGCCCTGCCCGGCCTGGCACTTGCCCAGGCAGCCAAAACCAAAGTTGCGGCCATCTACACCGTGCCGTTTGAGCAGCAATGGGTCAGCCGCCTGCACAAGGCGCTCAAAGCCGCCGAAGCGCGCGGCGAGATCGAATACAAGGCGACCGAGAACGTCTCCAATGCCGACTACGAACGTGTCATGCGCGAATACGCCACGGCCGGCAACGCGCTCATCGTCGGCGAGGCTTTTGCGGTGGAAGCCGCGGCCCGCAAGGTCGCCAAGGACTTCCCGAAAGTGTCTTTTCTCGTGGGCTCGTCGGGCAAGGCGCAGGCGCCCAACTTTTCGGTGTTCGACAACTACATCCAGGAACCGGCCTACCTCTCCGGCATGATCGCCGGGGGCGTGACCAAGAGCAACAAGATCGGCATGGTCGGCGGCTTCCCGATTCCCGAAGTCAACCGCCTGATGAATGCCTTCATGGCCGGCGCGAAAGAAACCAACCCCAAGGTCGAGTTCAGCGTGAGCTTCATCAACAGCTGGTTTGACCCGCCCAAAGCCAAGGAAGCCGCCTTCGCCATGATCGACAAGGGCGCCGACGTGATGTACGCCGAGCGCTTTGGCGTGAGCGACGCCGCCAAGGAAAAAGGCAAGCTGGCCATCGGCAACGTGATCAACACACAAGACAAATACCCCGACACCGTGGTGGCGTCAGCCCTCTGGAACATGGAGCCCAGCATCGACCGCGCGATCAAGGCCGTCAAGGAAGGCAAATTCAAGGCCGAAGACTACGGCCCCTATTCCATGATGAAGTACAAGGGCTCCGAACTCGCCCCACTGGGCACCTTCGAGAAAAAGGTGCCCGCCGACATCGTCGCCAAGGTCAAGGCCAAAGAGGCCGACATCCTGGCCGGCAAGTTCACCGTCAAGGTCGACGACGGCCAGCCCAAGTCCACCGCCAAATAAGGCGGCGTTTCACCGCCTCACCTGAAAGCGCCGTATGCATTCCCTGTTTTGCCTGCGGCGTTTTCTTTTCAGCCAGCCTGTTGCCTGGCGGGCCGCGGCTCCGCTGGCCTTCCTGGCCTTTCTATCATTTGGCCTGTTGGGATGCGCGGGCCCGGCGTCTGTCCCATCCAATCCATCAGGCGCAGCTGCGGGCATTCCTGTCCGGCTCGACGCCACGCCCCGCATCGCGGTGATATCGGCTTTTCAGCCCGAACTGACTCTGCTGCTCAACCGCTTGCAGGGCCCTGCCAGGCACCGCATCAACGGCGTCGATTTCACCACCGGTACCCTGCAGGGCAAGCCGGTCGTGCTGTTCCTTTCCGGCATCAGCATGGTCAATGCGTCCATGAACACGCAGCTGGTGCTGGACCGTTTCAACATCACACACATCGTCTTCAGCGGCATCGCTGGTGGCGTCAACCCGGCCCTGCACATCGGCGACGTCAGCGTACCCACCCAGTGGAGCCAATACCTGGAAGTGCTGATGGCACGCGAAACTTCGCCGGGCCGGTTCACCATCCCGCCGCGCATGGAGGCGCAGACCCTGGCGCCCTTCGGCATGCTGCACCCGCGACCGGTCGAAACGCGCACCGCCGCCAACCCGGCGCCCGTACGCAAGTTCTGGTTTGAAGCCGACCCCGCAATGCTCGAGGTTGCCAGGGGCATGGGCAACATCGAACTCGGCGCCTGCAACGCGGGGGTATGCCTCACGCACAAACCGCAATTGATGGTGGGCGGCAACGGTGTGTCGGGCCAGGCCTTTGTCGACAACGCCGCCTTCCGCGAATATGCCTTCAAGACCTTCCAGGCCAACGTACTCGACATGGAAACCGCCGCCGTGGGCATGGTGGCCTACAGCAACAGCGTGCCTTACATCGCTTTCCGCTCGCTCAGCGACCTGGCCGGCGGCGGTGAAGCGGCCAATGAAATGGTCACGTTCATGAACATCGCTGCCGACAACTCAGCCAAGGTGTTGCTGGCGTTCCTGGCCGCCTGGAAATAGCATGCCCGAGCTCACCGGCATAGACCACATCTACATTGCCGTGAGCAACATGGCCGAGTCGGAAGCGTTCTACGACAAGCTGATGCTCAAGACGCTCAGCTGCCGCAAAAACACCTTCACGATAGGCGGCGACCCGCACATCCAGTACTACAACCGCCACTTTGGTTATGTGCTGCGGCCTGCCCGCTCGCAAGCCGCGCACGACTCGTATTCGCCCGGCCTTCATCACTTCTGCCTGCGCGTAGACACTGTCGAAGACGTGGCCGAATGCGCGCGGCTGCTGCAAGCCTCCGGCATCAACGCCAGCGAGCCGCACAACCACGGCGAATACGCACCCGACTACTGGGCCACTTTTTTCACCGACCCCGACGGCCTTCGTCTGGAGATCACCAACTACCGCCAGGAGCGGCGCGACCGGCATGACCACTGGGAATCCCTCGGTTAAGCATTCGCAGCCGCCAGTGCTGCGGTCCCTGTTGATCTGAAAGCCACATTGCTAAACACTGCTTCTTTCGGATGACCGCGCCCCTTCTCCCTGTTCTACGGCTCATCTTGCTACCCGGAATGGATGGCACAGGAGATTTGCTTGCGCCGCTGGTCAACGCACTGACGCCATCCATGCACGTTGAAGTCGTGCGCTACCCTGGACATGACGCGCTGGGTTATGACGACTTGCACAAGTTCATCCTGGCGCGCATGACCGCAGCGCCATTCGTATTGCTGGGTGAATCTTTTTCCGGGCCTTTGGCCATTTCCATTGCGGCTACCCGGCCTGCCGGCTTGCGTGGAGTGATCCTGAGCTGTACTTTTGCGCAAAATCCCCGTCCTGCCTTTTCCTTTGTCTCCCATCTTGCGGACAACTGGGTGTCCCGGAAAATCCCTCCGCATCTGCTGACCCGCCTTGTCAGCCCCTTTTTGCTCGGTAGATTTGCATCTCCCCAGCTGAGAAACTCTCTTGAGCAGGCACTGCGGCAGCTTTCACCGCAAGCAATGGCCAAGCGAACTCAAGAGGTTCTTCATGTGAATGTGAGGGATAAACTCAAACAGCTCCACGTGCCGGTGATGTATCTGCAGGCAACGCAGGATCAGGTGGTTCCTGCATCTGCCGCGCAATCTCTGAAGCAAGACCTTCCGTCCATAGAGATCGTGAAAATAGAAGGTCCGCATTGCCTTTTGCAAGTCTCACCAGCTCCCGCCGCGTTGGCCATCCAGTCGTTCTGCCGCAAGCTGGGGTCTGCCTCGTCATGACTGCCCCGGTTCTTCGCCTCAGTGGCATCACCAAACGCTTCGGCCCGCTGGTTGCCAATAACGCGATTTCGCTCGAGCTGCACAGCGGCGAAATCCTCGCGCTGCTTGGTGAAAACGGTGCCGGCAAGTCCACGCTGGTGTCCATCCTCTTCGGCCACTACACAGCCGACGAAGGTGATATCGAAATCTTTGGCCAGCCGCTGCCGCCCGGCAACCCAAAGGCCGCGCTGGCAGCCGGCGTTGGCATGGTGCACCAGCATTTCACACTGGCCGACAACCTCAGCGTGCTCGACAACGTGATGCTGGGCGACGAGCCGCTGTGGCAGCTGTTTTCACGCCGCAGCGCAGCCCGCGCCAGATTGCTGGAGGTGGCACAGCGCTTTGGCTTGCCCGTGGCGCCCGATGCCAAAGTGGGCAGCCTCTCGGTCGGCGAACGCCAGCGGGTCGAGATCCTGAAAGCCCTGTACCGCGGCGCACGCATCCTGATCCTGGACGAACCCACCGCCGTGCTGACGCCGCAGGAAAGCGAGGCGCTCTTCGGCACGCTGGGCCAGATGGTGGCGCAGGGCCTGTCCATCATTTTCATCAGTCACAAGCTGGGCGAGGTGCTGCGCGTGTCAAACCGTGTGGCTGTGCTGCGCGGTGGCAAGCTGGTGGCCGAAGCACCAGCCGCCGGCACCAGCCAGGCGCAGCTGGCGCAATGGATGGTGGGCCATGCTGTCACCAGCACACAGCGCCGCCCCGCGCCGTCAACCGGCCTGCCGGTCTGCACACTGGAAGGTGTCAGCACGGCCAATGCGGGGCAAGACCGCCTGGATGGCGTTTCGCTCGAACTCAGGGCCGGTGAAATCGTCGCCATTGCGGGCGTCTCAGGCAACGGCCAGCTCGCCCTGGCCGACTTGTTGTGCGGCACCCGCGCCGCCAGCCAGGGCTCTGTGACATTTTTGGGTCAGCCCATGAAGGCCTCGCCAGCCTGGCTGGTCACCCAGGGCGTGGCGCGCATCCCCGAAGACCGGCATGGCGTCGGCGTGGTCGGCGACCTCAGCGTCTGGGAAAACGCCGTGTCAGAGCGCCTGCGCAGCCCGGCGTTTTCCAAAGCGCTGTGGGTCAAGCGCAAGGCCGCGCAGACCCATGCGGCCCGCATCATGCGCGAGTTTGACGTGCGCGGCGGCGGGCCGCACACCGCGGCGCGCTCACTGTCGGGCGGCAACATGCAAAAGCTCATCCTCGGGCGGGCGCTCGTGGCCCCCACGCTTGTCGCTTCGCGTACTGCGCTGCCCCCCGAGGGGGCTATTTTTTCTAGGGGCGGCCCGTCGGAAAAATGTTTCCCCTCTTCCGAAACCGCACCCCAGCCGGCCAAACTGATCATCGCCCACCAGCCCACCTGGGGCCTGGACATTGGTGCCGTTGCCTATGTGCAGCAGCAACTGATCGCCGCGCGAGACGCTGGCGCGGCCGTGCTGGTCATTTCTGACGACCTGGACGAAGTGGTGGCGCTCGGCGACCGAGTGGCTGTGATGCACGCGGGCCAGCTGACGGAGGCCCTGCCCGCCGAGACTTGGTCGCGAGAGTTGATCGGGTTGGCGATGGCCGGTGTCCGTGCCGAGCCCGCGTTGGGAGTGGCCTCATGAGGTTGGAGAAAAGAACGCAAACCTCGCGCTGGGCCCTGGTGCTGGCACCCATCGGCGCCATCGCGTTCACCTTGCTGATCAGCGCACTGCTGGTGCTGTGGGCCGGTGCGCCGCTGGGCCAAACCTATGTGCTGCTGTTCAAGGGCGGCTTTGGCTCCGTCTTTGCCCTCAGCGAAACCTTTACCCGTGCGGTGCCCCTCATCCTGACCGGCCTGGCCGCCACGGTGGCCTTCAAGGCGAGGCTTTTCAACATTGGCGCGGAAGGCCAGCTTTATGCCGGCGCGCTGGCCGCCGTGGCTGTGGGCGGCATGCACGGGGGTAGCGGTTTTGATTTGCCCATCTGGCTGCTGTTCGGGCTGATGATGCTGGCCGCCGCCATTGCCGGCGCACTGCTGTTGCTGGGCCCGGCCTTGCTGAAGGCCCGCCTGGGTGTCGATGAAGTCGTCACCACCCTGTTGCTCAACTTCATCATGCTGCTGTTCGTGTCGGCGATGCTCGACGGCCCCATGAAAGACCCCACTGCCATGGGCTGGCCGCAAAGCGTGGCGCTGCAGGGCGAGCTGGAGCTTTCCAGGCTCGTCGCGCAGACACGCATCCACACCGGACTGCTGTGGGCCGCCGCGCTGGCTATAGCGCTGTGGGCCTTGCTGAAGTACACCGTACTGGGCTTTGACATACGCGCCGTGGGCGCCAACGCCAAAGCCGCGGCATTCGCCGGCGTGCCCGTCACCCGCACGGTGGTGCTGGTTGCGCTGTTGTCGGGTGCTCTGGCTGGGCTGGCCGGCGCCATTGAGGTGGCGGGCCGCACCAGCTACGTCACGCTCGACATGTCACCCGGCTACGGCTACACCGGCATCGTGATTGCCATGCTGGCCGCACTCAACCCCCTGGGCGTTCTGGCGGCAGCCGTGTTTGTGGCGGGCGTGCTGGTCGGCGCCGACACCATGAGCCGCGCCGTGGGCGTGCCCACCTATATCGCTGACGTCATCGTGGCGGCGTCGCTGATCTCGGTGCTGGTGGCCACGTTGATGACGCAATACCGGCTGGTCGTAAAAGAAAAAGGCCGGGCCGCATGAAATTCTTCAGCACCCGCGCCCTGCCAACCCATGCGGCCACTGCCGCCCGGGCTGAAGCTACACGCACAGCTCTTAAGCAAATAATAGCCACAAGCCAATACAGACAAGCGCAACCAGCTATTAAATCCATAGCACCAGCAACCTGCAAGCCAACGGGAAAAGGCGTCCTGCATGGCTGAAATGCTCGATATCCTTACCGCAGCGCCCTTCTGGATAGCCGTGCTGCGCATCGCCACGCCGCTCATCCTTGGCACGCTGGGCGTGCTGCTGTGTGAACGCGCCGGCGTGCTCAATCTGGGCATCGAGGGCATCATGGTCGCCGGCGCCTTCAGCGGCTGGCTGGCCGTGTACGGCGGCGCGCCGCTGTGGGCAGGCGTGGGCGTGGCGGCGCTTACCGGTGCGGTGTTCGGCCTGCTGCACGCCTTCCTCACAGTCGGCCTGGCGCTGTCCCAGCACGTGTCCGGGCTTGGCATCACCTTGCTGGCCACCTCGCTCAGCTATTACGGCTACCGCGTCAGCTTTCCCAAAGTCGACACGCCACCCACCATCACACCCTTCGCCCCCATGCACTGGCTCGACGGCTTTCCCGGCGGCGGGCTGAACGTGGTGGCAGCGCAGACCTCGCTCACGTTGCTGGCACTAGCGCTGGTGCCGCTGATCGCCTGGCTGCTCTACCGCACGCCGGCGGGCCTGGCCATCCGCATGGTCGGCGAGAACCCCCAGGCCGCCGAAGGCCAGGGCGTCTCCGTCGCGGCCACCCGCACCGCTGCCATCGTGGCCGGCTCGGCGCTCATGGGCGTGGCGGGCTCTTTCCTCACGCTGTCGGCGTTTAACGCCTTTTTCTTCAACATGGTCAATGGCCGCGGCTGGGTGTGCGTGGCACTGGTGGTGTTTGCCTCGTGGCGGCCGGGCAAGGCGCTGCTGGGCGCGCTGCTGTTCGCCTTTTTCGACGCACTGCAGCTGCGCCTGCAAACCTCGGGCATCGTGAATGTGCCCTATCAGGTGTACCTGATGCTGCCCTACGCCCTTTCCATCCTGGCGCTGGTGCTGGTGGCGCGCAAGGCGGCGTATCCTCAGGCGTTGATGAAACCTTACCGAAAAGGCGAACGCTGATGATGACGACACCCCTTGCCCCACGCGGCACACTGCTGGCAGCCTTGCTGGCACTGGGCTGCGCCAACGCGCAGGCACTGGGCAGTGACTACAGCTACGACAGCTTCAAGACGCCTGACGCCGTCAGCTGGGTGCAAATGTGCGGCACATGGGGCAAAGGCCGCCAGGGCACCTACCGCGTCGTGCACGCAGACCAGTACGCACAATCATTCCTCTACATCCAGTGGATGACACGCGATGCCAATGGCAGCCTGCATGCCGGGCACACCGTGGGGATCGCCGAATTGAACAACGACCACTCGGAAATCATGCTCAGCGGTCTCACCTGCCGCACAACGCCACGCGGCATCGTGCTCACGGCGCGCGCCGCCTCCGGCCATGACGACAGGCTGCGCCGCGTCACCATCGAGGTCGGTCCAGAAATCGGCCAGTATCGCTACCGCAAAGGAGAGCGTTAGTCCATGCGCAGCACGCCCTCAGGCCACGTCGCCGTCCCTCCCGCCTTTCTGGCAGGCGCGCGCGTACGCCTGCGCCCCTGGGTGGGCGATGACCGCACTCCCTTTGCCGCACTGAATGCAGACCCCAAGGTCATGGAACACTTTCCCGCGACGCTTACACGCGCGCAAAGTGACGCGCTGGTTGACCGCATCAGCACCTCGATCACCGAACGTGGCTGGGGCCTGTGGGCAGCGGAATACCGGCCAGCGGGCACCCATGCACCTCAGTTCATCGGCTTCGTGGGCCTGAACAGCCCGACCGCGGATCTGCCCTTCAACCCTTGCGTTGAAATCGGCTGGCGCCTGGCCCAGCCCTATTGGGGCCACGGCCTAGCCCAGGAAGCCGCACGCCTGGCGCTGCGCATCGGGTTTGACGTCTTGCAGCTGGACGAAATCGTGGCCTTCACCAGCCTCAACAACGCTCGCTCCCGCGCCGTAATGCACCGTTTGGGAATGGAGGAAAGCCCCGGTGAACAGTTTGACCACCCTTCCGTACCAGCCGACAGCCCGGTGCGGCGACACCGCCTGTACCGCTTGCCCCAAAAAGATTGGGGCAAAACCACGCGCGACAACACAGCGCCCACAGCCTGACCGCGCAGAAGAAATGGAGCACCTTTCCCATGCTTGACCTGCTGATCAACAACACCAGCCTGCCCGACGGCCGCACCGGCATGACCATCGCCGTGCAGAACGGCAAGATCACCCAGGTCAGCGAAGGCCCTATCGCGGGTGCGCAAGCCCATGAAACGGTAGACGCCGGTGGCTACCTGCTGAGCCCGCCTTTTGTCGACCCGCACTTCCACATGGACGCCACGCTCAGTTACGGCCTGCCACGTGTCAATGAAAGCGGGACGCTGCTCGAAGGCATCGCGCTGTGGGGCGAACTGAAGCCCCTGCTCACAGCCGAAGCGCTTATCGAACGCGCCCTCACCTACTGCGACTGGGCCGTCGCCAAAGGGCTGTTGGCCATTCGCAGCCACGTGGACACCAGCGAACCCAGCCTATTGGCGGTAGACGCATTGCTTGAAGTCAAAAAGCAGGTCGCCCCATACATCGACCTGCAACTGGTCGCCTTCCCGCAAGACGGCGTGCTGCGAACAAAAGGCGGTATCAACAACCTGGAGCGCGCACTCGACAAGGGCGTGGACGTGGTCGGCGGCATCCCCCACTTTGAACGCACCATGGCCGACGGCGCAGCCAGCGTGAAGTTGCTGTGCGAGATTGCGGCCGAACGCGGCCTGCTGGTCGACATGCACTGCGATGAATCCGACGACCCGCTCTCCCGCCATATCGAAACCCTGGCCGACGAAACCCAGCGCCTGGGCCTGCAGGGCCGCGTCAACGGCAGCCACTGCACCTCCATGCACAGCATGGACAACTACTATGTCAGCAAGCTGCTGCCGCTTATCGCCGAGAGTGGCGTCAGCGTCATCGCCAACCCGCTGATCAATATCACCCTGCAAGGCCGCCACGACACGTACCCGAAGCGCCGCGGCATGACCCGCGTGCCCGAGCTCATGGCGGCAGGCGTCAACGTCGCCTTCGGTCACGACTGCGTGATGGACCCCTGGTACGGCATGGGCAGCGGCGACATGCTGGAAGTGGCGCACATGGGCCTGCACGTGGCGCAAATGACCAGCCAGAAAGGCATACGCCAGTGCTTCGACGCGGTGACGGTCAATGCCGCCAGGGCCATGCATTTGCAGGGCTATGGCCTGGACGTAGGCTGCGACGCAAGCTTTGTGTTGCTCCAGGCGCGCGACCCGGTGGAGGCAATCCGCTTGCGGGCGAACCGATTAAAAGTGTGGAAGAAGGGCCAATTGCTGGCGCAAACCCCGGAGGTGGTGGCAACGCTCCACCTGCCCGGCCGTCCCGATATCACCTCATTCCAGACTAGCTCGTAAAGACCCAACGCCAGCCACGTTCCCAGCGGAATCGTTGGCTAAGGCACGACGGCGTGCTCACACTCCAATCGGCAATTGGGCAATATTGGCAATTGGGCCTCCCGCTGCCAAAGCTCCCCTAAACAGATGATGCGCCATGAGCTCGGCTCACCAAGAATCAAGCGCCACACATCAAAAAAAGGGGGGATCCCATGCTCAAACTCTCGATTCTGACGGCCGCGTCGCTGGCCCTTGCCGGTTGCACGACCCAACTACAAACAAAACCTGTATCGAAAGAGGCGGATGCGACGGTCGGTGTGCTCTACAACCTGCCTATGGCAGCTTTCGACGCTGAAGCCAGGTTTCTTGTCAAGGGATGCTCAATATTGTCACCAGGTGGTGCCCCAGTCTTGGCGTACGAGTTAGTTGCGGGCTCAGCGGTACTCCATTTGGAGCCTGATCCACTCGAAACCTACAGCCTTCGCTACGAGTTGCTCAACTCACCCATGAAGGTTACCGCTGCCACCATCAAACTTCACCCGAACGGGATGATCAAGTCGCTGAGCGCCGAAGCTGATGATCGAACGGCTCAGGTAATTGCTTCTGTCTCGGGTACGGTATTAAATCTGGCTAAGGCGGTTGCGCTAGCGGGCGTGTCAGCAACCTCTGCCTCGGCATACGGCGATTGCGCAGATTTCATGACTGAGCGAATTGCGGAACGGCAAAAGATCTTGAGCAAAGATTTGCCTCTTCTGAAGGCAGCGGATAAGGACCAAAAAGACGACAAAGCCTTAGCTGCAGTCTGGACGAAGAAATTGAAGATTGAGCAAGATAAGCTTGCAAAAGTACGTGAGCGTAAAAGTAAGAGCCGGGACGTCGACGTTAAGCAACTGCTGCTTCAAATCGCAGATATCCAGTTCCAGATCGATTTGGCAACTGTGGACGGTCGAAAAGCAAAGAATCTGGTTCTTCAGGCTCGTCTGGCTTCTCTCACGGAGGACTTGACTACGACAGCCAGGTATGTAGGCTGGTCCCCTCGGCAGTCCAATGGCGAGAAAGTCTGCCAGGAATTCTCCTCTAGTCAAGCGGAATACTGGACCAGGCTCGCGACATCCAGCTTCGCACCCGACACGGCCAAACCGGCGGATGGAAAGCTTTTTTCTGCAGAGATATGTGTGCAAGTTCCCGAAAGAGCTCGAAAAGCCGGTACAGCCACTGACGTCGTGGCAGGCGTGAAGGACGCTGAGTACGCAGGGGTTGTTTACCTGCTGCCATCGACGGGCTATGTTTTCGTAGGTGATAAAACCCAAAATGGCGTCAAATTTTATTCAGCAAACTCTGTAAGCCTGCCTCAATTTGGCGCCAAAGGCTTGGTGTGGTTGAAAAACGAGCCATTTGATAACAACTCGGTAAATGCTTCTTTCAACGAAGACGGATCAATGAGTGAGTTGAGCTTCAAAGCGGCCGCGAGGGCTGAGCGGGGGGCCGCTGCTGCATCGGATACGGCCAAATCCCTTGCAGATTTAATGCAACTGCGCGTCGATACCTTGAAAGCTAAAGCAGCGGCCACTGATGAAAGGCAAAAGAAAGAGCAGCAGAATCAGATCAATGCCATCGATTCCCAGATTGCTCTAACGACCAAACAAAATGAACTTGACCTGGCGAAGGCTTCGGCGGGTGACCCGCTTACAAAAGAGAAAGCCCTGCTCCAGAAGCAGATCGAAGTAGAAACGCTTAAACAGCAGTACGACGCACTTCTCAAGAAGAAAGTCGAGTAGCCCGTGAAAGCAGTAATTCTATTCAGTCTGGTGCTCTGGGCAGGGCACGGTACTGCTCAAGAAATTCAGCTACGGGAAAGACTTGACAGTCGTGACGTTGAACAGCTCCGGGAACTTCGATTGGAACGGGCAAAAAGCCGTATCGCAGAGGTCAACTTGAATGACTCCACGAAAGAGCGATTGTTCAAGAGTTACGACCTCGATGTACTCGACGCAGTTCTTAAGGATCAAAGCGGCCGTAGCGGCGTTGATCTGAATAACAAGGCAAACGCACGTTTAAACCTGCTCAAACTGGGCACCGCATTGAAAGATCAGATTCCCTCGGGAAGGATCAACGCAAGCGGAATAGATTCCAAGTTAATTCTGGAGCTGGCTCGCAAATCTTCAAACCCGGAGATCGCCTCTCGCATCCTGGATTCGAAGCTTCGCCTGGATAAAAATAACCGTATCGTGCTCGGACTCGGTGCGGTCTTTAGCACCAATCCCGAGGTGAACGCACCTGACAAATCCCAGCCTGGGAAAATCCCTGGGAATTACAAGGGACTCAAGCCGACGGTATGGAGGTCGGGTTTGCTTTACTCCGGCATGCTGGCGCTGACGCGTCCGGACAAAAACTACATGCTTTGCTCAGGGACGGTCATAGCGAAATACTGGTTTCTAACTGCAGCTCATTGCTTGCTAAACGAAGAGACGCGAGGTAAGTTTTCGCCGGCGGAGGTTGCGGTCTTCTTGCCATTTCAACAAGGTTCCGAAACGGTCAACGCGATGCGAGGACATCTGAATCTAAACATGAAAAAAGTTTTGGTCGAAGCAACCGAATGGCTCGGAGACGGTATTCCGGAAGCTTTCCCGAATACTGTTGACGCTCTTAACCAGATGATTCGAGAGGGAAAAGATATTGCACTTCTGAGGTTGAAGAAGTCGGATATGGACGCACTCCCCTCAAGTATTGAGAGCGTCAGAATACTCAGTGGTCTTCCCAAGTCTTCACAGGTCAGTGTAGTTGGCTATGGCGTTACCAACATTTATGACAACAGCGATCTCACATTAATGGTGGCAATTCGAAATAACCTACCTGAAGGCCTGGATGCCAACGCTGACCTGATCACTTTTGGCGCACCTGCAGGATCGACCGCAGGTGGTATTTGTGGGGGAGATTCCGGCGGAGGACTTTTCGCTGGGCGGGTGAATGGCATAAGTAGCAGTCCGCGACTGATTGGTGTAGTGAGTGCCCTGCTCCAATCTGCGGACACGAGCAGCGCGGACGCGTGCATCGCTTCCGCTCAAGGCCATGCATCCTTGCTAAGCTCACGAAATCATGGTTTTATTTGCGGCAGGCTTCCTGAAGCCTGCATTCAATAAACCCAACCTAAGTCTACTTGCCATGGCATTCAGTGACTTTTAAATCCTCTTACAGACCCATACAAGTGCAGAGTGTGGGCGTTCCCCACACTACTTGTGGTTTTCTCGCCCCCCGATGCCAATAGTCTGGGTGTGGTTCAAAAATCCTTACCCAATCACGTTGCGTACATTGACAGGAAGTTGCGGCGTTCTGTATCGGCTTGCAGCGCTGTGCGTGACCCGGTGGAGACCATCCGCTTGCGGGCGAACCGGTTGAGGGTGTGGAAGAAGGGCATGCTGTTGGCGGAGACAGCCGAAGTAGTGGCAAAGTTGCGCATGAACGGAGACCGGGTGCGGTCGCGTTTTCACAGGCCTGAATCCAGCATCCGTAGATATTTCCCCTGTCTGCGGCGTGCTTTAACTATAAGATCAGCGCGATCACCAAAACAACAAGGTTGCAGCACAAGCCGCCTTCCGCCCGGGGACCAGAAGTGAAAACAGTGAAGAGCCTGACAGCACAAGCTTCGATCGTCAGGGGCCAATTTTCGCGGGTTCTGGTTCTTTGTGCCTTGGCCCTGCTGCCGGCGGCACGCGCATCCGCAGCGCAAAGCGCTGCGGATGCTTCTCGACACCCAGCCCTCTACCAGGTTGTGCAGGAACTTGATCAGGTTGCGCAACAACTACCCGGCTCCAGCAACCTGAAAAAAGCAGAGATACTGGAGGGCACTTTCAGGTTCGAGAGCGGCGTCAGTGCCGCCGACAGCGTCGCTCTGACCGGCAGGCTTGCACCGGATGCCAATCATTGGCTTGGCCCCTATACCCTCAAGCGCTTGCCCGGCGACGCGGACATGGAATTCAAGGCAGCTATCCGTCACGGCCTGCCCATCCCGGTTCCAACCCTGTCCTCACCTCGGCTGGGCGACACCTATATATTGCGCCTCCACGAATATGCAAGCCAGCAGAGCATCCGTTTCGATATCTTTAAAGCGGACCCGGTCGGCTCTCCGAACAGCGGCCTGTTTCGCTTCCATTTCAAGATCACCGCTCCTTACAAGGAAATGCTTGATTTTCTGGTCAACTCGCCTGTGCTCAGCGAAGCGCTGGTTGAGCGAATCAGTTTTGTAAAAAGCAACGCCGCATCCGTCACCGTGGAGGGCTGGGTCTATCTCGGCGACCTGGTGCTGGAGCAGGCGCAGGCCGTTGAATACCGCCAACAACTCGCCAAAGCAAGGCAAAGCGCCTTGGGCGCCAAGAACCCATTCACCGGCACAGACAGCGCCCAAGGCACGCGTGAACCGCTCGAGTCCGCATTGCTGGTGGACCTGGCCGTGGCGGGTGTTTTTGGCCAAGGAAGTGAGAAGTTTGCGCTGGTGATGCACAAAAAAACGCCTCCCCAACTCTACAGGGTGCGGGTCGGAAACTATCTCGGGCCCGAGCGCGGGAAGATCATCTCCATTACAGACAAGGAAATTGTGATCGTCGAGCAGGTTCAAGACGCGGAAGGCAAAAAAAACGAGCGTCGCTCCGCCCTCCCCGTCCCCGCTCTTGGCAAGCCGCCCTGGGCGCAATAGCAGCGGTCAGGTTCAATACGACAATCGGTCTTCATGGCCCCGCAAAACGCCGCGCAACGATTGACAACCGCGCGAACCGGCGGGCCCACTGTGCCTTGGCGCGACATGCTCCCGGCCGACCACGCCGGCGCCTACGCCATCCAGGACGCCACGCTCGCGGCCATTGGCCCCGTCGCCGGCTGGAAGGTAGGCGCCAAAGGCCCGCACGCCGAACCGCGTTGCGCTCCGCTTCCCGCATCAGGCATCCATGCGTCCGGCGTCACGCTCACAGGCCCCGCCTGGCGATGGCGCTGTGTCGAGCTTGAAGTCGCCTTCCGGCTTGGCCGCGACCTGGACCCCAAAGGCAGGCTGCTTGCACCCGCTGAACTGGCCGAAGCCTTTGACGCCGTGCAGCCGGCTATCGAGGTGGTGGAAAGCCGCTTGCTTGATGGCCAGACGGCCGACCCGCTGGCCCAGTTGGCCGACTTGCAATGCCACGGCGCCTTGGTGCTGGGCAGCCCGTCAGCTTTTGCGCCCGCTCGGCTGGACTTACGCACGGTAGAGGCATCACTAGACTTCGGCACAGCATCAGCAGCCCACACGCACGGCGGCAACCCGGCGCAAGACGTCTGGCGCCTGCTGTCGTGGCTTGCACGGCACTGCGCCCGGCGCGGCCAGCCGCTTCGCGCGGGCCAGATCGTGACCACCGGGTCCTGTACCGGCCTGCTGACCGCACCCCTGGACGAGACGGTGCGTGGTGAAATAGCGAGCGTCGGCGCGGTGGAGCTGCGTTTTGAACGCTAGGCGCAGGTAGCCAGTAACGCCAGTCAACCAGTAAGAGGTACCCCGTGAACTCATCCATTGCCCATGCCGAACTTATCGCCACTTTTAGAAGGGCGGAAGCAGAGGCTGCCCACAAGTCCGGATTAATCAAGGCGGCTGCAGCCAAAGGCCCCAAGGCGATCCAGATGGCCGTCGAGACAGCAGACAAGGCAGCAAAACGCCGGGATGCGTACGCGAAAAAGCTCGCGGCGCTAGGGGTGGAGCTCAAGGTCTGAGCAATATCCGGCGCCCTCCCCGCGAAGGACAAGGGTTGGTTGCGGATAATCGGGATTTGGAGAGAAACCCGATGCAAACAGACGCACCAGAAGACGCACCAGAAGACGCACCAGAAGACGCACTGGACGAAGCACCCGACGACGAACCGGAGCCGATCGAGGAATACGTCCCCGGCGTCGCCAACGGCCGGCATTACATGGCCAGGCTGTGCCACCTCCCTGACGGTCCCTGGTACATCGATGTCGTACACGTTGAATCGCTGCCGCCCCTGCACGACAGCGACAGGACCTGGCCCACGCGTGCTGAAGCCGTTGAGGCGGCAGACAAGCTGGTTTCCAATCTGGCGCATTGACGGAAGACCCGGCGCCCCTCCTGGCGCGCAAACGTAACGGCGCGTTAGTGCCCTTGTAGCCCGGGCAAGCACCTCCATTTGAAACTCAGCAGCCCGCCGGGCCTGCATCTGCACCCAAGGAGCTTTCATGTTCAAACGTCTGACCCTGCTTTGGGTTGTGATACGCGGCGATGCCCGGCGGCTGTGGACTGCCCTGCGCCATCCCGAAGCGCCCGTTTGGCTGAAATGGGGTACAGCAGCGATTGCGCTCTACCTGTTCTCCCCCATTGATTTCATCCCCGACTTCCTGCCGGTCATCGGAATTGCTGACGATCTCGTGCTGGTTCCGCTGGCGATCCGGTGGCTGCTCAACCGCCTGCCGCCCGGGATCGCCGATCCGGCGCCGAAGCGTTCGGCCTGAGCACTGGCGATGCTGTAATGGGCATCCCAAGCCAGTTCGCCATTTCAGCTCGCCCTTTCTATTGATGCCCACACGCCCCGTTTCACTGAACATTCCGCTCCCTTCGGGCGGCACCACCTCCGGCCTGCTGCAAAAACCTGCCAGCGCCAAGGCGTGTTATGTGTTCGCCCACGGCGCAGGCGCAGGCATGAACCACGCCTTTATGGAGGCGATTGCTCAGGGCCTCGCGGAACGCGGCATCGCCAGCTTGCGCTTCAATTTTCTGTTCATGGAACAAGGCTCCAAACGACCGGACTCCCCCGCCGTTGCCCATGCGGCGATCCGGGCGGCAGTTGCTGAAGCGGCGCGGCAAATGCCTGATGTGCTGCTGTTTGCCGGTGGCAGGTCCTACGGTGGTCGCATGAGCACGCAGGCGCAGGCGGCTGAGCCATTGCCCGGACTAAAGGGCCTTGTGCTGGTGGGCTTTCCATTGCACCCAGCCGGCAAGCCTTCAACCGAACGCGCCGCGCACCTGGACGGCGTGAAGCTGCCGATGCTTTTTCTGCAAGGCACACGCGACGGCCTCGCTGATCTGGACTTGATCACCCAGACCACGGCAAGCCTCGGTAAAAAGGCAACCCTGCACATCGTGGATGGCGCCGACCACGCCTTCCATGTGCTGGTGCGTTCAGGCCGCACCGATGCGCAGGTGCGCGAGGAATTGCTGGACACCATGGCCACGTGGATGACGAAGCACCAGCGTACAGCGTGATCGTCGGTTCCCTGATGTACCAGGAGAGCCGCCTGGCGCTCTGTAGGGAGTGTGAGGCAAGACAAATACCCGCTTAAACCTGACCGCCGCTAGGCATGGCTGCTGACAGGCGATGCGCCTTATGCGCCCCAGACTGGCCTGACTACGAAAGCCCGTCATGCCGTTCGATACCCCTTCCTCTCTTCGCCTTGTAACCCCACAGCTTTCCCGGCTCTCCCGTCGCACCCTCGTCACTGCCTTGTGCCTCACCGGGCTGGGCCTGGCCGGCAACGGCGCATGGGCGGCCAAGCCCAAAAACACGGCGGCGGGCAACCAGCCCCTTGACACAGAAGCCTTCAACAACGCCACCGACAGTCCCTTGCTGCGCAGTGGCAGCAAAGGCGCAGCGGTAGCGCGCGCACAGATCATGCTGGACCGGGCCTGGTTCTCCTGCGGGGAGATCGATGGGCGCTTTGCCACCAACATGCAGCGCATGGTCAAGGCCTACCAGATCGCGCACGACCTCAAACCCACGGGCACCGTCACTGCGGAAACCTGGGCTTCGTTGCGCAAGGACGGTGCTCCGCTTCTGACAAGCTATACCGTGACAGAGAAGGACGCAGCCGGCCCGTTTGAAAAGACGCCTGTGGCGATGGACGAGCGCGCGAAGATGAAAGCGCTGGTGTATGAATCGGTGGAAGAAGCGCTGGCGGAAAAATTCCACACCAGCACCGGCTACCTCAAGCAGCTCAACGGCGGCATCAACATCGAGGCCGGCAAGCAAATCACCGTGCCATATATCGCGGTCAGCGCCATGCCGGTCAACGCGGTTTCCATCGAAATCGACAAGTCCGAGCGTGTGCTCTACGTGCTGGACACCGCCAAGCGGTTGGTGGCGGGTTTTCCCATCAGCATAGGCAATGAAAAGAACGACCCGCTGCCGCTGGGCATGATGGCCATCAAGAACGAGGTCAAAAATCCCGGCTTCACCTACAACCCTGCGCTGCTGAAAAACGCACCCAAGGATGCGCAAAAGGTCGACATCGCAGCCGGTCCCAACAACCCCGTCGGCACCATCTGGCTGGGCCTGACCAAACCGCACTGGGGCATTCACGGCACACCCAACCCTTCCAATGTGGGCCATTCCGAAACCAATGGCTGCATTCACATGACCAACTGGGACGCAGAACGCCTGTCGACCCTGGCGAAAGCCGGCTTCAAAGTGAGTGTCAAGGCTTGATGGCATCCACACCCGCCCGCCTCAAGAGAACGGCGTTTGCCATCTGCGCGTTGCTGGCCGTGGCGGCAGGCGTGATGCTGGGCACGCGCAAGGAAGAGGCAGTTACACAAGTCATACAGCCCGCTACACCGCCAGCCCGCCAGGCGCTGGTGCCCGCCGTGCCGGCAAGAGAGGCCGACAAGCCACCGCTTGTGGTTCAGACCATAGAGGCAGCCGCGCCCTCACCTGCCCTGCCGCCCCCACCCGCATCTGTCGCCGATGACACGGACATTTCGCAGTTACGACTACGCGTCCTGACACTTCCGGTGCAAGGCGTCATGCCCGCCCAGCTCAGCGACACCTACACCCAGGCGCGCGCAGCAGGAGCCCCGCATGAAGCCATAGACATCATGAGCCCACGCGGCACGCCAGTGCTCGCCGTCGAGGACGGCAAAGTGGCCAAGCTGTTCCTGAGCAAGCCAGGCGGCATCACGATTTACCAGTTCGACCCGGCCAGCCAGTACGCGTACTACTACGCCCACCTGGACCGCTACGCCGAAGGCCTCAGCGAAGGCGCCAGCCTGCGCAAAGGCCAGGTCATCGGCTATGTCGGCAGCACCGGGAATGCATCTCCCGACGCACCGCACCTGCACTTCGCGATCTTCAAACTGGGGCCGGAGCGCCAGTGGTGGCGCGGCGCACCGCTGAATCCTTATCTTGTCTGGCGCGACGCCAGGCCGTAAACAACCCGGCCGATGACGTGCCGGCTCATGCTGACGCGCTATGCACTTGCCAGCCTGGCAAGCGCCTTCACCCCTGCCTTCCTGAACAGTCGCGCACCTAACCGCAAACCGCCGCAGGGCAGGCGGCTCCTTCACGACCTCAACGACCACGCAAGACCTGAACAACAGATGGTTGTTGTTATCGAGGCCGAGTGCATCACGCTTTCGCGGGTATAAATCCTGCATTGCCACCTATTTCTGCCGATAGTTGGCTTGAATATAAGATCGGCGCGATCACCAAAAACAAGCTTGCTGCGCAAGCCGCCTTTCATCGGAGGGAGACCGATACGTGAAAACAGCAAATACCCACGCAAAAGAGCGTGGCCCTGAAAACCAGAGGGTGGGTTCTGGTTTTTTGTGCCCTGGCCTTGCCGCCGACGAGAAACAGGCTCACTCGTACCGCCCGGCAGCCCGGGCAGCGATACAGCCATGACACGAACCCTGCGCGCCATTCTCTGCAGCATGCTTCTGCTCCAGAACGGGGCTTTTGCGGCCAATGCCTCGTCCGTGCCGACTCCCTTCACCACTGCGTTGTACGGAACACCTGTGGGCAGCAATGCCGCGCAGGCCTACTTTCTGGTGAATGTCTTGCGCAGTGCCGAAGCGCCCAAGGCGGACATTGAAGCCTTGCGCAGCGAACTGCTGCATGGCTATGTGGCGCAGGTCACCGGCGCGCCGCCACCGCCGGCCCTGGCTGTGCCAGAGCCCAGGACCAGCGCCTGGAAGTCATTCCTGCGCCGGTTGCCGGGCGGTTCGAAGGCGCCGGTCGACGATGTGGCCGTGGCCATCGCGCGCGGCCGCCAGCGCGACGACGTGATGGGCCCCGCTTTCCGCGCTACCTGGCAGGCGGCCTTCAACCAGGCACTAGCCCTGCGCTGGGAATCAGGCGCCTCGCGTGCGCCCCTCTTCACCCTGGAGATGCGCGACATGCAGCCCATCGCGCCCGGCATCTGGGCTGCGCCTTCTGCCGAAGGCCAGGTACGCCTGATGCTGTCGCTGCGCCTGGCCAATACCAGCTCCGTGCCGCTGCCGCTCTACCGCCCCGACATCGTCTTGCAAGGCACGCTGCGCTTTACCTGCGACTGGGACCGGGTGCGAGCACCGCAAAGCGTCATGCGAGCCAATGAAGTCACCTTGCTTCAGCCCGGCGCCGAGTCCGGGCCACTGGCGTGCGAGGCCCCTCCGGCGGCCGGGTACTGGCGTGAGCAATTGGCTGCGCTGCAGGCGGCCAACGGCAAGGCAGGCCTGCAGACCGTGCTGGTCCCGCATGACCTCGACAGTGCCCAGCGCCTGTACCACACAGAACTGGCATTCGCGAATGCATCGCCATTAAGAGTCAGCTGGAGCCAGCGCCAGCTGAAGGCCCGGCACGAGCCGTACCGCCAGTGGTCCCCTGCCAAAAAAGCAATGGACCCACCCGAGTCGGGCAGCCTGACGGCTGCACCGCATCACGGATGGAAGGCAACCGTCACACTGCTGACTACCTTCCTCGGCGCTACCGTGTTGGCGCTCGGCCTGTTTGCCGGTGGCCGCGCGGCGCGTAGCGCGGGCGTGCCGGAGGGCATGGTTGCCGTTGTCACGGTGCTGCTGGTAGGCGGCGCGTGGGTGCTGGCCACTGTGAAACTGGGCGGTGGCGGCACGGGTTACGACCATCCCCTGTATCTCGGCATTGCCCTGGGGGCGGGCTTCGTCGGGCCGGTGGTGCTGGGTGTGGTGGCCCTGCACGCCCTGCACAAGGTGCTGGACGACGAGGATATGGAATGGTGGCAGGCCGTAGCCACCGGCTGGCGCCTTACGCTGAACGTCACCGCAAAAACCAGCCGGGCCGAGTTCTGGGGCTTTCTGGCGCATTGCGCCTGGTTGTGGGCGCTGGCGCGTGTCTGCCTCATGCCGCTGGACCGCTGGATAGGCCTCGCCTTGCTGGTCCCGGTGGTGACGCTGACGGCCCGCCGCATGCTCAGCATGACGAGTCAGGAATGGCTCGAGATGGGGGTGATCGTGGTGTGCCTGCTGCTGCTTGCGCTGATGTGAGGTGCTGCGAGATGGTGACGAAGTTGCGGGCACCAAAAACAACGTTCCTGACTTGCTCTCAGGCCGTCGCCAGCTTGGCGGGTACGGCCGACTCTTTCTCCTGAACCACCGCATATTCCACAGCCAGCCGCAGCATCGTGGGTGTAACGTAGTGGCGATGCACATAGTCAATGGCCGCCATGTAAAAGCGGCCAAAAGCATTCTTGCAATGAACCCGCGTACCCAGCATCACATCCACATGATGCTTGTCGACGATTTCCACGCTGACACAGGACCTGAACAGCAGATGTTTGTCATTGGCGCCCAGAATGACCTGCGCCTTGGTATCGGCTGTATTAACGCTTTGGTCAAGCACCGGGTAGCGGTTGGCGAACAGGTTGCTGGTGTCCGGTGACAACAGCGAAGACACGGGGCAGCCCAATGGCGATGTACGCAGGCCCAGGGGTTTAACCAGAACGTTGCGCAGCGCCATCAGATTGGACACACCGCTGGGCGCATTGAGCAGAAAGCCCTCCAGGACCGCGGCAAGCAGATTCGTGGCGCTGGTGTGCCCGAAGTTGGTACCGGTCACGCGCAAGCGAAAAGTGTCTTCATGATGGACGCGCAGGTTGGTCAGTTGCTGAAGCAGCAGCGAATCCACTGGTGGGCTACTGAGCTCCTTCACGCTTCGGGCGGATCCGCCATGTGACAAAAAGCCCGACGCCCCTTTCCACGAACCCCACAAGCCTCGCATCACGCCTGCGCCGCTGCGCACAGTGTTGCATACCACTCGATGGAACGTCCCGGGTGGAGCATCCAGCGACAAAGTCGTGGTCGGCACGGTATCGGCCTTGAAGTCCTTGGCCTGAAGCAACGCCTTCACCTCGTCCGGCAGCAACTCCGTCAATGATGGGATACTCGCCTTATTGGTCAGCACCTCCTGTTTCAAAGACTCCGACAAATTGCCGCCCAGTTCATTGGTATGGCAAGACAGCGCAAAAAAAACAGGGTGCAAGGAATTACGCGAGAGCGGAGAAAACTGGTGCCAGGTTTCACCGCCAAAACGCACAGTGAACATGCAGTCCGGCGGGATGTTCACAAAACGGAGGGCGCGGATGAAGTTTTGCGGGTCTTCCTGGATTTGCTGCTCCGACGCGCTGGAAAAGCGCAACTGGGCCCCACCGCTGCCCGACACTGCCGTAAATATGCGGTGCCCCGCATGGCGATGAAACGGATGGCCTTTAGGCCCCACGACGAATGAATACAGCGACGTTGCATCACCTTTGGGAAAGTTGGTCCCACCCAACTTCGCCGAGGGCTCATCCAGCTCATCGACAAACGCACTGTGCTGCCGCTGCCTGGATGCCACGCTGGCAAATAAATGGTTGCCTGCACCATGACCAATCTGGGCAATCAATGACACCTCGACGGCCAAACCGCCCGATTCGGATGGAATGCGAACCGACGGAAACGTTTCAATCACCTGTGTGAGATTCAGCATGGGTCCCTCTCTCCTTGTTACCTGGCTTTTTGTGTTTTGGCCGCAACGCGTTCCCGTTTCAGGGGCCGCGCGACCGGGCATAGTTCGAATGCATAACCCGTGAGGCTGTTGACGAGGCTGTCACCGTTGAGCTTGTAGAGCACAAACTGGCCGCTGCGCTCGCTGGTCACCAAGCCGGCGTTTTCAAGCACCGACAGGTGGCGAGAAACGGCCGGCGTGCTCATGGCAAAGCGCTCGGCCAGCTCAGTGGTGCTGAGTTCTTTCTCGGTGAGGTACGCCAGAATTTGGCGCCTGGGCCCCGAGGCGAGCGCTTCAAATATTTTGTCAAGGGATGCAGGCATTGATGTATTAACTTATTTGTTAATAACTTTATTCAAGATGGTCCGTGCTGTCAAGCGGCTTCTGGCCTGAGGCCGGCGCTTTTCTTTGCCCCATCGATCCGCTAAGCTTTGCTTCGTCCCCACTTCAGGTACCAAGGCCACCCCATGACAAGCTACTGGCTCATGAAATCCGAACCCGAAGAATGCTCGGTCGAAGACGCGCTCGCGGCGAAGGACTCAACAGTCCCCTGGGTCGGCGTTCGCAACTACCAGGCGCGCAACTTCATGCGTGACGGAATGCAAGTCGGCGATGGCGTGCTGTTCTACCACTCAAGCTGCGCCGAGCCGGGCATTGTCGGCATCGGCCGGGTGGCATCTACGGCCTACCCTGACCCTACGCAGTTTGATGCGAAGTCGCCCTACTACGACCCCAAGTCAAAACCTGAAGAACCGCGATGGATGCTGGTGAATGTGCAGGTATTGCGCAAGATACCCAACATCACCCTGCCCGTCCTGCGTGCACGGCCAGAACTGGCAGACCTGCAGGTGCTGCGCAAGGGCAACCGCCTTTCCATCACGCCCGTCGAGCCGCAGCACTGGAAAGCCATCACCAGCAAAAAGTGAGAAACCTGTCAGGCGCCGGACTGCGGCAGGCTTTGCAGGCGGCGCAACCCGAAGAGGTCCTTGATGATGATCTGGCCGCGCTGGCTTTTCAGGAAACCTTCGGCCACCAGCCCCTGCATCAGCCGCGCCACCACTTCACGCGACGTACCCAGATGCCCTGCCAGCTGCTGCTGCGTCGTTTTCAGTACCCCGTCGGACGAGGCGTGCAGCAACACAAAATGCACAAGGCGTTGCCGGTGGTTGAAGGAATGAACGGCATCGAGTTCTGCCATCAACCTGAAAACAAGCGTCGAGAGCGCATGCAGCGTCAGGTCCTGGATGCACGCTTCCTGCTTGAAGAGCTGCCGGTACAACGGACCGGGGATGACGGCGACACGCGTCGCCTTGTCGGCCTGAACCCAGGCGGGATAAAGAAGATCGTTGAACAGGCAGTTGAGCGAGAGCACGCAGGTCTCGCCGGGCTCCACCAGATACAGCGTCGCCTCGGTGCCCGCAGGCGTGATGGTGTACACGCGCAGCCGGCCCGACAGCACGACATAGGCGCCGGAGGCAGGCTGACCCTTGTGAATGATGCCTGTTCCCGCCAGTGCACTCATTGGAACCGCACCCTGGGTTAACAGGTTACGGCCGTCGGCACTCAGGCGGCTGAAAGGCTCGAAAAGGGCAAGTTCACGTAAGACCTGCATATTGCTCCATTCGCGGCAACCTGCCGCACCGTCAAACCATCGGTGCCACGTGGCCACGCTTGATCCATAACAGGGCACCTTCAGAACTGGCCAGGGCGGGCTGCCTGGTGAGTGGATTTCGCAGCCAGCACACCGCGCCGAGGTCCTGCGCACCCGCAGCGCGTGCGTTCGTATCGTCGCCGGCTTCGACACGGACCGAGCCCTCGACGACAAGCATTTCCTGACCGCCATGCGCGTACTGCGCGGCCATGGTACACCCCGGTTCCAGCCGTTCGAGGAATGCGGTTTCCCTGGGGCCCTCGTACAGCAATGCACGCCGATGCCGGGCGATTCCGGCATCCACCCAGGGCCTGTCTGCTGCACGGATGACGACGCGGCGCTGTTCAAGCGGGTCCATCTGCCGCAGCTTGACGAAAATGGTACAGCCCTCGTCGCTGAAGGGCCTGTGGCTGGAGCCCGGCGGGTTGCGCACATAGGTACCGGGGCCGTACGAGCCGTGCTCGTCGGAAAATACGCCGCAAAGCACAAAAAACTCTTCGCCCAGCGCATGCGAATGCGCGTCAAACCGGCTACCAGCCGCATAACGCACGAGTGACGTTGCCAAAGCCACCTCTGCACCGGTACGCTCGAGCATGCGCCGCTCGACCCCGGGTTGCGGCGACGGCAGCCACGGCAGCGACCCGGCCCGTAGGAGGACGGGCTCCGTGCGGTCGGCGTTCACGTGCATCAGCTCCATCAGAACTTCTCCGACGCGGTTCGCAGGTCCAGCTCCTGCGTCCATGCGGTGCACGCCTGTTGCGCCAGCCACAGGAAATTGGCAGCCACGCCGTCGGGCGCCATCACCGGGGCTTCTGCTGCCGCGTAGCGGGATGCGGCAGCAGAGCCGCGAAGCATGCCGTCCAGCACGACGTGGGCCACGTGGATGCCCTGCGGCTGGAACTCTCTTGTCAGTGACTGCACGAGCCCACGAAGGGCAAATTTGCCCGCGGCCATGGCCGCGAAGCGGGCCGAACCGCGCAGCGAAGCCGTGGCGCCGGTGAAGAGCAGGTTGCCGCGCCCCACGGCCAGCATGCCCGGCAGCACGGCCCGGGCGCAGTGCGCCGCCCCGACAGGGCCGGCTTCAAGGCACTCGCGCAGCGCACTCGCCTCCAGTTCAAGAAAAGGAGCCACTGCCAGATGACCCGCGTTGTACAGCAGCGTGTCGATGTGTCCGTGGCGCTCAACCAGGGCCGCGACGGCTTGCGCCACTGCGTCACCATCCGCCAGATCGCAATCTGCGCGCCGCAGGCCCGCCACTTCGTACCCCGCCCCGCTGAACTGCAGCGCGAGCGATTCGCCGAGCACGCCACCGCTTCCCGCGATGAGTGCGAAGGGCCGGCTCACAGCACCCCCAGCGGGCGCCCGATCAACACCAGTGTGGCCGCCCAGCCCGCTGCCCAGGCAAGGGTGCGTGCGCCGGGAACACCAAGCGTGTAAACGACGTAGTGAATGAGCCGCGCAAAAAAGTAGACGGCGCAGGCGATGGCCGTCACCGAATCGGCTCGGCCGCTGGCCTGCACGGCCAGCACGGCCGGCGCAAAAATCACCAGGTTTTCGGTGGCATTGGCCTGGGCCCGCTGTGCGCGCTGGGCCCATTCGGCAAGGGGTTTTTCTGTGGCGGTCGGGTTGGCCAGCGTACCGCCCAGCCCGCGCACGGCGATGCGATTGAGGACATAAGGCAAGGCGAACAACGCCGCAGCGGCCAGGGTCAATGCCAGCCAGTAGATTTCCTTGGACATGATGGGTTTTTCCTTCTTCGTGACATGCCGCAATGCGGGCACGAACGCGAAGATAGCCGCGCCGGGAAAAGCGTTCTGTAGCTTTTGCTACAGAGCCACAAAAATCTGGAAGACCTGATCATCCTGCGCAAGGGCAACCGGCTGTCCATCAAGCCGGCGGAGCCAGCGTTGGCGCGTGATTACCAAACTGCTGGCGAAGTAGCCCTCGCAATCAGGGCACGTCGCCCTGCCCGCGCAGCACCTGGCCCGCACCTGCGCATACGGTGTTGCCATCGCGGCAAGCGAGCTGGCCGTTAACAAAAACGGCATCAATACCTGAGCTGACCTCGGTCGGATGCCCATAGCTCGCGTTGGCGTTCACGCGGTCCGGGTCAAAGATGACGATATCGGCGTGATGGCCCGGCGCCAGCGTTCCCCGGCCTGTAAGGCCAAAGCGCCGGGCGCTGAGGCCGGTCATCTTGTAGATGGCTGTCTCGAGCGAAAAGAGCTTTCTCTCGCGCACGTAATGCCCCAGCACGCGGGGGAAAGTGCCCCACAGGCGCGGGTGCGGCCGCACGTCATGCGCCAGGCCGTCGGAGCCGACCATGGCCATCGGGTGGCTCAGGATGCGGCTGACATCGTCTTCACTCATGGCGAAGTAAATGGCCCCCGCCGGCTGCAAGGCACGGGCCACGTCTTCTTCGGTCTGGTTGCGTTCGCGCGCCAGCTCTTTCAGCGAACGGCCGGCCACACCCGGCTCGGGTTGCGACCAGGTCACCAGCACATCGCTGGACTGCTTCACGCGGGACGGCAGCAGCATCGTGGACGAGGCGTTGTATGGGTAGCAGTCGAAACACACCGGCTGCCCTTGCGCGGCCTGCTCCAGCAGGGCCAATGTCTCTACAGACCGGCCGTGGTTGGCCGTGCCAACCAGCTTGTGATGGGAAATCACGGTGCCCACGCCCAGCTCGCGGCCAATGTGCAGGGCCTCGCGCAGCGCCTCGTCAATGGCGTCGCCTTCGTCGCGAATGTGCATGGCCACGATGCCTCCAGCCGCCTTGAGCTGTGCGCCTACGGCAATCACCTCTTCGGCCGTCGCGGCTTTTGCGGGCGGATAGTACAAACCCGTCGACAAACCAATGGCCCCAGCGTCTAGTGCGGCCGTGAGTTCTGCCGCCATGGCAGCAGCCTCTTCAGGCGTTGCGGCCCTTTCAAGGTCTGCCACGTGCTTGACCCGCAGCGTGGAATGGCCAACAAGGCAAGCCACGTTAACGGCCAGGCTGGACTGGGCCAGTGCATCCAGGTAGGCCGCAAAACTTCGGTAGACCCAGCCGTCGGTTCCCAGAATGTCCAGCGGCGCTGGCGGGTTGGCGGTTTCCAGCGGGGCCAGGCTGACGCCGCAATTGCCCGCTATGACTGTCGTGACGCCCTGCGACAGCTTGGGGTGCGGGCCCGCCGTGGGCATCAGCAGCAAGCGGTCGTCATGGGTGTGTGTATCAATAAAGCCCGGCGCCACGATGCGCCCAAGCGCACTGACGCGCTCTGTTGCCGGTGCAGATGCCAGGTCGCCGATGGCAGCAATCTTGCCCTGGAATACACCCACGTCGGCACGCAGGCGGGGCGCGCCAGTTCCATCAATCACCTCGCCGCCTTCAACGATGACATCGAACATGCGCGCTCAATCCAGGTGGACGCCGGCGCGCTTGACGACATCCGCCCACATCCGCGTCTCCCGCATGGCGCGGTCAAACAGGCGGTCGGGTGGGCCCATGGTGGTTTCGAAGGAAATGGCGGCATAGCGTTCATTGACGGTGGCATTCCCCAGCACCTTGTTGATTTCGCTGTTGAGCCGCATCACGATGTCCCGCGGTGTACCGGCCGGCGCCACGATGCCGCCCCAGGCCGTCGTTTCATAGCCTTTAACGGACTCCCCGATGGTGGGCACGTCGGGCAACTGCACGCTGCGTGCCCGGCCTGAGACGCCCAGCGCCTTGACGCGGCCGCTCTTGATGTGCGGCGCGATGGACGACAGGTTGTCGAACATCAGGTCGACCTGGCCGCCCATCAGGTCCTGAATCGCCTGCGGGCTGCCGCGGTAAGGCACGTGGGTCATGAAAGTGCCGGTCATGCTTTTGAACAGCTCGCCCCCCAGGTGCCCGGTGGTGCCGTTGCCGGGAGACGCCATGCTGAGCTTGCCGGGCCTGGATTTGGCCAGCGCAATCAAATCGGCCACGTTATTCACGCCAAGGTCGTTGCGCACGACAAGCGCGTTTTGCACATAGCCGATCAACGCCACGGGTACCAGTTGCTTGTCGGGGTCGTACGGGAGTTTGGAGAAAAGGGCTTTGTTGATCGCCAGCGTGACCACGTTGCCGTAGCCCAGGGTGTAGCCGTCCGGTGCGGCCCGCACGATCTCCTGCATGCCGATGTTGCCGCTTGCGCCGGGCTTGTTGTCAATCACAAAAGGCTGCCCCAGCGTCTTCATCAACTCGCCGGTAAGGATGCGGCAAATGTTGTCCGGCGAGCCACCGGCAGAAGACGGCACGATCAACCGGATGGGCCGGTCGGGCCAGGCGGCGCGCGCCAGCAGGGGCGACGCTGCCATCGCCGCGGCACCCAGCTTGAGAAGCGCTCGCCGGCTTGCTTGAAATTCAGTCATGAAGGCCACCTTTAGGGTTGATCAATGAGAAAACTGAATGATGCTTGGACAAATCTTTGGCTACAAACGACAATTTGTCCGTCTTCCATGTCTTTTTCTCATGCACCATGATGCTACGCGCGCCTTCCACGATGTCCCTGCTGTGCCTTGAAGCCAGCGCGCGGCTGCGGTCTTTTACCGCAGCTGCGCAAGAGCTTCACCTGACACAAGGTGCAGTCAGCCGTCAGATCATGGCGCTTGAAAGCCGCCTTGACCTCAAGCTGTTTGTGCGGCGCCGGGATGCGGTGGTCCTGACGGAGGCCGGCCGCTATTACCTGGAAGAAGTCAGCGCCATTCTCCAGCGCCTTGAGCGCGCCACGGCCAATGTGATGGCACTCAAAGGGCGCGGGGGTTCGCTGACGCTGTCGGTCGGCGCATCGCTGGGCAGCTACTGGCTGATTCCGCGCCTGCCGGACTTCACCCGCGCGTACAGCGAAATCACTCTTAACTTCGCCACCCGCGTGGGCTCGGTTGATTTCAAGAGCATGCCGGTAGATGCCTCGCTCGAATTTGGCGACGGGAAACGGCCGGGCCTGCACAACGACTTTGTTTTGCCCCTGGCCATGGCTCCGTATGCCGCACCGGCATGGATAGCCAAAAACGGAAAGTCGCTGACGTCCCGAACGCCTTTATCCGCCCTGGTACACCACACAACGGTATTGGACGCCTGGCAAAAGTGGTTCGACTACGCAGGCATGGAAATCGGCACCGGGCAAGAGGGGCCACGCTATGAGTTGATGTCGATGGCCCTGAATGCCGCGGTGGTGGGCCTGGGCGCAGTGCTGCTGCCTGATTTCATGGCCAAGGATGCGGTCGCCACCGGCCGCTTGCGCCAGCTTTCGAAGAAACAATGGGTGTCTACGCGCGGCTACTACCTGGTATATCCAGAAGAGTCGGCCGGGCTTGAAGCCCTCAAGGTATTTCGCACCTGGCTGCTGGCGGAAGCGACAGCTGGGCAGGTCTGAGACAAGGGCAAGTTGCAGGCCTATCCGCCGGCAGACTTGAGCGCCACCAGCACCACAACGACCACAGCCAGAACCAGCGAAACACCCCGCCAAAACGCCACCGGGTTGCGCTCAAGCAAGGCCGGACGGGTCTTGTCCAGGAATGACTGGTTGGGGTGACGCAGGTCGTACAAGAACTCCGACAGCTCACCATAGCGCTTGGCGGGATCGGGGTGAACGGCCTTGCGCAGCACGCCGTCTATCCATGCGGGTATGTCACGGTCTTCGTACAGAACGGAGTCATAGCGCAGCTTGCTTTGTGCGGCCCGGGTCCGGCACTTGGCCACTTCGGCGCCGTAGGGCAGCTTGCCTGTCAGCATCTGGTAGGTGATGACGCCGAGCGAGAAAAGGTCTGAACGCGTGGTGCCGCCCTCGCCCACAAAATACTCCGGCGCCGAATACTGGGCCGTGCCCAGAATGTCGTTGTGCCCGCCGGGCGCATCTGCTTCCATGAGGCTGGCTACGCGGGTTGAGCCAAAGTCAATGATTTTGGCCGTGCCGGTCTTGTCGATCATGACGTTCTCGGGTCGCAGGTCCTGGTGCAGCATCTCCAGCCGGTGAAACGCGCGCAGGCCTTTGGCGATTTGCTCCACCAGCCCGCGCACGGCTTCCAGGCCGGGCCGGGGGTTGTCGATCATCCACTGACTCAGTGTTTGCCCGTCGATGTATTCGGTGGCCACGTACACGTAATGACGCTTTCGGGTCGGCACATAAGGCTTCAACACATGCGCGCTGTTGATGCGCCTGGCGATCCACTCCTCCGTCAAAAACCTTTCAAGGTAGGCCGGGTCACCGCCCAGATCTATCGACGGTGTTTTAAGGATGACGAGCGCGCCCGTGTCGTTGTCGGTGGCCAGGTAGATGTGGCTGCGGCTGCTGCCGTGCACTTCGCGGACGATGGTGTAGCCGTCAAACTGCGTCCTGGCCTCCAGGATGGGCGGAAGCGGTAGGCCTGACAGCTGCTGGAGCAGCTCGCCGGCCTGCCCGTTGGGCAGCTCATCGACGCGGACAATTTGTGCCGTGAGGTTGTCGCCACTGCCTCGCTCCAGGGCTTTTTCGACGATGGACTTGGCTGCCATATCCAGCCCGCCAGGCTCGTCGGCACAGATGTGGATGAGGCCGGCCATGTCGTATTCGCTGACGTGTTCATACACGCCGTCGGTGGCCAGAAGAAAGATGTCGCCCTGCTCCACCTGCTGGGTCTGGTAGTCGATCTCAAGCTGCGGCTTGAAGCCCAGCGCGCGGCCCAGATAGCTTTGGCCCTGGGAAATCCACACACGGTGGTCGTTGGTCAGTTGTTCCAGCGCCTTGCCGCGCAGGCGGTAAATGCGTGAATCACCGACATGAAAAATATGCGCAGTGGTCGACTTGATGACCATGGCACTCAGGGTGCACACATAGCCTTTGTCCTTGTCGTAGCGGTACTGGCTTTTCTGTGTCTGCGCATGCAGCCAGGAGTTGGTGGCGCTCAGGATCCGCTCGGCCGATGTCTTGACCGACCAGGCTTCCGAGGTGCAGTAATAGTCCTCAAGGAAACCGGTGACGGCGTACTGGCTGGCCACGTCGCTGACGGCACTGCTGCTGATGCCGTCGGCCAATGCAATGGCAATGCCCTTGGCGCTCAGTTGCGGCTCTTTGGGTACATAGATGCCGTGGAAATCCTGGTTGGTTTCCTTGCGGCCCTTGTCCGAATACTGACCTGCCGATATCTTCAGTTCACTGGACATGTGGGGTACCGGCAAAGCCCCCGCGCATCTTTGTATCTTGCATGCGCGGGAGCTTTTGTTTTGAAAGCAGGTTATTTAAAGGAACGTGACGGTCCGGTTTTAATGTGCGTGGCATACAGCGTCAAGCCGGTGAAGGCCAGGCCGCCCACCAGGTTGCCCAGCACCGTCGGAATTTCGTTCCAGATCAGGTAGTCCATGATGGTGAAATGCGCGCCCAGCAGCAGGCCGGACGGGAACAGGAACATGTTCACGATGGAATGCTCGAACACCATGTAGAAGAACAGCATGATGGGCATCCACATCGCGATCACCTTGCCGCTCACCTGGGTGGAGATCATCGCCCCCACCACGCCGGCCGACACCATCCAGTTGCACAGCATGCCGCGCACGAACAATGTGAGCATGCCGTTGGCGCCGTACTTCTGGTAGCCCAGCGTGCGGTTCTCGCCCACAACGCCGATGGCCTTGCCCACGGCGTTGGGCTCGGTCGAAAAGCCGTTGGTGACGTAGATTGCCATCATCACGGCCACCGTGAAGGCACCCAGGAAGTTGCCGGTGAACACCAGGCCCCAATTGCGCAGAACGCCCTTGACCGTGACGCCCGGGCGTTTGTCGATCAGCGCCAGCGGGCACAGCACGAACACGCCGGTGAGCAAGTCGAAGCCGAACAGGTAGAGCATGACAAAACCGACCGGAAACAGCACGGCGCCCAGCAGCGGCTGGCCGGTTTGCACGTTGATGGTGACGGCGAACCAGGCCGCCAGCGCCAGGATGGCGCCGGCCATATAGGCCCGGATCACGGTGTCGCGGGTAGACATGAAGATTTTGGATTCACCCGCATCCACCATCTTGGTCACAAATTCCGAAGGCACTAAATAAGCCATACGATCCCTCTAAATCCTGTTTTGCCAAAAAAAAATCCACTTCGAGATCTTCAAAAAGATTGAAGACCGAAGTGGACGCCGTTATCCATTCAGATCGATTGGGCACCGCGAAGCTCGCTTTACCCTGCGCAGGCCTTCGTCAGCCTGACCTCAGGGATGCAAGCACATACCGTGCCGCTAGCAAAACACCGCGGATCCGGCCTTGCTGGCCCCCGGAGGCACTGCGGAGGCGATTGCGTCGCCCCAAATTTGTGCATTTCAACGCCATTGACAAATATTTTGGTGCCAACCGTTACATCGTCTGGCCACCCAGGCGCTGGCTTGGACGATGCGCACCCGGCAGCACTACAGCTTTTCGACGGGCAGATGATTCATGAAGCTGACATGTCCTGCCAAAAGAATAGGCGCTCCAACGCCACTACTTTTTCTGGAGAAACCCATGGATCGCCGACAATTTGTTAATTCGACTGCTGCCGTGTTGGGAGGCTCGGCCATGGTGCTTCCCCGCCTCGCCAAGGCGCAGTCAGCCCCTGCCCTCATCACGCGCGAAGCCATGCGGCCCCAAATGGCCCACGGGGTTCAAAGTGGCGACCCAAAAGCGGACGGCGCGGTGATATGGACCCGCAGCGACCGGCCTTCACGCCTTTGGCTCGAGTGGGCAACGACCGCCAGTTTTACCAATGCCACGCGCGTGCGGGGCCCTTACCTGATGGACGACACCGACTTCACCGGGCGCGTGGACCTGACGGGCCTGCCGGCGGGCCAGGAAATTTTCTACCGGGTGGTGCTGCAAGACCTGCATAACGAACGTGTGCTGTCTGAAGCCGTGGCCGGCCACCTGCGTCTGCCTGCCGGCGCAGGGGCCAAGGCTGTACGCGACGTGCGCTTCACATGGAGTGGCGATACGGCCGGGCAAGGCTGGGGCATCAACGAGGCATGGGGCGGCATGAAAATCTACGAGCAGATGCGAAAGGTCAACCCTGACTTCTTCCTGCATTGTGGCGACACGATTTACGCCGATGGTCCCATCACGGCGCAGGTCAAGCTTGCTGATGGTTCCCTCTGGAACAACGTGGTCACCGAAGAGGTCAGCAAGGTCGCGGAAACACTCAACGAGTACCGCGGCCGCTATCGCTACAACCTGATGGACACCAATGTGCGCCGCATGGCAGCTGAAGTGCCGCAAATCTGGCAATGGGATGACCACGAGGTGGCCAATAACTGGTCTGACTCCAAAGACTTCGGTGCCGACAAGCGTTACACCGAAAAGAATGTGCCCTTGCTGGTGGCGCGCGCCACCCGGGCCTTTCATGAATTTGCGCCCATACGCCGTACCGCCGACGTGGAGAGTGAGCGTGTGTACCGCCATTTGCCCCAAGGCCCCCTGCTGGACATGTTTGTGGTCGACATGCGCAGCTATCGCGGTCCCAACAGCCATAACCTGCAAACCAGCGAAACCGAAGAAAGCGCCTTTATGGGCCGCCCTCAAGTTGCCTGGCTGCTGGACGGCCTGAAGCGCTCAAAATCGGTCTGGAAAGTGATCGCCGCCGACATGCCCATCAGCCTGCATGTGGACGATGGCAAAGACAGCGACGGCCGCAGCCGCTGGGAAGCCATCGCCAACGGTGACGATGGCGTCCCCCTGGGTCGCGAAATCGAAATTGCGCGCCTGCTGCGCGAGATCAAGCGTGCCGGCATCAAGAATGTGGTGTGGCTGACGGCCGATGTTCACTACACCGCCGCGCATTATTTCGACCCGGCCAAGGCCAGGTTCAATGATTTTTCGCCATTCTGGGAGTTTGTGTCGGGTCCGCTCAACGCCGGTGGATTTGGGCCCAACAAAACCGACGCCACCTTCGGCATGCAGGTGATGTACCAGAAAGCCCCCACCGAAGTGAACGCGCCACCCACCAACGGCATGCAGTTCTTTGGCCAGGTCGACATCGACGCGAAAACCAGGGCCATGACAGTCACCTTGAAAGACCTGGCCGGCGCGTCGCTTTACACCAAGACACTGGCGCCGCAACGCGCCTGACCGGCTGAAACACGAGGCCGCGTCAAAGCCGCGGTAGCGCAGTCAGCTTCGCTGCGTCGGCAGTGCTCTGGTGCACTGGCCGGCAGCAACTGAATGCGTCACTTGCCTTCCATTAACTTCACCAGCGCCCACAACACCCGGTTCGCCGGCGTGGCCACACCCAGCGCTTCACCGCGCCTGACGACCAGCCCGTTGAGGTAGTCGATCTCGGTGGGTTTGCCGCGCGCCAGGTCTTGTGCGGTGGATGACAACTGGTTGGGCATGCTGCCGGCCAGCTTGTCCACGGCCAGGTGCATGTCGCCCTGCACCTGCACGCCTTCGGCCTCTGCCACGGCCAGGCATTCGGCCACCACGTCGCGCATGACGTCTTTCACGCCCTCGCCCTGCACGGTTTTGCCGTACGGCAGCTGCGCGATGGCCGAGACGGCGTTGTAAGCGCAGTTGAGGATGAGTTTGGCCCACAACGCGCCGCGCACATTGCTGGAGATTTCAACCGGCACACCGGCTGCGATGAAGGCCTGGGCCACGGCCTCGCTCCGGCTGGCCGGCTCAATCACCAGCTCGCCGCGGCCGTGGTGCCTGACGTGGCCGGGGCCGGCCATTTCGGTAGCGACGTACACCACGGCGGCAGCCACTGCATGCTGCGGCAGCACAGTGCGCAGGCGGTCGGCGTTGTCGACGCCGTTTTGCAGGCAGAGCACCAGCGCATCTGGCGCCAGGTGCGGCCGGATCAATGCACCGGCCGCTTCGGTGTCGGTGGACTTCACGCAGAACAGCACCAGGCCGGCGCCCTGCACGGCGGTGGGTTCGCTGCTGGCGGCCAGGCGCACGTGTTCGTCGAAAGTGCGGGTTTCCATGTGCAGGCCGTCACTCTGAATGGCGTCAGCATGCCGGGGCCGGGCGATCAGCACCACGTCAAGCCCCGCACGGGCCAGCATGCCGCCGTAATAACAACCAACGGCGCCTGCGCCCATCACGGCGGCTTTGAGGGATTGGGTCATGGGTGTCTTTGCCTTCAATGAGATACGGAAACGGAAGGGGAAACGTAAAAAGGAATTGTGGGCGAAGTCTGCCGCCCTTGCCGGCGACCGGGCCTCTTAGCCCGGGCCGCCCTTGCCGGCGACCGGGCCTCTTAGCCCGGGCCGCCGGTAAAGCGCCGGGCCAGTTGGTCGCGCTCGAAGGCCTCGACCACAAAATCGATGAACACCCGCGTCTTGACAGGCATCTGGCTGCGCGTGGCGTAGTAAATCGAGATCACGCCGGCATCGACATACCACTGCGGCAGCACCCTGACGAGTTCACCGCGCTCCAGCAAAGGCAGTACATCGGGCAAAGCCACGAGCGTCACGCCCAGGCCCAGCAACGCTGCCGCGCGCATGGCCGTCGGGTCGTTCACCACCACCGAATCCATGAAACCTGCCGGAACTTCCGCGCCGGCCGCATTGCGCATGACCCACTGGCGAACCCGGCCCGTTCCGCTGGAACGCAGGGCGATGCCTTTGAGCCCGGCCAGGCCCGCGGGGTCGGCCGGGGCCTGCTGGCCTGCCATATAGGCGGGCGATGCCACGGCGACCAGGTGGATCGGGGCCAGTGCGCGCGACACCACGCCTGGCGACAGCTCAAAGCCGCCGCCGATGGCCGCGTCATACCCCTCGGCGATCAGGTCGACCGGGCGGTTTTCAAAGTACCAGTCAGGACGTATGAGCGGATAACGGTCCAGGAAGGCCGGCAGCAGCGGCACGATGTAGTCGATGCCAAAGGTGGGCGACATGCTGACCTTGAGTTGACCTGCGGGGGCGCCGCTGTCGCTGGAGATGGCCGCGATGGCGGACTGCAGCGCATCGAGGTTGCCGCTGATCGAGACCAGGAAGCGTTCACCGGCTTCGGTCAGCGTGAGTTTGCGGGTCGAGCGCTGAAACAGCCGCACGCCCAGGTTTCGCTCCAGCATGGCGACGTTGCGGCTGACGGCGGCAGGCGTCAGGGCCAAGCGCCGTGCCGCCTCAGAAAAGCTGCGGCCTTCGGCGCTGCGAATAAACGATTCGAGGTTGGCCAGGGTTTCCATTTCACCATTTTAAAGTAATGATTGAAAATAATTCAATCAATTACCTGCTTATCAAAAGGCAATCAAAAACCCATCATTCACCCATCAACAACCAAGGAGTGAATTTATGTCTACCCTCTCAACCCCATCCAGCACCCCCAGCATCGGGATCGTCGGTGCCGGCGCCATCGGCACGGCATTTGCCAAAACCCTGGCCCGCCAGGGCATCCATGCCACGCTGTCCAACAGCCGCGGCCCGGACTCGCTCAAAGACATCGTGCGCGAACTCGGCCCCACCATCCACGCCGGCACCGTCAAGGAAGCCGCCACAAAAGACATCGTGCTGGTGGCCGTCAACTGGGGTCGCCTGCCTGAAGCGCTGGCCGGTTTGCCCAACTTTGGCGGCCGTGTCGTCATTGACGCCAACAACGCGGTCGAAGGCCCTCCTCTCCGGCCCGTTGAGTTGAACGGCCGCGCCTCCAGCGAAGTGTTTGCCGAGCTGGTGCCCGGCGCGCGCGTGGTGAAGGCCTTTAACCACCTGGTCGCCCAGTTGCTGGCCACTGACCCCGCCGACCAGGGCGGCAAACGCGTGCTGTTTTTCTCGGGCGACGACGCCAAGGCAAAGGCGACCGTGGCGGCACTGATCAGCCAGCTCGGGTTCTCGGGAATCGACCTCGGCACTTTGGCCGTGGGTGGACGCCTGGCGCAGTTTCCCGGCGGCCCGCTGCCCATTCTCAACCTGGTGCAGTTCGGGTGAAGCCGCAGCAATCGCTATCAAATCAATAGCTGCTTGCGCTCGTCTCTATTGGCCTGCAGCCCGTTTTGACACTCAAAAAAGGCCTTTCGAGGCCTTTTTTTGGGGTGTTTCAGGCCCGCGGCAGCGTGATCCGGGCGCAGAGGCCCCCGCCGTCGGCAGGCAGCAGCTCAAACTTGCCGCCGTGCGCGCGCACGATGCGGTCCACGATGGCCAGGCCCAGCCCGGCGCCCGGCGGGCCGGTGCGTGTGCTTTCAGCGCGGCGAAAGGGTTGCTTCAAGGCCTCGGCCTGCCCGGCGTCAATGCCGGCGCCGTGATCCGTCACCGCTATCCAGACCGAATCGCCCTGCGTACCGGTGGCTATGGTGACCGGCGGGAGCCCATGGCGCCAGGCATTTTCAACCAGGTTGGTGAGCACGCGGCGCATCGCACGCGGGCGCAAGGGCACCGGCGGCGGGTTGCCGCCCTGCAGCGCCACCGGCATGCCGTGGCCGGCCGAGGCGGCCGCCACCTCAGCCGCCAGCACATCCAGCGCCACCGGCGCCGGCGCTTCGCTTTCGGTGCTGCGGGCAAAGTCCAGGAACTGGCTGATGATGGCGTCCATTTCTTCCACGCCGCGTGTCATTCGGGCCATCAGCTCATCGTCGCCTTGACCGGCTTTTTCGGCCTTGTCGCGCAGGATCTCGATGCCCAGGCGCAGCTTGGTCAGCGGTGTGCGCAGGTCGTGCGACACCCCGGCCAGCATTAGCGCTCGCTCGTCGTCGGCCTGGGCCAGGCTGCGCACCATCTGGTTAAAGCTGCGGCTCAGGTCGGCGATTTCCGTGGGGCCGTCTTCGGGCAGCGGCTGCGGGCTGGTGCCGCCCGCCAGCGTGTGCGCCGAAGCCATCACGCGGCGCAGGGGCTGGTTCAGGTAACGGTGAATCAGCAGCGCGCCCAGCAAGGCCAGCAAGGCGCTGGCGAGCGAGGTTACGACCCAGGCGCCGGTGAATTCACGCGCCGGCAGCACGCCGGGCAGGTTGACCCAATGGTCGGCGCCGTCCAGGCGCAGCCGCACCGCCAGGCTGCCGCCGGCTTCGCGGCGCCAGATGATCTCGGAGCCCTCGCCTTCCAGCGCGATGCCGCGCGAGGCTTCATTGACGAAGCGCCGCTCAAGCCGGCTCAGCAGCCGGCGTTCGCCACGGCCGTCACCCTCGTCGTCATCGGCAATGCCCTGCATGGCGCGGCGGTTGAACTGCGCGACAAAAGCCTCGCGCTGCGCGGGCGGCATGGCGGCCAGGCCGGCACGGATGGAGCTGACATTGCGCGCCACCGCCACCGAAAGCTGCGCCAGTCGGGGCTTGATGATCAGCTGGCGCACCAGCAGCGCGCTGGCCAGCTGGCCCACCACGATAAGCACCACGATCAGCAGCACATTGCGGCCGAACAGGCTGCGCGGAAACAGCTTCATGGAAATAGCCTCACGGCTTGCCCGCCTTGCCGCTTTTTGCCGCACCGCCTTCCGGCACAAACACATAACCCACGCCCCACACGGTCTGGATGTGCGCCGGCTGGGAAGGGTCCGCCTCAATCAACTTGCGCAGGCGCATGACCTGCACGTCGATGCTGCGGTCGGTGGCTTCGTGGTCGCGGCCATAGGCCAGCTCGATCAGCCTGTCGCGGCCCAACGGCCGGTTGGGGTGCAGGGCCAATGCCTGCAGGAGGCTGAATTCACCGGTGGTGAGTGGCACGTCTTCGCCGTTTTTTTCCAGCCGGCGTGCTTCCAGCTTCAGGGTGAAGGCGCCAAACTGCACCGTACCCTGGCCGGGCAACGGGCCGCTGTGCGCGCCCAGCATACGCTGCCGGCGCACCAGCGCCTGGATGCGGGCCAGCAGCTCGCGCGGATTGAAGGGCTTGGGCAAGTAATCGTCGGCCCCCATTTCCAGCCCGACGATGCGGTCCACCGGGTCGCCGCGGGCGGTCAGCATGACGATGGGAATGGTTTCGCCCTGCACGCGCAGGCGGCGGCACACCGCCAGCCCGTCTTCGCCCGGCATCATGACGTCGAGCACCAGCACGTCAAAACGTTCGCGCGCCAGCAGGGTGTCCAAGGTTTTGGCGTCTTCGAGTGTGCGCACGGCGTAACCCTGGTCGCTCAGGTAACGCTGCAACAGGCTGCGCAGGTCGGCCTCGTCGTCGACCACCAGGACCCGGGCTAGCGGCTCGCTCATCGTGAAGGGCCTGTTTGCAAAAGCGCGCTGAAAACAACCATAAGAAAACACCCCGCCGCAAGAAAGATGCCCCATGGTAGCGGCCCGCGCCTGGCCACCTGCCCGGCAAATCATGACAAACGATGACAAAGCCGGGATTTATTCATGCCTTGTCATCAAGAGGCCGCTTGCAGCCATGCCTGGCTCACATCTGGCGGCCACAGTGGCATCACGGCGCTGCGATGCGGCCGGAACCTCAAGACGCTTCACCGTTCAACGTCAACCTTCAAGGAGTTCACCATGAAAACCATGCTTTCCGCCACTGCCCTGACCACCGCCCTGACATGCACCCTGCTGGCCGCAGGTTTTGCCACCCCCGCCGAAGCGGCCAGCCGCCACGTGGTGCGGACCCATGCCGATGGCAGCGCCACCGCCACCAGGGCGGTCACCCGCGAGGGCCCACAAGGCGGCACACGGGTACGCAACCGCAGCACTACCGCCGACGGGCAAGGCAATGCCAGTACCGTGGGCAGTGCCTCCACCACAGGCCCCAACGGCGCCACCGCCGTGCGCACCGGCCAGGCCAGCCGCAGCGCGGACGGCTCGGCACAACGCAGCGGGGAGTTTGCCGCCACCGGCGCCAAAGGCAGCGTGCAAAGCAGCGGCAACAGCAGCAAAACCGCCGACGGCGCCGTCAACGCCAGCCGCAACACCACGGCCACCAGCGCCGCCACCGGCAACAGTGTGCAAAGCACGGCCTCCTACAACCAGGCCACCGGTGTCACCCGCAGCACGACCTGCTATGACGCTGCCGGCGCGGCGATGAGCTGCCCTTCGCGCTAAACGGGCCTGGGCCTTTTATCAAATCCGGTTTTCAAAATTTCAACCTTCACTTTCATTTTTTTTGGAGCGCTCTCATGGCCTTCTCTTTCAATCTCCGCACACTTTCAATCATGGGCCTCATGGGCTTTCTCATGCTGGGTACCGCGGCCCATGCACAGGCACCCAACGCCGCCCGACTGGAAAAGGCCCGCACCGAACTGCAAAAACGCTTTGAGGCGGCCGACACCAACAAGGACGGCAAGCTGACCCGCGAAGAAGCGCAGGCAAAAATGCCCAAGGTGTACAAGAACTTTGACGCCATCGACGCCAGCCATGCAGGCACTATCTCGCTGGCCGACATCGAGACCTTTGTGGCGTCGAAAAAAGGCTCGCGCAAACCGGCTGGCTAATGACTGCGCATCGCGCCGCCCGAATACCTGACCCATCGTTGACGCACAAGGTCAGAGGCGGGCCGGATATGCTGTCCGGCCTGCCCGCCGCAACACCACTGGAGCCATGACATGTCCCTTGCCCCTCGCCTCCCCACGCACTGGCCGACGCTTGCGCTTGCGTTCCTGCTCACCGCGGTTCTCTATGCCGGGCCGGTGGCTGCCCAGCAGGACAGTGGCCGCCTGGCGCGAAAAACCGCCAGGTCCACCGTGCCGGCCGGTGTGCAGCAAATCCCCGACATCGCCTACGGCACAGACCCACGCCAGCGCATGGATGCCTACCTGCCGCTGCAGCCGGCAGCCAACGCACCGGTCATCGTCATGGTGCACGGCGGCGCCTGGATGGTGGGCAACAAGGCCATGGCCAACGTGACCGACAACAAGGTGGCCTGGTGGGTCAAACAGAAGGGCTACATCCTGGTGTCGGTGGGCTATCGCCTGTCGCCGCAGGTTGACCCGCTGGTGCAGGCACGCGATGTAGCCAGCGCCCTGGCCAAGACGCAAGCCATGGCCGCCTCGTGGGGTGGCGATCCGGCGAAGGTCATCCTCATGGGACATTCGGCCGGCGCGCACCTGGTGGCGCTGCTGGGCGCTTCGCCGGCACTGGCACGCGAGTCTGGTGCCAAACCCTGGCTCGGCACCGTGGCGCTTGACAGCGCCGCGCTGGACCTTGAGCGCATCATGAAAGCACGGCACATGCGGTTTTACGACCGCGTGTTTGGCGCCGACCCAACCTATTGGCGCACTGTGTCACCCAGCAGCGTGCTGGCGGCTGACGCCACGCCGATGCTGCTGGTCTGCTCGACACAACGGGCGGATGACCCCTGCGCACAGTCGCGTGACTTTGCCGCGAAGGTGACAGCCAGGGGTGCGCGGGCCAGTGTGCTGCCGCAAGACCTAACGCATGAGCAGGTCAACACCACGCTGGGCCTGCCCGGCGGGTATACCGATGCGGTAGACGGTTTTATGGCGGGGCTGCTGCCGCGCTGACGAATTTAAAGAAAAACAGGCTGAAGCCCTCAGTAAACGGGCGCAACACGCTATTGATTTGATAGCGGATCAGGCTCAGCTACTTTGCCGCACCAGGCTCTGCCGCAGCCAGGGCAGCATTGCGGCGGTGGTAGGTAAAAAACGTCCACATCATGAGCGTGGCGTCCGGGCCCTCGGGCTCGCTGTATTCCATGCTGGCGTCTCCGCCGCTCCAGGCGTGGCCCAGAGCATCTACGTCGCACTTCACCAGCTGCGGCTTGCGGCCGGCGTACCAGGTCGTCGTCTGGTAGGCATGGCGTGGCCGCCTGCCGCTGCGGCGCTCGGGGTAGCGGCGAACCACCGGCTCGAGGCGGGCCGCATTTTGGGTAATGACCGGGTTGTTGATGATTTCGAACTGCTCGGCCAGCTGCTCGGCGTTCACCCGCCGCACCACGGCATCGTTGTCGCCATGGATCAGGATGGCCGGCATGCCCGGGAACTCCGGCTGGTCGCTGGCAAACAAGCGCGCCACCGCATCGTAAGACGAGCCCGAGCCGTGTTGCATGGCCCGGTAGGCGCTGAAGGGCGAATGGGTGGTGCCGAACACGGGTGCCGAGTGCATGCCCACGGCCGCGATCAGCTCCGGGTGGCGCAGTGCCACGATGGCCGCCAGCGCGGCGCCGGCCGACAGGCCCGCCACGTAAGTTCGTGAAGCGTCAAGCCCGTGTTTTTGCTGCACCTGCGAAATCATGGCGGCGATCACGCCCACATCGCCCTCCCCGTTTTGTGTGGCCCGCTTGTACCAGTGCCAGCAGCGGTGGGCGTCGGCTGCACTGGATTGCTGGGGGTAGAGCACCGCAAAACCCTTGCGCTCGGCCAGCTCGTTCATGCGGCTGCCCGCTGCAAAGTCGGCCGCCGTCTGCTGGCAGCCGTGCAGCATCACCACCAGCGGGCGCGGTGCCGCAGGGGCATCGGGAACCCCGGCAGTAACGGCCGTAGCGGCCGTAGCGGCCGTAGCGGCCGTAGCGGGAAGGTACAACCAGTACAGCATGCGCCGGGAATCCGTCAGCAATCCGTCCCCGGGCAAAGTAAACCAGGCCTTGCGCCAGGTGCCGGGCAACCCGGCTGCGGCGCGGGCCTGTGCAGCCGTGGGCCGGCGGGCTTTTTTGGCGGGCCGGGCAACCACCGGTTTCAGCAGCTTGACCCCGGGCCTGCGTCTGCGCGGCGTTGTGGCGGCAGGCAACGCCGGTGTGACCTTGGGCAGCAGGCTTTCAAACAGCCGCAAGCCTTGCGCCTGCTGGGCCTTGCCCATGCGGCGCATGCTTTTAAGCCAAAGACTGCTTATGCTTCTGGACATGGTTTGACAAAAAGTGGTGGGCCATCTGGGGTCGGTTCGAGGTCGGCGTCTACGTTGATTTCCAGGAAGGGATTTGCGCCAGATCAATAAGTACACGGTCATTTTGCTGCATTGCAACAAAATGTCTACCAGCATGGCCATAAAACATTGAATTCGGCGCTTTCCGTCACAAAATCGGGGTTACAAAATGCTAAGACCCGAGCCGCTACGATGGAGCCTGGGAGCGCTTGTGCCATTTCGGCGCGGTATCGGCGCCATTTCAGCGCGTGTACGCACCATTTAGGGTCTTTTCGCGTTTTCCGACTTTTGTCCCTGTTTGCCCTCTTTTTGAACCACCGCACATTTCTTTTCGCTTTTCGCCTGTTTTTTCATGTCTGACTTCCTGACCGCTGCCCTTTACCAGTTCGTTGAGCTGCCCGATTTCGCCGAGCTGCAGGCGCCGTTGCTGGCGCAGTGCGAAGCCCATGGTGTCAAGGGCACGCTGCTGCTTGCGGCAGAAGGCATCAACGGCACTATTGCCGGGCCTGAAGAAGGTGTGCGCGCCGTGCTGGCGTATCTGCGCAGTGACCCGCGCCTGGCGAAGCTCGAGCACAAGGAGGCCTGGGCTGAGTCCATGCCCTTCTACCGGATGAAGGTGCGCCTCAAGCGCGAGATCGTCACCATGGGGGTGCCGGAAGTGCACCCCGCGCTGATGGCGGGCGAATACGTCAAGCCGCAGGAGTGGAACCAGCTGATCAACGAGCCGGGCGTGGTGCTGGTCGATACACGCAACGACTACGAGGTGTCCATCGGCACCTTCCACGGCGCCATCAACCCGCACACCAGCAGCTTTTCAGAGCTGCCCGGCTGGGTGGAGCGCGAAATGGCCGAAGGCGGCAAGCTGGCGGCGCATGACGGCAAAAAGCCGAAGGTAGCCATGTTCTGCACCGGGGGCATTCGCTGCGAGAAATCCACCGCGCTGCTTCGCTCCAAAGGCTTTGAAGAGGTCTACCACCTCGAAGGCGGCATCCTCAAGTACCTGGAAACCGTGCCCGAGGCGCAAAGCACCTGGGAAGGCGAATGTTTTGTGTTTGACGAGCGTGTGTCCGTCGGCCACGGCCTCAAGCCCGGCGCCTTCACGCTGTGCCGCTCGTGCCGCGACCCACTGAGCGAGGCAGACCGCCAGTCGCCGCTGTACGAGCTGGGCGTGAGCTGCGCGCACTGCCATGGGAAGACGACGGAAGAACAGAAAGCCGGCTACCGCGAGCGCCAGCGCCAGGTCGAACTGGCCGAAGCGCGCAATGCCGCGCACATCGGCGTGCGGCAATCCGGCACCTGAAGCACCTGGTGTCTCAGGCCATGAACAGCGCCCTGCCCGTCCTGTATTCCTTTCGCCGCTGCCCGTATGCCATGCGCGCCCGGCTGGCGCTGGCCGTGAGTGGCGAGCCGCACGAGCTGCGCGAAGTCGTGTTGAAGAACAAACCCATGCCAATGCTGGCCGCGTCACCCAAAGGCACGGTGCCCGTGCTGGTGCTGCCCGGCGGCGAAGTCATTGATGAAAGCCTGGACGTGATGCTGTGGGCACTGCGGCGCAATGATCCCGAGGGCTGGCTCTCACCACCCAAGGGTTCCATCGATGACATGCTCGCGCTGATTGCCGGCAACGACGGTGCTTTCAAGCGCAGCCTGGACCGCTACAAATACCCGAATCGCTACACCGAAGAATCCGCAGGCAATACCGAGGCTTTTGCGCAGCTGCAGCGCGGCCTGGGTGCGGCATGGCTGCTCAAGCTGGACGGCATGCTGGCAGGCGGGTGGCTGTTTGGCGCACGCGCCAGCCTGGCCGACATGGCGCTGCTGCCATTTGTGCGCCAGTTCGCGCATACCGACCCCGCCTGGTTTGCAGGCCAGCCCTGGCCGCAACTGCTAGCCTGGCTGGCGCACTTTGAAGCCAGCGCGCTATATGCCGGCGTGATGGACAAGCATGCGCCATGGCAGGCGGGCACAGCATGAAGCTTCAGTCGCTATCAAATCAATAGCTTCTTGCGCTCGCCTTCATTGGGCTTGGCAGCAATTTTGTGCCTGAGATTTGGGGGAATCGGAAAAAACTGCTGCCGGGGGCTTGCGGTTTGATTTGCCTTTTGCAGGCATGTACCGGAACAAGGACTTTCAACGTAAAGCGCAACCAAAACCTTGCAAAACCGCTGGATCGCGTGGGGGCTGCTCCTGCAGACTGTGAGGAAGCAACAGCAGCAACAAACAGTCAGCTCTGCCGGTTTCCCTTTCGCCACTTCACGACGCCAGCCACTCACCATGCACATCCGTATCGCCACCCCGCAAGATGAGCCAGCCATCGTGGCCATGGCCGTCGCCTTTCGCAACCATCTGGAGCGGCACACGCCCTCGGACGTCCAGTTTGGCGACAGCGTCCGCAAGTTGCTTGGGTCGCAAGACGCGGAATTCTTCATCGCCATGGTTCACGGCCAAGCCTCGGGTTACGTGCTGCAACGCTATCGCCATTCCATGTGGGCCAGCGGCACCGAGGCCACCATTGAAGACCTGTTTGTTGACCCGTCCGTTCGCAGGCAGGGTACGGGCAAGGCGCTCATCGAGTTCGCACTGGCGCATGCGTGCCAGGCCGGCTGCGCCAGCGTGTGCCTGGACACGAACGAGTTCAATGCGGCTTCGACCAGAATCTATACGGGCCTCGGGTTTAGCGCCATGTCAAAACGCTGGAACGGCCGGCAGATTTTCTTTCGCAAGTCAGTTGAGGGTCGGCTTCAAGCGGCCTAGCGGTGAATCCGCGTAGACAGCACCACTGAGGTATTGGTGCGCTCCACCCCGTCGAGCAGGCCAATGCCGTCGATCAGCGCGTCCAGCCGCTCGATCGAGCCGGCCTGCACGATGGCGATCATGTCGAAGGTGCCGCTGACCGAGAGCAGTGAGCGGACCTCGGGGATCTTGCGCAGCGCCGCCTCGACCGGGCCCGACAGCTTGGGGCCGACGGTGAGCATCACGTGGGCGGCTACCTGCGATTGCTCATAGGCGTCGCCGGTGCGCACGCCGTAACCGGTGATGACCTTGTCACGCTCCAGCCGCTCTATGCGGGCCTGCACTGCCGTGCGCGACAGGCTCACCTTGCGGGCGAGCAAGGCCACCGGGCAACGCGCGTTTTCACGCAGCTCGCTGAGCAATATCTGGTCTATGGCGTCAAGGTTCATGCGTTGGGGTGGGCCGCGCCCTGTTATGGGAGATGAATAGTCAAATAGAAGGTAGAAATCTTCTATTTGTCTAAATTATGGCTTCTATTTGTATAAATTGATACTACCAACCGCCGGTACTGCGTTCCACAATCACTCAACGCCCCTCGCTTGGAGGGGCCCCCAAAGGAGCTGATATGAAAAAAATCATGGTGGTAGGCGCAGGCAAAATCGGCTCAACCATTGCCGCCCTGCTGGGCGCCAGCCAGGACTATGCGGTCACGGTGGTGGATGCATCACAGGCCGCACTGGCAGGCATGAAGGCCAGCGCCGGGGTTCAATTAAAAGTGCTGGACGTCACCGACCCTGTCGCCCTGCGCGCGGAGCTTGAAGGGCAGTTTGCGGTGCTCAGTGCGGCGCCGTTTCATCTCACCACGTCCATTGCCGAAGCTGCCGTGGCAGCCGGTGTGCACTACCTGGATCTGACCGAAGACGTGGCCAGCACGCGGCGCGTACGTGAACTGGCCGCCACCGCGCGCTCGGCGCTGATCCCGCAGTGCGGCCTGGCGCCGGGCTTTGTGTCCATCGTGGCGGCCGACCTGTGCCGGCGGTTTGACAGCCTGCACAGCGTGCGCATGCGCGTGGGCGCCCTGCCCCAGTACCCGTCGAACGCGCTGAACTACAACCTGACCTGGAGCACCGACGGCGTCATCAACGAGTACTGCGAGCCCTGCGAAGCCATTGTGGAAGGCGTGCTGCGCGAGGTGCCGCCGCTGGCCGAGCACGAGGAGTTTTCGCTCGACGGCGTGACCTACGAGGCCTTCAATACTTCAGGCGGCTTGGGCACCTTGTGCGAGACGCTTCAAAGCAAGGTCACCAACCTCAACTACAAGACCATCCGCTACCCCGGCCACGCGGCCATCATGAAGGCCCTGCTCAACGACCTGCGCCTGCGCGACCGCCGCGGTGTGCTCAAGGACATCCTGGAAAACGCCCTGCCCACGACGATGCAGGACGTGGTCATCGTGTTCGTCACCGTGAGCGGCCAGCGCGAGGGCCGGCTGATGCAGGAGACCTACGCCCACAAGGTATACAGCCATGTGGTCGGCGGCGTGCTGCGCAGCGCGATCCAGATCACCACGGCGGCTGGTATTTGTACGGTGCTGGACTTGCTGGCTAACGGGCGGTTGCCTGCGAAGGGGTTTGTGCGGCAGGAAGATATTGCTTTGGGGGATTTTCTGGCCAACCGGTTTGGTGGGGCTTATGCGCCTTTGGTGGAGCGGGTCGCGGCTTGAGTTTTTTTAGGAAACAGGCGTTTTGATTAATTAGGGCGAGCGCTAGCAGCTATTGAATTGATAGCGGCTTCTTTTTGGGTTGTTGTTGGTTTGATGGGCGCGCGCTTTGCTGAGAGCTGCTGGCCGGGGGGTTGCCCGGCCAGCTACCGTCAGCAAAGAGCGCCTAGGCCAAGACAAGCCTGACCTGCAAAAGCCACCTACGACATCTCCGGCGCAATCATCTCCGCATACTCATAAAGCGCCTCAAGCACCACCTGCCCCTTCGCATCCGCCGTTTCCGCCAACACATCTATCTCGGCAAACAGCGCATCCACATTCCGCGCCCCGCCCTCACCCTCCAGCAGGCGCGCAGCGCGGTGCGCCTCCCAGCGTTCCGCGTCTTCGGGCGACAGGGTCTCGGCAAAGTTGCGTGCCCGGTAACGAAACACCAGCTCCCCGAGTCGTTCGTCGTCAAAGCCGATGCGGGCGTGGGCCAGCTCGGCGGGTGACAAGGCGCGCAACTGGTTCAGGCGGCGGCGGTCGGTGTTGTTGATGAAGCCGCCGTACAGGTCTTCGTCGACATCCGGCGTGGGCTCTTTGGGCCGCTGGAAGACTTCGGGCCAAATGGCGCTCATGTCGGGCAGGCTGGCCGCTTTCTCGGCGTTGGCCAGGGCTGCGGGGATGTCTACATTCCATTTGGCCGCCATCTCCGGCGACAGCGTGGCGAGCTTGCGCACGACCATGGGTGACTTGTTCAGGTGAACCGATTTGATGGGCAGGCGCAGCACACCTTCGGGCAGCTCGGCCGATTTGCTGAAGAGGCGTTGCCGCAGCGTGGCAACGTCGAGCAAAGGCAGCTCACTCGGGTCTTGCGACAAGTCCCAGGCCAGCAGCTCGTTCTTGTTCGTCGGATGCGTTGCCAGCGGCCACATGACGGCCAGGCAGCCGCGCTCTGGCGGGAACATGCCCGAGACGTGCAAAAACGGCTGGGCCGTTTGCGGGCTGGTGGGCAGGCCCAGCTCTGCGGCCACGCGGTCTTTTTTATGCAGGCCCAGGCAAAAATCAAAGAGCTTGGGTTGCGCTTTGCGGATCAGGCGGGCCAGCGCGATGGTGGCGCGCACGTCAGACAGGGCGTCGTGCGCCGACTCGTGCATGAGGCCGTTGGCACGCGCCAGGTCTTCGAGCTTGAAGCTGGGGCGTACGGCGCTGGCGTCGTCCGGCCTGCGTTCATCGGGCTTGAGCGGCCAGGCGATGCCTTCGGGCCGCAGCGCATAGGCCATGCGCACGACATCGAGCAGATCCCAGCGGCCGCAGTCGTTTTGCCATTCGCGCGCATACGGGTCAATGAGGTTGCGCCAGAACAGGTAGCGCGTGACTTCGTCGTCGAAGCGGATGGTGTTGTAGCCCACGCCGATCGTGCCGGGCTCGGCCAGCACGGCTTCGATCTGCGCGGCGAATTCGTGCTCGGCCACACCACGCTCCATGCACAACTGGGGAGTGATGCCGGTGAGCAGGCAGGACTCTGGATTGGGCAGGTAGTCGTTGGCCGGCTTGCAATAAATCATCAGCGGCTCGCCGATTTCATTGAGCTCTGCGTCGGTGCGAATGCCGGCAAACTGCGCGGGCCGGTCACGGCGCGGGTTGATGCCGAAGGTTTCGTAGTCGTGCCAGAGGAAGGTGTGGGGCATGAAGAACTCGAAGTAGGTAATTAGAGCAAGGGGGAAAACAGCCGCGCCGTGGCATCGAGCAGGCGCATCAAAAAATTCTGGGGGCGATGTGCGCGCACAGGCGCGGCGCTGAGCAGGTCGGTTTCAAACTGCGCAGCGAGCGGCCCTGCCAGCGCGGGGCCGTAGACCACGGCCATCACTTCAAAGTTGAGGCGAAAACTGCGGTTGTCGAAATTGGCGGTGCCGACCATGGCACAGCTGTCGTCGACGACCAGTGTTTTGGAGTGCAGCATGCGGGCCTTGTACTCCCAGACCTTGACACCGGCAGCGATCAGTTCGTCGAAGTAGGAGCGCGCCGCGGCGCTGACAATAAAGCTGTCGCTGCGGCGCGGCACCAGCAGGCGCACGTCGACGCCGCGCAGCGCGGCGCTGGTCAGCGCCATCAGCGCGGGCTCTCCCGGCACGAAGTAAGGCGTGGTCAGCCAGGCGCGCTGGGTGGAGGCATTGATGGCGGCCAGGTGCATGCGGTGAATCGGCTCCAGCATGTTGTCCGGCCCGCTGGTCACCACCTGCACCGGAATGTCGCCGGCTTCTTCGTCGGGCACCAGGAGGGGCAGCAGGTGCGGAAGGGTCCCGTCCGTGTCGGCTATCGATTCGCCGGTGGCGTAGGTCCAGTCTTCCAGGAAGGTGGTCTGCAGCCATCGCACCGCGCTGCCTTCAATGCGCAGGTGCACATCATGGTAGGCATCGGCGCGGGTACGCCGGTCTTCTTCATCGGTGATGTTGACGCCGCCCGTGAAGCCGACGCGGCCGTCGCAGACGACGATCTTGCGGTGGGTACGGTAGTTGGTCACCGGGCGCAGGCGGCGGCCTATGCGGGTATCGTGAAAGAACGCAATCTCGACGCCGGCAGCCTCCAGTGGCGCCAGAAACCGGCTCCCAAGCCGCTTGGAGCCGAGCGCATCGACCAGCAGCCGTACCTTGACGCCCTGCTCAGCCCTTTCGGCCAGCAGGTCACGCAGGGCAGTGCCGATGCGGTCGGGCTCAAAAATATAGTACTCGAGGTGCACATGATGGCGGGCGTCGCGGATCGCGTCGAAGATGCTGTCGAAGGTATGCGCACCCCCTGAAAGCAGCTGGACGCCGGTAGCACTGGACACCGGAAGACCGCAGGCGGCGGTTCCCAGGGCGGTCATCTGCCGCAGGGCCGGAGGTGCTCTTTCGGCCACGCCCTGCAACTGGGCCAGATCGGCATCGCCACGCGCGCCGGCGCGGCTGCGCAGCCGCTTGAGGCGCTGCTTTTTGAGGCGCTGGGGACCGAGGAAGTAGTAAATCACGAAGCCGGCAAACGGCAGCAAGGCCAGCGACAGGATCCAGCTCATGGTGGAGACCGGCGCGCGCTTTTGCATCACGATCCAGACCGACAGCACGGCAATGTAGGCACTCCATGCCAGGGAGAGGCCGGTTTTCCATTCTGAGCTGAGTTCGGGAAGGGTCAAGGCGGGGCGTCTTTTGTTTTAGGAAGCGCGGGTGAAATGAAAAAAGGCCGATAGCGTGATGCTACCGGCCTTTTTTGGGTGCGCGGAACTATCCGCTCCGCTGGATTGGTGGATCCGCGAAATGGTCAGTTGGTCTCTGCCGCTTCGGCTTCCGGCTTGGCTTTGCCTTCCTTCTTGGGCAGCGGCTGGATGTCGAGCTGGACTTCCCCGGTCTCAACGCCCTTCTCGTCCGTCGTGACCTTCATGTCCACCGTCAGGCGGCCACCGTCGGTCAGCCGGCCAAACAGCAGCTCGTCGGCCAGCGCACGGCGGATCGTGTCCTGGATCAGGCGCTGCATCGGGCGGGCACCCATCAGCGGATCAAAGCCCTTCTTGCCGAGGTACTTGCGCAACGTGTCGGTGAAGGTGACTTCCACCTTCTTCTCGGCAAGTTGCGTTTCAAGCTGCAGCAGGAATTTGTCGACCACGCGCAGGATGACGGTTTCGTCCAGTGCCTTGAAGCTGACAGTCGCGTCCAGGCGGTTGCGGAACTCGGGCGTGAACAGGCGCTTGATGTCGGCCATCTCGTCGCCGGACTCGCGCGGGTTGGTAAAGCCGATGGTCGCCTTGTTCATCGTCTCGGCACCGGCGTTGGTGGTCATGACGATGATGACGTTGCGGAAATCGGCCTTGCGCCCGTTGTTGTCCGTCAGCGTGCCGTGGTCCATGACCTGCAGCAACACGTTGAAGATGTCCGGGTGCGCCTTTTCGATCTCGTCAAGCAGCAGCACGGCGTGCGGCTTCTTCGTGATGGCCTCGGTCAGCAGGCCACCCTGGTCAAAACCGACGTAACCCGGAGGTGCGCCAATCAGGCGGCTCACGGCGTGGCGTTCCATGTACTCGGACATGTCGAAGCGGATCAACTCGATGCCCATGATGTAAGCCAGTTGCTTGGCAGCTTCCGTCTTGCCGACGCCCGTGGGGCCGGAGAACAGGAAGGAGCCGATCGGCTTGTCGTCCTTGCCCAGGCCGGAGCGCGCCATCTTGACGGCCGAGGCCAGCACTTCAAGGGCCTTGTCCTGGCCGAAGACCACGCTCTTCAGGTCGCGCTCGAGCGTCTGCAGCTTGCCGCGGTCGTCGTTGGAGACATTGGCGGGCGGGATGCGGGCGATCTTGGCGACGATCTCTTCGACCTCAGCCTTGGTGATGATCTTCTTGCGTTTGGACGCGGGCAGGATACGCTGGGCAGCGCCGGCTTCATCGATCACGTCAATGGCCTTGTCGGGCAGATGGCGGTCGTTGATGTACTTGGCGCTGAGCTCGGCAGCAGCCTGCAGGGCGGCCACGGCGTACTTGACGCTGTGGTGCTCTTCAAAGCGCGACTTCAGGCCCTTGAGGATGTCGACCGTTTCCTGCACGGTAGGCTCGACCACATCGACCTTCTGGAAGCGGCGCGACAGGGCCGCATCTTTTTCGAAGATGCCGCGGTATTCGGTGAAGGTGGTCGCGCCTATGCACTTGAGCTGGCCGCTGGACAGCGCCGGCTTGAGCAGGTTGGACGCATCCAGCGTGCCACCCGAGGCCGCACCGGCACCGATCAGGGTGTGGATTTCGTCGATAAAGAGGATGCCGTTGGGTTTGTCCTTCAGTGCCTTGAGCACGCCCTTCAGGCGTTGTTCGAAGTCACCGCGGTACTTGGTGCCGGCCAGCAACGCGCCCATATCGAGCGAGTACACATTGGCTTCGGCCAGGATCTCGGGCACGTCTTTTTGCGTGATGCGCCAGGCCAGGCCCTCGGCAATCGCGGTTTTACCCACACCGGCCTCACCGACCAGCAACGGATTGTTCTTGCGGCGGCGGCAGAGAATCTGAATGACGCGCTCGACTTCATACTGGCGGCCGATCAGCGGATCGATTTTGCCGTCCCTGGCGAGCTGGTTCAGGTTGACGGTGAATTGCTCAAGCGGTGAGGCTTTTTCGTTCTTCTCGCCGCCCTCTTCGTTCTCGGCGGCGCTCTCGCCAGCCTTGGCTGGTTCGGGCGGGTCGCTCTTCTTGATGCCGTGTGCAATGAAATTCACCACGTCCAGGCGGGTTACGCCCTGCTGGTGGAGGTAATACACGGCGTGTGAATCCTTTTCACCAAAAATGGCGACCAGCACATTGGCGCCGGTGACTTCCTTCTTGCCATTGCCGGTGGACTGTACGTGCATGATGGCGCGCTGGATCACGCGCTGGAAGCCCAGCGTGGGCTGCGTGTCGACATCGTCGGTGCCGGCGACCTGCGGGGTGTTGTCCTTGATGAAATTGGCCAACGACTTGCGCAAGTCGTCCACATTGGCTGAGCAGGCGCGCAATACCTCGGCTGCACTGGGGTTGTCCAGCAAGGCAAGCAAGAGATGCTCAACGGTGATGAACTCGTGGCGCTGCTGACGCGCCTCGACAAACGCCATATGCAAGCTGACTTCTAGTTCCTGGGCAATCATTGATCTTCCTTTCGGCTTGCTTGGGTTAACTCTACTGACTTATGAAGGGAATATTGGCCGGATTTACGATTATTCAATGGGCTCACTGACACACTGCAGCGGATGGCCGTTTTTCCGGGCAGCTTCGGTCACCTGGTCCACCTTGGTCGCCGCTACGTCCCTGGAAAACACGCCGCAGACGCCTTTGCCGTCCAGATGGATCTTCAGCATGATCTGCGTGGCGGTGTCATGGTCCTTGTTGAAAAACTCCTGGATTACCACCACCACGAACTCCATGGGGGTGTAGTCGTCGTTGAGCAGGACCACCTGGTACATCTGCGGGGGCTTGGTCTTTTGCGGCCGGCGCTCCAATACGACCGACTCTCCCCCATTGCCGTTATCAGGCTTGATAGCCGGGACTGGGGGCTGCACCGGAGAGTTGGGGGATTTGGGAGACTTGGTTGCCATGGAATTCATTCTAGCCACCGATGTAGTCCAGTGCGCCTGATAGGGAAATTGGTGGCGGGAACGCGACATTCAAGCGTGATTTTTTTCCTTTTCTGCGGCCAAGAAAAAAACCGCCGCGGGATTGCTCCCGGGCGGTTCTCGGAAAAACCGGCTGAGCCAGCTTTACATGTGGTCGATCATGACCTGGCCAAAGCCGGAGCAGCTGACCTGGGTTGCGCCTTCCATGAGGCGGGCGAAGTCATAAGTGACCTTCTTGGAGTCGATGGATTTTTCCATCGAGCTGATGATCAGGTCGGCAGCCTTGGTCCAGCCCATGTGGCGCAGCATCATTTCGGCCGAGAGGATTTCGGAACCGGGGTTCACGTAGTCCTTGCCGGCATACTTGGGCGCAGTACCGTGGGTGGCTTCAAACATGGCGACAGTGTCGCTCAGGTTGGCGCCGGGAGCGATGCCGATGCCGCCGACCTGGGCAGCCAGCGCGTCGGACACGTAGTCGCCGTTCAGGTTCAGGGTAGCGATCACGCTGTATTCAGCGGGACGCAGCAGGATCTGCTGCAGGAAAGCATCGGCGATGCTGTCCTTGACGGTGATTTCCTTGCCGGTCTTGGGGTTCTTGAACTTCATCCATGGGCCGCCGTCGATTTCCACAGCGCCGAATTCCTTCTTGGCCAGGGCATAAGCCCAGTCACGGAAGCCGCCTTCGGTGAACTTCATGATGTTGCCCTTGTGCACGATGGTCACGCTGGGCTTGTCGTTGTCGATGGCGTACTGGATGGCCTTGCGCACCAGGCGCTCGGTGCCTTCGCTGGAAACCGGCTTGATACCGATGCCGGAGGTGTTCGGGAAGCGAATCTTCTTGACGCCCATCTCGTCCTGCAGGAACTTGATGAGTTTTTTGGCCTTGTCGCTGCCGGATTCGAACTCGATGCCGGCGTAGATGTCCTCCGAGTTTTCGCGGAAGATGACCATGTGGGTCTTTTCAGGCTCTTTGACGGGCGAAGGAACGCCCTTGAAATACTGGATGGGGCGCAGACAGACGTAAAGATCCAGCTCCTGGCGCAGCGCAACGTTCAGGCTGCGGATGCCGCCGCCCACAGGGGTCGTCAGCGGACCCTTGATCGACACGACGTAGTCACGAACAGCGTGCAGGGTTTCTTCTGGCAGCCAGACGTCCGGGCCATAGACCTTGGTCGACTTCTCACCGGCAAACACTTCCATCCAGTGGATCTTTTTCTTGCCGCCGTAGGCTTTGGCAACAGCAGCATCAACCACTTTCAGCATAACCGGCGTAATGTCTGCGCCGGTGCCGTCGCCTTCAATGAACGGAATGATGGGTTCGTCAGGTACGTTCAACGAGTTGTCGGCATTGACAGTGATTTTTTGGCCTTGGGAAGGCACCTTGATGTGCTGATACATGAACAAAAGTCTCCGGTAAGCGCAAGGCGTCCAGGGGCACGCCACGCAACAGTTAGGTAAAAACCCCTAAATTCTAGCCGTAAAACCATACAGCAAAAGAATTTGGGGGCATCGTGTCAACGGCTTTGGAACCGGCCTCGTTACGGTAGGGCCTCCGAGAAGTTCGGGGTATTTTTTCCAATAACGTTATCAAAGGAAATTCCAAATGAACAAAATCCTCGCTGCTTTGATCGCTGGCCTCTTCGCTGCTGGTGCTTTCGCACAAGCTTCCGCTCCTGCGGCTACTCCAGCCAAGCCAGCTGTTGCCGCAACGCCAGCCGCTCCCGCTGCAAAAGCAGAAGCCAAAGCTGAAGCCAAGCCAGCCAAAATGACCAAAGAAGAAAAAGCTGCTGCCAAGGCCGCAAAGAAAGAAAAAGCTGCTGCTGACAAGAAAGCAAAAGCTGAAGCCGCTGCAGCCAAGAAAGCCGAAGCTGCTGCCGCCAAAAAAGCAAAAGCTGAAGCCAAGAAGTAATTCCTGGTGACTTCGGTCAAAATGCCCGCCGCGTGCGGGCATTTTTTATGCGCGTCGTTTATGCTGGCCGATCAACTTCATGCGTGGTGACTCTATGTTTTTCAAACCCGGTACCGTCTTGTTTCGTGGGGCGTTCAAGGGCCTCACCCAGATGCTGGCTGTTGCCGCCCTGTTCGTGCCCCTGGGTGCTTCGGCGCAGGACGGCCCCCAGATGAATTTACAGCGCGTCAAGCTGTCGGCCGGCATGCACCTGATTGATGCGCAGGTGGCCCTCACGCCGGAACAGCGGCAAATCGGCCTGATGTTCCGCAAGGAAATGCCGCAACAGGAAGGCATGATTTTTATCTTCGAGCAGCCAGCCCAGCAGTGCTTCTGGATGAAAAACACCTTGCTGCCGCTGACCGCCGCCTTTGTGGCGGATGACGGCACCATCGTGAACCTCGCCGACATGAAACCTCAAACCACAGACCCACACTGCTCTGCCCAACCCGTGCGCTTTGTCCTGGAAATGAACAAGGGCTGGTTTGCGCGAAAACGCATCAAGGCCGGCAGCAAACTGGGCGGCCCGATTTTCGAGGCGAAGCGCTGATTTCTCGCTTTTAAAACAAAAAAGCCGACTCATGTCGGCTTTTTTGTGGGCGAAGGCCTCTCGCCTCAGGCGAAGTTGGCCTCGGCAAAACTCCAGTTCACCAGATTGGAGAGGAAGGTCTCGACAAATTTCGGACGCAGGTTGCGGTAGTCAATGTAGTAGGCATGCTCCCAGACATCCACCGTCAGCAAGGCCTTATCGGCAGTGGTGAGCGGGGTACCTGCCGGGCCGGTGTTGACAATATCAACCGTGCCGTCGGCTTTTTTTACAAGCCACGTCCAGCCGGAACCGAAATTGCCAACGGCCGACTTGACGAAAGCCTCTTTGAACGCAGCGTAAGAGCCAAACTTGGCATTGATGGCTGCAGCCAGTGCGCCGCCAGGCTCGCCGCCGCCAGCGGGCTTCATGCAGCTCCAGAAGAAGGTGTGGTTCCAGATCTGGGCAGCATTGTTGTACACACCACCACTGGATTTCTTGACGATCTCTTCGAGCGTCATGGCTTCAAACTCAGTGCCCTTTTGCAGGTTGTTGAGGTTCACCACGTAAGCATTGTGGTGCTTGCCATGGTGGTATTCAAAGGCTTCCTGGCTGTAATGCGGCGCCAGGGCGTCGATCGGGTACGGTAGCGGGGGGAGTTTGTGTTCCATGATTTTTTCCTCGTGGTGATGAATAAACTGCTTTTAACGATGTCATTGTAAAAACTAAATCAGTCTGCGCGCAGAAACTGTCAAATCGACCTCGCCGTCGGCAAGGGTAGCGCGTACAGGTTGCCCCACATGGGTCTTTTCGCGGCTTGTAATGGGTTGCCCCTGAAGGTCGGCAAGCCAGGCGTAGCCGCGCTTCAGAACCAGTTTGGGGTCCAGCAACTCAAGCCTTAACTGCGCGCGCTCGATGCGCTGCCGGCCGCGCTGCAGGCTGCCTTGCACTTCGTGCGGAAAATTGCTGCCCAAGACCTGTAGCTTGCGCTGTTCGTGCTGCAGTGCCAAACGCGCTGCATGGCTCAGGCTCTGGCCGAGCCCGGCCAGGCGGGCATGCTGCCTGGTAACCAGATGCGACGGCCGGCTAATCCGGGAAGCCGCCCAGTCCAGGCGCTGGTTGTGCGACTCCAGCTGGCGGTCTACGCCGTTTTGCAGCCGCGACACGGCCATGTCGAGCGCACCCAACCACACCGCTTGGGGCTGCGCGCAGAGTTCTGCCGCGGCGGTCGGCGTGGGCGCACGCACGTCAGCGCAAAAATCGACGATCGTGAAATCGGTTTCATGCCCTACCCCGCTAATCACTGGCATGGGCGATTCCACCAGGGTTCGGGCGAGCTGCTCATCATTAAAAGCCCACAGGTCTTCCATGGCGCCGCCACCGCGTACCACCAGCAAGACATCCACGCGGTCCTGGGATCGCCGCTGATAGGCTTTGAGCAAAGCGGCGCGCAATTCGCCGGCTGCCTGGCTGCCCTGCACGCTGGCAGGATAAATAACCACGGGAATATGCGGCACACGGCGCTGCAAAGCACTCGTGACATCGTGCAAGGCGGCGGCACCCAGCGAAGTCACCACACCAATGGCGCGGGGCAGCAAAGGCAAAGGCCTTTTACGGCCTGGGTCGAAAAGGCCCTCAGCTTCAAGTCTGGCCTTGAGCAGCAGGAACTGTTCAAAAAGATTGCCCTGGCCTGCCTGGCGCATGGACTCGACCACCAGTTGTAGTTCACCGCGCGGCTCATAAACACCCAGCCGTCCCCGCAGCTCCACCAATTGGCCGTCGCGCGGGGAAAACTCCAGCATCGTGGCAGCGCGGCGAAACATGGCGCAGCGAACCTGCCCCTGTTCATCTTTGAGCGAAAAATAGCAGTGGCCGCTGGCTGCACGCGAAAACCCGCTGATCTCACCCTGCACCGCGACCGGGTTAAATCGGGCTTCAAGGCTGTCCGAAATAGCCCTTAGCAAAGACCCGACGGGCCATACCCGGATGCCCGCGTCGCGCGCTCCCGCTTGCGGCTTCTCGGAAGGAGCCGATGCATCAAACACCCCTAAATCCCTTGGTAATCCGGGTGTAATACTCCACAGAGAGCCGTCCCTCAAGGCTCGACCCCCTGGTTTCGCGCGGATATCGAGATAAATTCGTGTAACTCATTGATTTTGAATAACTTAATTCTGCTCAAAATTTCATCGTTCTGTCACATGCACGATTTGGCGCGGCTTGCAGGCCGCTGCGCCACCACTTGCTAACAAAGTTATCCACAGCTTCTGTGGGCTACGTCCGACACGCGATCACGTTGCGAACATTTAACAGATCAGGCTCAGCCGCAACGAGATGGCAGTTTCTGTAAGCCATAATCCACCACAACTTACTGCCTGGAGATGTGCATTGTTTTCGATCATACAAGCCGCAGGTTGGCCGATTTGGCCCCTGGTTGCCTGCTCTGTCTTGGCCCTTGCTCTGGTTATCGAGCGTTTTACCAGCCTTAAAACCCGAAAAGTCGCCCCCGCCAAGTTGCTTGACGAAGCCATCACCGTCTCCCGCGCCTCCGTCCCCTCACCCGATGTCGTGGCGCAGCTTGAACAAAACTCGCTGCTCGGCGAAGTGCTTGCCAGCGGTTTTCGCGCCCTGAACACCAATCCAAGGATCAGCGAGGATGACCTGCGTTCCACGCTGGAAGGCGCAGGACGCAAGGCGGCCCACAAGCTGGAACGATACTTGGCAGCCCTGGCGACCATCGCCTCTGCCGCCCCCCTGCTCGGCCTATTGGGCACAGTCATCGGCATGATCGAGATTTTCGGCTCCCAGGCAGGTGGTGGAGGTGTGAGCAATGCCGCTGGCGGCAACCCTGCCCAGTTGGCGCAAGGCATTTCGATTGCGCTCTACAACACGGCTTTCGGCCTGATGGTGGCCATTCCCTCGCTGATTTTCTGGCGCTATTTCCGGGCGCGAGTGGACGGATATCTGCTGACGATGGAGCTGGCGGCCGAGCGTTTTGTACGCCACCTCAATACCCTCAGAAAATGAACTTCCGCCCCCATCCTCATGACGAGCCGGAGATCAATCTGATCCCCTTCATCGATGTACTGCTCGTGGTGCTGATCTTCCTGATGCTGTCCACCACCTACAGCAAGTTCACCGAACTTCAGGTCAAGCTGCCGATCGCCAACGCCGAACAGCAGCGCGATTATCCCAAGGAAGTCATCGTCGCCGTGAGCAGCGACGGCCGCTACATGGTCAACAAGACTCTGGTGGAAGGCCGTGGCATCGAAGTGCTGGGAGCCGCGCTTGCCGAAGCAGCGAAAGCCGGCAAGGAAAGCGTCATCATCATCAGCGCCGATGCCAACGCCACGCATCAGGCCGTTATTACGGTCATGGAGGCCGCACGCCGCCAGGGGCTGACACAAATCACATTTGCAACGCAAAGCGCCGCAACGGCCGGGGCCAGATAGGCCAGGGCCGGTTGCCCATTCCATGCAGCCTTCGCGGCGAAATGGCAGTCATCACGTGAAACAGATTTTGCAGAATGCCTGGCGCAAACGGGGTTGGCCGGCATGCCTGCTCTGGCCGCTGGCCCAGGCCTATGGCCTGGTCGTGCGGCTGCGGTGGGTGCTGTATCGCCGTCACATTCTCCGGTCCGAACATTTCGGCGTTCCGGTGATCGTGGTCGGAAACGTCATTGCCGGCGGCGCCGGAAAAACACCGCTGGTGATTGCCCTGGTGAAACATCTGCAGGCGCAACAGATACGGGTGGGGGTGGTGTCGCGGGGTTATGGACGGCACGGCACCGCCTGCCTGGAGGTGGTCCCCGGCGCATCCCCTCACCTCACAGGCGACGAGCCGGCCCTTATCAAGCGCGCAACGGGTGCGCCTGTTTTTGTTGCCGGCAAGCGTGCAGACGCCGTGCGCGCATTGCTTGCGGCATATCCGGGCACGGCTGTAGTCGTGTGTGACGACGGTCTGCAGCACTACGCCCTGCAGCGCGATATCGAGATTGCCGTGTTCGATGACCGAGGTGTGGGGAACGGCTGGCTGCTACCGGCAGGTCCGTTGCGTGAGCCCTGGCCCGCACGCGAACGGGTTGGCTTGAATTTTGTGCTGCACACCGGGCAAAAACCGGCATTTGAAGGGTTTGTTTCCAACCGGAAACTGAGCAACGAAGCTTATTCCGCCCGGGACGAACCGGTCTCGCTGGCGAGCCTGCGGGGCCGGCCTCTGGCGGCACTTGCGGGCATAGCCAATCCTGAAGCATTTTTCGGAATGCTGAGGGAAACCGGCCTGACGCTGCAGGCCACAACGGCCCTGCCCGACCACCATGACTTCACCGATCAAGACCTGGAAGCGGAGGAACTCAAAGGGCGTGTGGTGCTGTGCACTGAAAAAGACGCCGTCAAGCTTTTTGCCCTGCAGGGCACATCACAAAAGGAGGTTCTGGCCGTACCTTTGGTGTTTACGCCCGAACCAGCGTTCTTTGCCGCACTCGATGCCCGGCTGGCCCCGCTGATTTCTCCCTTACCATCAGGCCATGGACACCAAACTGCTTGAACTGCTGGTCTGCCCTGTGACCAAAGGCCCGCTCGACTACGACCGGGAAAAACAGGAACTTGTTTCCCGCAGCGCCCGCCTCGCCTACCCGGTGCGCGACGGGCTTCCCGTGCTGCTGGAAAGCGAAGCGCGGACCTTGACTGATGAAGAACTCGGTCTGTGAACGGCGCCTTGAAAAAAACAAGCAAGACCCCGAAAGCATGAGCTTCACCGTCCTCATTCCGGCCAGGCTGGCCTCTACACGCCTGCCCAACAAGCCGCTGGCCGACATCGGCGGTGCACCCATGGTCGTGCGTGTTGCGCAGCGCGCGATGCGGAGCACTGCCCTGCGCACCGTCGTCGCAACCGACAGTAACGAAATCATCGAAAAATGCGCGTCTTTCGGCATCGCCGCCGTGCTGACACGAGAAGACCACCCCAGCGGCAGCGACCGGCTCGCGGAAGCCTGCAGCGTGCTGGGACTCGCGGACGACGACATTGTGGTGAATGTGCAAGGTGACGAGCCGCTGATTGACCCGGCCTTGATCGACGCGGTCGCACGCCTGCTCATCGAGCGCCCAGACTGCGCCATGAGCACGGCGGCGCATGCCATCCAGCAGCTGGCCGACCTGAACAACCCCAATGTGGTCAAGGTGGTGCTTGATGCGCGCCATACGGCCCTTTACTTCAGCCGCTCACCCATTCCGGCCGCGCGCGACTTTACCGGCAAGGCGTGGTGGGAGGCCGGCAGCAGCCTGCCCCGGCCACTCCGGCACGTAGGCATTTACGGCTATCGGGTGGGATTTCTGCGGGAGTTCCCGCGCCTTCCCCAGTCGCCACTCGAGCAACTGGAGTGCCTTGAGCAACTCCGGGCGCTGTGGCACGGCCATCGCATCGCCGTGCACATCACTGGCGACGCGCCTGGGCCGGGCGTTGACACGCCGGAAGACCTGGACCTCGCCCGCAAGCTGTTTTCCTGACCTGCCCTCCCCGGCATGACGCGGGCTCGTAAGTTGCTGTCAGGGGTGCATGCTATCCTTGGGAAAAACACAAGTGTGAGGCCTGCAGGGCGTGCCGGCAGCCCTCCATACCTGTCAAGCAGCCCCTGCGGAAACCGGCCGGCGGTTCGGGCTGACTTCAAGAATTCATAAAATCCGAGGACATCCATGAGACTGATTTTGTTGGGCGCGCCTGGCGCGGGCAAGGGGACGCAAGCGACCTTCATCTGCCAGAAGTACGGCATTCCCCAGATTTCCACCGGCGACATGCTTCGTGCGGCCGTCAAAGCCGGCACGCAGCTGGGCATTGAAGCCAAAAAAATCATGGACTCGGGTGCACTGGTCAGCGACGACCTGATCATCAATTTAGTCAAAGAGCGCATTGCCCAGCCCGACTGCGCCAAGGGCTTTCTGTTTGACGGCTTTCCGCGCACCATTCCGCAGGCGGACGCCATGAAGTCTGCCGGCGTCAAGCTGGACTACGTTCTTGAAATCGACGTCCCCTTCGACGCCATCATCGAGCGCATGAGCGGACGCCGTTCGCACCCCGCCTCAGGCCGCACCTACCACGTCAAGTTCAATCCGCCCAAGGTTGAAGGCAAAGACGATGTGACCGGCGAGCCGCTGATCCAGCGCGATGACGACAAGGAAGAAACTGTCCGCAAGCGCCTGGAGGTTTACAGCGCCCAGACCCGTCCGCTGGTTGAGTACTACTCCAGCTGGGCAAAGTCAGAGCCTGAACTGGCCCCGAAATACCGTGCCATCAGCGGCATGGGCGGTGTTGACGAGATCACCGCCCGGGCATTTAAGGCGCTGGCGGGTTGAACCGGCCTAACGCGAGTCCACTTGCCCCAAAAAAGCCGTCAGCCCGACGGCTTTTTTTATTCCGGCTTCCGGACCTGGTGGACTGCAATTGCAAGCGCGGCTTCAACTCTCCGCCAGCAACTCGAGCATCATCGCTATCCTCGCCTTCACGGGACTCAGCCCCTGCGAATCAGAAAACAGATCCCCCGGTGTGGGCAAGACCCGGCCATTGAAGCATCTTGTCGCACGGACGACCCGAACCCCCGCAGACCGCGCGCGAAGCAAGGCCGCCTCCAGCGCGTGGTGCAAGGTGCCATTACCCGTGGCAGCAACCACCAGCCCCTGGACACCCTGTGCCAGCAACGCGTCCACGATCGCACCACTGGCGCCGGCATGGTTCATGACAATCTCAACGCGCGGCCACTGGAGCGGAATCATGGAATTCGCTATTATTTTTATAGCTGCTTGCGCCCGTTCCACATGGGTTTCCGGCCAATTTCTCACTAACCTGAGGAATCCTTCCTCCACATAGCCAATCGGCCCCGCATCACCGGAGTCAAAAGCGTCAACCCTGTAGGTATGCACTTTCTGCACGTCCAGCGCGCTGTGGATGGTTCCGGCACACACCGCGACAACACCCATTGCCCCAGCATGACGCGCCACCGCCATGGCATCCAGCATGTTCTGGGGGCCGTCAGGCACCAGCGCAGTCGCCGGCCGCATGGCACAGGCCAGCACCACAGGTTTATCGGGGCGGCACACCGCATGAAGGAAATACGCCGTTTCTTCCAGCGTGTCCGTGCCGTGCGTGATGACAATGCCCTGCACGTCCGGCTGGGCCAGAAAGTGATTGACCCGACTGGCCAGCCGCACCCATACATCGAAGCTCATGTCCTTGCTGTCGACCTGCGCGACCTGCTCGGTCATCAAGGGGCCGAACCTGGCCAAAGGCGGGACCGCCGCCACAAGTTGCTCAACGCCCACCTGGGCAGCGGTATAGCCGATGTTGTCCGACGCACTCGCAGCCTGCCCGGCAATCGTGCCGCCGGTGCCCAGAATCACAATATTTTGAGGATGCATAAAACGTAAACTTGCAATCTTTTAAAAACTGGATGAAAATACAGTTACTGGATATTAAAACAGCTACGGCAACGTTGCGTACCCAAAGCCAGCAGGCAATACGCAAGCGGGCTGAAGCAGTGATTCAAGGAGCAACAGTGATGAGCACACTCGATAACTTTTCGCATTTTCCCTCTGAGGCTCCCAAGCTCACTGCGCGCCAGCAGCAAATTCTGGAATTGATCCAGAGCGCCATCGCGCGCACGGGCGCCCCGCCCACCCGTGCTGAAATCGCCGCTGAGCTTGGCTTTCGCTCTGCCAATGCCGCCGAGGAGCACTTGCAGGCGCTGGCCCGCAAAGGCGTCATCGAGCTGGTCAGCGGGACCTCACGCGGCATACGTTTGCGCAATGACGCCCTTCGCAGCCTGAACGAATCCAGAATCAAACAGTTTTCCCTGCCGTTGCAAAGCCTGGCCCAACTCGCCCTACCTCTGGTGGGGCGGGTTGCTGCTGGCAGCCCGATTCTCGCGCAGGAACATGTCGAGCAAACCTATTATTTTGAAAGCAGCCTGTTTCAGCGCCAGCCCGACTACCTGCTCAAGGTCCGCGGCATGAGCATGCGGGACGCAGGCATCATGGATGGCGACCTGCTGGCCGTCAAGCAATCCAAGGAAGCCAAGAATGGTCAAATTGTCGTGGCCCGGCTGGGTGATGAAGTGACCGTCAAGCGCTTTCGTCGCAACAAGCACCTGATCGAACTTCTGCCCGAAAACCCGGACTTTAAAACCATTGTGGTCGAGCCCGGCGAGCCTTTCGAACTGGAAGGCCTGGCCGTCGGCCTCATTCGCAACACGATGCTGATGTAGGCAGCTCACCTGGCCACGCACCAGGTGGCGGGCGTTTGGCCGTTGTGATGGCCAACACCCTGGTGTCGGGGCCTTCCTGGCAATTTGCCAGTTTGCAATCCTGCCTGTGTAAACCTCTCTCATACAGGAGTTCATCATGGGAATCATCAGTTTTTCACATTCACCAATGTCGTCAGTCCTGCTGGCACCCGTGCAGGCATTGGTGTCATTGTTTTTGCCGGCGCAGGGTATGACTGGGGCAAGCCGTTTTTCCGCGCCAGCCGGCGCACAGCCCAGATCTCACCAGCTTGCGCTACCCTTTGCTTCCGGCGATTTCGCGGCAATGCGCGGCCCGTCTGCCCGCGCCACTGGTGCTCTTGCCGTCCAACGCTCTGTCAAGGCGTCCCGACCCAGCCGGCTGCGAGTTGTCCGTGAGTTTGACTCCAATGTCGGCCCAGCGTGCGCTGGCCGCATGGTGATATCCGGCCGCATGGCCGACGTCTGCGCGGAACTTGAGCGCATGAGCCAGCGAGAAACCTCTTTGAGATAACTGGTACGGCAAGCATCCCACCAGAAGTTCAGCCCGGGCCTATGTGCTTTGCGGCGCCGTCTGGTGCGTTTCCTTGAGATACAAAATCCCCAGTCGGAAGTGACCCCGGCGGCAAGGAAGAAAAATCTTGCAGGCACAATATCGGCATGAATATTGTGATCCTCGACGACTATCAGGACGCGGTGCGGAAATTGAACTGCGCAGCCAAGCTGGAGGCCTACCCTGCCAAGGTCTATACCAACACCGTTAAAGGCATCGGCCAGCTGTCCGTCCGCCTCAAGGATGCCGATGTCATCGTCCTGATCCGGGAGAGAACCCAGCTCAACCGGCAAGTTATTGAAAAGCTGCCCAAACTCAAGCTGATTGCCCAGACAGGCCGTGTCGGAAGCCATATAGATGTCGCGGCTTGCACAGAACGCGGCATCGCGGTTGCCGAGGGCATTGGGTCTCCTACGGCACCCGCGGAGCTGACCTGGGCACTGGTAATGACCGCCATGCGCCGCATTCCGCACTATGTAGCCCACTTGAAGCATGGCGCCTGGCAGCAGGCAGGGCTCAAGTCAGCTTCGATGCCACCCAACTTCGGCATTGGCTCCGTCCTCAAGGGCAAGACATTGGGGGTATGGAGCTACGGGAAGATCGGGCAAATTGTGGCTGGCTACGGCAGGGCCTTTGGTATGCGTGTCGTGATATGGGGCCGCGACGCATCACTGGAGCGGGCACAGGCCGATGGCTTTGAAGTCGCGGCCAGCAAAGCCGAATTCTTTGAGCAAAGCGATGTACTGAGCCTTCACCTGCGGCTCAACGCAGAGACACGCGGTATCGTCACGCTGGAAGACCTGTCGCGCATGAAAACCACGTCCCTGCTGGTGAATACGTCAAGGGCGGAGCTGATCGAACCGGAAGCATTGATCGCCTCCCTCAATCGCGGGCGGCCCGGCCTGGCGGCCATCGATGTTTTTGAGTCGGAGCCCATCCTGCAAGGCCATGCGCTGCTCCGCCTGGAAAACTGCATTTGCACGCCGCATATTGGCTATGTTGAACAGGACAGCTATGAGCTGTACTTTGGCGCGGCGTTTGACAACGTCGTCAACTTCATCAAGGGCACGCCCACCAATATCGTCAACCCGGGGGCCTTGCAAGTACGGCGCTGATGTGACACGCGCAGCCTGATCAAGTGCGCGTAAACCCGGGATTCCCGGCGAGCCAGGCTCAAACTTCGCTCAAGTTTTCTGCGTCGGCCCCGAAGAATCCGGAAAGTCGAGGTCAAACTCGATGAGATTGTTGGCAGCGGATTGCGGCGGCTGCGCACCTGCATCGATTGATGGAAACGGGGCCAGGTCCGCCCCCTCGCCTGCACTCAAATCAATATCAAGACCAAGCCGGGGGGAAGCGGGAGGCTGTGTCGGGTCGGTTGCACCTGCCACGGCAGGAGATGGCAAGGGCGCCACGATCTGGAACCGGGCTGACAGTGGCTGGATGCTGGTAGGCCCAAAACCTGCAACGCCAGGGAGCGTGTCCGGCATGGTCGGAACCGAAGGTGCGTCCGACAACCTGACCGGTGCTTCGGCGTTGCCGGGCGGCCGGCTAACAATCCTTTTTGCGATAGAGTGGAGGAGCAACAGCTCGCGGTAGGCGGCCAGGCTGAAGACCTCTCCCCGCGAATCCGGTTTGCGGAATATGGACTCTTCAAGTACGTCGAGCACCTTGGGAGTTGGCCAGAGGGCCTCAATCCGCGAGAGGGCCTCCGTGTAATACTCCAGATCGTGCGTATCCGCCGCGTATTCGTCGAATGCCGGCACCTTGGCATTGAACATCTTGTTGAAGTCTGTGCGCAACGCGTCGTAATCCTCGCGGCGGCCCAAGCTGTGATAGAGGTCAAACAGGTCGAGATAGACGAGCGCGCTTGTTTCCACGTTGTCCATGATGTGGTGACGCAGAACATCTACCGCCTTGTCGGGCCGGCCGAGCGACAGGAAGAAATCGGCCTGTTGCTGCACATCAAACAGCTCTTCGGCATTCACAATCCGCGGCATGCTGCTGATACCGCTCAGGCTAGGCAGAAATTCCGAGGGGAATCTGGATTCGGCAACCCTTGGGCGCGCCACGGCGCTTGAAGCCGGCGTATTTTTCGGCGCCTCGAAAAATGGTTCGCTGGGATCGAAATCAACCAGCGAATCGGGCAAAGGCCCGGCGCTCACCGATTCAGCTTCTGAGGCCCTGCGCAAGAAGGCTTTCCCGGTGTTACCCGTACCTTCAGTCACATAAGGCGCGCTGTCTTCGGCAAACCCTTTGCCCCACCAGGATCCCCGGCTGACACGGCTTTGCTGTCGGCTACGTATCCATAGTGCCAGGATCGCAAGAAGGGAGGCGGCCAGCAAGGCGTAAAGGGCGTATACGAGCCAGTTGTTATAGCGTTCACCGCGCGCCTGCTCAAGCTGGCCGCGCATTTCCATCACGGCTTTTTCGGTTTTCTGGCTTCGCGCGAGCATGCCGGCAACATCGGCTTCCAGGGATTTCAGGCGCTGGCTGTCGCGCACCATGTCTTGCGGCTGTGCATTAAGCGCCTGCCACAGTGCGGCGGCGGCAGCGCGCTGCTGGGCGTCTGTTGAGGGCTCCGTCAGCAGCTCCGGCGAAGACCGGAGCACAGGGTCGCGCTCGGCCGCCAGGTCAATGGGGTCAAGTTTCAGGCGAGAACGGAGCTTGCCCGCTGGCCCGGATGCGGACTTGCCAGCCCCGCGAACAGCAGGCGTTGCCTGCAGCAACCCAACTGAGGTAGCCGATCGCAATTCACTGCCTCCGACAGGCGGGACTTTTCCGGACCTCGCTCTTGGGGCTTTTCCCGGGCTGGAGGGCGCGGAGCCTGCCTGTGCCTTTGCGGCGTTACCGCCGGCGCCAGCAACTCCAGGCATCTGCGCCACCAGAGGCGCAGTCGCAACGGCTTCTCCGCCGACAACGGGAACCGGGCTGGTGTTTTCTCCGGCCACTTCCGCCAGCAGCACATACTTGCGCGTGTTTTTCTGCAGGCATCCTTCACGCACATAGAGTGTCACGACCGGCTCATCGACGCCGGAGCTTGTGCGGATGCGGATCAGCGCTTCACCGGAAGCGCCTTGCGACGTGATGACACGTACCTTGTCCTGGGCAACCTGGCTGTCGCCAAAAAACACATCTGCCGCCACACAGACTGCAGACAACCCTTCCGTGCCGTCCAGGTGCGCCGACAGGGTGACATCAAGGGGGCGTCCGACAAGGGTGGCGCCGCGCATGCGCCCCAGCGACAAGGCCACGCTGTGGACGGCAACGCCCATCAGCAGAACGCCAAGGAGATATTTGACAGGCTTCTTGGCAAGTTTCATGGGGTGGGCAATTTTGACACGGTACCCTGCCAAATACGGTCAGCCATAATTCAGGCATGGAAGTAAATTACACGAATGTGGGAATAGTTGGCACCGGCGCCATGGGGCGCGGCATTGCGCAGATCGCCGTGCAGGCCGGCAGCACCGTCAGGCTGATGGACGCGCAGGCAGGCGCCGCGGAAAAAGCGCGCGAAGCCATCTGTGCCCAATGGGACAAGCTCGTTGAAAAAGGCCGCATCGACGCAGCCGCGGCAGCCGGGCACAAAGACCGGCTTGTGCTGGCCGCCACCCTCACCGACCTGGCGGCCTGCGACCTCATCATCGAAGCCATCGTGGAGCGGCTGGAGGTCAAGAAAGCCCTGTTCGCCGAACTCGAGACACTGGTACCTGTGCACACCATTCTGGCCAGCAATACCTCCTCGCTTTCTGTAACGGCCATCGCCGCAGACCTGAAGCACCCCGAACGCCTTGCCGGTTACCATTTCTTCAATCCCGTTCCACTGATGAAAGTGGTGGAGGTCATCGCCGGCCTGAAGACCAGTCCCGCTGTGTGCGAAGGCCTGAGCCAATACGCCCGGCAAATGGGCCACACACCCGTGCAGGCCCAAGACACGCCCGGCTTCATCGTCAACCACGCCGGCCGAGGCTACGGCACCGAAGCGCTGCGCATCGTCAGCGAAGGCGTCGCCGACTTCGCCACCATAGACCGCATCCTGCGCGACCAGGCCGGCTTCAAGCTGGGTCCTTTCGAGCTGATGGACTTGACCGGGCTCGACGTCTCCCATCCCGTGATGGAGTCAATCTACCACCAGTACTACCAAGAAGCCCGCTACCGCCCCAATGTGATCACGGCGCAGCGCCTGGCCGGCGGAGTGCTGGGCCGCAAGACCGGTGAAGGCTTTTACCGCTACACCGACGGCACCATGCAAGTTCCGCCCGAGCAGGCCGTCCCTGGTGTGACCGAACTTCCGCCGGTGTGGGTGTCGCCGCGTGCTTCGCGCCGCTCGGAGCTGTTGCAACTGCTCAAAAACCTGGGCGCCAAAATTGAGACCGGCGCCTCCGCATCGCCGCAGGCCCTGATGCTGGTGGCGCCCCTTGGCTTTGACATCACCACCGTCGCCGTCGTGGAGCGGCTGGACCCGGCCCGCACCGTGGGCATCGACATGCTGATCGACGACGCAGCCACCAAGCGGCGCGTACTGGCGACCAACCCGGCCACCCGTACCGACATGCGCGACGCCGCCCATGCCCTCTTCGCCCGCGACGGCAAAGCGGTCAGCGTGATCCGCGACAGCGGCGGCTTTGTCACCCAGCGCGTGGTGGCCACCATCGTCAACATCGCCAGCGACATTTGCCAGCAAGGCATTTGCAGCCCGAAAGACCTTGAGACGGCTGTGACGCTGGGCCTCGGTTACCCCTTGGGCCCGCTGGCCATGGGTGACCGCTACGGCCCCACCAATGTGCTGGAAGTGTTGTTCAACATGCAGACCGTTTACGGCGACCAACGCTACCGCCCTTCCCCCTGGCTGCGGCGGCGCGGCGCCATCGGCCTTAGCCTGTTACACCAGGAGGAATAACACCCCCTTCGGATGCTCACTTCGTGTAGCACCTTCCCCCCTCGAGGGGGCGGCGCCTGCGGCCTGGCGAAGCCAGTTCCGCGGCCCCCACTGGCAAGGGGATCTGTACGGGGACTTGGTCCCTGCCTATTTCTTATTTCGATGCATTGGAAAAACTAGCATGGCAGGCGCAATCAAAGGTACGAGCGAGGGTCAGACCCTTATCCTGACGATCAGCAACCCCGAGTTCAAGAACGCGCTCGGCCCCGATATTTACGCTGCGGGCATTGAGGCGCTAAATGCTGCTGAAAACAACCCAGACATCCGCAGCGTGGTGATCACCGGCGAAGGTGCCATGTTTTGCGCTGGGGGCAACCTGCAGCGACTGGAAGCCAACCGCCGCGAGGCGCCGGAGGTGCAAGCCCAGAGCATTGAAGGCCTGCACAACTGGATCGACTCGATCCGGACTTATCCCAAGCCGGTGATCGCCGCCGTGGAAGGTGCTGCCGCCGGCGCGGGTTTTTCACTGGCGCTGGCCTGCGACTTCGTCGTTGCAGCGGATAACGCTGTGTTCGTGATGTCTTACAGCACCGTGGCACTCTCACCCGACGGTGGCGGCAGCTGGGTCCTGGCGCGCGCCTTGCCGCGTGCGCTGGCCAGCGAATTGCTGATGGCCGGCGAACGCATAGGCGCGCGCCGACTGCACGATTTTGGCCTGGTGAACCGCGTTGCGGCCCCGGGTGAGGCCTTGGCCCAAGCGCTTGAACTGGCCGAAAACCTGAATGCGCGCGCGCCCAATGCGCTGGCCAGCATCAAGGAACTCATCAACGACGCAGCCGGCAGCACGCTGACCGAGCAGCTCACCCACGAACGTGATCACTTCGTGCGCAACCTGCACGACGCCAACGCGGGTGAAGGCATAGACGCCTTCCTGAACAAGCGCACGCCGCACTACCGCTAGGCGGCAGGCAGCCAGTCGCGGGCTGCCCAACCGACAATCCAGGCCTCCGGCCGGGCGACACCCATGCGACAGCCCACTGGCGCCGGGCGGGTCCCTCAAGCGACAATGGTCGTCTTGTTAGTCACTCAAAAGACAGACCATGGACGATCCCATTCTTACGATAGAGGAACGAGAGGCCATTAACAATGGCCGCTGGTTTTCATCCCTGTCCCCATCCCTGAGGCACGACATACTCCGATGCGCCTACGTCAAACGCTACAAAGACGGCGAACTCATCAGCGCGCGCGGCGACGTGCCCGAGGAATGGATCTCTTGCGCACGTGGGGCCATTCGTGTCAGCTCGACCTCGATTTCGGGCAAGCAGGTCACGCTGACCTATGTGGAGCCCGGCCTTTGGGTCGGCGATGTGGCGATCTTCGACGGAGAGCGGCGTACCCACGACTCCTATGCCCATGGCGAGACCACCTTGCTGTGTGTCTCGCGCGCCGATCTGCGCAAGATCCTGAGCCAGCATGTCGAACTCTACGAGGCCCTGTTGCGCCTGCATGCACGGCGCATACGGCAGCTCTTCGGTCTGGTGGAAGACCTCAACACCCTGCCCTTGCGGGCGCGGCTGGCCAAGCAGCTGCTGCACCTGGTGCGCAGCTACGGTGTGCCCAGCCTGGCGGACAGCGGCGAGGTGCGAATCGGCCTGCAGCTGGCACAAGAGGAATTGGCGCAACTGCTGGGCGCCTCGCGCCAGCGCGTCAACCAGGAGCTCAAATCCATGGAGCGCGAAGAAGCCATCCGGATCGAGCCGGGAGGCCTGGTGGTGCGCAACCGCACAACCCTGATGCGCATCTCTGAAGCTGAAATTGACAAATAAACAGAGACAACACGTTTGAGCATGAGCAATTTCGATCACTTTGTCGGTACACGGGCTGTTTCGGGTGCGCACGCTTTTGATCTCGAAGCCCTTGCCGCTTATCTCGACAAGCACCTGCCTGGCTTCCAGGGCCCGCTGACCGCGGAAATCTTCAAGGGCGGCCAGTCCAACCCGACGTACAAGTTGATCACACCCACCGCTTCTTATGTGATGCGCGCCAAGCCGGGACCGGTGGCCAAATTGCTGCCGTCGGCCCATGCGGTGGAGCGCGAATTCAAGGTCATGCAGGGGCTGCACGGCACCGACGTGCCGGTACCCAGGATGTATTGCCTCTGCGAGGACGAATCCGTGATCGGCCGCGCTTTCTATGTAATGGAATTCGTCGAAGGCCGCGTGCTATGGGACCAGTCACTTCCCGGCATGACCAGCGCCCAGCGCGGGGATATCTACAACGAGATGAACCGCGTGGTCGCCGCACTGCACAAGGTGAAGTTTACCGAGCGGGGCCTGGCCGACTACGGCAAGCCCGGCAACTACTTTGAACGCCAGATCGGCCGCTGGAGCAAGCAGTACGCCGCATCCATCACCCAGCCCATCGCCGAGATGAACAGCCTGATGCAGTGGCTGCCGGCCAACATCCCGGCCAGCGCGCGCGACGACAGCATGGTCTCCGTCGTGCATGGTGATTTCCGGCTGGACAACCTGCTCTTTCACCCCACCGAGCCGCGTGTGCTGGCCGTGCTTGACTGGGAGCTCTCCACCCTGGGCCATCCACTGGCCGACTTCAGCTACCACTGCATGGCCTGGCACATTCCGCCGGGCGCTTTCCGCGGCATTGGCGGGCTGGACGTGGTCAGCCTGGGCATTCCCACCGAATCCGACTACATACGCCTTTACTGCGAGCGCACCGGGCTGACCACACCCGAGGCGCTCAAGGTCGACTGGAACTTCTACATGGCCTACAACCTGTTTCGCATCGCGGCCATTCTGCAAGGCATTGCCAAGCGCGTCGAGGCCGGCACGGCTTCCAGCGCCCAGGCCGTCAGCTCGGCCGCCGGCGCGCCGCTGCTGGCCAGGATGGCCTGGGGCTTTGCCCTGAAAAGCCAGGGCTGAACGACCGCTGTCTCATAACAACATCGCCTCACATCTTTCTGGAGATTTCATGGACTTCAACTACACCCCCAAAGTACAGGAACTGCGGGCGCGCCTGCTCAAGTTCATGGACGAGCATGTTTACCCCAATGAGGCCCGCTTTTTCCGCGAAATCGCCGAGAACCGCGCCAAGGGCAATGCCTGGATCCCGACCAGGCTGGTCGAGGAGCTCAAACCCAAGGCGCGTGCCGCCGGCCTGTGGAACCTGTTTTTGCCGCACTCGCCGCGCGCCCCTGAAGGTCTGTCCAACCTCGAATACGCGCCGCTGTGCGAAATCATGGGCCGCGTGCCCTTTGCGGCCGAGGTGTTCAATTGCTCGGCGCCCGACACCGGCAACATGGAAACCATCGCCCGCTACGGCTCCGAAGCCAACAAGGACCAGTGGCTGGATCCGCTGCTCAAGGGCGAGATCCGTTCTGCCTTCCTGATGACCGAGCCGGAAGTCGCTTCGTCCGACGCCACCAACATCCAGTGCCGCATCGAGCGCGACGGCGACGACTACGTCCTCAACGGCCTCAAGTGGTGGTCATCCGGCGCGGGCGATCCGCGCTGTGCCATCTACATCGTCATGGGTAAAACCAACCCCGACGCCGGCCGCCACGAACAGCAGTCCATGATCCTGGTGCCCGCCAACACGCCCGGCATCGAGGTCATCCGCCCGCTGTCGGTCTTCGGCTACGACGACGCCCCGCACGGCCACATGGAAGTGCGCCTGACGAATGTGCGCGTGCCCGCCGCCAATTTGATGCTGGGCGAAGGCCGTGGTTTCGAAATTGCCCAGGGGCGCCTCGGGCCCGGACGCATTCACCACTGCATGCGCAGCATCGGCATTGCCGAGCGCGCGCTGGAGCTGATGTGCAAGCGCCTCAATACCCGCGTGGCTTTCGGCAAACCGATCGCAAGCCAGTCGGTCTGGCACGAGCGCATTGCCGAAGCCCGCTGCATGATCGAGCAGGCCCGCCTGCTGACGCTCAAGGCGGCCTACATGATGGACACCGTTGGGAATAAGGTTGCCAAGGCCGAGATCGCCATGATCAAGGTGGTGGCGCCCAACATGGCCTGCCAGATCATCGACTGGGCCATCCAGGCCCACGGCGGAGGCGGTGTGTCGGACGACTTCCCGCTGGCCTATGCCTACGCCAGCCAGCGCACCCTGCGCCTGGCCGACGGCCCGGACGAGGTGCATCGAGCTTCTCTGGCCAAGCTTGAGCTGGCCAAGCACTTGCTGATGCCCGGCGAAATCGAGATGCCCATAACGCGTGGCGGCTGATACGCTCAAATTTTGCTATTAAATCAATAGCTACTCGCGCTCACCCCATACGGCTAAAGTGCCAATTTCACCCTGAAAATGGCAATGCGATCAGAGCGTGATGTCGTTGGACAGGCCTGCAATGGCCGATTCGCAGGCGCTCGTGAAGATCTGGGCCGCATGTTCCAGCGTCGGCATGTCGGCGGGGGTGTATTGCATGCGCAGGTAAGCCTTGCCGCGCAGAATCATCAGGATAAAAGGCACTTGCGCATCTGGTGATGGCTCCGGCCAGTTCATCAGCAAGTCGACCAGGTGGGTGTCCAGCCAGGCCTGCGCATGCACACGCTGGTCTGCCATGACTGCGTAGCGCTGCCAGAACGGCTTGGGCAGGCTTTCCCAACCTACTTCCGAATACATGGCCAGCCAGCGCACCTCTTCCGGCATGCTCAGGTCTGCGGTGGTCTGCAGGGTGTCGGTATAGGCCTGGTAAGCACGTTTTTCAAGTGAATCCTTCAGTGCCCGGTTCATGACCAGCACCGTGACGTCGTCGTTGACCTTGATCTCACCGCGGGCGCGGAGTTCTTCGCCGCGGATGTAGTCGCGCGAGGCCCGGCCACGCTCCATCTTCCAGGGTTTGCCACTCACGGAACCTTTCAGGGCAAAACCCTTGCCTTCCCCCAGGCCGGTATAAGAAAAGCCGCGGGTACCGGCCCACTCGGACACGGCATCGTCGGAGGCGCCGGCGTCGCCCGCATCCCCCTTACCCCCGACAAAGACTTTCTTCAACCGCTCAAACATGGTTTTGGCTTTTCTCTTAAAGTGCAGCAACCTCATGTTAGTCCAAGGAAGCGCCAATGATCAATGTTTACTCCTGGCCCACACCGAACGGCCACAAGGTCCACATCATGCTGGAAGAATGCGGGCTGCAGCTGGACCGGGACTGGCAAGCGATTCCAGTCAATATCGGCACCGGCGACCAGTTCAAGCCCGAATTTCTGGCTATCAGCCCGAATAACAAGATTCCTGCGCTGGTTGACCCGGTCGGCCCCGACGGCAAGCCGATCCCGGTGTTTGAATCCGGCGCCATCCTGCTGTACCTGGCCGCAAAAACCGGCCAGTTTTTGCCAAAAAGCGACCGCCTCAAATTCCAGGTGCTGCAGTGGCTGATGTTCCAGATGGGCGGCGTCGGCCCCATGATCGGGCAAACCCACCATTTCCGGCAGTACGCGCCCGAGAAAATCGACTACGCCATCAACCGCTACACGAATGAAACGAAGCGGCTTTACGGCGTGATGGACAAGCAGCTTTCCACCCACAAGTTCATCGCCTGCGATGAATACACCATCGCCGACATCGCCATCTTCCCCTGGCTGCGCAATTGGCAAAACCACGGCATCGACTGGGCCGACTACCCTCACCTCAAGAAATGGTTTGACCTGATCAGCGACCGCCCCGCCGTGCAGCGTGGCGTCAAGGTACTGGCCGATCTGCGCAGGCCCATCACCGACGACAAGGCGCGGGAAATCCTGTTTGGCAAGACGCAGTACGAAAAACGTTGAGTCCGGCGGCGATCCGATACCAGGAGCGTTGTCCCCCGATTTGGGATCAGATCGCGTAGCGAGAACGCGTCAGCAAGCCCGAGCCGCACCGGAAGAGCCGGAGCGGTAAGTAAGGATAAAAGCGCATCGAGCTGACGCCCAGACAAGAAAATCGGCCGATAGCAAGCGTAGCGAGGACCCGTCAGCAAAGCCAAACCGTACCGCAGCGACCGGAACGTACCTTCGGGTACGTGAGGATCGCGAGGAACGTATTGGCTTTGATCACGGGTCCGCAGTAGCTTGAAGCGGTCGATTGGCCTGCCCGGAGGGGATCGAACCCCCGACCCTCAGCTTAGAAGGCTGATGCTCTATCCAACTGAGCTACGGGCAGTCTGTATGTGTGTCAGCGCGGCGGAGCCGCAAACGTGCGAACTGCAGGATTCAGTTCGTCGCGAATCATACCTTCAAACGCCTGCCGGATACCCCGGGCAACAGGGTCGGACATGTCCGGCACGCAGTGATTCGGACACGGCGGTTTGTTGTGGTTCTCACACACCGCAATGACTCACCTATGGCTGGCTCCCTGTCAGGGGTATATTGTCTACACGAAAGAAACGCAAAGGCACGCACATGACCCGACCAATCCTGCTGCTGGTGGAAGACAACCCTGCCCATGTAGAGCTCACCACGGTGACATTGCAGGAAAACGGTGCGGACCATGAAATCATCGTTGCCCGCGACGGCACGGAAGCCCTGGAATACCTTTTCTGCGAAGGTGCTTACAGCAACCGGCCCAACGACCATCCGCCCGAACTCGTCATGCTGGACCTGAATTTGCCCGGCCTCAGCGGGCTGGAAGTCATGCAGCGCATGCGGGCCGACCCCCGCACCTTCTTTGTACCCGTCATCCTCCTGACGTCCGAATCCAAATACTCCCCGGTGGTGAAAGAGCTCCAGGGCGGGCTTAACAGCTACGTGCGCAAGCCGCTGCACTTTCGGGATTTTCAGGAAAAACTGGAACAGGTGCGCGAATACTGGCGCACATCCAACTTTGGGTCGTTACTCAAGCCCTGAAAACGCCGCCGTTGGCGAGACTGAGGGCTGCCAAGGCCGAACTGGCGAGGCGCCCCAACAGACAGGCGTGAAAAAGCCCACATAAGTGGGCTTTTTGCTGGGAATTTTTGGTCGGAGTACAAGGATTCGAACCTTGGACCCCCTGGTCCCAAACCAGGTGCGCTACCAGACTGCGCCACACTCCGACTAGTCAAATATTATAGCCTGAACCCGCTACACTTTCCCGCACCCCTCCTCATTTTTTCCATTCACTGGATTACCCAATGAAACTTCGCCTCGTTGCCCAGCCTGATCCGCACCGGCCCGAGGGGAAGGCTGGCAGCAGCCTTGCCGCCGCATGATGATGCGGGCCGCCGCCGGGGCCGTGTCCTGGATCGACAAGGGTCTGACACGCATGACAGCAGTATTCGGGCTGCTGGTGCTACCGCTGGCGGCACTGCTGCTGGCCCAATGGCCGCTGCGCGAACTCGTCCAGGCCTACTCACGCCAGGCCAATGATGCGGCGCAAGTGCTATTCGCACTGTACGTGGCTGTAGCCGTGACCGCGGCCTCCAGAAGCCATACCCACCTCGCTTCCCTGCAGCCGCACCCTTCCGGCGCACCCCGCCCGCGCTGGCATTCCTGGGCGCTGCTGGTCTGCATCGCGCCCTGGGCGCTGTTCATGCTCTGGGCCGGCTGGCCACTACTGGTGGCTTCCGTGGCTACTTTCGAACGGTTCGGTGAAACACTCAGCCCGGGTTACTTCGTGATCAAGATCGCGATGGTGTTGATGCTCTTGCTGGTGCTGGCGGAAGGCCTGCTCGAACTCCTGCCGCACGGCCGCGCGCCGGGCTCGCCATGAGTTTCACCGGCCCCCTCGCGGGCTTGTGGATGCTTCTGCTCCTGGGCGTGCTGATTCTCGCCACCGGCCTGCCGGTCTGGGCCTTGCTGATCGGCGTCTCCAGCTTATTCGCCACGTTGGGCCTGGCCGCAGGCGCTTTTGACCTCCAGATCTTGCAGGCCCTGCCCGTGCGAACACTGGGCCTGCTGGAAAACGATTTGCTGCAGGCTATGCCGCTGTATGTCTTCATGGGCGTGTTGCTGCAGCGCCTGACAGTGGCCGACGCCCTGTTCTCCGCCTTGCTGCGGCTGTTCCGGCCCCTGGCCGGCGCGCACGCCCTCTCGGCCCTGGGTGTCGGCGCCCTTATCGCGCCCATGAACGGCTCGGTCGCTTCCAGTTCGGCCCTGCTTTCGCGCCTGATAGCACCGCGCATGGCGCACCTGGACACCGCGCAGGCCATCTCCATCATCAGTGTGGCCGCCACCATAGGCGTGGTAGTGCCGCCTTCTCTGGTCTTGCTGCTGCTGGGCGATGCCATGATGCTGGCGCACCTGGAAGCCAGCCGGCTGCCGGGCTACCTGCAGGCCGGCCAGCGCATCATCAACACCCAGGACGTGATGCATGCCGCGCTGTTGCCCGCCCTGTGCGTACTGGCGCTCTGGGCCCTAGTGGCCTGGCGCCAGGCGCGAAAGCTTCAGGAAAAGCCGCAGCACACCCCGCTCAGCCGTGCGCAGGTGGCAGTCGCCCTGCTCGCGGGCGGCACCATCGTGCTGCTGTTGGCCGGCGTCTTTACCGGCAAGCTCTATGCGGTGGAAGCGGCGGCCACGGGTGCCATGCTGCTGGTCGCAGCCGCCCTCGCGGGCCGCTCGATTTCGGCGGCAGGCTGGCAAGCGGTGCTGGCCGACACGCTCAAGCTCAGCGGTGCCCTGTTTGCACTCCTGGTGGGTGCCACTACCTTCAGCCTGGTCTTCCGGGTGTTCGGCACCGACCGCTGGCTCAACGGCCTGCTGCTGGGCTCCACGCTACCGCCGGGCGTGACGGCGGCCCTGGTACTGCTGCTGGTGGCCTCGTGCGCCTGGGTGCTGGATGCGTTCGAAATGATTTTTGTCATCGTGCCCATCGTCGCGCCGGCGCTGATCGCGCGGCTGGGCGATGCCCAGCAGGCGGCAGTGTTGCTGCTGCTGGTGCTGCAGCTGAGTTTCCTGATACCGCCCATGGGCTATGCCGTGCTGATGGCCCGGGCCCGCTCGGGCCTGCCGGCCGTTTCGAGCCGGCGCCTGTTGGGCGCGCTATGGCCCATGCTGCTGGTGCAGGTGGCGCTCACGGTGGTGGTGTTCGCCTTTCCGGCCGCGGTGCATTGGCTGGACACGCCGGCCCCTGTGGCTTCTGAGAAAGCGCCAATGGCCGAAGATGAGATCGCGCGCCAGATACGGGAGATGTCGCGCGTTGAGTCCCCTGAGCCGGGCACCGCCGCCGCGCCCTGAGTCGTTCCAGAACAGGGTTCTTGAACCGTTCGCCAAAAAGGAGACCGTAATGGCCATCAGGATCGTCAGGCTGGGCACGGCGCGAAGTGCCAACGAAGGTTTGCGCATAGGCACGGTGCGAAGACCGCCGCGCGGCGTGCCGAAAACCGAGTTCGCCTCGCAGGACTGGTATGACGTCTGGTACCCCAGCCTCGCGCCCAGCGTGGAAACCATGAAGTTGGGCCAGTCGGTTAACTCCGACAAGGACTGGGCAGCCTTCAGCAAAAAATACCGGGCTGAAATGAACGAACCCGATGCCAGCCGCAACCTGGACCTGCTGGCGGCGCTGTCACACCAGGCGAATTTCGCCATGGGCTGCTATTGCGAAAACGAGGCGCGTTGCCATCGCTCGCTACTGCGGGACTTACTCAAAGAACGCGGCGCAAATATCGCCTGAGGCTGGTGAAGCGGTCACGTCAAATCAAGCCGGGGCCGCGGGACTGGCTTTGCCAGACCGCAGGCGCAGCGGCCCCTCGGGGGGCAGGGAACTACACGAAGTGAGCGACCGTGGGGGCCATATTCACAATTTGACGTATTCGTACTCCAAGGGGTTGGCGTTGATACCGCGGTCCGGCGGCGCGATCCAGGCGGCCATCTTGCCGGGTTCGGTAACTCGGTTCATCAGGCTTTTGACAAATGCCGTATCGGCCGGCGTGGGCAGCCACTGGTCTTTTTTCGCTTCGAAATCGGCGGCGCTGATCGGGTTGCCCTGCGGGTCGGTGAAATTACCGGCCCAGGCGCCGACCGCGCGGCGAAAACGTGTGGACGGCAGGGTCAACTCAAAATCCACACCCGCGCGCTTGATGCCCATGTTCCAGCGCGTCACGCCGACATTGCAGTCCTTGACGTACTCGAGGCGCGTGATCTCATTCATGCCGTTGCGGGTCGAGATCGTCTCGTTTTTGAGACCGCCCTGCCCGTTCGGCACCACGATGCTCATCTCGGTTTCGAGTTCCACGTGGTCGGCGAACTTGGCTTCGTCCGGCCGGCCCTTGATGCCGTTGCTGAAGTAGTTGGCGGCGTTCGACGACGCTTCCGAGCCGAACAGGTCCAACGACGACGTGAACCAGAAGTTCATGAATTTCTGCACCGTGGGCAGGTCGATTACACCGGCTTTGCGCAGTGTGGCGACGTCGTCGGTGTCCAGCTCTTTCATCACTTCCAGCGTGCGTTTGATGACACGGCCAACCCCGGTCTCGCCCACGAACATGTGGTGGGCTTCCTCGGTCAGCATGAAGCGCGTGGTACGCGCCAGCGGGTCAAAGGCGGATTCTGCGAATGACTTGAGCTGGAACTTGCCGTCGCGGTCGGTGAAGTAGGTGAACATGAAAAAGCTCAGCCAGTTGTCCATGGGCTCGTTGAAAGTGCCCAGGATTCGCGGCTTGTCGGCATCGCCGCTGTGGCGCATCAAGAGCTCTTCCGCTTCTTCGCGGCCATCGCGGCCGAAGTGCGCATGCAGCAAATACACCATGGCCCAGAGGTGTCGGCCTTCCTCGACGTTGACCTGGAAAAGATTGCGCAGGTCATACAGCGACGGCGCGGTGTGGCCCAAGAGGCGCTGTTGCTCGACAGACGCCGGCTCGGTGTCGCCCTGCGTCACGATCAGACGGCGGAAGGTCGAGCGGTATTCGCCGGGCACGTCCTGCCAGACGTCTTCACCCATGTGGTCGCCAAAGCCAATCTTGCGACCCTCTTCCTTGTCAGCCAAAAAGATGCCCCAGCGGTAATCGGGCATGGGCGTGTAGCCGTAGCTGGCCCAGCCTGATGCATCCACGCCGACAGCAGTGCGCAAATAGACTTCCTTGGCCTTGAAGTCGCTGGGACCCATTTCGTCCCACCAGTTCAGAAAGGCGGGTTGCCAGTGCTCCAGCGCGCGCTGGAGCTGGCGGTTTTCGCCCAGGTGGACGTTGTTGGGGATGAGGGCTTGCAGATCTATTGAGCTCATGGCGTTCTTCCATCAAATAAGTTGCGAGGCGGCAGCAGCAATGTCAGTACCAGTGCCAGCGCGGAACCGGCTTTGCCGGGCCGCAGGTGGCGCCCCCTGGGGGGAGGCGCCGCAGGCGCTTCGGGGGGTTACACCCTCTTCCAGTCGAACTTGGCTTTCTTGCCCGTGCCGAAAAGTTTCAAGGCACCGTCCTCACCCACCGCATTCGGACGAATGAAAATCCAGTTCTGCCAGGCCGAGAGCCGCCCAAACACGCGCGTCTCCATCGTCTCTTTCCCCGGGAAGCGCAACGAGGCTTCCATGCCGGTCATGGCGTCGGGCGAGAGCGAAGCACGCTCTTCCAGCATGATGCGGATCTCGTCTTCCCAGTCAATGTCGTCGGGCGTCAAGGTCACAAGGCCCAGCGCCAGCGCCTGATCAGCGCGCAGCGGGCTGTCGCCGAGTTTTTGCAACTGTGCAATGGTGGCATCGTCTTCGCAGAATCGGGTTTGCAGGCGCGTCAGGCCATTGACGGCGGGGAACCAGCCGAAGTTGGCCGGACTCAGTTGCAGCGCAGGCGCGGCGTCTGGTGAATCGGGCAAGTCCAGCATGTAGATGCGGTCGCAGGCCAGAGCCAGTTCGTAGAAAGTGCCGGCAAAGCACGAACCCGCATCGACCAGCGCAATCAGCGAACGGCTGGTGACGTCCAGCCGGGCCAGGGTGCGGCGCAGCGCACCCGTGGTTTCCTTGACCAGCCAGTGGTCTTTCAGTTTGGCCAGCGTTTCGTCCATGCGGATCACCTGGCCGGCATCGCCTGTGGTCTTGATGACCCAGGTGCCGACTTCCAGTTCGTTGGTGCGCAGGTTGAGGATGGCGTCATCCAGTTCGCGCTGCAATTTCAGCGGGTACCAGTTGGCGCCTGCGGCTTCGATGGCATCGGGCGTGGACTCAATGGCTGCGGCTGGCGCCTTCACCGTGATGGTGGCAATGCGCTTTTCACGGTCGACCTGCGCATCAACGAGGCTGTATCGGTAGCCGGCATCATCAATGACGGCCTTCAGCGGTGTGAGTTCAATGCCTTTTGAGGCTGCAGCCCTTGTAGACTGTGCGCGAAGTGCTTCAATTTCTGTAGCAAGCAGATCGCCAAACTGCTGCGGCTTGGCGTGGGCGTCGATCAGTTTCCAGTCCTTGGCGCGGTCGGCGCGCACGCCTTCGCTGGTGGTGCAGAAGATGTCTGCCAGATCGCGGCGCACCTTGCGCTTGTCGGTCACGCGGGTCAGGCCGCCAGTGCCGGGCAACACACCCAGCAAGGGCACTTCAGGCAGGCTGACGGTGGAAGAACGGTCGTCCACCATGATGATACGGTCACAGGCCAGGGCCAGCTCGTAGCCGCCGCCGGCACACGCGCCGGTCACGGAGGCAATCGCCTTGAGGCCGTCATGGCGCGAGGAGTCTTCCAGGCCGTTGCGGGTTTCGTTGGTGAATTTGCAGAAGTTGACCTTCCAGCCGTGCGTCGACAGGCCCAGCATGTAGATGTTGGCGCCCGAGCACCAGATCTTTTCCTTGCCCGACTCGAACACCACCACCTTGACGGCCGGGTGCTCAAAGCGCACACGGTTGATCGCGTCGTGCAGTTCGATGTCCACGCCGAGGTCATAGCTGTTGAGCTTGAGCTTGTAGCCGGGCTTGATGCCGCCGTCTTCGTTGATGTCCAGCTTCAGACGCGCGACGTCACCCTCCACGCTCAGCGTCCAGTGCTGGTATTTGCTGGGGTGGGTGGAGAAACTCACGAGCTCGCGCTCCTGGCCTTCGATGACCTGTTTGAATAAAAGCGGTTCTGTCATGGCGTTCATGGGGTGTCTCCGGTTATGCCCGTTCGACGGTGTCGCGGACGGTTGTTTTGGGAACGGCGCGTTCCAGGTCTTTGAGGCTTTGTTTCAGTGTGCGCGCAGCGGTATCAACCACGGCGTCGGCGCGGGCATAGAGCGCTTCGCGGCTCGAAAGGATGCGGCGGATGTCTTCCATCGCCTCGTCGGTCGCGCCGCGGGTCGTGTCGAAAGGCCGCATGTCGCCCTGGGCCACCACGCGGGCCATGTGTTCTTCGGGGCTGGCTTTGAGCCAGACGCAGTAAAAACGGCTTTGCAGCAAATCGAAGGTTTCGCGCTCGCTCACGATGCTGCCGCCCGTGGTCATGACAACGCCATCCGGGTGGTCTTCGGCGATGCGGAACAGCGCGCGGCGCTCATAGCGCCGGTAGCCGGCCTGCCCATGCAGCAGCAAAATTTCGTTCATGCTGGTACCGGCTTCGCGTTCAATCTCGCGGTCCAGCTCGATAAAAGGCACGCCACGCTCGGCCGCCAGCTGGCTGCCCAAGGTGGACTTGCCGGCGCCACGCAGGCCGATCAGCGCGACCCGCTGCTCGCGGCCCAATGAGTCGCTGAGGCCGAAGGTGCTGCCGAGCAGGCTGTAGGCCTGGTCCAGTTGCGAATCATCCAGCCGCGTCAACAAGCCCTGCACACGGGCCAAAGCCGGCCGCGGCGCGTCCTGCAGCAGCTCAAGGATAGAGATGTTCAGCGCGCGGGCCGCGGCTTCCAGGGAATTGATCGAAACGTTGCCCTTGCCGGTTTCCACATCGGCCAGAAAGCGTTCGCTCAGGCCAGAGTCCGACGCCAGCTGTTTGCGCGTCATGCCCCGGCGCGCGCGCCACGCACGAACGCGGGCGCCCAGTTCACTGAGCGTGGCTTTCGATTCCTGTTCGGACATGATTTCCAAGAAGCACCTGTGTAAAAAGTCGCCCTTTCAGGGCTTTGCCAGTTGCATTTCGTCTAAATTGCAGTATACTTCAGGTTAAATTGATGTCAAGCAGTTTAGTGCATCTTTTATTTGGAGACTTCTTGATGAAACTCAAAATCCTTGTAGGTACCATGACCAGTACCGCCGACTATGTGGCACAGGCCATACAGATGGATTGCGCCGACCTCGTGAGCGACATTGAAGTCGAACTGATGGACAACCTGGACATCAGCGTCTTTGATGCTTCGAAGGCGGAAGATGCACTTTATCTCATCTGCAGTTCTACCTACGGCTCTGGTGATGTACCCGACAACGCCCGTGCCCTCTACGAATCATTGAGCGCCAACCCACAATTCCTGGGGCATGTGCGCTACGGCGTTATCGCGCTCGGCGACCGTACCTATATGCAGACCTTCTGCTTCGGCGGCAAGAAGTTCGACGAACGCCTGACCGACCTGGGCGCCCAGCGCATCGGCGATATCTGGTGCCACGACGCCAGCAGCGGAACCATGCCCGAAACAGAAGGCACTGAGTGGTGCCGCCAGTGGCTCACCGGCGCACTGCAGACGCTGGGAGCAAGCCCGGCCACCGCTTGATCTGCATCATGAATTTATAAGAAATCGGCCCGTAGCGCTTGATGTGCATGCGCAAGCAGCTACCAAAATAATAGCAAGAGCAATCTGGAGACAAGCATGCAAGCAAGCAGCGCAGACCATTCGGCAAGCCCGCCACGGGTAACCATTCCGCGCAATTACAACGCCGCGCACGACCTGCTGCAGCGCAATGCCGGCCGTGCGGGCAAGGTCGCCTTCATCGATGCCACCACCGGCGAGGCGCTGACTTACGGCGAACTCATCGACCAGGCCCACCGTTTTGCCAACGCCTTGCGTGCCCAGGGGGTGGCCCCTGAAAGCCGCGTGCTGCTGGCCATGCTGGACACGCCGCAGTGGCCCGTCGCTTTCCTCGGCTGCATTCTTGCGGGTGCGGTGCCCGTGGCGGCCAACACCCTGCTCACACCTCCCGACTTCGAGTTCATGCTGCGCGACTCGCGGGCACAGGGCCTTATCGTCTCCAGTGCCCTGCTCCCGGCCTTTGAGCCACTGCTCAAAAAAATGGACACGCTAAAAACCGTGATCGTCGCCGGCATTGAAGAATCCCCGCGATATCCCACGCTGAGTGGCGTCCTGCGTGCGCAAGAAGCTACCAAAACCATAGCAGACACCTGCGCCGATGGGGTCTGCTTCTGGCTTTACTCCAGCGGCTCGACCGGTGCACCCAAAGGCACCGTACACCTGCACAGCCACCTGATCCAGACGGCCGAGCTGTATGGCCGCGGCGTGCTTGGCATCCGGGAAGACGACGTGGTGTATTCCGCTGCCAAGCTCTTTTTTGCCTACGGCCTGGGCAACGCACTGACTTTTCCCATGAGTGTGGGTGCCACCACGGTGTTGCTGCCCGCGCGGCCCACGCCTGCTGACGTGTTTGCATTGCTCAAAAAATACCAGCCCACGATTTTTTATGGTGTGCCCACCTTGTATGCGGCCCTGCTGGCCGATCCGGCCCGGCCGGCGAAGTCCGAGTTGCGCCTGCGCGTGTGCACCAGCGCCGGGGAAGCCCTGCCCGCTGAAATCGGAAAAAAATGGACCGCGCAATACGGCTGCGAAATCCTGGATGGCATCGGCTCCACCGAGATGCTGCACATCTTTTTAAGCAATCGTCCCGGCCAGGTGCGCTACGGCACAACCGGCCAGGCCGTGCCGGGTTACGGGCTGCGCATCATCGGCGACGACGGGCGTGAATGCGCCGACGGGGAAATCGGAGAGCTGCAGATCAGCGGGCCCAGCGCGGCCATCATGTACTGGAACAACCGCACCAAGACCAAAGCCACCTTTGCCGGCGAATGGACCAAGAGCGGCGACAAATACACCCGCGACGCTGACGGCTACTACACCTACGGCGGGCGCAGCGACGACATGCTCAAGGTCGGCGGCATTTACGTCTCGCCGTTTGAAGTCGAAGCCTGCCTGATGACGCACCCCGCCGTACTGGAAGTGGCGGTGATCGGCGTGGCCGACGCTGACGAACTCATCAAGCCCAAGGCCTATGTGGTGCTCAAGGCCGGGCAGGCCGCCACCGTGGACGAACTCAAGGCCCATGTGAAGCTGCAGCTTGCACCCTACAAATACCCGCGCTGGATTGAATTTGTGAGCGAACTGCCCAAGACGGCCACCGGCAAGATCCAGCGCTTCAAGCTGCGCCAGCCGCACTGACATGGAAAACCCCGGGAAGCAGGCAGCCGGAAAATACCCTGCGCCGGCGGGCCGAAAAAATGCGCAAATCGGGCACGGCTATTGCTTTAGGTGTAAACAATTTAATCTTCAATCTCGGGTTTTACACTAGGGCTGCATACACAACGCACGCTTACTATTCGTCTCACTGTCTTCAGTCTCAACCAGGAGCTATTCCATGACTTCACGCCGACTTGTATTGACCCGCAGTGCTGCCGTTATCGGTGCCGCTTCCACCGGCCTTTTGCTGCCCGAAATCGTGCGTGCGCAGTCCGCCAAGGTGCGTGTGGGTTTCATGCTGCCCTATACCGGCACCTTCGCCCAGCTCGGCGTCGCCATTGAAAACGGCTTTCGCATGGCCATCAACGAACAAGGCGGCAAACTCGGCGGCCGCGAGATCGAATACTTCAAGGTCGACGACGAGTCCGAACCTTCCAAAGGCATTGAAAACGCCAACAAACTGGTGCAGCGCGACAAGGTCGACGTGCTCGTCGGCACGGTGCACTCGGGCGTGCAGATGGGCATCCAGAAAGTCGCCCGCGACTCCGGCGTGCTGAGCCTGATCCCCAACGCCGGCGTGCACGCCGCCACGCGCAGCCTGTGCGCGCCCAATGTGTTTCGCACGTCTTTCACCAACTCGCAGCCCACGCGCGCGCTGGGCAAGGCCATGGTTGACCGCGGCCACAAAAAGGCTGTGTGGATCACCTGGAAATATGCCGCAGGCGACGAGGCCTTTGAAGGCTTCAAGGAAAGCTATACCGCTGCGGGCGGCACCATCGTCAAGGAGCTCGGCCTGCCCTTCCCGCAGGTCGAATTCCAGGCCTTGCTGACCGAAATCGCCGCGCTCAAGCCTGACGCCGTGGCCTGCTTCTTCGCCGGCGGCGGCGCGGCCAAATTCATCAAGGACTACGCCGCCTCGGGCCTGAAGGAAAAAATTCCCCTGTACGGCTCCGGCTTCCTGACAGAAGGCGTGCTCGAGGCCGCCGGCCCCGCTGCCAACGGCATCATCACGACCATGCACTACAGCGACTCGCTACCGACGCAGCGCAATGGCCAGTTCCGCCTGAGCTACGCCAAGACCTTCCGACTGCAGCCCGACGTCTACGCCGTGCAGGGCTACGACACCGGCCTGCTGCTGATTCAGGGCGCCAACGCGGTGAAGGGCGACCTGAGCAGCAAGCCGGCCCTCTACAAAGCCCTGGAAGGCGCCGTCATCGACAGCCCGCGCGGCAAGTGGACCATGAGCCCGTCGCACAACCCTGTGCAGGACATGTACCTGCGCGTGGTCGAGAACAAGGAAAACAAGGTGATTGGTGTGGCAGCCAAGGCGCTGGCCGACTCGGGCGCCGGCTGCAAGATGGCCTGAAGACGTGGCCCCCACGGTCGCTCACTTCGTGTAGCTCCCTGCCCCCCGAGGGGGCCGCCCGCCTGCGGTCTGGCAAAGCCAGTCCCGCGGCTCATGCTGGTATGAAGTCACATGGGCCGCCCCGCCTCATTCTTAGGTAAAACTGGTATGAGGTGTGCTTTCTGTCTTGTAGCATCCTCACCATGACGCTCACTACCTACCTCCTCTACGTCGCAGCAGTCGCCCTGCTGATCCTCACACCCGGCCCGACCATGCTGATGTGCATGACGAATGCGCTCAACCATGGTCCGCGCAAGGCCATGACTTCGGTGGCTGGAAGCGTCAGCGCGGTGCTGTGTGTGATGCTGCTGTCGGCCATGGGACTAGGCGCGTTGCTGGCGGCGTCTGAAACCGCCTTTACCGTAGCCAAGGTGATTGGCGCTGCATATCTGATCTGGTTGGGGATCAAGACCTTCCGCAGTGAAGCGGCTGTCTTTGATCCTGCCGCAGGTGAAGCACCAGCCCAGCGCCGTTCGTTTTTCCTGCGCGGCTTCCTGGTCGGCGCCAGCAACCCCAAAGCGGTCCTGTTCTTTGCCGCGTTCTTCCCGCAATTTTTGAATCCGGCCGCGCCCTTTGTGCCGCAGTTCGCCATCCTCGCCCTCACCTTCATGGCGTTTGAGTTCACCGTGCTGACCGGCTGCGCCTTGGGCGTGGCGCGCATCGCACCGCTGCTGAGATCCAGCCGGGCCGTGCGCTGGTTTAACCGCGTTTCGGGTGGCCTCTTTACCCTGATGGGCAGCCTGCTCCTATTCACTCGCCGACATACATGAGCCCCCACGTTCGCTCACTTTGTGTAGCTCTCTGCCCCCCGAGGGGGCGCTGCGCCTGCGGCCCGGCGAAGCCGGTTCCGCGGCCCCTGCTGGCTGGCATTGCCGTCAATTCACAGTCTCCGAATTTTTAGAGCGCACATGGATCTAGCCAACTTCCTCATTCAGTTGCTCAACAGCGTCCAGTACGGCCTGCTGCTGTTCATGCTGGCCGCCGGCCTCACGCTGATTTTCGGCATCATGGGTGTGGTCAACCTGGCTCATGGCAGCTTCTACATGCTGGGCGCCTACCTGGCCTGGTCGCTCAGCACGCTGACAGGAAGCCTCACGCTGGCCATCCTGCTGGGCGCGGTGCTGTCGGTCGTCTTCGGGCTGGCTTTGGAGTGGTTGCTGTTTCGCCATTTCTACCAGCGCGACCACCTGGACCAGGTGTTACTGACCTTCGGCCTGATCTATATCTTTGAAGAAGTGCGCTCCATCCTCTGGGGCGACGATGTCCATGGCGTCACGATTCCCGACCTGCTGGGCGCCTCGATCCCGCTCACCGACAACCTCTCCTACCCGGTCTACCGCCTCTTCATGTCAGGCGTGTGCATCGCGCTGGCACTGGGCCTTCATTTCATGATCTCCAAAACCCGCCTGGGCATGAAGATACGCGCCGGCGCCTTTAACCGCGACATGGCCGAATCGCTGGGCATCAACATCAAGCTGATCCACGCCGTGGTGTTCGCGTTGGGCGTGGGCTTGGCCGCAGTGGCCGGCATGATCGCCGCGCCCGTGGCCAGCGTCTATCCCAACATGGGCTCGCAAGTCCTCATCATGTGTTTTGTGGTGGTGGTCATTGGCGGCATCGGCTCGGTGCGCGGTGCGCTGATTTCCGCCTTGCTGGTCGGCCTGGTCGATACCTTTGGCAAAGTGCTCCTGCCTTCGATGGCGGGCATGCTGGTGTATATGTTGATGGCAGGCGTGCTGCTCTGGAAACCTGAAGGTCTGTTCAAGCAATGAGCTCTGCCAAAGCAAATCTCGAAATCCTGCCGCGCGGCGTGCAGGTGGCGCTGGGCCTGGGTCTGATCGCGCTGGTCGCCTTCCCCTTCGTCGGCACCGACTTCTACACCCAGATGGTCACGCGCATGATGATCATGGCGATCTTTGCCATGAGCCTGGACCTGCTGCAGGGCGTGACCGGTCTGGTGTCGCTGGGCCACGCGGCTTACTTCGGCCTGGCCGGCTATGCGCTGGCCTTTTTAACACCCGCCGGCGAGCCTGTCAGCCTGTGGTGGACCTTGCCTGTGGCCGTGGCGGCCTCTGGCCTGGCCGCCCTCATCATCGGTTTCTTTGTAGTGCGCACGCACGGCATCTACTTCATCATGGTCACCATGGCCTTCGCGCAAATGGTGTTCTACCTCTTCTTCGACAACAAGGCGCTGGGCGGCTCTGACGGGCTGTACGTCAACTTCAAGCCGAGCGCAGCCATCTTCGGCTGGGTGCCCTTCGACCTCGACAAGAAGGTCACGCTCTACTACTTCACGCTCGCGGCCGTGCTGCTGGTTTACGCCTTCTTGCGCCGCCTGCTCTGGAGCCCGTTTGGCCGCACGCTGGCCGGCATACGCGTCAACGAGCACCGCATGCGCGCCATGGGCTTCGGCACCTTCGGCTACAAGCTCTCCGCCTTCACGCTGGCCGGCGCGCTGGCGGGTCTGGCGGGTTACCTGTGGGGTGCGCAAACGGGCTACATCAACCCCGAGCTCATGGGCTTTCACATGAGCGCGCACGCGATCATGATGGTCATTTTGGGCGGCATGGGCAATTTTGCCGGTGCCATCGTTGGCGCGTTCGCCTTTGAGTATTTGCTGCACGTCTTCAAGGACCTGCCGCAAATCGGCAGCGTCAACCTGGGCAAGCACTGGCAGCTGTGGATGGGCCTCTTTATCGTGCTGCTGGTCACGTTTGCGCCGCGCGGCATCCTGGGCTTGGTCGAAAAATTCACCCAGCGCAAGAATAAGGCGGAGGCTGGCCATGAGTGAAGTCCTCCTCAGTGCAAAGAACCTGACAAAACGCTTCGGCGGGTTGGCTGCCGTCAACGACGTATCGGTCGATCTCTGGCGCAACCACATTCACGCCGTCATCGGCCCCAACGGTGCCGGCAAATCCACGCTGACCAACCTGCTCTCTGGCGACTTGCCGCCGACCTCGGGTACGGTCACGCTGGGCGGGCATGACATCACTGGCTGGACACCCGAAAAAATCTCGGGCAAGGGACTGGGGCGCAGCTACCAGAAGACCAATATCTTCCTGCCCTTCAGCGTCTGGGAAAACGTGCGGCTGGCGTCACAGTCGCGTGCGCCGCATGCCGCGCACTGGCTCAAGCGTGCCACGAACTTCGCGGCAGTCAACACCCGCGCCGAAGAAGCGCTGGAACTGGCTGGCCTGCAACACCGCAAGCACAGCATCGCCGGCACTATCAGCCACGGTGAGCAGCGTCAACTCGAAATCGCCATGACCCTGGCCACCGAGCCGCAGGTGCTGCTGCTCGACGAGCCGCTGGCCGGCATGGGTGTGGCCGAAGCCGAGCGCATGGTCGCCCTGCTGCAGGCCATCAAGAAAAACCACGGCATCCTGCTAGTCGAGCACGACATGGACGCGGTGTTCGCGCTGGCCGACAAGCTCACCGTGATGGTCAACGGGCAGGTGATCGCCAGCGGCACGCCCGCGCAAATCCGTGCCGACGCAGGCGTGCAGGCAGCGTATTTAGGCGAGGAGCACTGAGAATATGGCCCCCACGCTTTTCACTTCGAGCCTGCGGCGCGCTGCCCCTTTCACTTCACCAGGGGCTGGCCTTGCTTGGGGCGGCCCGGCGCTGCGGCCCCGCCTGGAGACCTTATGAGCATGGTTGAGAAACAGATCGACATCCTGATCGGCGCCCAGGACATTCACACCTATTACGGCGCCAGCCACGTACTGCGCGGCATAGACTTTCACGTCGCGCGCGGCGAGACCATAGGCCTCATGGGCCGCAACGGCATGGGCAAGAGCACGCTGCTCAAAAGCATCATGGGCCTCGTCAAGCCACGCTCGGGCTCGGTCGCCATCAACGGCAGGCCCATGACGGGCGCCCCGCCCTACGAAATCGCCCGCCTCGGCATCGCCTATGTGCCCGAAGGCCGCGGCATCTTCGGCAACCTCAGCGTGACCGAAAACCTCAAGATGGCGGCGCGCGCCGGCAGACCAGGAAGCGCCGCAGACGGCGTGGGCCGCAGAAACGACTGGACCTACGAGCGCGTGCTGGAGACCTTTCCGCGCCTGAAAGAACGCCTGAACCACGGCGGGCAGCAGCTTTCCGGTGGCGAACAGCAAATGCTGACGATCGGCCGCGCACTGATGACCAATCCCGACGTGCTGATCCTCGACGAAGCCACCGAAGGCCTGGCGCCGCTGATTGCGCGGGACATCTGGCGCATCTGCGGCCTGATCCGAGAGACCGGCATCAGCAGCGTGATCGTCGACAAGAACTGGAAACACGTCACCCAGATTACCGACCGCAATGTCATCCTGGTCAAGGGCCAGGTGGTATTTGAAGGCAGCTCGGCCGAGCTGCACGCCAAACCCGAACTGCTGGCGCAATACCTTGGCGTATGAGCCGGGAGTCACCATCCTGGCATGACTGAAACTTTGGCCGCCCAGAAATGTCCAAGCGCTTTTCCGTCAGTCCCTAGCCGCCGCTGCGGCCGGCTGGCAAAAGTTGGCAAGCCCAAGCGCAGGGCGCCGACGGGCGCACGCAACGCGGCGTCGGCCTGAACGCACAGTTCGCCCGGGAGCGGTCACCATGAAAGTATCACCGGCCACCTCAACGCTGGGCCTCACCGTGCTGGCCATGCTCGCCTTTGCGGGCAACTCGCTCCTGTGCCGCCTCGCACTGCGCAGCACACCGATTGACGCGGCCAGCTTTACAGCCCTTCGCATCGCTTCAGGTGCGCTGGTGCTCTGGCTTTTCATGTGGCGGCGTGGTGTCACGGCGACCGGCAACTGGCCGTCGGCCGGTGCGCTGTTCGTGTACGCTGCCGCATTCTCGCTGGCCTACGTCAGCCTGCCGGCAGCCACGGGCGCGCTGCTGCTGTTCGGCTCGGTGCAACTCACGATGCTGGGCACCGGGCTGGCCCGCGGCGAACGGCTGGACGCCAGGCAAAGCGCCGGCCTGGTAATTGCCGTGGCGGGCCTCATCGCGCTGTTGCTGCCCGGCGCCGCCGCACCAAGCTTGCCATCGGCCTTGCTGATGTTGCTGGCCGGCATGGCATGGGCGGTGTATTCGCTGCGCGGAAAACACGCCGGTGATGCGACGCAGGCCACCGCAGGAAACTTCCTGCGCGCCACACCACTGGCACTGTTGTTGGCCTGTTTGATGTTCCCGCAACTGATCTGGGACATGCGCGGGGCGGCGTATGCGGTGACCTCTGGTGCGATCACTTCCGGGATGGGCTACATCATCTGGTACGCGGCGGTGAGGCGGCTTCCCGCCACTACGGCGGCCTCGGTACAACTTTCAGTGCCGGCCATTACCGCACTGGGCGGCATCGTCTTTCTTGGAGAGCCGCTGGGCTGGACGCTCGCCGCTAGTTGCACGGCCATTCTGGGCGGCGTCGCGCTGGCCGTGCGCCCTTCGCCACCCAAAAGCTAAAGCAGCGAACGCAGCTCCCTCGCGGCATCCAGCAGCAAGGGCAGCAATTCGCGCCGCATGGCCTCCGGCCTCAGCCGCTGCGGCGACGACACCACATTGAGCGCGGCCACCGTGTGCCCCTGCATGTCACGCAGCGGCACGGCCAGGGCGTGCACACCCAGTTCATGCTCTTCACTGGCCACGCAGTAGTCGTCAAGCCGCACCTGGTCAACAAGGGCGCGTAGTTTGCGCGGATCGGTCGTCGTGTGCAGGGTCAACCGCGCCAGGTTGCCTGTGTCGGTCCTGGCTTTCAGCCATGCATTGAACCCGGTTTTAGTCTTGGCAGCCAGCAGCACGCGCCCGGTGGAAGTCGCATGCGCCGGCAGGCGCGCACCGAGGTGCAAGCCGTAAGCCAGCACGCGCGCCGGCGTCGCCCTGCCGCTGTCTGCCGGTGACTTCCACTCAAAACCGCTGCGGCCAATGATGACAATCTCGTCGCCGTCCAGCACTGCGACGGAAAACGACTCCTGCGTTTGCGCGGCCAGCCGGTTCAGCGCGGGTTGAACAGCGCGCGGCAGGCGTGCGGTGGCCAGGTAGCTGCCTGAAAAGCGCAGCACCTTGGCAGCCAGCCAGAAATAGCTGCCGTCGGTTTCCAGGTAACCCAGGTGTGTGAGCGTGAGCAGGTGGCGGCGCGCGGCCGCCCGCGTGATGCCCGCGCGTTCCGCCGCCAGCGTGGCGTTCAGGCGCTGGCGCTGCGTGTCAAAACTCTCGAGCACGGCCATGCCTTTGGCCATGCCTTCAATCATGTCGGGCTTGGCGATCGGGAAAGCGCCGGTTTTCAAAGCGGTTTTTGAGATGACCATTGCGCGATCATCGCACAAGTGAGCCGGACATCGTGCAAAGCCGCGGCCACGCGCTGGGCGCGGCGCACGCAGCCGCATAACCTTCTCGCTTGGGGCACATTGCCCGACAAATTGAACGGAGACACCATGCGCGTACAGGTAGCCATCGTGGGCGGCGGCCCCGCCGGGCATTTGCTGGGCCAGCTGCTTCATAAGGCCGGCATCCATGCCATCGTGATTGAGCAGCGCAGCAAAGAGTATGTGCTGGGACGCATACGCGCAGGCGTGCTGGAGCAAGGTACAACCGACCTGCTTGACGAGGTCGGTGTAGGCGGCCGCATGCACAAGGAAGGGCTCGTGCACGGCGGCTTTGCCCTCGGCTTTGGCGGCACCCATCACCGCATTGACCTGCAGCAGCTGACCGGCGGCAAACAGGTGATGGTCTACGGCCAGACCGAAGTCACGCGCGACCTGATGGACGCGCGCGCCGCAGCAGGCCTGGCAACCGCGTATGAAGCCGAAAACGTGAGCCTTCATGACTTTGACGGGCCACACCCCAAGGTGCGTTATGTGCAGCACGGCGTGGCGCACGAAGTGGAATGCGACTTCATCGCCGGCTGCGACGGTTTTCACGGCGTGAGCCGCGCCAGCGTGCCGGCCAATGCGCTGCAGACCTTTGAGCGCGTCTATCCCTTCGGCTGGCTGGGCGTGCTGTCAGAGACGCCGCCCGTTTCCCACGAACTCGTCTACAGCAACCACACGCGCGGTTTTGCCCTGTGCAGCATGCGCAGCCACACCCGCAGCCGCTACTACGTGCAATGCCCGCTGGACGACAAGGTGGAGAACTGGAGCGACGACGCCTTCTGGGACGAACTGCGCCGCCGCCTGGCGCCCGAGCTGGCGGAAAGCCTGGTCACAGGTCCCTCTATTGAAAAAAGCATTGCGCCGCTGCGCAGCTTTGTCGCCGAGCCCATGCGCTTCGGCCGCCTCTTCCTGGCAGGCGACGCGGCCCACATCGTGCCGCCCACGGGCGCCAAGGGTTTGAACCTGGCGGCCAGCGATGTGCGTTACCTGGCACGCGCGCTGACAGAGTTTTACGACGGTAGCGAGGCCGGTATCAACAGCTATTCAGACACCTGCCTGCGCCGCGTCTGGAAGGCTGTGCGTTTTTCCTGGTGGTTCACGTCACTCATGCACAAGTTTCCCGATGCAGGCGGCTTCGGGCAAAAGCTCCAGGAGGCAGAGCTGGATTATTTGATCCATTCGCAGGCCGCTTCAACGGCGCTGGCTGAAAACTACGTGGGCCTGCCGCTTTAAGCAGCCTTTTTCTGCGGGCCTTTTCCTTTTGTCAGGCCGTGCTCGCCGCACTGATCGCCTGCCGGGCCCATACCAGCAACTGCGCCGGGTCATCGAGCAGCTCCGCTGGCGCGGCGTAGTACTTGCGCACCTGCACCACACCGTTCTTTGTTGAGTAGCTGAAGGGCTTGGAGCCCTTCTTCTCATATGCCGGCCGCGAGGCGTCGTCCACCCGGAAGTACAGGGTGTTGCCCATGACCATGGCGAACTGCTTTCCACGGTGCTTCATCGCATGACCACCAAAGAACTTTCCATCGCGGATGTCTCCCAATGGCACCAGTAGCTCCTGCACATAACGGACGAATTCGGCGCTGGCGCTCATGCTGCCCGCCCGGCTGCAGAGATTTTTTGTTTGATTTTCATGAAGGCCATTATGGCGATGGCCGCCTGCCGGCCGTCAGGCATTGCGGGTCATTGAAGGTGGCCGGATTGGCGCGGTCACAGGGAATGCTGCAATTGCCCGCACCCCGGCAAGCCGACTTGACGGATTCCTTGGCAGTTTGTTCCCAGTTGATATCAGCGCAGGCGCTGAGCAGGGCGACCAGGGCCGCGGCGATGGCAAGGCGTTTCATGAGGAAGCTCCGAAGCAGGATCAGGTGGTGTCGTCCGGCCGGGAAACCAGCAGGTCCCCCGGCTGGCAGTCGAGGAATTCGCAAATGCGCATCAGCGTGTCAAAGCGCACGCCCTTGACCTTGCCCTGCTTGAGCAAGGACAGGTTGGCTTCGGTGATGCCGACATACGCGGCCAGGTCTTTGGACCTGGCCTTGCGTTCAGACAGCATCACATCGAGCTTGACAACGATGGGCATGCGGCAAGCGGTGATCTGTGATCGGCGAAAGAGTCAGACGAACTGCGCGTTCTCTTCGGCCAGTGCCACTGCCCGCGCCATCACGGCGGCGATTTGCCAGACCATGCCGGCAAACAGCAGCGTCAGCAGTTCATTGCTGCCCATGCCCAGGGACAGCGCACGTTGGCCGGCCGGTGCGCCGGATGTCAGCACCAGGGTGATCAGCGTTGAAGACACCACGCTGGCCACCACCGACGCAAAAATACCGGCGGCAAAACCGCGCAGGTATTTGACAGTGCGCACACTGAAATATTCGGCCTGCGAAAAGCCGGAGAAGCAGCGCATGGCACACACCAGCCCGTACGACGCGCAGCACACCGGCAGCACGCCCAACAAGGCAGCAAAGCTTTTCTGGGCCAGCGTGACGTCAAGCGCCGCAGCCTGCGATGCCGACAACACAACCCCGGCGCGCAACAACAGGCTTTCAACGGGCGTACTGAGCAGGTGGTAAGCCACCGCCAGCGGCAATGCCACCGCCAGCAAGGCACAAGCCCAGGCCAGCACGCTGCTAATACCCTGAACATCCGGCCCGGCGGGGGCCATGGGAGTTGCCGTATTTTTCAAGGGAGCACCTCTTTGCCTTGTTTAAAGGCTTCCAGTGTCTCAGATTAATTACTGTTAAACAATAATTAATAGTCATAAAACAGAAATTTTCTTCCCCTCCAACCAACCGGCAATGACACCTGTGAAGCCGCCACTCAAGGGTTTGAGGTAAATTGACCCCACAACCGCCCGGTGCCCGACGCTTTGCGGCCCCCACCCGTTCACAGTGACCTCCATGCCGCCCTCACCCTCCAAACCCAACCCCGCCAAAGCGCTCCAGCCGATGCAGTCACTCAAGGGCGTGCGCGTGCTGAGCCTGGCGCTCAACCTGCCGGGCCCGGCCGCCCTGATGCGCTGCCGCGAGATGGGCGCCCGCTGCATGAAGCTGGAACCTCCGCCGCACGAAGGCGCGCCGGCCGGCGCATCGGGTGACCCGATGAAGCTCTACAACCCCACCGCCTATGCAACCCTGCATGCGGGTGTGCGCATCGCCACAGCCGACCTGAAAACCGAACGCGGCCAGACACTGCTGCACCGCGAACTGGCCCAAACCGATGTGCTGCTCACGTCGTTCAGGCCGGCGGCGCTGGCCAAGCTGGGGCTGACATGGAAAGCACTGCACAAACAGCACCCGCACCTGAGCCAGGTCGCCATCGTCGGCAGTCCGGGGGAACGGGCTGACGAGCCGGGCCACGACCTCACCTACCTCGCGCAGAACGACCTGATCACCGGTGTGGACCTGCCCGCCACGCTGTACGCCGACATGGGCGGCTCACTGATGGCCGGCGCAGCCGTGCTGCAGGCCGTGATGCACCAGCGGGCGAAGGGCAAAGGTGTTTTTCTGGAAGTGGCCCTTTCCGGCGCAGCGGCTTACCTGGCCCTGCCCCGCGCCTGGGGACTGACCCAGCCCGGCGCGGCAGTGGGCGGCGGACATGCGGGCTACCGCGTTTACCGCTGCAAGGACGGGCGCGTGGCACTCGCCGCGCTGGAGCCGCACTTTGCCGCGAGCCTGTGCGCGGCGGCTGGTATGGCGGCCTCCAGCATGAAGGCCATGTTTGCGCCCGCCATGCATGCGGCTATTGAGGCCTGGCTTCTGGGCAAGACGCGCAAGGAGCTGGACAAGCTGGCGCAGGACCAGGACATCCCACTGCATTCGCTATCAAATTAGGAGCTTCTTGCGCTTGTCCTTATTGATCAAACGGCCGATTTGATGCACGAACCGGATGCGCCGGTACCCTCGCGCATCAACATAGGGTGGAGGCTGCCGGCCGCCTTTGCCAGCGCTGCCCCAGCAACACCTGCCTGACGAAACCGTACAGGGCCCACAACAGCAGCAAGGGGATCACCAGCGTCTGCAGCACAAAAATCACAATGAGCCGGACGATGTGTTCGGTGGCCTGCTCGGCCGCCCGCTTAAGGTTCTCGAAGTGTTTTGTCACATCGCCGTTTTTTGCCAGCCAGTCTTTCAGGCTGTCCACCAGGCCGCGGTTGTCGGGTGCTGCGGCAGCCGGCGAATTGAGCTGGCTGGCCTTGCCGGTGGCGCTGTCGATCAATTGCTGGCTGGCGGCGTAGTCGGCCGCGAGGAATTTTTGCCACAGTATGTCGGTGCCCAGCGTGACCACCGGAACCGCAAAGCGCAGCATCAGCAGGATCACCAGCAGCCTTGACAGCCACAAAGGCACGTGCGGCCTGCGCAGGTAACACCACCACCAGCCCAGCACCGTGGCACTCAGCGCCAGCGATACCGGCCAGTAGCTGCCGATGCTGATCAAGGCTTTTTGAACGCCGAACGCGACACTGGCCGCCAGCATCAAATGCGAAAACTGCTCCACCAGGTCGTTGACCGGATCCAGGATTTGCCCCGGCGCAAACGTGACACCCACGCCGAAAGGCTGCACCGAAGCTTCGGTCCCCTGCGCCACCGAAATCACGCCGTTGAGCAGCCTGGCCGTGGCAAAACTCAGCAGCGCCCTTTTCAGGCCGGCATCCACCTGCCGCATGGCGGGGGCATCCAGCGGCGCCAGCCATGCGCAGGCCAGCACGGCGGCCATGGTGAAAGCGGCAAGTGCTTTGCGGGCAATGTCCATGGTGTCTCCAGAAGGTGTGAATGAAGCCAGGGCCAGTGGAAGGTCTGAGGCCTGGCGGCTTGCCTCCACTTATCTTGCCAGAGAACCCCATCACATGCGGCCATAACTACCCTCTCCTGCTGATCGCAAGGAATCCATGACGGTGAAGCGGCGTCATGCACCGGTCTTCACGCGGACAGCTCCATCAGGCCGCAGGTATTCACGCACCATCGCACGCGCCCGGTGAATGCGGCTTTTGGTGGCTTCGCGGGTGAGCTGCAGGCGCTGCGCTATTTCGGTGATGGTGAGCTGCTCCATGTCGCGCAGCAAAACCACCTCGCGGTACATCAGCGGCAGGGACTCCAGCGCACGGACCAGGTCGATGCGCAGTTCGTCCTGCGGCATCTGCGCAAAGTACTGGTCCTTGTCGTAGTCGGTAAGCGCCTGGGTGCCGCGCATCAGCGCAAGCGCCGGCAGCATGCACAGCCGCGCGATGATCTTGAACATCCAGCCGCCCAGGGCTGCGGCGTCGCGCACGGTGCCGACGCGGCGGTAGATGATGATGAGCGCCTCCTGCACCACGTCTTCGATGGCCGAGCCGCGGTGGCATTGGTAGCGGGCGTAACGGCGGGCATCGGGCTGCAGCTGCCGCAGCAGCGAAGCCAGCGCGGCCGGGTCACCGGCCTGCGCTGCGGCAAAAAGCGCCGTTTCAATGGCCATCACCAAGGGCCCGGCTTTTCCAGCTTGCGGCCCACCATGGCGCAAGCCGGGCAAAAACCCAACAGCCCTGTCAGCACTGCGACCACGCCGGCGCAGGCCGCGAGCAAACCAAGCGGCGTCACACCCAGCACCAGCAGGCCGCAAACGACCATCAAGGCGCCGGACACACCACGCGCCCACCGCTCTTTGGGCCCCACATTTTTGCGATAGAACATGAACTTTCCTTTAGCTGCCGTCAAAACCGCGGCATCGCTGCAAGGAGAGGTCATGCGGGCAAAAGGATTCACGTTGGGGAAAATATTGTTGAAATATTTGCTGGAATATCGTTCGCATGAAGAACCGGCCAAGCTTAGCCGGGCATGCCGGAGCTGCCGGGCTACTAATTCGCGCATTCCGGGGCTATCAATTCGATAGCTGCTCGCGCATGTTCCTATTGGGTCAGAAGCCAATTTCGTCATAAAAAAGGCTCCATCGGAGCCTTTTTACCTCGAAATGCCTGCGTTGGCAGCGCCTAGCGGCCCTTGCGGCCACCGGGCTTGCCACCGGCGCCCTGCGCCAGCGGCGGCAGGCCGGTGTGGCGCGTCAAGAGGCGCCCCTTGACCACCGGCGAAGCTTTCACCGTGGCGGCAGTGCCGGTCGAGTTCTTGCGCCGCGCGCTGGTGTAGCTGCCGTCGGTCATCGGCTGGAAGGTCGGAATCAGGTGGTGCTTGCCGTTACCGATCAGATCCGCCCGGCCCATGGCCTTGAGCGCTTCGCGCAGCACCGGCCAGTTGTTCGGGTCGTGGTAGCGCAAAAAGGCCTTGTGCAGCCGGCGGCGGCGCTCGCCGCGCACGATGTCCACCGTCTCGCTGTCGCGCGTGATCTTGCGCAGCGGGTTCTTGTTGGTGTGGTACATCGTCGTGGCCGTGGCCATCGGGCTTGGGTAAAACGTCTGCACCTGGTCGGCGCGGAAGCCGTTTTTCTTGAGCCAGACCGCCAGGTTCATCATGTCTTCGTCGCTGGTGCCCGGGTGGGCGGCGATGAAGTACGGAATCAGGAACTGCTTCTTGCCGGCTTCCAGCGAATACTTGTCGAACATCTGCTTGAACTTGTCATAGCTGCCGATGCCGGGCTTCATCATCTTGGTGAGCGGGCCCTGCTCGGTGTGCTCGGGCGCGATCTTGAGGTAGCCGCCCACGTGATGGCTGACGAGCTCCTTCACGTACTCGGGGCTTTGCACGGCCAGGTCGTAGCGCAGGCCCGAGCTGATGAGAATCTTCTTCACGCCCTTCAAGGCCCGCGCGCGGCGGTACATCTTGATGAGCGGGTTGTGGTCGGTGTTGAGGTTGGAGCAGATGCCCGGGTACACGCAGCTTGGCTTGCGGCAGGCAGCCTCGATTTCGGGCGACTTGCAGCCGATGCGGTACATGTTGGCAGTCGGCCCGCCCAGGTCGGAGATCGCGCCGGTAAAGCCCTTGACGGTGTCCCGGATGGCCTCGATCTCACGGATCACCGAATCTTCAGAGCGGCTCTGGATGATGCGGCCTTCGTGCTCGGTGATGGAGCAGAAGGTGCAGCCGCCGAAGCAGCCGCGCATGATGTTCACGCTGAAGCGGATCATCTCCCAAGCCGGGATCTTGGTGGCGCCGTCATGGCCGCCGTTTTCGTCGGCGTAGCGCGGGTGCGGTGAGCGCGCGTAGGGCAAGTCGAAGACGTAGTCCATCTCGGCCGTGGTCAGCGGGATGGGCGGCGGCGTGATCCACACGTCGCGCGCCGTGGCGCCCTCGCCGTGGGCCTGCACCAGGGCGCGGGCGTTGCCGGGATTGGTTTCGAGGTGCAGCACGCGGTTGGCGTGGGCGTACAGCACTGCGTCGCTCTTGACCTGCTCGTAAGACGGCAAGCGGATCACGGAGCGGTCGCGCGGCGGAACCTTGATCTTGCCTTGCGCGGTGTGCACTGTGGACGGCAGGTTGGGGTTGGCCACGAAAGTCAGCGGCTTGATGGCCGGGTTGGCCGCGGCGGCGGGCTTGACGGCCTTGGCGAGCACAGGCGAGCCTTTTGCTTCAGCCTCCACCGCCACTTCGGTGGCTTCCTCTTCGCGCGCGCAGGTAGCGCCCTGCTCCCGCGCCTGGTCGGAAATCATCAAATACGGGTTGACGTGCGCTTCGACGCGGCCGGGTGCGTCAACGCTGGTGGAATCGATTTCAAACCAGCCGTTGGCGGTTTCATCGCCGCTGCGGCGGATGAAGGCCGTACCGCGCACGTCGGTGATGTTGGCCACAGGCTCCTTGGCCGCCAGGCGGTGGGCAATTTCAACAATCGCGCGTTCGGCATTGCCGTACAGCAGCAGGTCACACTTGGCGTCGACCACCACGCTGCGGCGCACTTTGTCGGACCAGTAGTCGTAATGCGCGATGCGGCGCAGCGAGCCTTCAATGCCGCCCAGGATGATGGGCACGTCTTTGTAGGCTTCGCGGCAGCGCTGCGAATACACCAGGGCCGCGCGGTCGGGGCGTTTGCCGCCCACATCGCCGGGGGTGTAGGCGTCGTCGCTGCGAATCTTGTGGTCAGCCGTGTAGCGGTTGATCATCGAGTCCATGTTGCCGGCGGTCACGCCGAAGAACAGGTTGGGCTTGCCCAGCACGCGGAATGGGTCGGCGCTTTGCCAGTCAGGCTGGGCGATGATGCCCACGCGAAAGCCTTGCGCCTCCAGCATGCGGCCAATGACGGCCATACCGAAGCTCGGATGGTCTACATAGGCGTCGCCCGTGACGATGATGATGTCGCAGCTGTCCCAGCCGAGCGCGTCCATTTCGGCCCGGCTGGTGGGCAAAAATTTGGCCGTGCCAAAGCGGGCCGCCCAGTACTTGCGGTAACTGGTGAGCGGCTTGGCGGCGCGCGTAAAAAAGGAGACGTCGACAGGGGCGTTCATGGACTTGAGGTAACCCTCTTGGGTAACCCTCCATTGTAAGGTTTACCCTGAGTTTTGCCTCTTTATTCGGCATTTAAGCCCTACAAACACCTGTCCATGCGCTATTGGCATGTTTAAAGTGGCCTCATGACCACGAATGGCCACGAATTACCCCGCATCCTTACTCCATCATGCCCATGAGCCCTTTCACTGCGGCCCTACTTGCCGACTCCATTCTGGTGCTGCACGTGGCGATCGTCGCCTTTGCCGTGCTCGGCCAACTGCTGTTCATGGCCGGCGGCTGGCGCGGCTGGGCCTGGGTTCGCGCGCCGTGGGTCAGGCTCACGCATCTGGCGTTGATCGGCTTTGTGGTGGCGCAAAGCTGGCTGGGAGAGGTCTGCCCGCTCACCATTTGGGAACAGGCCCTGAGGCTGCAGGCCGGGCAAGCCAGTTATGGCGGCTCCTTCATTGAGCACTGGCTGTCGCGACTGATCTTTTTCGACGCGCCCGCCTGGGTGTTCATGACGGCCTACACCGGATTCGGCGTGCTGGTGCTGCTGAGCTGGTGGTGGTGGCCGCCCCGCTGGAAGCGCGCCAGGCCTCACCCCGCCTGAATTTAGCCGTGCTGCTCACGGCTGTCCGCGGGCGCCTCGTCGCGCTCGTTCAGGCCATAGTCGCGCAGCACATGGGCCACACGCAGGCGGTAATTCTCAAACACGCCGCCGCGCCCGCGGCTTTGCGCCTTGCGGTGGGACTCAAGGCGGCGCCATTCCATCACGGCGGCTTCGTCCCTGAAGAATGAGAGCGATAGCAGCTTGCCCGGGTTGCTCAGGCTTTGAAACCGTTCAACGGAAATAAAGCCGTCGATTTGCTCAAGCTGCGGTTTGAGCGCTGCGGCAATATCAAGATAGGTTTGCATGTTGCCCCCGGCGGGCTGCACTTCAAAAATGATGGCGATCATGTGGCGCTTTCAGTCGTGGTACTCAATCAGAAAAAACCGGGATGCGGGCATTCAGGGAGGGCCGGTGGTGCCAGCCTCCCGGTTTCGGCAACCGCAGCTTGCCTGAATCCAGCAAGGCCTGGACGGCCGCGGAAGCAATGATGCAGGCCAGCGACTGCCCCGGGCACTGGTGTGCGCCCCTGCCGAAGCCGGGCACCTCACGGCTTGCGCGGTCCAGCAAAAACCGTTCGGGCTCCGGGTTGCACAAGGGGTCACGGCCGGCGGCCGCCAGAACCACCAGGATGGCATCGCCCGCCTTCAGGGAAACCCCCGCCACCTCTGTTGCCTCTGCCACAAAACGGCGCGTGTTGTGAATGGACGGATCATGGCGGCTGACCTCGTACGCCATCTGAAGCAACTTGCCCGGGTCCTGACGCACGGTTTCGGCCAGGCCCGGTTGCGTGGCCAGGGCCACCAGGCTGTTCCCGACAAGGCCGGCAGTCGCCTCGCAGGTCTGCGACAGCAGGCCGACCAGGTTGGCGAGCAACGCTGCGGCGTCATTCCAGCCCGCCTTCTGAGCTTCCTGCTGGACACGGGCAACGGCGCTGTCCGGGTTTGCCTCCGCCTGCACCAGCACCGAGAACCTTGCCAGCAAGGCCGCTGCTGCATCACCCGCCGCAGCCAGTTGCTCCGGCGTGCTGAGCGGCGAGAGGCAGGCCACAAAGTCGCGCGTCCAGCCCGCAACGCGCGGCAGCTCGGCCTGCGCAAAACCCAGGGCATCGGCGACTGCCATCACAGGCACGTCAAAAGCCCAATCCGACAACGCCGCTCCGCGCAAGGGTTCGCCACCCACGGCCTTCGCCGCAATCAACCTGGTGCGCTCGCCAACACGGTCCAGATCCAGCGCGGCCAGAAAACGCTGCAAGGCCAGTTTGGGTGCGTCGTGCCGGATGCCGTCGTTCATGCGAACCAGGTGGCCGAACACCTCACCCGCCGCCGACCCGACGATGGCCTGCGGCACGGGCTCAGCCGCAGGCCGTACGCGGCACGCCGGGTTGCGCAGCACGGCATTGACCGCTGCCGCACTGGCTGCGATCCAGAGCTTGCGTGCTGCGTCAAACACCAGCGGTGGGCCGGCCACCAGCGCGGCGTAATAAGGATAGGGGTTGGGGTGGCTGGGTGCCGCGAGGACGTGTTCGGGATGCTGCATGAGCGCCATTTTTGCCCAGGTGGCCGGCGGGATGCTTCGTTGCGGGGCGAAGTGTTGGCAGTTGCCCGCCGAATGCTTACGTGCGGGGACATGGATACAACCTGCCGGCAGGGTTAAAGAGCTTCGAAGCAGCTGTTTGGGGGATTCACCGGCCCTGAAATGCTAAAAATCAGCATTTTCAGAACGAAAAGTGCCGACAGCCCTTATGTAACAAGCGCGAGCAGCTATCAACTTAATAGCAAAACGCATCTACAACACAAGGTGCCTTACAGGCCCCTGGCCGGCAGCACCTGCCCACGGCACTCGCCAAAACCAATCCGCCGGAAGCCTTCGCGCACGCAGCTTGCACGCAGGATGACGGCGTCCCCGTCCTGCAGGAAGGTGCGCTTTTCGCCATTGGCCAGGGTCAGCGCATTCTTGCCGCCCGAGCTCAGCTCCAGCAACGAGCCGGCCTGTTCCGGCGCCGGGCCTGACAGCGTGCCCGAGCCCAGCAAATCGCCGGGCTGCAGGTTGCAGCCGTTGACGGTGTGGTGCGTGAGCAGCTGCGCCACCGTCCAGTAGGCGTCACGAAAGTTCGATTGCGACAAGCGCTCGGGGCCCCGGCCAGCTTCCCGCATGGCCTCGGTCTCTATCCACACTTCCAGCGCCACATCCATACCACCCAGGCGGCGGTTGCCTTCCGAGTCCAGGTACGGCAATGGCTGCGGGTCGCCTTCGGGCCGCACGAACGGTGCGCGAAACGGCGCCAGCGCCTCCATCGTGACGACCCACGGCGAGAGCGTGCTGGCAAAGTTCTTGGACAGGAACGGTCCGAGCGGCTGGTATTCCCAGGCTTGCACGTCACGCGCCGACCAGTCGTTCAGCAGCACCATGCCAAAGGCATGTGCTTCAGCCTGAGCCATGGCGATGGGCTCGCCCAGCGCGTTGCCCTGCCCCACCAGCACGCCGAGTTCCAGTTCGTAGTCAAGTCGCTGGGTGGGACGCAACACAGGTGCCGCGTCGTCCGGGCCTTTGGTCTGGCCCATCGGGCGGGGAAAGGCCTGGCCGCTCACACCGATGGACGACGCGCGGCCGTGATAGCCGATGGGAACCCACTTGTAGTTGGGCAGCAGCGGTGCGTCAGGCCGAAACAGCTTGCCGACGGTGGTGGCGTGGTGGATGCCGGTGTAGAAGTCGGTGTAGTCGCCGATGCGGCAAGGCAGGTGCAGGGTGACCGAATCCTGGGGGGACAAAAAGTTCTTCCACTCAGCTTGCTTTGAGCTGCCCTCTGCGAGGCCTCGCGAGATCGCCGCTCGCAGCGCACTGATCGTCGCCGGGTTTTGTGCCATCAACTCATTCATGTCACCGGTATCGAGCAGCCCGGCCGCCCGAACATCCAGCACCTGGTCGCCAATGGCCACGCCAATCTTCCGCTCCCCGCCCGGCCCATGGCTGTAGGTGCCAAAAGGCAGGTTCTGGATCGGAAAGTCTGTTCCCGCGTCATTCGCAGATGCGACCCAGCTGCGCAGCTCAGGGTCGTGGGTGGCGTTGAGGGACTGGTTCATGCGCGTCAGCCCTTGAACTGGTCTTTGAGCCCGGCCCAGCAACTGCTGTAGCCGGCATCCAGTGCTCCGCCCTCTATCGCATAGGCCGTGGGAATGAAGCGGTAGCGGCTTTCAAACATGAAGGCCAGCGTGTTGTCCAGCTTGTGCGGCGCCAGCGGGGCCGTGCTGGCTTTCTCGAAGGCTTCGGTGTCCGGGCCGTGCGGCACCATGCAGTTGTGCAGCGACGCGCCGCCGGGCTTGAAGCCTTCGGGCTTGGCGTCGTACTGGCCATAGACCAGGCCCATGAACTCGCTCATGAGGTTGCGGTGGTACCAGGGCGGGCGGAAGGTGTTCTCGGCCACCAGCCAGCGTGGCGGAAAGATCACGAAGTCGCAGTTGGCCGTGCCCGGCGTGTCCGAGGGCGAGGTCAGCACGGTGAAGATGGACGGGTCCGGATGGTCATAACTGATGGAGCCGATGGTCATGAAATGAGCCGTGTCGTACTTGTAAGGCACCAGGTTGCCGTGCCAGGCCACCACATTGAAGGGGCTGGCGGCTTGCCTGGCCGACCACAGGCGGCCGCCGAATTTCTTGACGATTTCAAAGCCGCCCTTGGGTGCAGGCGCGCTGTCGAACGCCGCCGTGGGTGCCAGGAAGTCACGCGCGTTGGCCAGGCCGTTGGAGCCGATGGGGCCGAGTTCCGGCAGGCGAAAGTGCGCACCGTAGTTTTCACAGATATAGCCGCGCGATGCGCCGTCGGGCAAGGCCACGCTGAAGGCCATGCCGCGCGGTACCACGGCGATTTCCCCGGGCTTGACATCCAGGATGCCCAGCTCGGTCGTCACCACCAGCCGGCCCTGCTGCGGCACCAGCAGCATCTCGCCGTCGGCATTGACCAGCGCGCGTTGCGACATGGAACGATTGGCGACATACACCTGCGCGGCCATGCCCGTCTGCGCTTCGGCGTCGCCATTGGCGGCCACAGTGCGAATGCCGTCCACAAAATCCAGCGGCTCCGGGGGAATGGCGAATGGATTCCAGCGCAAGGGATCGGGCGGCACGGCGCAGCCGCCCGCCGCGCCGGTCGTCCACTGCGGCTGTTCATACGGCTTGTAGCCACCCGCCATTACCGAAGGCTGGCGGCGGTACATCCAGGTGCGGCGGTTCTCGGCGCGCGGTGCGGTGAAGGCGGTGCCGGAAATCAGCTCGGTGTACAGATCGTGCGGCGCGCGCTGCGGGCTGTTGCGCCCTTGCGGCAGCGCGCCGGCAACGGCCTCGCTGGCAAATTCATTGCCGAAGCCGGACTGGTAATGCAAGGTGTTGGTGCTCATGGATGTTTCTCCCGGGAATCTGCAATGTTCAGAAAAGTTCAGTTCAACGGCTCAATGCCATCAATCTTCGGCATCGTCAGGCTCACCGCCACCGGCCCTGGCCTTCTCGATCAACCTGTCGAACAAATCACTGAGCTGCGTGCGCTCGGCCGCGCTCAGCACACCAAAAATGTCCTGGTTGCGCTGCCCCACCACGTTCATGGTGCGCTGCCATGCTTTCTTGCCTTTGGGTGTGAGTGTCAGCACCACGCCGCGCCCGTCCGTCGGGCTGGCGGCCTTGACCACCAGACCCTGATCAACCAGGGACTGGGCTGCCCGGCTGGCCTGGCCTTTGTTCAGATTGGCTTTTTGCGCGAGGTCGTTCACCGACAGCGGCGCGAAGGTGCCCACGGCCGTGAGGCAACGGGCATCACTCATCGACAGGCGCGCGTCCGCCAGATAAGCACGCTGGCTTTCAATGTCCGTCAGCTTGTGCAGAAGGTGCAGGCGATAGGTCAGGGTTCTGTCGAGCTTGATCATGTAGCGACCGGGTAAGTTTATGGTTGCGCCCGCAACTATAAACCGATCCGGTTGCGCCCGCAACCATCTATAAAGGCCGGCCCGGGGGCCTCTTCAGAAGGCCCTAGTTACGCACCATCGTCATCTGGCCACGCACTTCCCCTGCGGGATAAGCGGCCGTGTGGATGTTGGCATACCAGCGGCCCGCCATCAGGTCGGCGGCCTGGGCCGCCGTCAGTGTGGCGCTGCCGTCCATAGGGGTACGGAGGGGGCTGGCCCACCCCAAAGCAACACCGGCGTTGGCGCCAATGGCGGCCGGGCCGTGAAAGTGTCCCGCAGTCGCCGGGCCGGTCAGACGGGTGTAATTGACTTTCCAGCGCAGCAGGTTGGTACTGGTATCGAAAACGGCATCGACCGAGCCGCTACCGATGCTGGCATTGGCGGGCACCTCATTGGCGCCGCGAAGCTGTGTGGTGAAGGCGACCAGGGGGGATTGCTTGTTCATCACGCCGCAGCCCGTGATGGCGGCAGCGGCTACGGCCATCGCGGCAAGGGAAACTCGGGTGGCGGTGCGGCGTGAAAGCATGGGTCAGCTCCTTGAAAAGTTGCAGCCGATTGTGCGTGCTGCACGCTGGTCAAACCCGTAGGACAAACCCCATGCGAACAGTCGGTTCCGGACGACGCCCGTACCCCATCGCACACCGACACGCCTGCCTGCGCGCGGGCTGGAGACTGGCCTGATAGTTGTGGCCTGCATCCTTCCCCAGGCCAGCCCGCAATCCTCAGTAGAAAGACTCACACCATGGCATCGCGCGTTTTATGGAAAGGGGCCATCAGTTTCGGCCTGGTTCACATCCCCGTAGCGCTGCATTCGGCCACCTCGGAGAGCGGCATTGACTTCGACTGGCTGGACAAGCGCAGCATGGACCCTGTGGGTTACAAGCGCGTCAACAAGCGCACGGGCAAAGAAATCACCCGGGAAAACATCGTCAAGGGCGTCGAATACGAAGACGGCCAGTACATCGTGCTGTCGGAAGAAGAGATCAAGTCCGCCTACCCAAAGACCACCCAGACCATTGAAATCGAAAGCTTTGTGCCCAACACGGAGATTCCCTTCGTTTACCTGGAGCGGCCCTACTACATCGCCCCCATCAACAAAGGGCAAAAAGTCTACGCACTGCTGCGCGACACCCTGCTGAAAACCCAACGCGTGGGCATCGCCCGCGTCATCATCCAGACCAAGCAGCACCTTGCCGTTCTGGTGCCTTCAGGCCCGGCACTGATATTGAACCTGCTGCGCTGGGGCGCCGACATCCGCTCGCTGGAAGAACTGGACCTGCCGCCTGTCGGCGCCAAGGCCGCGGGCCTGTCTGACAAGGAACTGGCGATGGCCAAACAGCTGGTGGACGACATGACCGGCAAATGGGACCCGGAGCAGTTCTCCGACTCCTTCAGGGACGACATCATGGCGCTGGTCAAACGCAAGGCGAAAGAAGGCAAACTGGAAAGCGTGGTGCAGCCGGAAGAATCCGACGAACCCGAAGCCCGCTCCGGCGCCAAGATCATTGACCTGACGGAGCTGTTGCAGCGCAGCCTGCGCAAAGGCGGCGGCGATGCCTCCAAAACCAGGGCAGCCGACAAAACCACAGCGAAAACCAGCAAGGCTGCAGCCAAAAGCCCGGCGCGCAAAAAACCCGCCGCGAGGGCGCGCGCGCATGCTCCCGCCAAACGGCGCGCCGCCTAGCCCGTTGCTTACCTGCAGGCTGACGACATGGGCGCCCGCGACCTGCTGAAACCCTACCGCGCCAAGCGCGATTTTTCGCGCACACCCGAGCCGGCGCAAGGCGGCACGCGCTCAGACAAGGCGCTGAGTTTCGTGATCCAGAAACACGACGCACGCAACCTGCATTACGACTTCCGCCTGGAACTGCAGGGCACGCTCAAGAGCTGGGCAGTTCCCAAAGGGCCCAGCCTGGATCCGTCCGTCAAGCGCATGGGCATGCATGTGGAAGACCATCCCATTTCCTATGCAGGTTTCGAGGGCAGCATTCCACCGAAGCAATACGGCGCGGGCGACGTGATTGTCTGGGACCGTGGCCTGTGGACGCCGCATGGGGACCCTGTCAAAGGGTTCAAGGATGGAAAACTCAAATTCGAACTGCATGGCGAAAAACTCAAGGGCGGCTGGACGCTGGTGCGAATGCATGGGCGCGGCAACGCCAAGCAGGAGCCGTGGCTGCTGATCAAGGAGCACGACGGCTACGCCCGCCCGGAAACGGAGTTCGACGTACGCGAGGCCCTGCCCAACAGCGTGCTCTCGGGCAAGCCACTGCCACGCGACACCGCGGAAAACTTCGGCAAGGCGGGCGCTTCGGCCGGCGCTGCCGTCAAGAAGGCAGCCGCCACCCGAAAGACCGCCAGGAAGATTGCCAAACAGGAACGCAGAAGCACACCCGCTACTGACATCCCCGAAGGCGCCGTCGCGGCAAAGCTGCCGCAGACACTGGCTCCGCAACTGGCCACCCTGGTCGCACGCCCTCCGGCCGCCCCGCAAGGCTGGGCCTACGAGATCAAGTATGACGGCTACCGCCTGCTGGCCCGCATCGACGGGCCGTCGGTTCGCCTCATCACGCGCAAAGGCAACGACTGGACCAGCAAGCTGCCCAAGTTGGCCAACGCCGTGGCCGCGCTGGAAATTTCCTCAGGCTGGGTGGATGGCGAAATCGTCGTGATGAACGAACACGGCGTGCCAGACTTCGGCGCGCTGCAAAACGCGTTTGACCATGCCAGCACGGCCCGCATCATTTTTTACGTGTTCGACCTGCCCTACTTTGACGGACTGGACCTGCGGCAACTGCCACTGGCACAGCGCCGTGAAATCCTCTGCGCGCTGGTCACCCGCAATCCGCAGGACACCATCCGTTTCAGCGATGCGTTTGACGAAGCACCGCAAGATCTGCTTGAGTCGGCCCGGCGTGTCGGGCTGGAAGGCGTGATCGGCAAACGCGTGGACTCGGCTTACGTGTCACGCCGCTCGCCGGACTGGATCAAGCTCAAGACCCAGCTGCGCCAGGAGTTCGTCATCGGCGGTTACACCGAACCCAAGGGTTCGCGCGCCGGCCTGGGTGCGCTGATGCTGGGCGTGCATGACAGCGAAGGCGGGCTTCTTTACGCCGGCAACGTCGGCACCGGCTTTAACGATGCAACGCTCAAGGACCTCAAGGCGCGGCTGCAGAAGATCCACGCCGAACGCAGTCCTTTTACCAAGGTGCCCGCCGGGGTCAAGGGCCAATGGGTCAAGCCGCGTCTGCTGGCCGAAGTGGCCTTTGGCGAATGGACCCATGGCGGCCATATCCGCCACTCCGTATTCCAGGGCCTGCGCACCGACAAACCCGCAACGAACATCCTCCGTGAAAAACCCGCCGTCCTGGAGCGCGGCAAGAAAGGCGCCACCGTGAATCCCGCCAAAAAAACCTCCACCGAAAAGCCCAACGCGAGGGGTAGCTTGAACGTCCCCGAAAAAAGGACCGCGAAGTCCGCCCCTGCAGCGCTGAAGTCCCTGCGTGTCACGCATGCTGACCGGGTGATCGACAGCAGCACCGGCTTTACCAAACAAAACGTGGTCGAGCACTACGCACAGGTCGCGTCGCTGATGCTGCCGCACCTCAAGGCCCGTCCCACCGCGCTGGTGCGCGCGCCCTCGGGCATCGGTGGTGAGCTGTTCTTCCAGAAGCATGCCGAGGCTACGTCAATTCCCGGCATCAAATTGCTGGACCCCGCGCTGGACCCCGGCCATGGTCCGCTGCTGGAGATTCCCTCCACAGCCGCCCTGCTGGCGGCCGCGCAGATCAACGTGATCGAGTTCCATACCTGGAACGCCACCACGCGCGCCATCCACAAGCCCGACCGCATGACGTTCGACCTGGACCCGGGTGAAGGCGTTGCCTGGCCGCAGGTTCAGGAGGCTGCGCAACTGGTGCGCGCCTTTCTCGACGAACTGAAGCTCGCGAACTTCCTGAAAACCAGCGGGGGCAAAGGCCTGCACGTGGTGGTGCCGCTCAAGCGGCAATACGACTTCGACACCGTGAAGGATTTTTCGCATGCCATCGTGATGCACCTTGCCGCCGTGATTCCCCAGCGCTTTGCCGCCAAGAGCGGCCCTAAAAACCGCATCGGCAAGATTTTTCCGGATTACCTGCGCAATGGATTTGGCGCCACCACCGTCGCAGCGTGGTCAATGCGTACCCGGCCGGGCCTCGGCGTGTCCGTCCCTGTCAATTGGGATGAACTGGCCTCACTGACCGGCGGCGCACACTGGACGGCGCAAACCCTGGGCGGGCGCCTGGCAATCGGCAACCAGCCCTGGGAGGCTTACGAGGCGTCACGCAACGGGCTCACCGCCGCCATGAAACAAGTGGGCTTCAAGGCGCCACCAGCCGCGAAATAGCCCTCTTGGCGGCCCTGCCTGGGTTGTCGTTGCACTCCTACAGACCGAAGGCCGATGGCCTGACACGCGGGTGAAGGGCTTGAGCCTAGATTCGCCTGGATAAGGAGTTCTGTTTGCCCGGCCTTATTCAAGGGATGAACCAGAAATGCTCACCATGAAGCAGCTCGATGAAATGGATTTGACGCTTTACCTGCAGACTGAAGGTCGGCGAATGGCCGCGGAGCTCCGAGGCAAGACGCTGCCGGACGCAGAAAACCGGTCGCCCGCACCGCCTGACTCCTGTCCGCCCGCGGCTCGGCACCCCAGTGCCCACGGGCCCGCTCAACAGCAATGCGCAACCCCGGCCGCCAGCCAAAAGCCGGCACGCACCCTGAGCGAGGCCTTGCAGCGCATGGGTGTGACGGGCTCACCTTCGCGCCGGGTGTAGGCATTCGCCGCGACTTGCGGCCCAAGGGCTGGCCCTGTTGCCGGCTGCGTCCTATTATTCAGACAGCGCCATAGAACGCACCTGGAGACACCCATGAAACCCTACCTGCCCTTTGTACTGGCGACCTTGTTTTTCCTGTCCGGCTGCCCCGACAACAAGGTTCCCAAAGCGCCACCCAAGGCGCCCGAGCCCAAAGCCGAAACTGTCGCCACGCCGATACCTTCCATGGTTTCAATCAAAAGCAGCCTGTCCGGCCCCCTTTCATGAAAAACCGTGGATGGCCATCCGGCATGTTTGCGGCCATTTGCCTGGCCGGATGTGCCGGCACAACAGCAGAGCCGCCCCCGCACCCCGTTAGCGTCGACGGGCAGACCTATCTCATCAGCCAGCTGACAGCCGGCACCTGGACAGCCATTGCTCCAGGGTCAAAAGGCGGCAGCGTGATATCGACCCCTGCGGGCCGCGCAGCGTTGCTGCAGGCGATTGAACTGCGCTCCGGCTGCAAGGTCACCGATGCTGACTATTCACGCAACGGCGTACAGCTCGACGCCCAGGTGGATTGTGCGAGCAGCTTGAAGAACTAACGAGGGCACTCCCGGCATGAAGGAATAAAAAAAGGGGCGACAAATGCCGCCCCTTGGTTTGCCGAGCCTCGAGTGCCGACAAAAAACAATTGATTCCTGTGTGAGCGACAGTCCTTGCGGTTATGAAGCAGTCTTCAGCGCGTCACGCAGGGCCTTCACCTGGTCATGATTGCGCTGTGCGCCCTGGGCCTGGCGTTCCACCACGGCTCTGATCCCGGCGGGGAAATTGCGCTTCAGGGCTTTGCGGTAGCGTGCCACCGCGGCGTCTTCGCCGCGCTCGCATTCATTGAGCATCGCCTGGTCGCTCAACGCGCTCAGCGTGGCCCGCACGGAAACCCATCCGCGATGCAATGCACCGCTGACCGAGCCGCCTTCGTCGGGTTTCCCGCCGAGCTGGCGAATCAGGGTTTGCAGCTCCAGGCCCGCAGCCCGGCATTCATCGGCATGGCGAAGCAGCAGTGTCTTGATGTCCTGCGCCTTGGTGTGCTCGGCGCATTCGCGGAAACCATACTCCCCGTCACGGCAGGATTCGAGCAGGTCGTTCAGGTTTTCGATGATTTCGTCATCGCCGTCCACTCCTGCCTCGCCCGTTGCGACAGCATTTTCAAAAGCACCCGGGTACAGGCTCTCAACCCGGGTCCATGCCGCGCGGCTCGCTTCCCTGGCCTGCGGCCAGGTCAATGTGGAACGCTCTCTCTTCGTATCCCAGTGGGTCCGCAAGCGGCTTTCGGTTTCGTCAAATGAACCCGTATATTCCTGCCGGCCATAGAGCCCCAGACGATAGGCCGGCGCATAGTCGTCAAAGGGCCGCCCGTCTTCGTAATAGCTTTCACGGTTGTAGTTGCCGCGCCAGTAGGCATCTTCTACAGTCGGGTCCAATGCTTCGGCAGCTTCCTTGCCGCCCAGCCCGCCAGCGACGGCGCCTGCAATGCCGCCCACTACCGCTCCCACCGGTCCGGCCACCGTTCCAGCAGCCGCGCCGGCAGCAACACCACCCGCCGCTGCGCCAATACCGGTTCCAACCGGATGGGCACCCGGCTCCTTGCTGATGGGATCAAGATTCTGATCGTGCTGTTCCTTTGCCATGGGGTACTCCTTTGTCTCTTGCAGCGTTGTAAAAAACTGCCCGGACGTTTGCTCGCACCATCGTGATGTGATGATGATTGCCAAGCAGGTAGATTGATGGTGCAACCCAGGGATGCACTGCGCGGTCAGGCAAGCACAGCCTCCTTTGTAGGAGAACGCCGCGCACCCCCCAGTCAGGTTATCGCGTCAGAAATTTGCGAAATTTCGGCCTGCAGGCCTTTCAGGAACAGCGCAGGCAGCTATCAAAACAGGAGCAACAATACGGAAGAAGACCTGGGCTTTGGCGTGCGCAGGCGATGGCAACAGCACGGCAACTGAAGACCCGGTCCACCACTCAGGCATCGAGCTCCGGGTAACGGCGAAAGATGCCGTCTTCGTTAAAGGCAATGCGCCGCTCGCTCGCAAGATAGGCTTCCACGCGCCGGTGCTGGGCCACGCTGTCGTGCAAAGCCGCAACGCGCGGCACGGTTTTCAGTGCGCGGCGGGCCGCCTTGGGAAACGCATACAGCAGCCCTTCCACCAGCTGGAACAGGGAAAGGTCGGCATAGCTCAGCCGGCCACCCACCAGATGCGCGCTGCCGCGCGGGTTGCGCTGCAACACGGTTTCAAACCAGCCCAGAAATTTCTTCACGCGCGCCGTCCTGAATTCTTTTGCGCGGCGCAGCGCTTCCTTTTTCTGGTCTTCGTAATACAGGCCGGTTCCTACCGGATGATGGGTGTCGTGCGCCTCGGCCACGACGTCGGCAATCGTGAGCTGCAGCTGGTGCGTCCACAGGCGTTGAGCCTCGCTCTTGCCCACCAGGCCCAGGCGCGGACCCAGGTAAAGCAGGATGGCTGCCGACTGCCCGACGATGGTTTTTCCGTCCACCAAAAACGGCGGCGCGAAGGGCGGGTGCGGCACGTCCGCACTCTCCATGAAGTGCATCATGGCGGGAATGCCCTGGCCGTCGCCCTCGCAGCCACGCGCCACGTCGAGGTAATTAGCGCCTGCGGCCTCCAGTGCCAGCCGGACAAATTCGCCGCGCCCCTGGATGGTGGGCCAGTAGTGAAGCTCGTAGGGCATGGATGGGAAACTCCTGTGCTTGGCGTTTCATTTTGCGTGAAACCGGGCCTTGAATCCACGGCAAATGCCAATGCGTCCGCTTGTCCTACACCCAATTGACCCACGTCCCACAAATATCCGCCTGTAGGGGAGCTAAGTTGACATTGTCGGCAAGCGAGCCCGCCTTCACCGGTCATCCAGTCGCGCTGACGTTACCTTCTACTTTTGGAGCTCTCCATGACAACCGCCCTCAACGAATCCTTGCACGGCAAGACCCTGCGCTGGAGCTTCAAGGACGGCCCGACGAAGGGCCTTAGCTTTGAGCATATTTTTTCGGGCGACGGAGGGGTGACCTGGCGCAGCACCGGTCCGGGTTCAAAAGACCACCACGAAAGCGCCAGCGCCGCCGTGAAAGTGTCGGACGACGTGCATGTGGTGTCTTATCTCTCAGCGGAAAGCGGCTACACGATCACGGTAGCGCTCAGTCTCAAGACCGGCACAGCCACAGGGTTTGCATCCAACGGCAAGGACTGGGTCCAGCAGTCGGGCACTTTTGAAGTGCTGGGCGCGAGCCGTTAGCCGGCCGCGGCGATCTGCCGCAAGGCCTGTTCGAACACCTCAGCAGGCTGTCCACCGGAGATCAGATGGCGGTCGTTGATGATGACGGCCGGCACGGAATGAATGCCCTGCGTCAGGTAGAACTGCTCACGCTCGCGCACCTCTGCCGCATATTCGCCTGACGCCAGCACCTCCCGCGCGCGGGCTTCATCCAGGCCCGCTTCGGCAGCCGCTTTCGCCAGCACCTCGTGTGAAGCCGGGCTCTGGCCGTCGGTGAAGTAGCGCTTGAACAGCAGTTCCTTCAGCGCCTTTTGCTTGCCCACCCCTTCCAGCTCGGCCCAATGCAGCAGGCGGTGGGCGTCAAAGGTGTTGTAGATGCGACTGCGACCGCCGCCGGGCTCATCGGCCATGCTGAACTTGAAGCCGACCTGCGCGCCGCGCGCGCGGATGTTCTCGCGGTTGGCCTGGGCCTGTGCGGGCGTGATGCCGTATTTCTCGGTGATGTGCTCGGTGATTTCCTGGCCTTCGGGCGCCATCTTCGGATTGAGCTCAAAGGGCTGAAAGTGCAGCTCGGCCTGGATGTCGTCGCCCACGCGCTCCAGCGCCTGGTCCAGGGACTTGAGGCCGATCACGCACCAGGGGCAGGAAACGTCGGACACAAAATCGATTTTGAGTTGGGTGGTCATAGGGGCCTTGAGGGTTGCTGTTCTGGCAGACCGATTTTGGCCCGCAGCAAAGCAGCTTGCGGTTCGCCCGGGGATATTCAAGTACCGGGCGCGAGGTTAATCAGCGGGGGCCGCCCCTGCCTGGGGCCGTCTGTGGCAGCCCTTTTCAAGAAACTGTCACACAAGCTTCCTAAGATTCCCGCAGCGCAGCCCGACTTGCCCCGCCGGAGTGCGCGGCCAGGGCTGCGGCTTCACGACCACTCCACCTGAAACACTGGAAACCATAACAATGTCCGACCTGGCCACCCCCTCCCTTCCCTCCCGCCGCACGGCCCTGAAATTCCTGGCGACCGCGCCCATGCTGCCGCTGGGGGCCCTGGCCTCCAGCACCCTGCTGTCGGGCTGCGCCACCGGAAGCGGCCCTGCCGCAGCGGGCAATTACATGGCTTCCAGCTTCACGTCCATGGCCGCCCCAACGCTTGCTGATGCGGCCGCCATGGCCACCACCACTGTGGGCTCCAGCCTGCAGGTCCGCCTCAAAGACAACAGCACGCAGAGCTACAAGCTCGCCTACCAGCCCTTCTTCGTCACCGGCGACATGGTGCCGGACGGCAAGGGCGGCACCATCCTTGCCGGCGGCTATGTGGACATCAACAACCGGCCCATCATCGACCGCTCGGTGCCGGGCAAGGAACGCCAGATATTCTCCGACTCGCCCGACGGCACTTCGCTGCTGGGTCTCGCCAACGCCAATGTCCCCGGTATCAAGGGCAAGGCGGTGTTCGCCGTGGTGCAGTTTGAATACACCACACGCGACCAGGCTGGCGCTGACGCTTACGGCAACCTGCCCTCACCCATCGCCGTGCTGACGCTGGACCAGGACCAGGCCACCGGCAAGCTCAGCCTGGTGAAGTACCACAACGTCGACATGTCCAGGGCGCACGGCCTGTGGATCACCTGCGGCGCCAGCCTGTCGCCCTGGAACACCCACCTCTCCAGCGAAGAGTACGAGCCCGACGCACCTTTTGCCGCCGAAAGTGCACAGTTCAGGAAGTTCAGCAAGAACGTCTACGGCGACGAAACCAAAGCGAACCCCTATCACTACGGCCACCTGCCTGAAGTCACCGTGCATCCCGACGGCACCGGCACGGTCAAAAAGCACTACAACATGGGCCGCATCTCGCACGAGCTGGTGCAGGTCATGCCAGACAACCGCACCGTGCTGATGGGCGACGACGCCACCAACAGCGGCCTCTTTGTCTTTGTGGCCGACCGCGAAAAAGACCTGTCTTCCGGCACGCTGTATGTGGGCAAGCTGGGCACCGGCTTCTCGGTCAACCCCGCCGATCAGGGAGCGAAGATTTCCTGGGTCAAGCTGGGCCACGCCACCAGCGCCGAGATCGAAAAAATGGCCGACACGCTCAAACCCGCCGACATCATGACGGTATCGAAAACAGACCCCGGTGATGCGAGCTTCACCAAAGTGTTCTACGGCGGCAATGCCAACTGGATCAAGATCAAGCCCGGCATGGAAAAGGCTGCCGCCTTCCTGGAAACGCACCGCTATGCCTACCTGATGGGCGGCAGCATGGGCTTTTCCAAAATGGAAGGCACCACCGTCAACATCAAGGACAAGGTCGCCTACTCGGCGCTGCAGAACATGCAGGACTCCATGGTCAAGACCGGCAAGGGGTGGAACGCGGCCAGCGGCATCGCACTTGACAAGGCCCTGATCGCCGGCGGCGTGATGGTGCACAAGCTGGACGGCGGCCAGAAAGACCTGGCCGGCACCGCCATCAACAGCGAATGGATGCCGGTGCACACCAAGGCCCTGCTGGTCGGCGAAGACATCGCCGGCGATGCACTGGGCAACAAGGCCAACCCCAACAAGGTGTCCAACCCCGACAACCTGAAGTTCTCCGAAAAAATGCGCACACTCTTCATCGGCGAAGACAGCAGCACCCACGTCAACAACTTCATCTGGGCCTACAACGTCGACACCCAACAGCTGTCGCGCCTGATGTCCATGCCTTCGGGCGCCGAAGCCACCGGCCTGCATGTGGTGGACGACCTCAACGGCTGGACCTACATCATGAGCAACTTCCAGCACGCCGGCGACTGGATTCCGGCGCTGCATGGCAAGGTGCAGGCCACGCTGGACCCGCTGGTGCGCGCGAACTACAAGGACCGCTTCGGCGCGGCTGTCGGCTACCTCACCGCAGACCCCAGCAGCATCAAGCTGGGCTGACTGACGGCATAGCCATAAACATGGTTACAGGCACCGGCTTCGGTGCCTCAGGCGGAAAGCGGGCTCATGGCCCGCTTTCCGCTTTTTGCCCCGTATGAAATGCCGCGCACGGGTTGTGCGATGTGCGACCTTACGTGTTCGTCCCTAGAATGTTCAGGACAGCGACGGCCGGCCTGACGTGGCCTGACGCGTTGGGTTATGTGCATAAAAAGCCCATCTAACCCATACAGGACGGGCGCAAGCGGCTATCAAAAACAGAGCATCTGCAGTGACAACACTGAAACAGCACCGAGACAAATCCATGCGATACGCCCAGATCGATCTGATCAACTACGCCCGAACCCTGCTGACCACCGCCGGGCTGGAGCACGACAAGGCCGCCGCCGTGGCCGACATCCTGGTCCAGGGCGACCTGATGGGCCATAACACCCACGGGCTCGCCCTGCTGCCGGGCTACCTGGCAGAGCTGGAGTCTGGCGCGATGGAAAAACTCGGCACCCCAGCCGTGCTGGCCGACCATCCGGCCGCCGTGACATGGGACGGCCGCCGCCTGCCCGGCCCCTGGCTGGTTCTGCAAGCGATGGCATTGGCCACTGAGCGTGCCGCCACCCAGGGCACCTGCACTGTTGTGATTCGCCGCAGCCACCACATCGCCTGCCTGGCCGCCTATCTCCAGCGCGCCACCGATCAGGGCCTGATGATGCTGCTGACCTGCTCGGACCCGAACACGGCCAGCGTTGCCCCCTTTGGCGGCCTGGACCCGGTGTTCACACCCAATCCGGTTTCTGCCGGCATTCCCACCAACGGCGTTCCGGTGCTGATGGATGTGTCTACCTCGGCCACGACCAACGGCATGACCAACCGGCTGCACAAGGAAGGCAAGCGGCTGCCTGCTGCCTGGGTGATGGACGGTCACGGCGTGGCCAGTGACAACCCTTCGGTGCTGTTCGACGAACCCAAGGGCACCATCCTGCCGCTGGGTGGCATGGACTCGGGCCACAAGGGTTATGGCCTCACCTTGCTGGTAGAGGCATTAACCGGCGGCCTCGCAGGTCATGGCCGCGCCGACCCGAAGGAAGGATGGGGCGCCACGGTCTTCCTGCAGGTGATTGACCCGCGCGCTTTTGCGGGCCTGGACGCATTCACGCGCCAGACTGGCCATGTCACGGATGCCTGCCGTGCATCACGACCCGCGCAAGCAGGGTCTGCCGTGCGCACTCCGGGGGAAAAAGGCATTGCGCTGGCAGCCGGGCAAATGGAATCGGGCGTGGAGCTGTATCCCTCCATCCTGCCCGCACTGTCAAGCTGGGCCATCAAGCTTGGGGTGACAGAGCCGTCTGCCGCCCACTGAAGCGCAGCCTTTCCAGCGGAAAACCGATCCGGCCAGCCGTTGCCGCTGACGGATTTTCTGCTTGCTGCGCCTGCTGATCAGCCTTTGGTATTACAGAAACCATCAAAAATTTAAAGCGCCCCCCGCATACCCGGGGTTTGTCCCTAGGCGGGGAATTTTTCAGGTCCACATAATTAGTGCGTCGTTCAAACTAATTCTGAAGTGCTGCGTTTTGCAGCGGAACGATTACCGGGATTCAGCTGGGTTTTCAAAACTACACGCCCGACTGGGCAGAACTATCGGAGACATTCATGAAACTAAAAAATTCCCTCACCGCAATGGCACTCAGCCTGGCCGCTGCCGGCGCATTTGCGCAGGTCACTGTCGGCGTCAGCTGGTCCAACTTCCAGGAGGAACGCTGGAAAACCGACGAGGCCGCCATCAAGACGCAACTTGAAAAACTGGGCGCCAAGTACATCAGCGCAGACGCAGCGGGCTCCCCTGAAAAACAACTGGCGGACATTGACGGCCTGATGGCCAAGGGTGCCAAGGTCCTGATCGTGCTGGCCATGGACAAGGACGCCATCCTGCCCGCCGTGAACAAGGCCACCAAACAAAAAGTGCCGGTTATTGCCTACGACCGCCTGATCGAGGCTCCCGGCGTGTTCTACATCACCTTCGATAACAAAGAAGTCGGCCGCATGCAGGCCCGCGCGGTGTTCCAGGCCAAGCCCAAGGGCAACTACGTGATGATCAAGGGCTCCCCCACCGACCCGAATGCAAATTTCCTGCGCGAAGGCCAGCAGGAAATCATTGACGCTGCCGTCAAGAAAGGCGACATCAAGATCGTGGGCGAGGAATACACCGAGGGCTGGAAGCCCGAAGTCGCCCAGAAAAACATGGAACAGATCCTGACCAAGAACGGCGGCAAGGTCGATGCCGTGGTGGCTTCCAATGACGGCACAGCCGGTGGTGTGGTGGCGGCTCTGAGTTCCAAGGGCCTCAAGGGCGTGCCGGTGTCCGGCCAGGACGGTGACTTTGCCGCCTTGAACCGCGTAGCCATGGGCACCCAGACCGTGTCGGTATGGAAAGATGCGCGCGACCTCGGTAAACAGGCGGCCAGCGCCGCTGTCAATCTGGGTGCCGGCAAAAAAGTCGACGGCGCGACTTCCTGGAACGGTGGCGAGAAAAAGATCGCCCTGCAGGCCCAGTTCCTCAAGCCTGTGCCCATTACCCGCGACAACCTCGACGTGGTGGTGAAGGCTGGCTGGATCAAGAAAGACGAACTCTGCAAGGGTGTCACGGGCAACGTCGCGGCCTGCAAGTAATACAGGCTTTAATACAGGCGTTCAACCACCTGCTCCCCATTCTGCGCAAGCAGGCAAGGCAACCGGCCTGTAGGTTGCCTTGGGGAGTGCCGCATCCTCAAGACCATGCAATTTCCCGTTCGATTCCTGCGCAACGCTGCTGTCGACTGGCGGCTGGTGTTCATGGGGGGCGTGCTCGCCGTCCTGGCGGGCGTATTCCAGGTCCTGTCGGGCGGCATTTTCCTGTCGCCTGAAAATCTCTACAACATTGCCCAGCAAACCGCGGTGGTGGGCATCGTGTCCACTGTCATGGTGCTGATCATTGTGGCCCGGCATATTGACCTGTCGGTCGGTTCGGTGATCGGTTTTGTCGGCGTGCTCATCGCCTATCTTCAGTACACCCTGGGATGGTCCTGGCCGGCGGCGTCACTCGCCGGGCTGGCCGCGGCGCTGGTGGTGTCGGTGTACCAGGGATGGCTGACCGCCATGCTCGGCGTCCCTTCTTTTGTGGTCACGCTGGGAGGGCTGATGTCCTTGCGCGGCGCGGCTTTTCTGGTGGCCGACGGCAAGACGCAGCCCGTCAGCGACGAGACTTTTCTGCAACTCGGCGGCGGCTATGACGGCGGCATCGGCGTGACCGCCACCTGGGTCCTGACCGCCTGCGTGAGTGTGGTGCTGGTGGTTCGCATGCTGCTGCGCCGCCGTGCCTCCACGCGCCATGAGATGCCCAACCAGCCCGTGTGGGTGGATGTACTGCTGGTGGCGGCACCGGTGGCCCTGCTGGCCGCGTTCGCCGCGACCATGAACAGCTACCTGGTCACCAACAAGGACGCCCCCCAGGGCATCCCGATTCCGGTGCTGATCTGGGCGGCCGTGGCGGTGGTGATGTCATTCATCTCCCAGCGCACCCGTTTTGGCCGCTATGTTTACGCCATGGGCGGCAACCCCGACGCCGCGGTACTGGTCGGCATACCGGTCAAGCGGGTAACGCTCATGCTGTTTGCCCTGCTCGCCGTGCTCATCACCATCGCGGCCATCGTGTCGGTGGCCCGCCTGAACGCAGGCACCAACTCGCTGGGCACCGGGATGGAGCTCTTCGTGATTGCCGCCGCAGTGATCGGCGGCACCGCACTGGCCGGAGGCAGCGGCACCATCATCGGCTCGGTCCTGGGTGCGCTCATCATGCAGTCGCTGGACAGCGGCATGCTGCTGCTGGATGTCTCCATCGGAAAACGCATGATCATCATCGGGCAGGTGCTGATTGTGGCGGTGGTATTTGACGTGCTCTACCGCAAGTGGGCACAGGAAAGCTAGGATGAAACACCCCCGAAGCGCCTTCGGCGCCTCCCCCTCAAGGGGGCGACACCAGCGGCCCGGCGAAGCCGGTTCCGCGGTGTCCCTGGCCTTTGCCGTGCGGTTTCATGTGTCGCGGGTGGCGCGCAGCGCAATGGATCACTGAAATGCAAATCACTACCGAACCTCTGGTCGAATTCAAGGACATCCGCAAGGCTTTTGGCGGCGTTCATGCCGTGGACGGCGTGAACCTGAATCTGTACCCAGGCGAAGTTGTCGCCGTCTTGGGCCACAACGGCGCCGGCAAATCCACACTCATGAAAATGCTGGCCGGAGCTTTCCCGATCGATTCGGGCGAGATCCATGTGATGGGGCAGAAAGTAAATCTCCGGACCCCGGCCGATGCACAACACCAGGGCATCGAGACCATCTACCAGACACTGGCTCTCGCCGACAACCTGGACGCCGTGGCCAACCTGTTTCTGGGCCGTGAAAAAATGACGGCCTGGAATACGCTGGACGACTACTTCATGGAGGCACAGGCACGCAAGGTGTTTGGCCGCCTGAATAAAAACTTCACCAACATCCACACCCCGGTGCGGCGCCTGTCGGGCGGGCAGCGCCAGGTGGTGGCCATCTCGCGCGCCATTTATTTCAATGCCCGCATCCTGATCATGGACGAACCCTGCGCCGCCTTGGGGCCGGAGGAGTCCGCCATGGTCGCCAACCTGGTGCTCCAGCTCAAGGCCGAAGGCGTGGGCATTTTCCTGATCACGCATGACATGCAGGATGTTTTTTCGCTCAGCGACCGTCTCTCGGTGATGAAAAACGGCCGCCTGATCGGCACTTACCGCACGGCCGACCTGAACGAAGACCAGATTCTCGGCATGATCATCGCCGGCAAGCAGCCGGAAGGGAAAACACAGGCGCCGCAACGCATTGCCTGAACCATGCCATCGGCCATGAAAACCACAGGTGACCAGCAACTTGTCAAACGCATCAACCGCAGTGTGCTGATGCGCTTGCTGCGCAACCAGCCGGGGCGCTCGCGTGCGCAGCTGGCCAACCATAGCGGGTTGACCAAGTCGACGGTCAGCCTGCTGGTGCGAGAACTTATTGATGAAGGCTGGCTCAGTGAAATCAGCATGGCCGCCGTCAACGGTGTGGGGCGGCCCTCCACGCCCCTGCAAATCGACTGCCGGTCGCGCGGCCTGATTGGTGTGGAAGTGGCAGTCGACACCTTGCGTGTGGTAAGCGTGTCCCTGCTGGGGCAAGTGCTGTGGTCAACGCAAGAACCTTTGCGCGGCACCCGGCCGCAAGACGTCTGCAGCCAGATTGCCGACCTGACAGTAGTGGCCCAGGCGCAGCTGGTATTGCGCGGCGCGCAACTTTCAGGTGTGGGCATAGGCCTGCCCGGCGCGTTTGACGAAACCACCGGTGTGGTTCGCTTTGCCCCCAACCTTGGCTGGCGCAACGTGGACTTCTTGCCGCAGATCACTCAGGCACTGATTCATGCAGGCCTGCCTCCGGTACCGGTGCACGTGCAAAACGAAGCCGACACGGCCGCGCTGAGCGAATACGAATTCTCGGAGAACGACGGCAAGGACTCGCTGATTTTTGTGACCTGCGATGTCGGCGTGGGCGCGGGCATCGTGCTCAACGACCGGTTGTTCACCGGCATGCGGGGCATGGCCGGCGAGATCGGCCACAGCATTCTGGAGCTCGACGGACCCGCGTGCTCCTGCGGACGGCGTGGGTGCGCGGAGGCCTTCATCGGTTCGGGTGCTCTGGGCCAGCTGGCGGACGCTCACCGGTCGGGACACTACCTGGGTGTGCTGCTGCAGAACCTGTGGACCACTTTCGACCCCAGCGTGCTGGTGGTGGGCGGCGCATCCTGCCAGCGTTTTCCGGACATGGTGCGGGTTGCCCAGGAGACGCTGCAAAACTACGCCACCCATGCCGGCGTAACCGCTCCGGTGGTGCGCGTGGCGCGTTACGGCCTGCTGGCTTCAGCGGTAGGTGCTGCAGCCCTGGTGCTTCACCAATATCTGCGTCCCATGCATCCGCGCGGCCGCCTCGTAAGCAATGGCCTCCCGGAGGGCTTCAAGCCCGGGGTGGCGGAATTGGCCGCAGCCTCCTGAAACCATTCGTAGGCCCTCGCTGACACCCATCAGCGCATCTACCCGATAAAGCAGCGGCTCCACGGCACGCATAGTGGGGCCACAACATTTCGTGGAGAAGAAAATGTCTTTTGCGCTTTACATGATCGGTTTCGTGATTTTCCTGGCCGGTGTCATCTGGGGCGCCGTGGTGGCCGGCGTGCCACATCTGTACATCGGGATAGGTGCGCTGATCTTCCTGGGGATTGGAATCTTCAGCGCCGTGAGCCGCACGCGCAGCAAAGACCCCTCTTAAGCGGCACGCGCCGGCACTCCAACTATTCCCGCGGCGCTTCCTGCACCATCAAAGCCTGCTGCAACTGCGCCAGCACGGCGCTCGCGGCACGTAGCTGGGCCTCATTCATCCCCTCAGCTAACGCATTGGCCCATACTTTTTGCCCTGCCTGTATGGTTTGCAAGGCCTTGCGACCTTTGGCCGTAAGCCGCAGCAGCTTGGCGCGCGCATGGGCCGGATTGTTTTCATAAGCACTGAGCCCCTCTTCCACCAGTAAATCCGCTACGCGCTGCACGCTTTGCCGCGTCAGGTTCATGGCGCGTGCGATCTGTGCCACCGACAGCGGCGCGTCTTCCACTGCGGCCAGCACCTGCCAGCGCGCCGAAGTCTGCCCGGCCGGCGCCGCCAGCGCATCGCCGGCCGCCGTCAACAAGCCGTTGAGTTGCATCACCTGCACCACCAGCCAGCTCAGGGAACTGGCGGCCGGGGTGCGCTCTACCCCCTCGTTGGCGATTCCCGATTTGACAGCATGCTGTCGTTTAACTATACTTTCAGACATGACAACATTCTGTCATATCCGGATTTTCCCAACAACCTGCAACCGTCAAGGAGTCGCCCCATGCAAAAGACCTATACCGGAAGCTGCCACTGCGGCGCCGTCCGTTTTGAAGCCGACATCGACCTCAGCAAAGGCACGGGCCGCTGCAATTGCTCCATCTGCACCAAAACCCGCAACTGGGGCGCCATCATCAAACCCGACGCATTTCGGCTTCTGGCCGGCGAGAACGAACTGAGCGACTACCAGTTCGGCACCAAAAGCGGCCACCATTTGTTTTGCAGGCACTGCGGCGTGCGGCCTTTCGGTCGGGGCTACGTGGAGCAGATAGGCGGCGACTATGTATCCATCAACATCGCCGCGCTGGACAACGCCGAGCCGGCTGAACTTATCAGCGCGCCGGTCAACTATTCGGACGGGCGCAACAACGCCTGGTGGAACACCCCTGCCGAGACGCGGCACCTCTGATTCATCGCGGGCATTCACCTCCCCTGAACGATGTCGGTCAGGAATTGAGGAAGGTCAGGTCAGGCCTTAGCCCACTACAACGCAACGCGGCTTTCCGTTCGTCTATTTATGCAAAGCGACTGCTTTGCAAAATGCATATACTTCAACGGCCCCTCCCCGCCAGCCCTGCGTTCCCGCCTTCCCGAGGAAAGCCATCATGAGCATCGAAGCCTTTATCTACGACGCCATCCGCACGCCGCGCGGCAAAGGTAAAAAAGACGGCAGCCTGCACGAGGTCAAGCCCGTCAACCTGCTGGCCGACGTGCTGACCGACCTGCAACGGCGCAGCGGCTTCGACACTGCGGCCATCGACGACGTGGTGATGGGCGTGGTTTCACCGGTGGGTGAACAGGGCGCGGTGATTGCCAAGGTGGCCGCGCTCAAGGCCGGCTGGGATTTCCGCGCCTCGGGCGTTCAGGTCAATCGCTTTTGCGCCTCGGGCCTGGAAGCCGTGAACATGGCCGCGCAGAAAGTGCGCTCCGGCTGGGAAGACCTGGTGGTGGCCGGAGGCGTCGAGAGCATGAGCCGTGTACCGATTGGCGCCGACGGCGGCGCCTGGGCGCAAGATCCGGAGACCAACAGCGCCACCCTGTTTGTGCCGCAAGGTATAGGCGCCGACCTGATCGCCACGATGGAGGGTTTCAGCCGCGCCGACGTGGATGCCTTTGCGCTCGAAAGCCAGCAGCGCGCTGCCCAAGCCCGCGCCGCTGGCCACTTCGCAAGCTCCGTCGTACCAGTCAGGGATTTTCTGGGCCAGACGATTCTGGCCGAAGACGAATTCATCAAACCCCACACCACGCTGGAAGGCCTGGCTTCACTCAAACCGGCCTTCGAGCAGCTGGGCGGCATGGGCTTTGATGCCGTGGCGCTGCAGCGCTATCCGCAGGTCGAGCGCATCCACCACGTGCACCACGCCGGTAATTCGTCGGGCATTGTGGACGGCGCGGCCGCTGTGCTGGTGGGCTCGGAAGCCGCCGGAAAAATCCACGGCCTCAAGCCGCGCGCCCGCATCGTGGCCGCCGCCCTGAGCGGCGCCGACCCCACCATCATGCTGACCGGCCCCATGCCCGCCACGCGCAAGGCGCTGGCCAGGGCCGGCATGACGGTGGAGCAGATCGACCTGTTCGAAGTCAACGAGGCTTTTGCCGCCGTGGTGATGCGCTTCATGAAAGAGATGAAGGTGCCGCACCACAAGGTCAACGTGAACGGCGGCGCCATTGCCATGGGCCATCCGCTGGGCGCCACCGGCGCGATGATCCTCGGCACGCTGGTCGACGAGCTGCACAGGCGCAAGTTGCGCTACGGCCTGGCCACGCTGTGCGTGGGTGGCGGCATGGGCATCGCGACCATCGTGGAAAGAATATGACTCCCCCCCGAAGCGCCTGCTGCGCAGCCGCCTCCCCCTCAAGGGGGCAACACCAGCGGCCCGGCAAAGCCGGTTCCGCGGTGTTTTCCGTGAAAACCCTCCTTTCCCAGCCTCTCCCATGAAAACTATCCACTATGAACTGAGTGACGGTATTGCCACCATCACGTTCGACGAGCCCGGCTCGCCCGTCAACACCATGTGCCTGCAATGGCAGGGCGATCTCAGTGAAGTCACGGCCCAAGTGGTGAAAGACAAGGACGCCCTCAAAGGCATCATCCTCGCCTCCGCCAAAAGCACTTTTTTTGCCGGCGCTGACTTGAAGGCCGTGATGCGCCTCACACCGGCCGACGCGCCCAAGGCCTACGCAGAGATCGAACGCGTCAAGAAAAACTTCCGTACCCTGGAAACGCTGGGCATCCCCGTGGCTAGTTGCCTTAACGGCACGGCACTGGGCGGCGGCTGGGAAGTCGCGTTGGTCGGCCACTACCGCGTGGCGGTGGACGACCGTAAAACGCAGTTTGGCCTGCCCGAGGTCACGCTGGGCCTGCTGCCCGGTGCCAGCGGCGTGACCAAGATGACGCGCCACCTTGGCTTGATGGGCGCGCAACCCTATCTGGTCGAGGGTAAAACCTTTAACCCACGTGAGGCGCTTGAGCTGGGCCTGGTGCACGAGCTGGTGCCTGATGCTGCCGGGTTGCAAAGCAAAGCACTTGCCTGGATCGCCACCAACCCCAAAGCCCAACACCCTTGGGAAGCCAGAGACTACAAAATCCCGGGTGGCACACCGGCCAGTTCCAAGATCGCCGCGGCGCTCAGCGTCGCGCCCGCCATGCTCAAAAAGCAGACGCGCGGCCTCTACCCCGCGCCTGCAGCCATCCTGGCCTGCATGGTGGAAGGCACACAGGTGGACCTGGAGACCGCCTTTCGCATCGAAAGCCGCTACCTCGCCAAACTCATGACGGGCACCAATGCCAAGGCCATGATCAACACCTTTTTCTTCGACATGAACGCCATCAAGAGCGGGCAGTCGCGGCCCAAAGGCGTAGGGCGTTTCAGGCCTGCCAAGGTCGGCCTGCTGGGCGCCGGCATGATGGGCGCGGGCATCGCTTACGCACAGGCCAGCAAAGGCATTGCCACCGTGCTCAAGGACGTCAGCCAGGACAAGGCCGAAGCCGGCAAGGCTTACAGCAGCAAGATCACCGCGCCGCGTGTGGAGAAAGGCCGCATGACGGCCGCCGAGCAAAGCGCCCTGCTCTCTCGCATCACCGCGACCGACCAGGTTGCGGAACTAGCCGGCTGCGACCTCATCATCGAGGCCGTCTTCGAGCGGCGCGACCTCAAGGCCAAAGTGACGCAGGAGGCCGAGCCGTTGCTGGCGCCCGGCGGTTTCTTCGCGTCCAATACCTCGACCCTGCCCATCAGCAGCCTGGCCACGGCAAGCGACAGGCCCGAAAAATTCATCGGGATCCACTTCTTCAGCCCGGTCGACAAGATGAAGCTGGTCGAGATCATTCGCGGCAAGCAAACCGACGATGAAACCGTGGCCTGCGCCTTCGACTATGTGCAGGCCCTGGGCAAGATCCCCATCGTGGTGAACGATGCGCGCGGCTTTTACACCAGCCGCACCTTCGGCACCTTTGTGATGGAAGGCGCGGCCATGCTGGGCGAAGGCATTCCCGCCGCCGCGATTGAAAATGCCGGCATCCAGGCCGGCATGCCCGTCGGCCCGCTGGCCGTGCTGGACGAAACCGCCTTGTCACTGAGCGTGCACGTGCTGGACCAGACACGCACCGACTTCACCACAGAAGGCAAGACCTACACCGCCACGCCCGGCGAGCTGCTGGTCGAACGCATGGTGAAAGAGTTGAAGCGCCCCGGCCGCGCCAGCGGCGGTGGCTTTTACGACTACCCCACCGAGCCAGGTGCGAAAAAACACCTGTGGCCCGAACTCAAGTCCCTGTTTGAAAAACCCGGCGCCGCCTGGGACATCAACGAACTCAAAGACCGGCTGCTTTACCGCCAGGCTGTGGAGACTGCCCGATGCCTCAGCGAAGGCGTACTGACCACCGTGCATGACGCCAACATCGGCTCAATTTTCGGTATCGGCTTTCCGGCCTGGACCGGAGGTGCGATGCAGTTTATCTACGGCATGGGGATTGACGCCTTTGTCTCGCACTGCGACGAACTGGCCGAAAAATTCGGGCCCGGCTTTGCGCTGACGGATGCGGTCAAAGATGCGATCCGCCAACATCAGCCGGTTTACTGAGCTGCTTCGTTTAACTCACCCTTCCTCCCATTCATCTCATCGATCCATATCCAATATCCACTTCATGCCAAGACTCCAAAACAAGATCAGCATCATCACCGGCGCCGCCCAGGGCATTGGCCTGGCCACCGCACTCAAGTTTGCCCAGGAAGGCGCCATCGTCATCGTCTGCGACGTGAAACAAGCCGGTGTGGATGAAGCCGTCAAACAGTGCCAGGCCCTGGGCGCGCAGGCCGTTGGTTATGTGATGGACGTGACCCAGCGCTCCATGGTGGATGCAGTGGTCGGCGAGGTCAAGGACCAGTTCGGCCGCATTGATGTCCTCGTCAACAACGCCGGCATCACGCAGGATGCGAGGCTGCAGAAAATGACACTGGAGCAATTTGACAAGGTGATCGACGTGAACCTGCGCGGCGTCTTTCACTGCGCGCAAGCGGTGGCCGACACCATGACAGCGCAAGGCAGCGGCGTGATACTGAACGCCAGTTCAGTCGTCGGCATCTACGGCAACTTCGGCCAGACGAATTACGCGGCCAGCAAGTTCGGCGTGATCGGCTTCACCAAAACCTGGAGCCGCGAACTGGGCCCCAAGGGCGTGCGCGTGAATGCGGTGGCCCCCGGTTTTATTTCAACGCCCATCCTCAGCACGATCCCCGACAAGGTGCTCAAGGAGATGGAAGCCCATGTGCCGCTCAAGCGCCTGGGAAGGCCGGAGGAGATTGCCAATGTCTATGCGTTCCTCGCGAGCGATGAGGCGAGTTATGTCAATGGGGCTGTGATTGAGGTTTCTGGCGGGATGTCGGTCTAAGGTGGTATCGCGAAAGCGACTTTCGCTGTCGGGAACCATGCTTGACCGAACAATCAAGCGAAAATTCCACTCATGACAATCTGCAATATAGATATAGCTTTTTAGTTCTTTGGGAGACACGGGGGAATCCCCAAAATGCACCCACAGATGGTCACAAATCCGAACTCCGTAGTTGACGACCTCATCGATCGCATCACTGAGATCGTGCTGCGAACCTATGAGGTTGATCAACTCTTGCCGCACGAAAGCGCCGAGCGCCTCTCGCTTGCCGCGCATGAACTTGTGAGCGCCATTTCGACGGACACAGGGCAAATCGAGTTCTCCTGTGAGCTGACCCTTGCCGCTCACGAAAGGAAAAGCGCATTCCTGGTAAGGGTGCAGGGCCAGGCCGCCTATGAAACCCCGATCTGGCGCATCAATGAAATCTATAACGTAGTTGTGGACCCGCTTGACCGCGGGGAGTCCTTATTTACCGACCTGCAGTAGATTCACTCGATGGTGACGGCAGAAGGGTTCATCTGCCGCAGCCACGCCCCGGGCGACAAACCCACACTGCCCTTGAAGCGCCGGCTGAAATGGCTCTGGTCGGCAAAACCGCAGGCGGCAGCCACCTCGGCCAGGCCCTGCCCGGCCAGCATGGCTGACTGGGCGCGTTCGATGCGCACGGCATTGAGGTAGATATGCGGCGGTACGCCAAACTGCCGGGCGAAGGCGCGGGTCAGATGAACACGCGACAAGCCGGCCTCGCCTGCGAGGGCATCGACGGTGATGTCCTGGTCGAAGTGGCTGCGCAGGTAGTCGCGAATGCGGGCCATGCGCGCAACGCCAGCCGGCTTCACTTCATCGCCTGAGCGCCGCTCGCCATAGCGCTGCAGCAAGTGCACCAGCACATTGCGCGTAAGCTCTTCGGCACGCAGCGACTCTTGCGCCTGCCCGCCTGCGCCTATGGCGCGCGCCAGCGCGCGGCCCATGGCGGCGTCGCGCACCACAGGTTGGCAAAAATAAGCCGCCATGTCGAGGCCGGCTTCCTTGTCACGGCATTCGTTCACCACCTGCTGCGACACATACAGCATGCTGTAGCCAAAACCTTCCTGCGTGCCGCGCTGGCCGTCGTGCGGTTCGTCGGGATTAAAAAGAATCACATCGCCGCGCAGACTGGCGTGCAGCGTGCCGCCGCAGTGAAAGGTCTGCACACCGGAGGCGGTGACCCCTATGGAATAGGTTTCGTGGCTGTGGCGCTCGAAGGTGTGCTCAGTGAAGTGGGCGTTCATCTGAGTCACGCCGGCCAGTGCGCCGGGACGAAAGCGGGCCCAGTCTTTGGGCGTGGGGGCCTGGGCGTCGTGCATGAAACAATCGTAAAGGAAACAATCGTACAAGACGCAGCAGCCCTGGACAAGGAAACTCCCTCTTCAACCGCACTCAACCGCCATGAAAGAGGAGTTCACATGAAAGAAGCCGTAGACCTGCAGACCAAGCTCGCGACCTTTGAAGGCCACTGGCAGCCGCGCACCGTGAGCGAGTTCAATGGGCACGACGTAATGGTCGTCAAGGTCCAGGGAGAATTCAGCTGGCATTCGCACCCCGAGAGCGACGATTTCTTCCTGGTGCTCAAGGGCGAGCTACACATCGACATCGACGGCCAGCCCACCGTCACGCTCAAGCCAGGCCAGCTGTACGTGGTGCCTCGCGGGGTGCGCCATCGTCCGCGGGCGCCGCAAGAGGCGCACCTGCTGCTGATTGAGCCGACCGGCGCGCCCAACAGCGGCGATGCAGCCACAGCGGCGCCGCGCCGGGTGATCTGAGGCCGGGCTGCCGAACCAGATGTGTTGCCAGAAGATGCCACATACTTGACTTTGTCAATCAATTGATTGACGATATCTACCATGATCTCGTCAATCAATACCACCGCCTCAAGCACGCCTGCCCCGCTCCAGACTGGAGCGCCCCCCGCTTCTACAGCCCACGTCAAGGCCGTGCGAAGCTTTAACCGCTTCTACACCCAGCGCATCGGCGTACTGGACCCCTATCTGGACAGCGAGTTTTCGCTGACGGAGGTGCGGGTGTTGTATGAGCTGGCCCACCGCGACCAGCCCACAGCCACGGAGCTGGGGCGCGACCTGGCACTGGACGCGGGTTACCTGAGCCGCATCCTGCGCCGCTTCGAAAGCCAAGGCTGGCTGGCGCGCGCGTCTTCGCCGGCGGACGCGCGGCAAAGCCTGCTGAAGCTGACCAAGGCCGGCCACGCTGCATTTGCGCCGCTGCAGCAGCGCTCCCGCGACGAGGCCGCCGCCCTGCTGGCCGCGCTGGCGCCGGACCACCAGCAAAAGGTGGTGACGGCCATGACCACGGTGCAGCGGCTTTTGGCCAGCCGCACGGAACCTGCCGCGACACGAACCGTGCTGTTGCGCGACCCCGGGCCCGGCGACATCGGCTGGGTGGTGCAGCAACACGGTGAAATTTATGCGCGTGAATACGGCTGGAACAGCGAGTTCGAGGCCCTGGTGGCCGATATTGCCGGCAAATACCTCAAGAACCACCAGCCGGAATGGGAGAAGTGCTGGATAGCCGAAGTCGACGGTGAGCGCGCGGGCGCGGTGTTTGTGGCGCGTAAATCAGCCACCGTGGCCCAGCTGCGCATGTTGATCCTCACGCCGCAGGCGCGCGGACTGGGCCTGGGCGGGCGACTGGCCGACGAGTGCATCGCATTTGCGCGCAGCAAGGGCTACAAAAAAATGGTGCTCTGGACCAACAGCTGCCTGGACGCAGCGCGCGCCATTTACGCCAGGCGTGGTTTCAAGCTGACCAGGAGCGAGCCCTACCATGGCTTTGGGAAAAAAAACCTGGTCGGCGAAACCTGGGAGCTGCGGCTGTAGCCGCCATGCAGGGCATGTCGGGCGCCGGCCCGGAAATTCATGCCATTTTGGCCTGCAGCGCATATTCGGCGGGCGCAAGCAGCTATCTTATTAATAGCAAACGGCGGTCCTCGGTCTCCTGTGCGCAGGCTGTGGTGCATCGATGAAGCGGCGATAATTGGTGCATGAGCACCCCTCCCGCCGAAGACCACCCGAAACCCCGATCCCTCTCCGACCTTTTCATTTCATTCACCTTGCTGGCGCTTCAGGGCTTTGGCGGTGTACTGGCTGTCGTGCAACGCGAGCTGGTCGAAAAAAAGCGCTGGATGACGCGCGAGGAATTCATTGAAGACTGGGCCGTCGCGCAAATCATGCCCGGACCCAATGTAGTCAACATCTCACTGATGATAGGTGGCCGCTACTTCGGCCTCAAGGGCGCCCTGGCAGCGCTGGCCGGCATGCTGACGGTACCGCTGGTGCTCGTGTTGCTGCTGGCCGTGGTCTATGCCCAGTTTGCCGGGCATCCCGGCGTGGCTGGCGCGCTGCGCGGCATGGGCGCCGTGGCAGCAGGGCTGATCGGCGCGACCGGCCTGAAGCTGTTCGGCGCGCTCAAGAAAAACGTGCTGGGCCTGCAGCTGTGCGCCGCGTTCGGTGTGGCCTGTTTTGTGGCCATCGCCCTGCTGCGCTTTCCGCTGGCCTACGTGCTGCTGGGGCTGGGCGGCGTGGCCTGTGTGCTCGCTTACCGCAGGCTGGCACCATGACCGAGTCGCTGCACCTCGTCTTCGGCGCTCGGGAATGGTTTGACCTCTTCCTGCATTACCTCTCGCTGTCGCTGCTGTCGATCGGCGGCGCCATCACCACCGCACCCGACATGCACCGTTTCCTGGTCGACAAGCAGCACTGGCTAACCGACGCGCAGTTCAACGCGTCCATTGCCATTGCGCAATCAGCCCCCGGGCCGAATGTGCTGTTCATCGCTTTGCTGGGGTGGAATGTGGGGCTGAACGCGGGGGGCATGCTGACCGGGCTGCTGGGCGTTTTCCTGGCGATGCTGGGCATCCTGATTCCCAGCACCACCCTCACCTACCTGGCCGCGCAGTGGGGTCACCGCAACCGCGAACTACGCGCGGTGCGGGCTTTCAAGCAGGGCATGGGACCCATCGTGGTGGCCTTGCTGATCGCGACAAGCTGGATATTGGCCACCGCCAACGGTAGTTCGCTGAAAGACTGGCCGGTGTGGCTGCTGGCGGCCACCACAGCCGTGATTGTCTGGCGCAGCAAAATCCATCTGCTGTGGCTGCTGGGCGCTGGCGCATTGCTGGGCTGGTATGGGCTGGTCTAGCAACCCGTTTCGGGGCGGCTACTCTGGTTTGCCGCGCCGGTGAAAGTACACCATGCGCGCAGCCTGCCGCATGGGTTCGGTGTCCAGGGCCATATTGAAGATCCAGTCGGCCTGAAAGCGGTCAAACAGCCAGCGCAGCGTGCGCTTGGCGCGGAACTTCGGGTAGTGCCGCACCAGCCCTTGCGCTGGATCAGCCGGGTCGCTGCCATCGGCCGAACCACCTTGCAAAAAGGCGGCTACCGCGCTGCCCACCGCGTCGCCATGCTGCAGTGCCGTGTGGATGCCACCAGCCGTCACGGGCGACACCATGCCGGCGGCGTCACCGACCAGCATGACGCGTGCATCAGACACCCGCTTCAGCACCCCGCCGCAGGGAATCATGCCGGCGCGCGTCGCCAACGGACTTGCGTTGCCGACATCCACATGCGGCGCGATTTTTTCCATGAAAGCGCCCATCCACGCCTGTTTGGCAGGCACGGACGCGCCTGAGGGGGACATCCGCCTGGCCAGCCCGATCTGGTGAATGCCGGCACCCGCAACAGCCCAGCCGATGTAGCCGGGCGCGAGCTGGCGGTCTATGAAGCAGTGCAGCAGGTTGGCATCCAGCCGGGCCTGGCCGTATTCATGCTCGATGCCGAAGAGAAACTGGGTATTGAGCGACAGGCCCAAAGCCTTGGCCACACGCGAATGGGGGCCGTCGGCGCCGACCAAATAGCGAGCCTGCAGCACCATCGGCTCCTGCGATGCAACCGACTTGACCGACACGGCCCAGCCGCCGCTGTCTCGCGCAGCCTGCTCGAACAGCGTGCCGCCCAGCAAGGTGACACCGTCCGCCACGACGGACGCACACATCCAGTCCAGCAGGGCCGGCGTGTCGGTTGCCCAGAAGTAATAACCGGGCGCGTGCAGATCGACATGGCGAAGATTGGGCGAATAAAGCCTCACGCCGTCCACCTGCCGCACCAGCGCCGCGGGCACTTGCTGCAACCACGGGATGGTGTCTATGGCATCTTTCACGATGATGCCGGTGGTGTGCAGCTTGTCGCCGGAAGAAGTCTTCTTTTCGACAATGGCGACCTGCAGGCCCGCCCTGGCCGCGGCGCGCGCGCAGGCCAGCCCGGCAAAACTGGCGCCTATGACTACCAGGTCGAAGTGCTGCGGCGTCGTCATGCCCTGCGCTGGCGCAGGGCTTCGTACAGGCACACACCGCTGGCTACGGACACATTCAGGCTTTCCACCGCGCCATGCATCGGGATGCTGACCAGCTCATCGCAAGTCTTGCGCGTGAGCTGGCGCATGCCCTCACCTTCAGCGCCGAGCACCAGCGCCACAGGGCCTTTCAGGTCCACGTCGTAAATTGTTTTTTCCGCATCGTCGCTGGTGCCTATGCACCAGATGTTGCGTTCCTTGAGCTCGCCGAGGGTACGGGCCAGGTTGGTCACCATGAAATAGGGCATGGTTTCGGCGGCGCCACTGGCGACCTTTGCGACGGTCGCATTGATACCGGCCGCGTGGTCCTTGGGCGCGATCACCGCATGGGCGCCGGCGCCATCGGCCACACGCAGGCAGGCGCCGAGGTTGTGCGGGTCGGTCACGCCGTCGAGCACCAGCAGCAGCGGCTGGGCAACACCGGCTTCTTCGAGTTGCTCCAGCAATTCGTCGAGCGATTTGACCTGCGCCAGTGCGTCGACCCGGGCCACAACACCCTGGTGGCCGTGGCTGCCGCACATCTTTGCCAGGCGCAAACCGTCGGATTCGATCAGCCGCACACCCGCCTCCCGGGCCCGGTCCGTGAACTGGCGCATGCGCGCATCGCGGCGGGACACATCGAAAAACACTTCCAGGACGGATTGGGGCGCTGTTTTGATACGAACGCCGACGGCATGGAAGCCAAAAAGCACTTTGGGAGAAGAAGACATGGCAGCGATTATCACTGTTGGCCGTAATTGGCATTACTACCGGTGTATCGGGTGCGACGAGCGGGGCACAATGGCCCCCGGGCAGGACTAAAATAGTAACAATTTGTTGGACCTGCTGAATAATCCCGCTCTGCTGACTGCAGGGCACCTGGAGGCGCTATGGGCTTGAGACTGAAATTCAATTTGGTGCTGGTCGTGGTTTTTTTGGCCGGCTTTGCCGCGGCCGGCTACATCTCGCGCCAGCTGCTGCAGGACAATGCGCGCGAAGAGGTGCTGCGCAACGCCCGCCTCATGATGGACACCGCGCTTTCCGTACGGGCCTACACCGTCGAGCAGATCAAGCCGCACCTGGACAAACAACTCGAGGAAGTGTTCCTGCCCCAGACCGTTCCGGCCTACGCCGCCACCGAAACGCTGGGCCACATCCAGAAAAAGTACCGTGACTACGGCTACAAGGAAGCCACGCTGAACCCGACCAACCCGCGCGACCGCGCCACCGACTGGGAAGCGGATATCGTCCAGCAATTTCGCCAGAATGCCGAATCGAAAGAACTGATTTCCGAGCGTTCCGCCGCCACGGGCCGCCTGCTGTACATTGCCAAGCCCATCCAGATCACCAACGCGGCGTGCCTGCAGTGCCACAGCGTACCGGCCAATGCGCCCGCCAGCATGATCAAGGTCTATGGCGAGGCTAACGGCTTCGGCTGGAAACACAACGAAATCATCGGCGCGCAGGTTGTCACCGTTCCCATGGACATTCCCATCCGCAACGCAGACCGCACCTTCAAGACCTTCATGGCCTCGCTGGCAACTGTCTTCGCCGTAGTTTTTGTCGTACTTAACCTGATGCTGAGCTGGCTCATCGTGCGGCCTATCCGCCGCATGTCCCAGGCCGCCGACAAGGTGAGCACCGGTGACTTTGATGTACCGGAATTCGCTGACGGCGGCAAAGACGAAGTGTCCGTGCTCGGCGGCGCGTTCAACCGCATGCGGCGCAGCCTCGAAAAAGCCATGCAGATGATCGACCACGGCGCCTGATGTCCGGCCGGGCTCAATAATTCACAGGCACCCTCAGCCCCCACGAATCGATCCCACGAATGGAAGAACCGGAAGAAACAACGCAAGCCCTGCCCGTGCGTCCCACAGGCGGCGAAGGCAAAGACGCGGCTGCGCTTCTGCCGGGACAAACCGTTTTTGAATACCGCATCGACAAGATGCTGGGCGGCGGCGGCTTCGGCATCACCTATCTGGCGCAGGACATCAACCTGCAGTTGCCGGTAGCCATCAAGGAGTATTTTCCCGGCGACCTGGCCGTGCGCGCGGAGGACCTGTCGGTGCACGTGCGCTCCAGTGCGAACAACGGCCAGTTCAATTGGGGGCTGGAGCGCTTCCTCGACGAAGCGCGGGCGCTGGCGTCCTTTCGCCACCCGAACATCGTGCGGGTGCTGCGTTACTTCAAGCAAAACGGGACCGCCTACATCGTCATGGAGTACGAGTCCGGCGACCCGCTCAAACGCTGGCTGGCCAGGCAGCCGGCGCTGGACCAACAGGGTCTGCTGAAGATCGTCTACCCGTTGATGGACGGGCTGGAAGCGGTGCACAAGGTGAATTTCCTGCACCGCGACATCAAGCCGGACAACATCTACATCCGCGCCGACGGCACACCGGTGCTGCTCGACTTCGGCGCCGCCCGGCGCGTGACCGGCAACCACGACATGACCAACATCGTGAGCCCTGGTTTCGCACCGTTTGAGCAGTACCACAGCAAGGGACACCAGGGGCCGTGGACGGACGTCTATTCGCTGGGGGCGGTGATGTACTGGATGACAACGGGGCACAAGCCGATGGAGTCGGCTTCGCGGGTGCGCGAGGACACCATGCCCAAGGCGGCCGACACGGCCAGCGCGGTGGTCTTCGGTGCGCCCCTGCTGCGCGCCATTGACTGGGCCATGATGCCCAACGAAACACAGCGCCCGCAGGACGTCGGAGCCCTGCGCCAGGCCCTGATCAGCTCGGACTTTCTCAAGACGCAGACCATCCGCGCCGCCAACCCGTCGTCCAACACAGCCGCCATTGCCCCGGTAGCGACGGTAGCGCCGCAGACCGATACGTCAACCACAAAGACAAGCAAGCTGCTGTCCGAAAGCGCCGTGCTCGCCTACGCGGCCAATTCCCAGTCCATTCCGCTCAATAGCGCCGAAAATCTGCGCAAGAACGTACTGGGCACGATCATGTTCCTGGACCTGGTGTCCTACTCCACCTATTCGGTCGACCAGCAGGTGGCACTGAAGACCCTGTTCAACGAACTCATCACCAAGGCCATCGGCGGCGTGAAGGAGTCGTCGCGGATCATGATCGACACCGGCGACGGCGCGGCGATCTGCTTTCTGGGCGACCCCGAAGAGGCCCTGCAATCGGCCCTGCTGCTGCGCGACCTCCTGGTACAAAAGTACGGCCGCAAGCTGTCCCTGAGGGTGGGCCTGCACCTGGGACCGATCCGCATGGTGTTTGACATCAACAACCGCGTCAATGTGGTGGGCGACGGCATCAATGTGGCCCAGCGCATCATGGACTTCTCCAGGCCCAACCAGATCGTGGTCTCGCGTGCCTATTACGACGTGATTTCACGCATCACCGACAGCGCCGCCAGCCTCTTCGACTACCTCGGCCCGCACATGGACAAGCACCTGCGCTCGCACGAGATCTATGCGGTGCTGGACCCGAACGCCGCACCGGCCGCGCCGATGTCCCGCAACATGGAGTTCGAGCACACGGCATCGTTTGCCGCGCTAGCGTCGCTCACCCCGGAAATCGCGCTGGAAATTGAAAACGAGCTGGCCAAGGCCATCGGGCCTCTGGCCAAGGTGCTGGTCAAGAAGGCCATTCCGCGCACGGTCAGCGCCCAGGGGCTGCGCGACCTGCTGGCCATTTCCATTCCCGATGCGACAGCCCGCGAAGCCTTCCTGAAGCCGCGCCACGCCAGCGCGACGGTGAATTCGGGGCTGCATGGCGCCAGTGGCCCGTTGCGGTCCACCGGCGGCAGCAGCAGCTACAGCCGGCCCATTTCCTCGACGTTTTCCCGCCCCTTGCGCAGCGACATGAGCAGGCCCCTGTCCACGTCGGCAACGACATCCGGAACGACCTCGGCATCCTCCACATCCATCAATGTGCAGAATTTCAATGCGGAGCTGCAGGCGCAACTGGAACGCGCGCTCAGCCAGCATATCGGCCCGCTCGCCAAAACCCTGGTGCGCAAGGAAGCAGCCCGGCAACTTACCTTTCTGGCACTGATCCACGCCTTGGCCCAGCAGATTGACCGGCCTGATGACCGCGCGAAATTTCTGGCGGTAGCGCAGAAAATGCACGGGGGGCGCTGAGCGCAGCTTTTTTCAGCCTCGCATACGCTATGCTTTTGATAGCTGCCTGCGCACGATGAAAAAGGCCTCCAGGCCATTTCCCCTTAAGATTTTCGCCCGGGATATTTTCGAAATCACTCCGGGCTGACACGCCCCGCATCAATGGTGATGCGCCGCTCGCAGCGCGACGCGATGGCCTGGTCATGCGTCACCAGTACCAGGGTCGTGCCGAGTTCGCGGTTGAGCTCAAACATCAGCGACATCACCGTCTCGCCGGTGGCAAAGTCCAGGCTGCCTGTCGGCTCATCGGCCAGCAGCACCGCCGGCTGCACCACAAAAGCGCGGGCCAGTGCCACACGCTGCTGTTCGCCGCCAGACAACACTTTCGGATAATGGCCCAGCCGCTCCCCCAGACCGACACGCTTGAGCATGTCGGTGGCCAGCGAGCGTGCGTTTTTGGCGCCCGACAGCTCCAGCGGCAGCATGACGTTCTCAAGCGCCGTCAAATTGCCCATGAGCTGGAAGCTCTGGAAGACAAACCCGACCTTCTGCGCTCGCAGGGCGGCCCGGTCGTCTTCGCTGATCGCAAAGATGTCCTGCCCCGCCAGCCTGACCGTGCCCTGCGTCGGGGTATCCAGCCCTGCGATGATGGACAACAAGGTGCTTTTGCCGGAACCCGACGCACCGACAATGGCGGCGGTTTCCCGGGGAGCCAGGGCGAAGTCAATATCGCGCAAAATGGCCAATGTGCCGGTGGAGTCGGTGACCGACTTGAAAACATGCTCAACGGAAATAATTGAAGACGTCGGGGACGGTGCGGGCACAGCGGAAGCCGCAGCCCTGGAACCATCATTCACGCCACTCACCACGGGTTCAAACATGTCGGCCTTGTCAGGAAATATGAATTCAGACTTTACCAAGCTTGCCCTTGCGGCGGCAAAGCGTTTGCTAAAACCTTTCGGGGCGCTGCTTGTGGCCGCCGTGATGGGTGGCGGCGCTCCGGCGGCAATAGCGCAAACGCCGGTGCCCAAAGGGGAAACCATTCTGGTGGTCGGTGATTCACTCAGCGCCGAATACGGCCTGAAACGCGGAACGGGCTGGGTGCCGCTGCTTGAAAAACAGCTTGCCAGCGAAAAAAAGACGGCCAAAGTCGTCAACGCCAGCATCAGCGGTGACACCACTTCGGGCGGCAGTTCGCGCCTGCCGGCGCTGCTCGCGCAGCACAAGCCTGCGGTGGTGGTGATTGAGTTGGGCGGCAACGATGCCCTGCGGGGATTGCCGCTGGACATGACCGAAAGGAATCTTGTCACGATGACGCAGGCGTCCAAAAAAACAGGGGCCAGGGTGCTGCTGGTAGGCATGCAGGTGCCGCCCAACTACGGCAGCGCCTACGCGGCCACGTTTTCAGGGCTGTTCGGCAAGATCGCCAAGGCGGAAAAAGTAGCCCTGGTGCCCTTCTTTCTCAAGGGCATTGCCGACGCGGCCGACCCGGTGGCCAACTTCCAGGCGGACCGGATCCACCCGAACGAGCAGTCGCAGGCGAAGATGCTTGCCAATGTGTGGCCCGAACTGAAGAAACTGGTCAAGTGAGCCTGGACCGAATTTCTGCCGAAGAGGCGCTCCAAACGCTCGGGAGTTATTCCGGGGTGATTGACGCCCGCAGCGAAGGCGAATACGCCGAAGACCACCTCCCGGGCGCGGTGAACTGGCCCAGCCTGCGCGACGAAGAACGCAAAATCGTCGGCACCAAATACAAGCAGATCAGCCAGTTCGAAGCCAAAAAACTGGGCGCGGCGCTGGTGGCCAAAAACATTGCCGAGCACATCCAGCGTGACGTGCTGGACAAACCCCGGGAATGGCAACCGCTGCTGTATTGCTGGCGCGGCGGCAAGCGCAGCGGCTCGCTGGCGCTGGTGTTGGACCAGATCGGCTTCAAGGTGACGCTGGTGGACGGCGGTTACAAGGCATTTCGCGCCGCGCTGGTGGCGGATTTGCCGCAGCTGGCCGGCCGCTTTAGCTACCGGGTGGTGTGCGGCCCCACGGGTTCGGGCAAGACCCGGCTGTTGCAGGCCCTGGCGGCCGAAGGCGCGCAGGTGCTGGACCTGGAAGCGCTGGCCAACCACCGCAGTTCGGTGCTGGGCGCCATCCCCGGTGTGCAGCAGCCCAGCCAGAAGGCGTTTGACAGCAGCATCTGGGCTGCGCTGAAACGTTTTGATCCGGCCCAGCCGGTCTACATTGAAAGTGAAAGCAAGAAAGTCGGCAATGTGGCCGTGCCGGAAGGCCTGATCACCGCCATGCGGGCCAGCCCTTGCCTGCAGCTGGACCTGCCGGAGGATGAACGCGTAGCGCTGCTGCTGGAAGACTATGACTTTTTCGTGAAAGACATCGCGTTCTTCTGCGAACGCCTGGGCGCCCTGACGGAAGCACGCGGCAAGGCCGTTGTGCAGGACTGGCAGGCACGCGCCCGCAGTGGCGACGTGGCTTCGGTGGTGCGTGAACTGCTGGTCCAACACTACGACCCGGGCTATCTCCAGTCGATGCAGCGCAATTTTTCCGGGCATGCCACGGCCCGTGTGCTTTCGCCGCAGGACCACAGCACCGCAGCCATGGCCGCGCTGGCGCAAGCCCTGCGGGCTGAAAATTCCGCTCCCTGAAACGACAAACCCGGCAGACCTTTACAGGTATTGCCGGGCTTTTGATTGCCTGCCGTTCTTCCCGGCGTTTGGTTGCTACCAAATCAATAGCTGCTTGCGCTTGTCCATAAAGGGCTGCAGCCTTTTTTCATTAAAAATCGCGGGGACTCAGGGGGCCGGGTCTACAGGCGGGAGGCCACCGGGCGCCTCACCGTCGGGATCGGGCGTATCGGTCCCGTCGTCAGCGGCATCGTCCGGCTTGCCCTCTGCCTTGCGCTTGAGCTTTTCTTCTTTTTTGCGTTTTTTCGCAAGCTCTTTCTGGCGCTTTTCGTAAGAGTAATTGGGAGTTGCCACTGCGTGCTTTCGTGAATAGGTAACCCTTACTGTACTGCATTGCCGTCACGGTATGCCAAGCCTTTGATCAGGCTTTTTCCAGCGCCTGGGCAATGTCCGCCTGCAGGTCCGTAACGGCCTCCAGGCCCACCGAAAAGCGCACCAGACCCCCCTTGTACGGCCATGCCGTGGTGCGCAGGGCCGGTATGTCGTACGGCGCACACAGGCTCACGGGGCCCGCCCAGCTATAGCCCAGTTTGAAGAGCTTGAGGCTGTCACAAAAGCGGTCCACCCGGTCCTGCGTGAACTCCGGCTTGAAGACGGCACTCATCAGGCAGGCGGCGCCCCTGCTGTCGCGCTTCCAGGTTTCATGGCCAGGCGAGCCGGGCAAGGCCGGGTGCAGCACGGCCGCGATTTGCGGCCGGGTTTGCAGCCAGCCGGCCAGCTCCCGCGTCGCGGCATCCTGCGCGGCATAACGCAAGGCCATGCTGTTCAGGCCGCGCAACACCAGTTCAGCATCGTTGCCGCCTATGCCGTAGCCGACGCGCATGTGGCAAAAGTGAACCAGATGATGCAGCGCCTCGTCGCGCGTGACGACGGAGCCCATCAGCACATCGGCACCGCCGCTGGGGTATTTGGTCAGGGCCTGGACCGAAATATCGAGCCCCAGGTCAAATGCATTGAAAGCCAGGCCGGCGCCCCAGGTGTTGTCGAGCGCGGTCACGATGCCGGCGGGGTGGGCATTCTGGTGCGCCTTGATGGTGGCGACCAGCGCCGGCATGTCGGGAAACTCCAGCGTGATGGAGCCCGGCGCTTCGATCCACACCAGCCGGGTTTTGGGGCCCAGCTTGGCGGCCAGGTCGGCCGGGTTCATCGCGTCGTAAAAGCGGTGGGTGATGCCCCAGGCGGCCAGCTCGCCCTGCGCGAAGCTCTTGTTCGGCCCGTAGGCATTGTCGGGAATCAGCAGTTCGTCGCCGGCCTTAAGCAGCGCCATGCCAACCAGCACCACTGCCGCCAGGCCACTGGGCACCAGCGTGCAGTATTTGCCCCCTTCCAGGGTGGCGATGCGCTCTTCCAGCGTGAAGGTGGTGGGGGTTCCGTGCAGGCCGTAGGTGTAGCCGGTCTTGTGCTTCCAGTCGCGGCTGCGCAGCGCGGCGACTGTCGGAAAGGCAATGGTGGAGGCCTTGTAGACCCCGGGCGGTATGGCGTCAAACCCGGCGGGGGGCTTGTAGGGGTGGTGGATCAGGGTGGTGGAAATGTCGGATGGAGAATCGCTCATGCAGCGATATTACGGCAGTTTTCCAGCGCTGCTCAACCCTCGTTCGGGGTAATTCGGCCATCCAGGGGACATGGAATTGGCAAGCAGAAAACAACCCTCCGGGCAGCATCGGCAAGGACCTTATCGCTCCTTGTCGAAATAGCCCGCGTCCGCGATGCCCATCAACTTCACCAACTCGTGGCGCAAGGCCGCACTCTCCGGGCCTTCGGTGCGTAACCCGCGAAATGTGTTGGCACATCTCTGCCAGCGGGATTCGCCACGGGCCACCGCACCAAAGCGTCCTACTTCAAGCGCTGGTCTCGTCGTTTTGAAAAGTAGCTCAACCACCACCCAATATATATCGTCGTCCCCGAATCTTTGCACCGACCGAACCGCACGGAATTCATCGAAATCGTATTCGTCGAAGCTTCTCCCGAGAAAGAGAGATGTTTTCCAATCGCGAATACGCTTTGTCTTTTGATTGACGTCAAAATTGAAACTGCCATGCTGGGAAGTCCATAGCATCCACCATACGGTGCCAACCATCATGAATGTACCGGTGCAAAGGAGAAGCCATGACAACCACGGCTCTGGTGCCCGGCGACCCAAAAACGCGATGAAACCGCCGCTGCAAATCATCAACGGAACCGCCAAAATGAGGAGTATCCAAGCAGCCAAACCAGCAGATGCTTCGGTTTGAAGTGACCTCCAGTTTTGCGGCCCGTCAGTGGACGGCAAGACCGGCGGACTTTGCGTCATGCGGCGCTGATGGGCGTCAAACGGAGATATCCGACGCCTCTAGATCTTCCACTTCGCCATCAACTGCGCGGGTGACAGCGAGTCGTAGCCTTCAAAAGGCTGGTGGATCCATGGATTGGTGGGCAGCAACTCAACCGAATAATCAGGCTGAAAAGTAGACACGCCCTTGGTCCAGATCACAGCGCTGCGCAGCTCGGTGATGGGTTTGTAGTTGTTCTTGAGCTGGTGGATCACGGCGTTGAGCGTGTGGCCGGAATCGGCCAGGTCATCGACCAGCAGCACCTTGCCCGCGATTTCGCCCTTGGGCGTGGTGATGAAGCGGGCGATGTCGAGGTTGCCCTGCGTCATGCCGGCGTCGGCGCGGTAGGAGCTGGTGGACATGATGGCCAGCGGCTTGTCGAAAATGCGAGAAAGGATGTCGCCGGGACGCATGCCACCGCGAGCCAGACACAGGATGGTGTCGAACTGCCAGCCGGACTGGTGGATCTTGATGGCCAGTTTTTCAATCAGGTTATGGTACTCGTCGTAGCTCACATAGAGATGCTTGCCGTCTTCTGTCAACATGAAATGCTCCTGATTTGATAGCTGCTTGCGCCCGTCCCTATTGGGTTGGGTGCATTTTTTGCTGAGGTTTTCTGGCTAGGCGGCGTACGGATTGCGCAGCAGGATGGTGTGGTCACGGTCCGGGCTGGTCGAAATCATGTGGATCGGCACACCGGTGACTTCCTCGATCCGGTGCAGGTATTTCTGCGCGGCAGCCGGCAGCTTGTCGTATTGCGTGACGCCCACGGTGCTCTGGCTCCAGCCCGGCAAGGTCTCATAAATCGGCTTGCAGCGCTCGATCTCTTCAGCGCCCATCGGCAGGATGTCGGTGATATGGCCGTCAAGCTCGTAGCCGGTGCACAGCTTGAGCTCGTCGATGCCGTCCAGCACGTCGAGCTTGGTGATGCACAGGCCCGAGAGGCCGTTGACCTGGGCCGAGCGCTTGAGCAGCGCAGCGTCAAACCAGCCGCAGCGACGGCTACGTCCCGTGGTCACGCCTTTTTCGGCGCCCACGGTACTGAGGTGGTAGCCCACCGTGCCGGGCTTTTCCCAGTCGAGTTCGGTCGGAAAAGGCCCGCCGCCCACGCGGGTGCAGTAAGCCTTGGTGATGCCGAGGATGTAATGCAGCATGCCCGGGCCCACGCCCGCGCCCGCAGCGGCATTGCCGGCCACACAGTTGCTGGAGGTCACATAGGGATAGGTGCCGTGATCGACATCGAGCAAGGTGCCTTGCGCGCCTTCAAACAGCAGGTTGGCACCGGCCTCGTTGGCATCGTTGAGCTCGCGCGAGACGTCGGCCATCATGGGTTTGAGCAACTCGGCGTGGCGCATGGCTTCTGCGTAGACGGTATCGAAGTCGACTGCCGGCGCATGCAGGTAGCCGGTGAGCACGAAATTGTGCAGGTCGAGCAATTCACGCAGCTTGGCGGCAAAGCGATCGGGATATTTCAGGTCCTGCACGCGCAGCGCGCGGCGGGCAATCTTGTCTTCATACGCGGGGCCGATGCCGCGGCCGGTGGTACCGATCTTGGTCGTGCCACCCTTCTCGCGGTAAGCCTCGCGCGCGACATCCAGCGCGACGTGAAAAGGCAGGATCAGCGGGCAGGCTTCGCTGACGCGCAGGCGGGAACGCACCTCAACGCCGGCTTTTTCCAGCCCCTCAATTTCTTCGAACAATTTGGCGGCCGACAACACCACGCCGTTGCCGATATAGCACTTCACGCCGGGGCGCATGATGCCGCTGGGAATCAGGTGCAGCGCCGTTTTCACACCATTGATGACCAGCGTGTGGCCGGCATTGTGGCCGCCCTGGAAGCGCACCACGCCTTGCGACATCTCGGTCAGCCAGTCGACCAGCTTGCCCTTGCCTTCGTCGCCCCACTGGGTGCCCACGACCACGACATTACGGCCCGCGGCTGCGGTTTGTTTGTTTGTCATCTTCAATTCTCGTTAAGGTTTCGGGATAAAGCCGGGCGCAGGCCCTCAAGCGGCTTTTTTAAGGGGCTGGACCACCCATTGACCGGCAGCGTTTGCCAGTTCGCGGTCGCAATCAAACTCATTGACTTCATGTTCGTGGCCGGGCAACACGCAGGCCACGGTTTCGCCGCCCGCGCGCAGGCGGGCGATGGCGGCACGCAGGCCGATATCTTCGCCCCAGGGCGCACGGATGGCTGCCTTGAGGGCCCGAGGAGGCAGCACACTGACCAGCTCTTTGAGGTCAAGGCTGAAGCCCGCTGCAGGCCGGTTGCGGCCGAACACGGCACCGACTTCGTCATAGCGGCCGCCGCGCACCAGTTCGGCGCCCTGCCCGTAAATGGCAAAGCGGGTGCCGCTGTAATAAGCGTAGCCGCGCAGGTCGGCCAGGTCAAAACTGACCTTGACGTCGCCTTTTTCACCCCTGGTGTGTGCGGCCAGCCATTTCAGGTTTTGCAGCGCTGCTTTCAGGCCCGTTGAGGGCGGCAGGATTTTTTCCGCTTCGGCCAGCACTTTCTCGTCACCATAAAGCTGCAACAACGCCTTGAGGCCGTCTCGCGCCGCAGCCGAAATGCCGTCCTTGAGGCTGGCGATCAGGCTGCCGAGCTCGCTCGCGTCCTTGGCCGCCAGCGCGGCATGGATGAGCGCCAGGGTTTTGCCGTTGACGGTGGCGCCAGCCAGCAAGCTGTTGACGATGCGGACATCCGCCATGTCCACGCTCAGTTCAGTGACGCCGGCCGCCTTGAGGCCTTCCAGCGCCAGCTGCTGGGCTTCCAGATCTGCCTCCAGGCCGGCATGGCCATAGATTTCCGCGCCAAACTGCAGCGGTTCACGGGTGGCATGAGGCCGGTCGGCACGGGTATGCAGCACCGGGCCGCAATAGCACAGGCGGGCAACACCGCTGCGGTTGAGCAAATGCGCATCAATGCGGGCTACCTGGGGCGTGGTGTCGGCACGCAGGCCCAGCGTTCGGCCGGAGAGTTGGTCCACCAGCTTGAAAGTCTGCAGATCAAGGGCCTCGCCAGTGCCGGTCAGGAGCGACTCGAGGTGCTCCAGCAGCGGAGGCATGACAAGTTCATAGCCATAGCTGCGGGCGGTGTCGAGGAACAGACGGCGCAGCTCTTCGATGTGGCGCGCCTCGGAAGGCAGGACATCGGCAATTTGATCGGGCAATTGCCATGATGACGACCAGGCGGGCATTGTGATTTTCGTGGGCTGTTAAAAACAGCATTTTACCGGGCTTGAAGCGGGTTTTCGGCCCGCTGAAGGCCCAATGACGCACTCTGGCGGAAATACGTGGCAGTGAGCGGCTTGCCGAGGGAGGCGAAATCAGGCCAGCACAGCCAGCAGGATCAGGCCCGCCGCAATACTGCACAAGCCGAAGAAGCGGATCTGGCCGTTACCCAGAGTGAGAATCTGCTCGAACATGCGGCGCCAGCCGCCGGGAGAGATGAAAGGCAACAGGCCCTCGATGACCAGCATCAGGGCCAGCGCCATCCAGAAGGTGTTGCCGTCCACGCCGGCTTATTTTTTGGCGGGTGCGGCGTTACCGGAGCCTGGGCCGCGCATCGCCTTGAAAAAGTCGGACGAAGGGTCAAGAACCATCACGTCGCTCTTCTTGTTGAAGCTGGCTTTGTAGGCATCGAGGCTGCGATAGAACTGGGCGAACTGCGGGTCGCGGCCGAACGATTCGGCATAGGTGCGAGCGGCTTCGGCATCGCCCTCGCCTTTGACCTTTTGCGCATCGCGGTAGGCGTTGGCGATGGTGACTTCTCGCTGGCGGTCGGCGTCGGCACGGATTTTTTCGCCTTCTGCCAAACCGGTAGAACGCAGTTCATTGGCCACGCGTTGGCGCTCCGCAACCATGCGCTTGTAGACGGAATCGGTGATGGCTTCCACATAGTCCACGCGCGTGATACGCACGTCGACCACGTCAACGCCCCAGGGCTGCGCACCCTGCACGGCTTGAAGCACTTCCCGCTTGACGTCGGCCATCAGGGCTTCGCGCTTGAGCGAAAGCAGGTCCTTGACGGTGCGTTTGTTGATCTCTTCCTGGAAGGCATTGCGCACCACGCGGTTGAGCTGGTTGGCGCCGGTTTTTTCGTCCAGGCCGACGTTGCGGATGTAGTCGGTGGGCTGGATGATGCGCCAGCGCACGTACCAGTCGATCACGACACGCTGCTTTTCTGCCGTCAGCATGGGCTCGGCGTCGACGCTGTCGAGCACCAGCAGGCGCTTGTCGATGTAAGAGACGTTCTGGAACGGCGGTGGCATCTTGAAATGCAGGCCCGGTTCAGTGACCACATCCTTGATCTGCCCCAACGCATAAACCACGCCGAACTGCCGCTGGTCCACCACAAAAAGCGTGGAGCTGAGCAATGCCAGGATCACCAGCAACGAAGAAATGATAAATCCAACTCTATTCACGATCGTCTTCCTTAGCGTGTTTCACGATCGCGCGTGCGGGAAGCATCGCGGGATCGGGCATCAAGGGGCAAGCTGGAAACAGGCGCGGCAGGCACCGTTGGCGAAGACGCTGCGCCGGGAACCAGCGCGGGCTCTGCGGTACTGCCAGCATCACCCTGCGTCGTCATCTGCATGATTTTGTCCAGCGGCAGGTACAGCAGGTTGGAGCCCTGACGGGACTCGACCATCACCTTGGTCACACTGGAATAAACCTGCTGCATGGCGTCGGTGTACATACGGTCACGGGTCACCTGGGGCGCCTTCTGGTATTCGGTCAGCACCGAACGAAAGCGCTGGGCATCACCCTGTGCCTGGGCCACGATTTTGGCTTTGTAGGCTTCAGACTCTTCCTTGAGGCGGGACGCGGAACCCACGGCACGCGGGATCACATTGTTGGCGTATGCCTGGGCTTCGTTCTTGGCGCGTTCGCGCTCCTGGCCGGCCTTGAGCACATCGTCAAACGCTGCCTGCACCTGCTCGGGGGGGCGCACACCGCTCTGCTGAAGGTTGATGCCGACAACTTCAACGCCGACCTTGTAACGATCGAGGATGGTCTGCATCAGGGCGCGCACGCGTGGCCCGATCTGGTCACGCTCTTCCGCCAGGGCCAGGTCCATCTTCATTTTCCCGACCACTTCACGGACGGCTGTTTCGGCAGCCTGAACCACCGCCGCTGCAGGGTCCTTGCTTTCAAACAGATAGGCGCGCGCATCGTTCAGGCGGTACTGCACGGCAAACTTGATTTCAACGATGTTTTCGTCTTCAGTCAGCATGGCCGAGTCGCGCAGGCCTGTCGCCTTGATGATGACGTCACGGCCGACATCCACTGAACGGATCTGCGTGACCACAACGATTTCGTGGCGCTGCACAGGATACGGAAGCCGCCAGTTGAAGCCCGCGCCCACGGTCGAGTGGTATTTGCCAAACTGGGTGATGACGGCCTGCTGGCCTTCCTGGACAATGAAAAACCCGGTGCCCAGCCAGATCAGCACTGCGACACTGGCAATCAGTCCGACACCAATGCCGGCACTCTTCATGTCGGGCTGAAAGCCGCCGCCACTGCCGCCGTTGTTCCCACCGCCATTGCCGCGGCCAAATCCACCACGGTTGGGGTTGTTCTTGCCACCGCCAAAAAGGCCACCCAGCTTGCGGTTGAAGTCGCGCCAGAGTTCATCCAGGTCGGGTGGGCCCTGGTTGGGCCCCTGCCCCTGCGGACGGTTGGCGGGCCGGGTCGGTTGCTTGTCCTCCCGCGGAGCTTCGGGCTTGGCATCGTCAGAAGACGGTTTGTCGTCATCCCGACCCCAGCGCGGATCATTGAGGTTGAACATGCCTTGGGCGCGTTGCTTGAGCCGGCCTGGCAAGCTCGTCAAGGTCTGCAGCACGGGGTTCAGATTCATGGGATCAAACTCACTTTTTTTCGTTACACCGACATTGTGCCTAATGAAACCGCCATATCAGGCAAGGTCCTCGGCAGTTTGGGGGATTTCGTCGGCGGGCGGGTTGACCGCATAGCCAGCCAGCAGCGCCCGCAAAAGCGGCAGGCCTTCACCTGTCTGCGCACTCACGAACACCCGTTCAACGCTGCGGCTTGAGCCCTCAAACGCGTCCCTCAGTTCGAACATGTCTTGCAGGTGCAGGGGCAAGCTGTCCTTTTCAATAGCGTCCAGCTTGTTGAACACCAGTATTTGCGGCACATCGGCCGCGCCAATCTCCGAAAGCACACGCTGGACCTGCTCGATCTGCTCGAGGTAGTCGGGATTGGCGCCGTCCACCACGTGCAGCAGCAAGTCGGCATCCGCTGCTTCCTGCAGCGTTGCAGCAAAGGCATCAATCAGGCCGTGCGGCAGGTCGCGGATGAAGCCCACCGTGTCCGACAACGACACGGAACGCGCGGCGTCACCCAAATAAAGCTGCCTCGTGGTGGTATCGAGCGTTGCGAACAACTGGTCGGCCGCATAAGCACGCGCTTTGACCAGTGCATTGAAGAGCGTGGATTTTCCCGCGTTGGTGTAACCCACCAGGGAAATCGTGAAGGAATTGCGGCGCTCGCGCTGCTTTCGCTGCGTTTGCCGCTGCTTCTTGACCTTGAGCAAGCGTTCTTTGGTGCGCTTGATCGCGTCACCGATCATGCGTTTGTCGAGCTCGATCTGCTTCTCACCCGGGCCGCCGCGCACACCGGCGCCGCCGGTTTGCCGCTCCAGGTGGGACCAGCGCCGCACCAGGCGTGTAGACATGTATTGCAGCCGGGCCAGCTCAACCTGCAGCTTGCCTTCGTGACTACGCGCGCGCTGGGCAAAGATTTCAAGAATCAGCAGGGTCCGGTCGTTGACCGGCATGTCCAGGTGCCGCTCCAGGTTGCGCTGCTGCGCCGGGCTTAGGGACTGGTCGAACAGAATTTCCGTGGCGCCGGTATCCAGCGCCATCAGCTTGATTTCGTCAGCTTTTCCGCTGCCGATGAAGAGCGCGGCGTCGGGCGCCTTGCGTCTGCAGGTGACGCGCGCAACCGGCTGCAGGCCTGCTGTTTGCGCGAGCAAACCCAGTTCCTGCAGATCAGCATCAAAGTTTGGCAACCCCAGATCGACCCCTACAAGAAGGACCAGGGGTTTCGGGCTCACCGGAGCATCGTACGAACTCAGCTGGCGGGGCTTTCTTCAGACTCGTTGGTCGCGAAATTTACGGCGCGACCTGGAACGATGGTGGAAATCGCATGTTTGTAGACCATTTGGGTCACAGTGTTGCGAAGCAGAACCACATATTGATCGAAGGATTCGATCTGACCCTGCAATTTGATCCCGTTGACGAGATAAATGGAAACAGGAACATGCTCGCGACGCAAGGTGTTGAGAAATGGGTCCTGCAAGAGCTGGCCTTTGTTATTGCTCACGATATTTTCCGTGTTCAAAAGTTAATAGAACTTGACCTTACCACAGGGCGTGGCCCGGGTCATGTAGTCCTAGGCCGTTTCCTTGTCTTTAAAGGGGTTGTGGGAGCTCTTCATCTGGATGCGCAAGGGCGTGCCGACCAGGTCAAATTCCTTGCGGAAACGCCCTTCCAGATAGCGTTTGTACGACTCGGTGACGTGTTCGAGCGAATTACCGTGGATGATGATGATGGGTGGGTTCATGCCGCCCTGGTGGGCATAGCGCAGCTTGGGGCGAAAAACACCCGAGCGCTGGGGTTGCTGGAACTGCACGGCTTCCAGCAGCAGCCGGGTGAGCACGGGTGTGGACATCTTGCGATTGGCCGATGCATGGGCCTGAACAATCGACTTCCAGACAGGGCCCAGTCCCTGGCGCTTGATGGCCGAGATCGGGTGGATGGCGGCGAATTTGAGGAAGCCCAGCCGGGTCTCGATGGAGCGCTCGAGAAGCTCGCGCTGGTAGGAGTCCACAGCGTCCGACTTGTTGATGGCCAGCACCACCGAACGGCCGCTTTCGAGGATGTAGCCGGCAATGTGGGCGTCCTGGTCGGTCACGCCTTGGGTGGCATCGAGCAGCAGCAGCACTACGTTGGCGTTTTCGATGGCCTGCAGGGTCTTGACCACGGAAAACTTCTCGATGGCCTCAAAAACCTTGCCTTTGCGGCGCAGACCTGCCGTGTCAATCAGCTCAAACTTCTGCCCGGCACGCTCAAAAGGCACAGAAATGGCGTCGCGGGTTGTCCCGGGCAAATCAAAGGCCACCAGGCGTTCTTCACCCAGCCAGGTGTTGATCAATGTGGACTTCCCCACGTTGGGGCGTCCTGCCACGGCCAGACGAATCACAGAAGGATCTTGAGGCTCAGCCTCTTCGTCCGGATCCGGCAAATTGAGCGGCGCCAAGGCCATGTCAACCAGCGTGCGCATGCCCTGGCCGTGTGAGGCGGAAACCGCCAGCATCTCGCCCATGCCCAATTCAAAGAACTCGGACAGCTGCACGCCTTCAGTCATGCCCTCGGCCTTGTTAGCAGTCAGGATGGTGGGTTTGCCCAGCTTTCGCAGGTATTTGGCAATATCGTGGTCCTGCGCACTGATGCCGGCGCGGGCGTCAACGACAAAGATGACCACATCGGCTTCCGCGACCGCCTGCCGGGTCTGCTTGGCCATTTCCTTGTAAATACCGGACGCCGCATCGGGTTCAAATCCGCCGGTGTCGATCACGATGTATTCGTGGGGTCCCAGCTTCCCGTTACCGTAATGACGATCCCGCGTCAGGCCGGCAAAGTCGGCCACGATCGCATCCCGCGTCTTGGTCAGCCGGTTGAAAAGCGTCGACTTGCCCACATTCGGACGGCCGACTAGCGCTATGACAGGTTTCATCAATCAGTTTCTGGCAGGACCGTAGGCCCTTATTGAGGCTGGAAGCCGTAAACACCACCGTTTTGCGTCACGGCGATCAGCGTATTGCCAGCAAGCACGGGCGTTGCCGCAATGGCTGAGCCATCGGTAGGCAGGCGATTGAGCAGTGAGCCGTCTTCGCGGGAAAGCAGGTGGATGTAGCCGGAAAAATCGCCCATGGCGATAGAGCGCCCGACGACCACCGGCGCCGTGAGGCTGCGGTAGCGCAGGCGGTCGGTGGACCACGCACGCTCACCATCGGTGCGGCGCCAGGCGTTCACAGTGCCATCAGCTTCCGTGCCGAACAGCAGGCGATCGTCGCCATCAATGCCCTGTACACCGTTGGCCGGCTTGGCCCACAGCAGGTTGCCGCGCACAGCGTTGACGCATCCAACGCTTGCCTGGAATGCCCGCGTGCAAACGATATCGCCCTGCCGGCTGACACGTCCTACCAGGTCGACGAGCCGTTCCACGTCATTGACGCCGCGAGGCGTGGCAATCGGTGCCTCCCAACGGATGCTACCGTTGGACGGATTAAGGCCCACGAGGCGGCCGGCCAAACCTACGACCAACGTATCGCCCACCGCCAGCATGACGCCGGACTGACGAAGCACCAGGGGCTCGTTGGGCCGCTGCTGCGCCCAAAGCTTGCGACCCGTCAGCCCGTCAAAGGCCGTGACCGAACGGTCTGCGGCCAGGACAAATACCCTCAAGCCAGCCACGAAGGGAGCGGAAAATGCCTGGGCGCCCAGCTTTTGACGCCAGAGTTCCTTGCCATCCTGCAACGCGATGACTTCATTGGCCTTGGTTACCACGGCAACGACCTTGCCGTCGTTTCCAGCACCGGCGGCCAGGGGTGTATTCAGCGCAAGGCGCCAGAAATCGCGACCAGTTTGGGCATCCAGCAAAGCCACGGTGCCGTCACCACTGGCCACTGCCACGGTGTTGCCCGAAACCCCCATCTCAAGCGGGAAGTTCACCTGCCCCACGCGGGTGGTCCAGATCTGGCGCGCAGACACCAACCCAGTGACCGGCTGAAGTTCTGCGGGTTGCGGTTTTGCAGGACCGCCACCGAAAAAGGAACACCCACTCAGAATCGCTATCAAAACAATAGCTGCCGGCGCACGCACCGCTTGGACCAGAGGCCTAAAAGATTGATAAATCATTTCTTCACCTCTTTATTTGATGGCGCATCGGCCTTGGTTGTCTCTGCGCCGGGATCAACCCCCAGCGCGTTGAGCTTGACCTCAACCAGACGCCGGTACTCGGAGCGCTCGTCAAGCCCCTTGTAAGCCTTTTCGTATTCACTTTTCGCCTCTGACTTCTTACCCTGCGCTGCCAGAATATCGCCACGCCGGTCGGCGACCAATGCCGTGAAGTCCTTCGGAAATGGGCCCGAAACCTGCTGCAGGGCCTCGTCATAAGACTTCTTCTCAATCAGCAGCCCCGCCAGGCGCAACCGGGCAATGGCCTGATAGCCCTCATCAGAGGCTTTTTCAGCGACCCAATTCAGAGCAGCACGCGATGCGTCGACATTGCCTTTGTCGTAATATGCCTTGGCGGCAAGCAGTCCCGCCTGTTGAGCGTACGTTGTCCGGCCAAAACGATCCTTCATGTCGGCCAGTGAGCGGTCAATTTTTGCCACGTCACCGGACTGCACAGCGCGCTCGACTTCGTCATACATGACCGAAGCCTGGGCTGCCTGGTTACGCTGCCAGTACTGGTATCCATTCCACGCGGCAAAGGCCCCGAGCACCACAATCAGGGCCCAGGTGATCATGTCACCGTACTGCTTCCAGAAGTGCTTGAGCTCGTCAAGCTGTTCCTGTTCTTCCAAATCGAGATGTTTTGCCATAAAAGTCTTTGTTCTGCCCCGGAAATGGTGCGGATTGAGTTGGGGTGATTGTAGAGGCCCGGCCAGCACTCCAAATGGCCGGCCGTGGCGGCTCAGCCGCGCAGGCTGTGAGCCCAGGCCATGACATCCCCCAAGGGCTGGAGTGCCTGGGCCTGCAAGGCTTGGTCTTTTTCGCCCCGCAGGTGTTTGACGGCAACACAGCCTTGAGCGAACTCGGTTTCGCCAAAAATCAGGGCGTAGCGCGCACCGCTACCGTCAGCTTTCTTGAACTGGGACTTCATGCTGCCCATGCCATCGCCTGTTCCGGCGTGCATCTGCACGTTGATGCCAGCAGCGCGCAAGGCTTCGCAGGTTGCCATCACAGTTGGCATCATCTCGGCAGACGGAACGATCACGTAGGCGTCGGGGCCACTCACCGGCGGCAACACGCCCACCGCCTCAAGCAGAAGCAGCATTCGTTCCACACCCATGCCCCAGCCTACCGCAGGCGTTGGCTTGCCGCCAAGCTGCTCGAACAGGCCGTCGTAACGGCCGCCACCGCAAACCGTACCCTGTGAGCCAAGCTTGTCGGTGACCCATTCGAACACCGTGAGGTTGTAGTAATCCATGCCACGCACCAGGCGCGGATTAATGCGATAGGACAGCCCTACCGCGTCGAGCACTGCGCGCACCGCGTTCAGGTGCGCCAGCGAACCCTCGCCAAGGAAGTCCATGAGCTGCGGCGCGGCCTCCACAACGGGCTGCATGGCAGGATTTTTGGTATCGAGGATGCGCAACGGGTTGCTGTGCAGCCGGCGTTTTGCATCTTCGTCAAGCACGCCGGCATGCGCCTCAAAGTGCGTGATCAGCGCGGCACGGTGCGCCATTCGCTCGCTGGGCTGGCCCAGGCTGTTCAGTTCGAGCCGCACATGCTCCATCGGAATGCCCAGGTCGTGCAGCAGCGCTCGGCACATGAGAATTTGCTCGGCATCCACATCAGGTCCGGCAAAGCCCAGCGCTTCAACATCGATTTGGTGAAATTGGCGATAACGCCCCTTCTGTGGTCGCTCATGACGAAACAGCGGCACCGCCGACCAGACCCGTATCGGGCCGTTGTACAGCGCGTTGTGTTCGATCATCGCGCGCACAATACCGGCAGTAGCCTCAGGGCGCAACGTGAGCCGATCGCCGTTCATCGAGTCGACAAAGGAATACATCTCCTTTTCGACGATGTCGGTCACCTCGCCAAGACCACGCACAAACAGCGCGGTCGGCTCGACGATCGGCGTGCGTACATTGGCGTAGGCATAGCGGGCCATCAATGCGCGCACCTTGGCTTCGAACCACTCCCAACGAGCCGACTCCGGCGGCAGGATGTCGTTCATCCCCTTGACGCCCGTCAGTTTTTCCATTTTGGCCACGGCGGATTTTTCTACCGGGCCGGCAGCTGTTTTTTCAACCATGGGCGTTACGCAGCTTCAGCGACGGTGTGCGTGCCAAAGCGTTTTTCAATGTAATTTTCAACAATGACCTGGAACTCCTGCGCAATGTTGTCGCCACGTAGGGTCAGTCTTTTTTCACCATCAATAAACACCGGCGCGGCAGGCGCCTCGCCGGAGCCGGGCAGGCTGATGCCGATATCGGCATGTTTGCTTTCACCCGGTCCATTGACGATACAGCCCATGACGGCAACCTTGAGCCCTTCGACGCCGGGATATTGTTCGCGCCAGACAGGCATCTGCGCACGCAGAAAGTCGTCAATTTGCTTGGCCAGCTCCTGGAAGGTCGTACTGGTGGTGCGCCCGCAACCTGGGCATGCCGTCACACTGGGCACAAAGGTCCGCAAACCAAGCGCCTGGAGAATCTCTGACGCAATAACAACTTCCTGGGTGCGGGCCTCACCCGGTTGGGGCGTTAAGGAAACGCGAATGGTATCGCCAATGCCTTCTTGCAGCAGGATCGATAACGCCGTGGCAGAAGCCACCGTGCCCTTGGTAGCCATACCGGCCTCCGTCAGCCCTAGGTGAAGCACGTGATCTGTGCGCCGGGCCAATTCTCGATAAACCGAAATCAGGTCCTGAACACCGCTTACCTTGCAGGAAAGGATGATCTGATTACGAGGCATTCCCATTTCTTCAGCGCGCCGGGCGGAATCGATCGCGGACGTAATCAATGCTTCATACATGACTTGCCTGGCATCCCAAGGGACTGCACGCGCACTGTTCTCATCCATCAAGCTGGCCAGCAGTTCCTGATCAAGGCTGCCCCAGTTCACACCGATACGCACGGGTTTTTTCCAGCGCATGGCAACCTCTATCATCTGGCCAAACTGCCGGTCACGTTTGTCGCCCTTGCCAACATTTCCCGGATTGATGCGATATTTGGACAACGCCTCCGCGCAAGCGGGGTAATCCGTCAACAACCGATGGCCATTGTAATGAAAGTCCCCTATCAGTGGAACGTCGATCCCCATCCGGTCGAGTTGCTCACGCACATGCGGAACAGCCTGCGCCGCTTCCGGCGTGTTGACGGTGATGCGAACCATCTCGGAACCCGCCAACGCCAGTTCCTTGACTTGAATCGCGGTGCCAATGGCATCCACCGTGTCGGTATTGGTCATGGACTGGACGCGCACCGGCGCATCGCCGCCGACAGTCAAAATACGGCCGCCCCATGACACCTGTGACTGGAGGGAGCGCCGCGCTTTGGGAAAAGCGGACTCGATCGGAAGGCAACCCTTCGACATTATTTCACCTCAAATCGGGCAACATTATCCCTGGCCACGCTGCTCAGATCAAAAGCCTGGCCGCGCACCTGCACTTGCGTCACATCTGCCTTACCCACTACGGCGGCCAGCGGTAACGCCCCGGACGCACCCGCGACTTCTCCGGCGGTCAGGGTACGGCGCAGCACAACCGTTCCCTTGGCATCCGTCACCTCCACCCAGGATTCGCCCCTGGCGCGAAAAGTCACGATACCCGCCGGTGCCGCTGGCGATACAGGTGCAGCAACACCACTTGGCACTGGCACCGGAGCAGGCTGAACGGCTGGGCCAGGTAGAGAGGTAGTTGTCGTCACAGCAGGGCCGGTGGGAGAGCCGGCAACCGTGGCAGCACCGGCGCCTGAAAAAGTCTCATGACTCTGCTCTGTGGGGAAAACAGGCTTGACGTCGTTTACCAATCCTCCGCCCGTCATCGCCACAGCTGCGGGCAGCGGTTTGGCGGCCTCGGCGCCGCCAGCTTGCATCTCACTATCACCCTGACCCTTCGTGACATCCGGCTTGATGACTGGCAGGAAAATCAATACCAGAGCACCAAGCAGCAAAGCCAGGCCGGCCAGCACTGCAGGCTTCGAAACCTGGGTCCACACAGCAGGCCGGGGGCCTTCCCCTGGCGAGCGAAACGGTGCATTGATGCCAGCACCTTGGTATATCAGCTTGGGGGCGCTGGTTTGAGGCAGGCGTTCAAGCACAGGGGCCGCATCCAGTTTCAGGCTACGGCACACGCTGGAAGCCAGGGCCCGAACAAAAACAGCATCCGGCAGCAAGTCAAAGCGATCCAGCTCCAGCGCTTCGAGTTTTTTTACCGGAACCTTCAAGGATACGGCGAGGGCCGCGATATGTATGCCTGCAGCCTCTCTTGCCTCACGAAGCAGTGTGCCTGCCGTGGGCTCGAAGTCAGTACCCCGGTCAACGCCAGACGCAGCCATTCCAGATGTGGCCTCCCCAGCCGGTGCAACAACGTCAGCGTCACTCATTGAACGCCCCTTTGTCATAAGCAGCAGCCTCCCGGGACTGCGCAAAACGCTTTTTTAGCTGATCACCGAGCTGCCGTACCGTATCCCGGTTGTTTAATTTACGCTCGATTTTGATGCCTAGCCACAGGGTTTCAGCATTTGCAAGATCACTGTTGTTCAGTCGTCGTATGTAAAACTGTGCCCGAGTCAGATCGCCACGATCGTTCAAAAGACTAGCCAGGTTGTAACCAGTAACAGGATTTCCTGCGTCCAATTCATAAGACTGCAGGAGGCTTTGCTCGGCTTCTGCATGCTGCCCAGCACGAACCTGACAAACCCCCTGCGCCATCAGCGTTTTGGCCTTGCCTGCGTACGTTGGGTTCGCCACGGCCTGAGCAAAGAACCGAGAAGACTCGTTATAGCGTCCTTGCTGGCACATCAACCATCCATAGTTATGCGCAACATCCGCATCGCGGGGATTCAATGCAAGAGCCCTGCGAAAACTATCCTCAGCCAGAGGAATATCGTTAAGACGCATGTAAACCAGTCCGCGCAGGTTGTAGGCCTCCGCAAAAGTTGGATCCGTGGTCAGCGATTGCTTGATTTCGTCGAGAGCAACATTGGTTTGCCCCTGTTCGAAGTAGCCCGAAGCCAATTCAAGCCGAAGACGCGCACGCCTGCGCTGATCAGGTTCGTCTGATTCCGTAATAATGTCAGTGCGGTTGCCCGGAGACCCTGGAGCGCCTGCGTGATTGGCGCATCCTGCGAGCAATACTGCCAGCCAGCAGGCTGGAACCCAGATCATATTGGCGCGAAATCTCATGTACCCATCCCTTTGGCCACTACGACCTTGATTCCCCCGAGCATACCTTGCCGCTGCGCCGCCATGCGCTGATCCACACCTGTGCGGTCCTGTACATCGCCAGCCAGTTGCCCGCAAGCTGCATCGATATCGTCCCCCCGGGTTTTTCTGACGGTTGTCACAATACCCGCATCCATCAGGATTTTCGCAAATGCCATCACCTGCGGCATGTCAGAACGCTTCAACCCCGAAGCCGGAAATGGATTAAAGGGAATCAGGTTGAATTTGCAGGAGAGCCCTTGCGCCGCCTGGGCCCGAACCAGCGATACGAGCTGACGCGCATGCTCTGGCTGGTCGTTCACACCATCGAGCATGCAATACTCAAACGTGATGAAGTCCCGGGGTGCCGATGACTGATAGCGGGTACAAGCCGCAAGCAGTTCGGCTATGGGGTATTTTTTATTCAAAGGCACAAGGTTGTCGCGCAGCCCATCTTCCGGTGCATGCAGCGATACAGCCAAGGCTACCGGGCAGTCCCCGGCCAACCGATCAATCATGGGCACAACGCCCGATGTCGATACCGTCACCCGTCGGCGTGACAGGCCATAACCATGGTCGTCAAGCATGACCTTCAGGGCTGGCAGGAGCTGCGAGTAGTTCTGCAGGGGCTCACCCATGCCCATCATGACGACGTTGGAAATCACCCGTTCATCCCTGCCTAGATGCTGCCGCAGGAAATGCTCGGCAAACCATAGCTGGGAAACGATCTCTCCCGTGGTCAGGTTACGGCTGAAACCCTGGTGACCCGTGGAGCAAAACCGGCAACCGACAGCACAGCCGGCCTGCGAGGAAATGCACAAAGTTCCTCGGTCGGTTTCGGGAATAAAAACAGTTTCAATAATATCGCCTGCACCGACATCAAATAACCATTTGATGGTGCCATCGGCGGAATCGTGGCGGGAAACCACCGTGGGGCTTACGACCTGGGCTGATCCTGCCAGCTTGTCGCGCAGGGATTTTGCCAAATCCGTCATTTGCCCGAAATCTGCAACTCCTTTTTGGTGAATCCAGCGGAAAAGCTGCGTGGCCCGAAAGCGTTTTTCACCAAGCTGCCCACAAAAGGCCGCCAAACCATCCAGATCGTAGTCAAGAAGGTTGGCAGTCATCGCAGTAGGGAACCGACTGAACTGCCCCAAGCAAGCGACGGCCCTGGCTGGGTGTAGCAAAGCATGGGGCGAGACATAGTTAACGCGAGTAAACGTTCATGCCGGGAAAGAAGAAAGCAATTTCCGCCTTGGCCGTTTCGGCGGCATCCGAACCATGGACGGCATTGGCATCAATGCTGTCGGCGAAATCCGCACGAATGGTGCCGGCGGCAGCCTTCTTCGGATCGGTAGCTCCCATCAGATCACGGTTTTTCAGGATGGCGCCCTCACCTTCCAGCGCCTGGATCATGACGGGGCCGGAAATCATGAAGGAAACCAGGTCTTTGAAGAATGGGCGCTCTTTGTGCACCGCATAAAAAGCCTCAGCCTCGCCTTGCGACAAGTGAGCCATCCTGGCGGCCACAAGCTTCAAGCCAGCAGCTTCAAAACGCGCATAGATTTGCCCAATGACGTTTTTCGCCACGGCGTCGGGTTTGATGATGGAGAGAGTGCGCTCGATTGCCATGAGATTTCCTTAACTTAAATTTTTTGGAGTCGTAAATTATTCAAAAATTTGAATAAAGCCTATGATTTTAACCTGTAGGCGTATTGGCTCAAATCAACCTTGCGGTTAGAGGTGCCTCTGCGGGTCATCGATTTCCACCGCGACTCCCACCACCGCGATTGCCGCCTCCCCGGTTTCCACCACCGGCACCGCCGCGGCGCGGTCCACCGGTACCGTTTCCGCCCGTACCACCGCCCCCGCGACGCTGCTGACCCTGGCCTTGCCCCTGTCGCTGCCGGGTAAAAGTGTCCGCACCGATATAACCAAATGAAGTTTTCATCGGATCGGGCTGCGTTCCTCCGGCAGCTTTGTCACCACGGTCCTCTCGCCGTTTTTGCCCCTGCATACCATTGCCGTTGCCTTGCGGCTGGCCGGTCCGGAAGCCAACACCGGGATTGCCACCCTGGTTACGCCCCTTGCCACCGCGGCGTCGGTTTCCACGGGGTGCAGAATCGTTGAGATTCAGCGGCGGTTGCAGCTCATGTGGATCATGAATCCCCTGCTCGCCCTCCGATCCGCCTTGCGCCGGCGCTTGAGGTGGTTCGCTGTTTGGCGCTGACGGCCGCCCGCGGTCGCCGCGCTGGCGTTCATTTCTGCGCGGTCCCCGTCTCGGTGGTTCAACCCCGTCCCCATGAGTGCCGGCACCCTGCGCTCCCCCCGGTATTGCGCGAGATTCAGAACGGGTCAAAGCGCTTGTCAGGGCCCAGATATCGCGCTCATCGAGTTCGACAAACGCGCCGCGCTTAAGGCCGCGCGGGAGAACCATAGCCCCATAGCGGATGCGAATAAGGCGGCTGACAGCGTGCCCCACTGCCTCAAACATCCGTCTGACCTCACGGTTACGCCCCTCGGAAATGGTGACCTTGTACCAGCAGTTGGCGCCTTCCCCCCCTCCGGCTTCAATGGAGCTGAACTGGGCCATGCCGTCATCCAGATTCACACCTTCGAGCAGGCGTTTTTTCTCTTCGCTATTTAGCGCACCGAGCACACGAACAGCGTACTCACGCTCCAGGCCGAAACGCGGATGCATCAGCTTGTTGGCCAATTCACCCGAACTGGTCAGCAGCAGTAGGCCCTCCGTGTTCAAGTCGAGGCGACCGACCGATTGCCATTTTCCCTGGAACAGCTTGGGTAAACGACGAAAAACGGTCGGGCGGTTTTGCGGGTCATCATGTGTGACGACCTCTCCGGTGGGCTTGTGATAGGCAATCACCCTCGGCGGCGGCGGGTCGATACGCACCCGGATTGGCTTGCCATTGACTTTGACCGTATCGCCAAACTGGATGCGTTGTCCTATATGGGCAGGCTCGGCGTTGACCGAGATTCGCCCCTCCAGAATCAGTTGCTCCATCTCCAGCCGTGAACCCAGTCCCGCCTGGGCAAGCACTTTGTGCAGCTTGGGGGTTTCGGGCTGGGGCGCGAGCACTCGCTTGGGCAGTGCCAACGCAACGTCTTCCTCATCAGCATCGAATTGCCCAGTCACTACATCCTCAAATCGGATGGCACCTGGGGCTGGGGCGTTGCGGCCGGCTGAAGGCCGCGGCGCTGGAGCACGGATGGCTTGCGCGGGGCCGGACTCGGAGGGTGCTATTGCTTCCGGCAAATCTTGCACGGCTTGCTCCTCTATGAGCACTTTGTCCTGCGGCTCACGAGGTGTGTCCACAGATTCGGAAGCAGGAGGGTCTTGTTGGGTCATGATTTACATTCGGGTGGGCTCATCGCCACCGGCCTCATTGTTCTCAAGAGGCTCGGTATCACTGTCGTCAGCGACCTGTGGTTGCGTGTACAGAGTTGGCGCCTCGGCGATCTCACCAATCTCAAGCTCTTCAGCCGTGCCTGATACGGGCTCCGGCACAGCAGGTTCCAGCCGCTCAACATCTGTACCATCCATGTCCACCTCCGGCTTGCCCGCAAGTTCAGAGATGCCAAACTCAATCTGCTCGAGCATCGGAAGCTGATTCGGGCTGCCGTCCATCACAGGAAGCTGGTCCAGCGACTCGACCCCAAGGTCGTCAAGAAACTGCCGGGTGGTGGCATAAAGTGCGGGGCGGCCGACAGTTTCCCGATGGCCGATCACCTCCACCCACCCGCGGTCTTCGAGCTGCTTGAGGATCATGCTGTTGATGGTGACCCCCCGGATGTCCTCCATGTCACCGCGCGTCACCGGCTGACGATAAGCAATGATGGCCAAGGTTTCCAGTGTGGCACGGCTATAGCGCGGGGGCTTTTCGGGGTGCAGCCGGTCCAGATATTCACGCATCTGCGGCCTGCTTTGAAAACGCCATCCCGTCGCCACGTGAACAAGTTCCACGCCACGACCAGACCAATCGCTTTGCAACTCCTCAAGCACCAGCTTGAGGCTGTCCGCAGTCAATACCCCGTTAAACAGAACTCCCATTTCGCGCAGGGGCAATGGTTGCTGCGCGCAAATAAGTGCTGTTTCGAGGACGCGTTTTGCATCCGTCGTATTCATGATTGTGGTCGTTCCGAAAAAAAGCGGAAAAAAAGGCCGGGAAAACGTGGGTTCGGCGCTTGGCGCGCAGGGCACCCAATACGCAATCTCCTGATCAGGATGCCATGGTGCAGGTAGCTGAAAACTACTGGATTTGATTGTATATCAGGCCCAAACCGGCAATAGCGGCCTGAAGGTCGGCCGGAGGGTCTGACCGGAACTCCATCACTTTGCCAGTCACCGGATGCTCGAATGCCAGCCGGCACGCATGCAGCGCCTGACGCCCAAGCCCAAGAGCAGGAGCCCCCCCGTATAACTCGTCGGATACCAGGGGATGGCCAATGAAGGCCATATGGACCCGGATTTGGTGCGTACGACCAGTGTGCAGCTTGCATCTGACCAGGCAGTGCTTACCGGTGCTTTGGGACAGCGATACCACGGTGGAGGCCGGCTTCCCGGCGTTCCTATCGAGGTCCACCACGGCCATTCGCAACCGGTTGCGTGGATCCCGCCCAATGGCAGCTTCTACCTGCCGGGTTTTCCCGCCCAGCCAGGCACCGTGGGCCAGTGCGACATATTCCCGGCTCACGTCGCGGGCGGCGATCAGGCCGACCAACTGGTCCATCACCGTCCGCTGCCGGGCGACCACCATCAAACCGCTGGTTTCTTTATCAAGGCGGTGAACAATGCCGGCGCGTGGCAGGAAGACGGCCTGCGGATCATGCGCGAGCAAGCCGTTCAACAAGGTCCCGCTCCAGTTGCCGGGCGCCGGATGCACAACCAGCCCGGCAGGTTTGTTGATCACCATCAGGTAAGCGTCCTCGAACACGATATCCAGCGCCATCGCTTCAGGCCTGAATGCCTGGCTTTGCGGCGTCGGACGCAACTCAATGGCGAGTTCATCACCAGCCTTGACCTTCGTGGATGTCTTGGTGACTGTAGAGCCCCCGAGTTTCACCATGCCTGAGTCGATCAACTGCTGAAGATACGTGCGCGAGAACTCGGGCACAATGGCGGCCAACGCGCGGTCGAGACGGCTGCCATGGCTTTCGACCGGGACAGCTACCTGCCGCAACTCCACCTCGACAGCCGTATCGCCCTCCTCCAGCGCCTCATCGGGCACCTCCTCAGGTGCAGTAGCGCCCGATATAATCAATTTGCTTTGTTCTGAATCAGTCATCAAGAAGGTCGATTGCAATGTTTTCCACCAAATTATCGGTTGTTCCCAATGCAATGCCGCTTTTTGCAGCCGTTTGCGCTTTATCTTTTCTGATTGCCGGATGCTCGAGCACCCCTGCGCCCGACAAGACTGCCACATGGAGCCCCAACAAGATTTACGCCGAAGCAAAGGATGAGGCCAGTGGCGGGGCCTATGACAAGGCAATCCCGCTGTACGAAAAACTGGAAGGCCGTGCTGCAGGTACCCCCCTCGCCCAGCAAGCGCAGCTTGAGAAAGCTTATGCCCAGTACAAGGGAGGAGAACAAGCCCAGGCCATCGCGACATTGGACCGGTTTATGAGACTGCATCCGGCCAGCCCGGCCCTGGACTATGCGCTGTACCTCAAAGGCCTGGTGAACTTCAATGACAATCTCGGCATTTTCGGGTTTATCTCCCGTCAGGACTTGTCCGAAAGGGACCAAAAAGCAGCCAAGGAATCCTTTGAGTCATTCAGGGACCTTGTGACTCGCTTTCCTGAGTCAAAATACTCGCCGGATGCCCGTCTGCGGATGAGCTATATCGTGAACTCGCTAGCCCAATCCGAAGTGCATGTCGCGCGGTACTACTATTCACGGGGTGCCTACGTGGCGGCAATCAACCGTGCGCAGAGTGCTATCGCCGACTACCGCGATGTACCCGCATTGGAAGAGGCTACCTTCATTCTTTATAAGTCCTACGAAGCGCTGGGTATGGTCGAATTGCGTGACGATACCCGCCGTATCCTCGAAAAAAGCTACCCGCAAAGCGAATACTTGAGCAAGGGATTCAAGTCGGGAGACAATCCTTGGTACAAGTTCTGGTAAGAGCTTCCAGCCGGTCGAACAGCTCCTCCTCGGATGCCAACCGCCGCATCGGCGGAAGAGCTCTCAGCAAACGCCTCCCATAACCCATGGTTGTCAGGCGGCTGTCGCACACCACCAACACCCCCTGGTCACTTTCTCGGCGTATCAGGCGACCGGCACCTTGCTTGAGAGCTACCGCCGCCTCAGGCAGAAAATAGTCGTTAAAAGCGCTGCGTCCTTGTGATTCGAGAAGCTTTGAGCGCGCCTCTGCCAGCGGGTCGTTCGGAGGCGGAAAAGGCAGCTTGTCAATGACAACCAGTTGCAGCGCGTCGCCAGGCACGTCAATGCCCTCCCAAAATGACGCCGAAGCCACCAGCACGCAGCCTTTGCCGCCATTGGCATTACCTGCTCGGAAGCGTTCAATCAGCACACGCTTGGGCATGGCCCCCTGAACCAGCACCTCCATGTCCGGCGAATTCAGAAAAACCTCTCTGAGTGCATCACCAATGGTGCGCAAAGCCCGCAGTGTGGTCGTCAAAACCATGGTGCGCCCCCCGAGACGTCCCGACCATCTCGCTGCAGCTTCGGCGACTTTCATGGTGTGCGCCGGGTCTCCCGGTTTGGGGAACACCTCAGGCACATACAATGCCGCCTGCCTCTCGTAATCAAAAGGACTTCCTACCCGCAAGACCTCGGCATCTTCCAGTCCGCAAGGCTTGGTAAACCAGCTGAGCTTGTCGTCATCTCCCAGTGTGGCGGAGGTGAATATCCAGGACTTCGCCGAGCCGGCGGAGGCACCCAGCACTTTGCTTTTCACCGCCTTCGAAATATCCAGTGGCGACTCGACCAGCCGGAGCTGGGTTCCCACGTCCGCCCAGCGCACGCAGCCCGGTTCGCATGCATGAACGAAACGCTGGGCGCGTTCCGCCAGTTCCTCGGCACGCTCATGGAGGCGAACGAAATCAGGCGCGATTTCACTGACCGTATCCAGGGCGACACAAGCCCGCTCGCAGGACGTGTGAATGACTTGCAACGCACTGTTCCACTCAGCCGCATTCAACCCCTCCGGAGACTCACCCACCCATCGCAGTTTGGTGCCTGGGTACTGTTTCCCGGCACACAGACGCAGCTCGCGCGCAGCGTGCTCGACGACCGACACCACCTCCTGCCAATCCACCAGCCCGCGGGCCAGCTGCAGGCCGGTTGCCAGCATGTCCCTTGCAAAATCAAGAAGCTGGCCCGTGGTCAGGTTTGTTCCCAGAAATTGCACGCCGGTCTCGTTGAGCTGGTGCGCTTCATCGAAGATGGCGATGCGTACGGAAGGCAGCAACTCAGCGACGCCGGATTCGCGCACCGCCAGATCGGCAAAAAACAGGTGGTGGTTGATCACCACCACGTCGGCAGCCATGGCTTCCCTGCGGGCCAGGTTCACATGACAGGCCCGAAAACGCGGACAGGTGGCGCCCAGGCAATTTTCACGCGTGGAGGTCACCAGAGGAATCATCGGCGAACGTTCATCCAGCCCCGGGAGTTCGGCCAGGTCGCCGGTGCGCGTGAGCTTGGACCATTCTTCAATTTTGGCCAAGGCGCGCACGGAAACGCCGTCGGGCAAATAAGCCTCCTGGCGCGCCATTTCCATGCGGTGCAGACACAGGTAGCTGGCCCGCCCCTTGAGCAGCGCCGTGCTGACCGGAAGAGCCAGCGCCTCCACCAGCCGCGGCAAATCACGACCGAAAAGCTGGTCTTGCAAGGCCTTGGTCGCCGTCGACAACAACACACGCTCGCCGCTCAGCAAAGCGGGGACCAGGTAGGAAAAAGTTTTACCGACGCCGGTGCTGGCCTCGACCACCAAGGGATATGCACCCTCGATGGCACGTGCCACGGCCAGGGCCATTTCGGTCTGGCCGCTGCGAGGCACAAAATGCTCGGCGGCGCGTGACAGGACGCCTCCCGGCGCGAAGGCCTCTTCGACTTCAATCGCAAGGGTCATCAAGCAGGCTCTGGGGGATCCAGCGACAGCTCAAGCTGTGCAATCTGGTCACGAAGCTGCAAACGTCGCTTTTTGAGGCGCCTGAGCAACAACTCGTCAATGGGAAAGGCGTGCGCGGTCAGGTCCACCAGCGCATTGAGATCGGCGTGCTCCATTTTGAGTTCGATCAGCTGGCGTTCCGGGGAATGTAGATTTAAGTCCAAGGTTTTTTATCCGTACACGCTGCTTCGCTTGATAATACGTCGATTGCGACCATAAATCGAGCTCGCGCTTGAACGACCACACAATGTCCAAAGGTTATCGAATCACAGCGTCCACCGGTATCCATAAAGGCGATCGGGACTACCAGCAGGATCAGGTCAATCTGTTCAGTCACTCACGCATTCCCGGCTGTATGCTGGGTATCGTGGCTGACGGCATGGGAGGCCGTAGCGGAGGACGGAAGGCGTCCGATCAGGTCATGTTGACGGCCAAGCAGCTTTTTGAACGTTATGCCCCGGAAACGGACGATGCGCCTGCGATGCTCAAGCAGGTCATCGAAGAAGCCCATATCGTCATCAAACTGACGGCGATCTCGGCCGAGCAGGAACCGCACAGCACGCTGGCGGCATTTCTGATCAACCCGGGTGGGGACTGTCACTGGGTACATACCGGCGATTCAAGGATTTACCATTACCAGGGCAGCAAACTGGTACACAGGACGGTGGACCACTCGTATGTGCAGACTCTGGTGGACAAAGGCGAGATTACTGAGGAAGAAGCCAATGTCCATCCGCAGTCAAACATCCTGATGGGTTGCCTGGGTACGGAGGATGCGCCACCTATTACCCATCATTTCATCCCGCAACTCCGGCCTGAAGACGTCCTGCTGGCTTGCAGCGATGGGGTCTGGCACTATTTCAGCACCAGTGAAATGGGCTCAGCCCTGTCCATGCTGTCACCCCGTGAAGCCACTGAATTCCTGATTCAGAAAGCACGTTCCCGCGCGCGAGGCGGCGGTGACAATCTCTCGCTGGTGATTGTCAAACTCGAGCCTTTGGCCGCTGAGCCACCGACCCGCTTAGTCGGGTAAGGGTAAGGACTTCGCTGGCGGCTTGGTCTGCTTCAGACGATCTCTTTCATGCTGGGCTTTGCGCTCCAGCGCCTCCTTTTGGCGGTCGTTGAATTTTTTAGCCTCTTCCGCTGCAACGGCCTGCTTTTCGCTTCTGGACTGGGATTTTTCCTGACCGCTTTTTAATCTGGCAGCGTTCGCGTCGCTACTACCTTGCTCACCTGCCTTGGCCGCAGCGCGGTCTTCGGTTTTCTTTTTTTCTCGCTCAAGACGAGACTGAGAGTCTTCCAGAGCTTTCGCCCGACGATCCGCAGCCTCCTGCTGTTTCTCCGGTGACGATTTTTCTTCCGTTTTACGGATCTGCTCCGCACCCCTGATGCGGCGTTCCTCGTCATTGAGCGACAGCTCTTGCCGGCGAAGGTCTGCCATGGCTTCGCGCCGCCGGTCATTGACTTTTCCCAGGCAACTGTTGACGGCAAACCGGTCGTAGCAGGCAGCATCCTCAGCCAAAAATCCTGCCTCCAGCCTGTTGCGTTCGACGCTGATTCTCGTCCGCTCGGCATCAATGCTTCGCATCTGGTCAGCGGGTGCAGCCGTCTCGACCGTGGACTGCGCATTCGCGAGCACGCTTAAAGCGATGAGAAAACAGGCGGTAACCAGATGCTTCATGTGAGTGTTGTGTCCACGTTTCTGCGTTCAAGCGCCAGGAATTCCTTTGACTGCATTTCGTTGAGCCGGGAAACCGTACGGGGGAATTCGTGTACCAGCGGCCCCTCGGTGTACAACGCCTCAGGAGCGACTTCTGCCGACATGATCAACTTGACCCGGCGGTCATACAGCACATCCACCAGCCAGGTAAACCGCCGTGCCTCCGACGCCATACGCACCGGCATATGCGGTACATCGCTTAGCAGCACGGTATGAAACTGCGTGGCTATTTCCAGGTAATCGTTTTGCGAACGCGGACCACCGCACAGCGTCTTGAAGTCAAACCAGACGACTCCCCCCGCCTTGCGCCTGGCCTGGATTTGCCTGGACTCAATCTGCAATACCGGGTTCTCATCCTGAGACTCTGCCAGCGCATTAAAAGTTTCAGTCATTTCAGCATCGGCCTGAAGGCCTAGCGGGGTGTGATAGAGCTTCGCCTGGGCTAACGTGCGCCCGCGGTAGTCCGTCCCGTTGTCAACACTGATGACCTCCAGCTTGGCCTTCAGGAGTTCAATGGCCGGGAGAACACGGTCGCGATGCATGCCATTCGGATACAGCTCGTCCGGCTGAAAGTTGGAAGTTGTGACAAAGCCGACTCCATTGTCAAACAGCGCCGACAACAGACGATGAAGAATCATCGCGTCGGTGATGTCCGCCACATGAAACTCGTCAAAGCAGATGAGCCGGTATCGCTTCGCAATGCGCCGGCCCAGCTCATCCAGCGGATTCGCCGTACCCTGAAGGTCCTGCAACTCCCGGTGCACCTCGCGCATGAACTCGTGAAAGTGCAGCCGCACCTTGCGCCTGAGCGGGACAGCCCCGAAAAAGCAGTCCATCAAGAAACTTTTCCCCCTGCCAACGCCTCCGTGCATGTACACACCACGAGGGATATCAGGCCGGTTTATCAGCTTCTTGATGGCATTGGAGCGCTGCTCCTTGAACGCCGCCCACTCAGAGGCGCAACGTTCAAGCGCTTCGACTGCCCGCAACTGGGCAGGATCGCTTTGATAGCCCCGCGCCGCAAGTTCGGCGTCGTACGCCGAGCGCACCGGTTGATTCACCGACTTCTTGCCTGCGTGCTCAGAAGTTCAAGGTGCGCTTGTCGACTGCCAGCGCGGCTTCCTTGGTCGCTTCGCTCAGGGACGGATGGGCATGGCAGATGCGGGCAATGTCTTCACTGCTGGCCCGGAATTCCATGGCCACCACGCATTCGGCGATCAGTTCGCTGGCCATCGGACCGACGATGTGCACGCCGAGAATTTCATCCGTCGCGGCATCGGCCAGCATCTTCACCATCCCAGTCGTGTCACCCAGCGCGCGTGCGCGGCCGTTGGCCATAAACGGGAAAGTCCCCGCCTTGTACGCCCGGCCGGCAGCCTTGAGCTGCTCTTCGGTCTGCCCCACCCAGGCGATTTCAGGGTTGGTGTAGATCACCCAGGGAATCGTGTTGAAGTTGACGTGACCATGCTGCCCGGCAATACGCTCGGCAACCGCAACGCCCTCTTCCTCGGCCTTGTGCGCCAGCATGGGGCCGCGCACCACGTCGCCGATAGCCCAGACATTAGGCAGGCTGGTCTTGCATTCATCATCCACCACCACGGCGCCGCGCTCGTCGAGTTTCAGGCCAACGGCTTCGGGGTTCAGGCCCTGGGTGTTGGCTACCCGGCCAATGGAGATGATGAGCTTGTCCACTTCCAGGGTCTGGGCTTCACCCTTGGCATCGGTGTAGGCAACACTCACACCTTTCTTGCCGCTCTTGATCTCGCCGACCTTCACGCCGAGCGCGACTTTCAGACCCTGCTTGTCGAATGCTTTCTTTGCTTCCTTGGCGATCTGCTGATCGACTGCGCCCAGGAACGTCGGCAGGCCTTCCAGTACCGTCACGTCTGCACCCAGGCGGCGCCATACCGAGCCCATTTCCAGGCCGATCACGCCGGAGCCGATCAGGCCCAGCTTCTTGGGCACGGCGCCTATGCGCAGTGCGCCGTCATTCGACAGGATGTTTTCCTCGTCAAATGGTGCCCCCGGGAGCGCGCGGGCGTTGGAACCCGTGGCCACGACGATGTGCTTGCCGGAGATGGTTTCCTCAGCGGCACCGGCGACCTTGATGTCATAGAGGCCGTCTTTTGCAGCGACAAAGGAGCCGCGGCCGTGAAAAAAGGTGACCTTGTTCTTCTTGAACAGGTAGACGATGCCGTCGTTGTTCTGCTTGACGACAGTGTCCTTGCGGGCAAGCATCTTCGTGACATCCAGGCCCAGGCCCTTGACCTCAATGCCATGATCGGCAAAGTGGTGGCTGGCATGGTCGAAATGTTCGGACGATTGCAGCAACGCCTTGGACGGAATGCAGCCGACGTTGGTGCAGGTGCCGCCCAGGGCCGGGCCGCCTTTGGCGTTCTTCCATTCGTCGATACAGGCGACGTTGAAACCCAGTTGGGCAGCGCGAATCGCGGCAATGTAACCGCCGGGGCCGCCACCGATGACGATGACGTCGAATTGTTTAGACATATTTCTTTATTCCTTCTTGAGTTCAAACGCCCCCGCGTGGAGGACGATTCCAAATACACCGGTGCGCGCCTGCAGGCTTTCCTGCTGGGGACCTTCGCGGCCAATTTTCACGGTCGTTCCGGGCGCGGTGCTGCAGACAAACAGATGCCTGGCATCGAGGCATTCAATCCCGCCGGCGGCATGCAGCGCGGCCCAGCCGAAGCTCTCGTACTCCTCCGCGAGAAAGCGGCGCAGGGATACGGTTTCCGTAGGGGTCCGCACATCGGCAATGGTCCATCGCGCCAGGTCCATCTGGTATTTTTCAACCAGCTTCCCCGGATCAGCATCCGGCGCCTTCGCCAGTACCAGCCGGGACCCCGCCTGCGAAACGCTGACCCATTGCAGCCCGTAGTAACCGCTCCAGTTGTCGCCAGCCGACGCAGCAGCCGCAGCCAGGCCCACACTCAACGTGCAGGCCAGGCAGGCGACGAGGCGGCGCATCGACAGCCTTAGATGTCGAACAACAGGCGTGCAGGATCTTCCAGCGCTTCTTTCATCGCCACCAGGCCCAGCACAGCTTCACGACCGTCGACGATGCGGTGGTCATAGCTCATTGCCAGGTAGTTCATCGGACGGACCACGATCTGGCCGTTTTCGACCACGGCGCGGTCCTTGGTCGCATGCACGCCCAGGATCGCCGACTGCGGCGGGTTGATGATGGGCGTGGACAACATGGAGCCGAAAACACCGCCATTGGAGATCGAGAAAGTACCGCCGGACATTTCTTCAATGCCCAGCTTGCCGTCGCGTGCCTTGGCACCGTATTCGGCAATCTTCTTCTCGATGTCGGCAAAGCTCATCTGGTCTGCATTGCGCAGAATGGGCACCACCAGGCCGCGCGGGGAACCGACGGCGATGCCGATATCGAAGTAGCCGTGGTAAACGATGTCATTGCCGTCAACCGATGCGTTGAGTACAGGGTACTTCTTCAGCGCATGCACAGCGGCCTTGACGAAGAAGCTCATGAAGCCGATCTTCACGCCGTGTTCTTTTTCAAACTTTTCCTGGAAACGCTTGCGCATTTCCATCACAGGCGCCATGTTCACTTCATTGAACGTGGTCAGGATGGCGTTGGTGGCCTGCGATTGCAGCAGGCGCTCGGCGATACGCGCGCGCAGGCGGCTCATGGGCACGCGCTGCTCAGGGCGGTCACCCAGATCGGAAGGTTTGGCGGAAGCAGCAACCTGCGGCAAGGCCGCAGTAGGCACGCCTGTGGGAATGGCAACAGCAGCGGCCGGCTTGGCACCGCCAGCAGCCGCACCGAGGACATCGCCCTTGGTGACGCGACCATCCTTGCCAGTCCCGGGCACCGAGCCGGCAGCCAGGTTATTGTCGGCCATCAACTTGGCTGCAGCGGGCATGGGAACGCCAGCCATGGAACCACCGGCTGCGGGAGCAGGTGCGGAGGCCACAGCAGCGGCAGGTGCTGCAGCGGCGGCCGCCGGGGCGGCTGCAGGAGCAGCGGCACCCGCTTTGCCTTCGGTGTCGATCCGGGCAATCACCTGATCTGACACCACCGTGCCGCCGTCCGCGACGACCAGCTCGGTCAGCACGCCGGCGGAAGGCGCCGGCACTTCCAGCACCACCTTGTCGGTTTCGATCTCAATCAGGATTTCATCCACAGCGATTGCATCACCGACTTTTTTCTTCCACTGCAGCATGGTGGCCTCGGCCACGGACTCGGACAACTGGGGGACTTTGACTTCTACGATAGCCATGTTGATTCTTTCGGGTTCGTTCTTGTGTTCGTGTTCTTGGTTCGGGGAGGGGCGACCTTATTTGGTCAGCACAAAGCCCTTGAGCTTGGCAAACGCGCCGTCCACCAGCGCCTTTTGCTGCTCCTGGTGCAGGTGCGAATAACCCACAGCCGGTGATGCCGAAGCAGCACGGCCGGAATAGCCCAGTTTTTGACCTTCGAACATGTTCTCGTGGATGTAGTGCTGCACAAAGAACCAGGCACCCTGATTTTGTGGCTCGTCCTGGCACCACACGATGTCGGTGGCGTTCGGGTACTTTTTCAGCTCGGCCGCAAAAGCCTTGTGCGGGAACGGATAAAGCTGCTCAACACGAATAATGGCCGTATCGTCAATGCCCTTTTCTTCACGTTTCTTGGCCAGGTCGTAATACACCTTGCCCGAGCACGCGATGATGCGCTTGACCTTGTCTGCCTTCTTGTTGATGTCATCCTTGGTCTCGGGGATGATGGTCTGGAACCCACCCTTGGTGAATTCGGACAGCGGCGAGGTGGCGTCCTTGTTCCGCAGCAGCGACTTGGGCGTCATGATGACCAGCGGCTTGCGCAGGTTGCGCACCATCTGGCGGCGCAACACGTGGAAGATCTGGCTGGCGGTCGTCGGTTGCACCACCTGCATGTTGGTGTCCGCCGACAGTTGCATGAAACGTTCCAGGCGTGCCGAACTGTGCTCCGGGCCCTGGCCTTCATAGCCGTGCGGCAGCATCAGCGTGATACCGTTGACACGGCCCCACTTCACTTCACCGGAAGCGATGAACTGGTCGATCACGACCTGCGCGCCATTGGCGAAGTCGCCGAACTGGGCTTCCCAGATCACCAGCGTGTTCGGATCGTTCGAGGCATAGCCGTATTCAAACGCCAGAACGGCCTCTTCCGACAGGATGGAGTCGATGACAACGAACGGAGCCTGGTTGTCGGCCACGTTCTGCAGCGGCACATAGGTGCCGGTGTCGAACTTTTCGCGATTCTGGTCGTGAATGACGGCATGGCGGTGCGTGAACGTGCCGCGTCCGCAATCTTCGCCCGACAGGCGCACCGGGTAGCCACTTGCCACCAGTGAGGCAAACGCCATGTGCTCGCCCATGCCCCAGTCCACAGGGACGTCGCCGCGGCCCATGGCTGCGCGGTCGTCATACACCTTCTTGACCAGCTGATGCGGCGTCACGGTCGCGGGAATGGCCGTGATCTTGTCGGCCAGGCGCTTCCACTCGGCCATCGGGATCGCGGTGTCACCGGCATCGGTCCACTTCTTGCCCAGGTAAGGCACCCAGTCAACCGCATACTTGCTCTTGAAGTTGGTGAGAACCGGATCAAAGGTGCTCTTGCCGGCATCCAGCGCGGCGCGCGTGGCCTTGACCATGTCGTCGCCCAGGGTGTCGCCCATGCCCTGTGCCGTCAGTTTGTCGGCGTACAGGCGGCGGGTGCCGGGGTGCTGTGCAATCTTCTTGTACATCAGCGGCTGGGTCAGCGCAGGCGTGTCCTGTTCGTTGTGACCCAGCTTGCGGAAGCAGATGATGTCGACCACGACATCCTTCTGGAACTCCATGCGGAACTCGAGGGCCAGCTGGGTAGCCAGCACCACGGCTTCCGGGTCGTCGCCATTGACGTGCAGCACCGGCGCTTCAATCATCTTGACGACGTCGGAGCAGTACAGCGTCGAGCGGCTGTCGCGCGGGTCGCTGGTGGTGAAACCGATCTGGTTGTTGATCACGATGTGGACCGTTCCGCCGGTGAAATAACCGCGGGTTTCGGCCAGCGCCAGCGTTTCCATCACAACGCCCTGCCCTGCAAAAGCGGCATCACCGTGCACCAGCACCGGCAGTACCTGCAGGCCTTTGGGATCGGCGCGACGGTCCATGCGGGCGCGTACCGAACCTTCAACCACGGGATTGACGATTTCCAGGTGAGAGGGATTGAAAGCCAAAGTCAGGTGGACCGGGCCGCCAGGGGTGGTCACGTCGGAGCTGAAGCCCTGGTGGTATTTGACGTCACCGCTTGGCAGGTCTTCAGGCGCGGTGTGGTCGAACTCGGCGAACAGGTCGGCGGGGACTTTGCCCAGGGAATTGACCAGCACATTCAGGCGGCCGCGGTGGGCCATGCCGATCACTATTTCCTGCACGCCCTTGATACCGCCCTGCTGGATCAGCTCGTCCATGCAGGCGATGAAGCTTTCGCCGCCTTCCAGCGAAAAGCGCTTCTGGCCGACGTACTTGGTGTGCAGGAAACGCTCCAGGCCTTCGGCTGCGGTCAGCCGGTCCAGGATGTGGAGCTTCTTTTCCTTGGTGAAATTGGGTTTGCTGCGAATCGATTCGAGCTTTTGCTGCCACCAGCGCTTGTGGTTCTGGTCGGTCGCGTACATGTACTCGGCGCCAATCGTGCCGCAGTAGGTTTCGCGCAGCGCGTTCATGAGCTCGCGCAGGCTCATGGTGTCTTTGCCGAAGAACGTGTTGCTGGTGTTGAACACGGTTTCCTGGTCGGCGTCGCTGAAACCGTAGAAAGACGGCTCCAGTTCGGGAATCTTGTCGCGTTCGGCACGCTTGAGTGGATCCAGGTCGGCCCAGCGTGCGCCGACGTTGCGGTAGGCGGCGATCAGTTGCTGGACGGCCGTGCGCTTGCGGCCCATTTCGGAGTCGGCGCCGCTGGCGACCACAACTTTGGTCTGGCCCTGCTTGGCGCGCTCGGCAAAGGCGTTGACGACCGGCAGATGCGGAACGTCCTTGGCATTGCTGCCGTCGACGGCGGGAACGTGCTGGAGTGCGTCGAAATACTCGCGCCAGTTGTCGGGCACGCTGCCGGGGTTGGCAAGGTAGTTTTCGTACATCTCTTCGACATAGGGCGCGTTGCCGCCGAAGAGATAGGTGTTGCCTTGATAGGCTGAATAGACGGACGATGCCGTCGGGATGGAACTCATATCCGCTGACCTCCGTTTCCCTTGGGGAAACATTAGCTGGTTAAAGCTGGTTAATTAACCTTCCGCAACACGGCTGGACCGATTAGCGGATGCGACTGTGGCAGGAAGGGCCTTCAGAAACAACCCAGATTGTGCCACCGAACTGTGACAGCGGAAAGACGGTGCTCATGACCATACCCGAAAAGGCCATGGCTTCTACGCACGCCCAACGCTCCCACATACCTCTTACATGCTCTCACATGCTTCGAAGCTACTGCTGCATTTGGGGGCTGAAAGTCAGACGGCAAGGCCCGGATTGCCGGTCACACCCACAAGCCGCGGAGTGTTGGGTTTGACAGGTTGAATGACCTTTTTGGCCTTCAGATAGCTTTCCACCACCTCCCAGACCGGGGGACCGGCATTTTTGCTGGCCTCGGCCACCGGCGCCCAGCCGGCCACCTTGTAAGTCTTGCCGGCTTCGATGGGCTTGCCGCCCAGACGCATGTCCTGGATGCGCTCACCCATTTTGGCGCCGGGCTCGCAGGTGTAGGTCAAACCGCCCACACGCACCATGTCGCCGCCCTGCTGATAATACGGGTCGGGGTTGAACAGGTTGTCGCCCACGTCCTCCAGGATGGTCTTGATCATGTCGCCGCGCATGTCCGTCAGCGTGGTCCAGGGATACGTGATCGCAGTCTGGTCCATCACGTGCTCGCGCGTAATGGCCTGGCCGGGCAGCAGAGAGGTTCCCCAGCGGAATCCGGGCGAAAACGCGATCTCGGCGCCACGCACATTCATCAGGGCGTCCAGGATCAGCTGGTCAAAGCTGCCGTTGAAGTTGCCGCGGCGGTACAGCGTGCCTTCCGTCACAGCCAGTTTTTCACCCAATTTGGCGGTGTAAGGCGCCCTCACCTTGTCGATCAGCGTATTCATGGCCGCATCGGCCGGCAACAGATTGGCAAACACCGGCAGCAGCCGGTAGTTGAAACCGGCCACCTTGCCGTCCTTGACGTTGAGGTCCAGCACGCCCAAAAACTTGCCGTTGCTGCCAGCGTTGGTCACGATGGTCTGCCCGCCGGGGTTTTTGACGATGACAGGCACCGGCACGCCGTCATGGGTGTGGCCGCCCAGAATCACGTCGATCCCCGTGACACGCGAGGCCATCTTGAGGTCCACATCCATGCCGTTGTGGCTGAGCAGCACCACGGCTTGCGCTCCTTTGGCACGCGCCTCATTCACCGTTTCCTGCATCTCGCTTTCGCGGATGCCGAAAGTCCAGTTCGGCGTGAGCCAGCCAGGATTGGCGATCGGTGTGTAGGGAAAAGCCTGGCCGACGATGGCAACAGGCACGCCATTCATTTCCTTGATGACGTAGGGCTTGAACACCGGGTCGCCGAAGTCGCTGGTTTTGACGTTTTGCGCGATAAAGTCAATCTTGCCGGCAAAGTCCTGCTCGACGATTTTTTTGATGCGCTCTTCGCCATAGGTGAAGTCCCAATGGCCCGTCATCACATCCACGCCCAGCAGCCTGGCTGCATCCACCATGTCCTGGCCCTGTGTCCAGAGCGCCGTGGCGCTGCCCTGCCAGGTGTCACCGCCGTCGAGCAGTAAGGCACCCGGCCGGCCAGCCTTCAGTTGCTTTACCAGCGTTGCAAGATGTGCAAAGCCGCCCACCTTGCCGTACTGGCGCGCGGCCCGCTCAAAGTTCAGGAAGGTCAACGCATGCGCCTCGGGCGTACCCGACTTCAGGCTGGCGGCCTTGAGCAGATGTTCGCCCACCAGGTGCGGCGCCTGCCCGCGCATCGCCCCCACACCCAGATTGACGGAGGGTTCGCGGAAATAGATCGGCAGCAGCTGGGCATGGCAATCGGTCATGTGCAGCAGATGCACATTGCCGGTGCGCGGCAGCTCGTACAGGCCCGCAGCCTGGGCGGCGCCGGCCTCACGCTGGAGGGGAAAACCGGCGGCCAGCGCAGCGGCCATGACACTTGCAAACTCTCGGCGGGACAGGTTCATGGCGTTGGTCATCCTGCCCGGTTACCCAGGCAAAGCATCAGATTGCTATCAATTCAGGAGCTGCTTGCGCTCGTCACTATTGGCCTGGCGGCACAAAACACTCAAATCACTTGTTGACAGGCGAATTCGGATCCAGCAGCAGCGCCATCACGTCACGAATCTGCTGCTCGTTCAGGATGGCGGCATGGCCGAACCTCGGCATGTCGGAACACGCGTTGTAGGCTTTGGCGTTCCACAGCTTGCCCCAGGTGTACTCCACGATGGGTTTGCTCTCGGGTGACGCCGGATTGCTTACACCGCGCAGCTTGCCGTAGTTGTAAAGGCTGGGGCCGATGGAGCCGAAAGACAGCTCGGCCTTGCTGATCTGGTGGCAGTTGTAACAGCTGCCGCCATTGGCTTCGCCGGGCTTGTCGCTCCAGGTCAGGCCGCGGCCGTTCTGCGCAATTTTTTCGCCTTCACTCCAGCTACCGAGGTACTTGCCATCGGAAGGCAGTTTCACGGTTTTGAGGTTGGCTTCTTCAATGGCTTTGGCTGCTTTTTCCTCCAGCGGCTTGCCGGCGGCTTCCGAGCAGGCCTGGTTGGAAGCGTCCAGCGTCAGGCGGTCCATCTTCGCGATGCCCTGCTCACGGAAGGAGCTTTTCAGCACCTGCTGGGTGGCTTCGTCTACCTCCTGCGCCGTGGGCGCAATGGCGCAACTGGACAGGAAAAAGGCGGTCAATGCCAGGCAGGCGGAAGACAGGGCGGCTTTGGTGTAAATCGTGTTCATCAGTTCTCTCCTGCCTGATTAGCGTTTGAGGGCCGGCGCAATGGAAGCACCGCCCTTGCTGTTGACGCCCATGAACACGCCCAGGGCGATGGTGGCGTCGGAGGCGTAGCCCGGGAAAGGGAAACGCTGCTGGCGATAACAGTCATTCAGGCGGCGCTGCATGCTCCACAGATCCCCGCTTGAGACCCGGTAGGCCGGCCAGGCGCCAAAACCGTTGCCGGCGCCGGGCTGTTTGGTGAGGTTGGGCAAATCCTGCAGGCGGACACGCTTGTTGTCTTCACCATGGCAGGATGCACAGGAAAAGTCGTAAGGTCCGCCGCGCAGGTAAAACACCTTCTTGCCGACCTCGTACATCAGCTTTTCCTTGGCGTGCGACTGCGGCACCTTGAAGGTCATGTCGCGCGATTCACCCGAGATATAGGCCACCAGCGACTCGATGGACTTCTGCTCACCCGCACCGAAAGGAGTTTTGGCGATCTCGGCGGCATTAAAACCCTGCAATTGCTCCATGCAGGTCAGCAGGCGCGACTCCATGTCCTGCACCCGCTGGGTGTCGGCAAAGAAGCGCGGCAGCTCGACGAAAGCACCTTTCACCACGCCCGGGCCCTTGCCCAGGTCGCATTTTTCAAGCGAGGCATTTTTGGGGCCGCGCGCCTGTTTCCAGAGTGCCTCGCCACGGGCTTCGTACAGCTCGGCCGGGTTGCCGTCGGCCAGCATGGCGCGGTATTCGGCAATACCTTCAGCGGTGCTCTTCTGCGCCGCAGCAGGCAATGACAAGATGGCCGTGGCGGCCAGGGCCGCCAGCCCAAACAGGCTCAACTTCATCGTGGACTCCTCAAATATCGTTGTGGGGCAGCAAAGGGGGCGCGGCGGGAAACCGTCGGGATTCAGGCAATGACGGCTTCGTCGGTACGCTTGTCGCCGTGGTTGTCGACCCAGCTGACCGCGATCTTGTCGCCAGCCTTGCCACCTTTGAAGCTGAACTGCACAAAAGGGTTCTTGGAAACGGCCGTGCCCCACTGCGCGCTCATCACGGTCTTGCCGTTCCAGGTGGCGCTGATGTTCTGGATAAACCAGGCCGGGACGGTCTTGCCGGCCGCATCCTTGCGCTGGCCGCTTTCCATTTCGTGGCTCACCAGCACGCGCACGGTGGTTTTATCGCCTTGGGCCTGTGCCCGGATTCGCATCGGTTCTGACATTTTTTTCTCCTGATTTCAAGGGTTGTGGTGGTTGTCGAAGTCGGGACGGCTTAACCGCCGCAACCGCCCAAAGTCACCTTCACTTCCTTGACCGCATAAAAGTACTTGTCACCGGCCTTGGCCAGTGCATAAACATTGGATGACTGGCCCATCTTGATGTTGGTCGAGACGTTGGCGTCGGTGCCGGCGGGAATCTCGAACACGGCAGCCAGCGCGCTGGGGTTCTTTTCGACAACGAGCGCAATTTGGGTGGTGTTGGCAATGTTGCTTTGCGCGCCGACACGCACCACATTGCCGTTCTCGGCAATTTCGGGCGCCTGCAGCAGCAGGTCCTTGCTTTCAACCGGAGCGCTGGTCGCGCCCATGGCCTTGGCGGCATCTGCCAGGGACTTGCTGTCAAAAGCGGCTTTGTTCCAGCCTGGCGCGTTTTGCGCGTGGGCCGGGTTCAGCCCGGTGGCCGCTACCAGCACCAGCGCAGTGGCGCCAGAACTGCTGGCCAGAAAATCACGACGTTCCATGGTGAACTCCTTTTTTATATAACTTGAATGTCTGAAAAACTAACAACGATTGGACACAAAAACGTCAAGCCGTGGAACGGTACTTATCCCGACCACGCTGTGAAAAAGTTAAAGCCGGCTGTCTCGACATCGTCAATTTCCATGTGCCTCATTTTGACGCGCCTTGAGCCAGCCATTGGGAAATCTGCGCCGACTCCGCCGCACTCAGTGCCTGCGGCGGCATGGGGATTGCGCCCCAGACACCCTGCCCTCCGGCCTTGATTTTGCCCGAGAGGTAAACCGTCGCGTCGGCGCGGTCTTTATATTTGTTGGCTATATCCTTGAAGGATGGCCCCACCATCTTGCTGTCCATGCCATGGCAGGCGGTGCAGGTATTTTTTTGCAGCAACGGCATGACGGACGCAACGCCGGGCGCGGCGGTTTTAACGACAGCTGGCAGCTGCACAGCAACAACCGGCGTGGAGTTTGCTATCTTTTCAGGAGCTGCTTGCGCACGTCCTGTCTGGTTTGGGGCCGTATTTGATTCAAATATTCCGGCCATGGGCGGCCGGGTGGTGTCCACACCCCGGCTGGCACCCACCAGTCGCGACTGCTCGGCCAGGTTGCCATGGGCGTTGCGTGCATAGTCTGGCAAAAAGCTTTTGACCACCACCTCGCCGGCGCAATTTTTCATGCAGGCCGAGCCCTGGACATCGGGGCGCGCCGTGCCGCCCAGCTCCTTGCCCGGCCACATCGCGTGCGACGTCGTCATGCCGTTGCGGTTGGGCAAACGGGCCTGTACCTCGCGGATATTGGCGTCCGACAAGGTGAAGTTGTCGGGCAGGATATTGCCCAGGTTCAGGATGTAGGCAGTGACGGCATAAACCTCGTCGGCCGTCAATGTTTTGGGGGCATTCCACGGCATGGCGCGGTTGATGTAGTCCCAGAGCGTCGACAGCGTGGAGACTTTCATCAATGTGGTGCGGTTCGGCTGGTTGGAGCCAGGCATCAGACCATCCACGCGGCCATTCTTGATGTCTTCAGCCGTGACGCCGCCGGCAATCGGCGTGAACACTTCGGACGACTCGGCAAAACTGCCGTGGCAGGACGCACATTGCGCCTCCCAGATCACTTCACCCTGCCGTACCGAGCCCTGCCCTTTGGGCAGGCCCTTGAAGTCGGGCCGCACGTCAATGTCCCAGGCTTTGACTTCCGCCGGTGTCGCCGTGCGGCCGATGCTGGAGAGAATCACCGGTTTATCAGCAGCCGCAGCCCATTGGGTAACACCCGCCAGCAGCAGCGAGCCCATCGCAACGCGGACGCCATGAGAAACGGACAAAGCCTTAGATCTGGACATTTTTCACCTCGCCGTTTTCTTCCAGCGACCACGACTGGATGGCGTTGTTGTGATAAATGCTGCGGGACGCTCGCACTTTGCGCAGTTCGTTGTACGTCGGCTGGATCTGGCCGGTCTCGTCAACAGCGCGGCTCTGGAAAATGGCGGGTTTGCCGTCCCACACAAAATCGGCATTAAAACGCGTCAGGCATTTGGCCAACACCGGCCCCTCCAGGCGCGCCGGCGCCCAGTTGCGCCCACCGTCCACGGAAACGTCCACACGTTTGATCTTGCCCCGGCCGCTCCAGGCCAGCCCCGTGACGTTGTGAAAGCCCTTTTGCAGCAGTACCTGCCCGCCGCTGGGCGAGGTCACCACGCTTTTGACTTCCTGGATGCTGGTGTATTGCCGGTGCAGGCCGCTGGGCTGCAGGTCGACGTAATGGATCGTCTCATCCTTGGTGCCATAAGGCATGTCGCCCACCTCGATGCGCCGCAGGTATTTGATCCAGCTCACGCCCTGCACGCCCGGCACGATAAGCCGCAACGGGTAGCCGTTTTCAGGGCGCAGCATTTCGCCGTTCTGGCCATAGGCCACCAGCACCTCACCGCTCATCACCAGGCTCATGGGGATGGTGCGGGTCATGCCTGAGCCGTCGGCCCCCTCGGCCAGAATGAATTTGGCGCGCTTGAGGTCGGCACCGCACAGCTCCAGCAGGGTGCGCAAGGGCACGCCGGTGAATTCGCTGCAGCTCAGCATGCCGTGGGTGTACTGCACCGTTGGCACCGCCGAGTTGCCCCACTCCATGCCGGTGTTGGCGCCGCATTCGATGAAGTGCATGCGGCTGACGTTCGGCAGGCGCATCAACTCATCCATGCTGAACACCATGGGGCGCTTGAGCATGGCGTCATCGGAGCCATTGACCATCAGCCGGTGTTTCGATGGGTCGATGTCCCACCAGCCCTGGTGGTGGCGTTCAAAGTGCAGGCCGCTGGGGGTGATGATGCCGAAGAGGCCCTGCAATGGGCAAAAGCTCACGCTGGCCTGGCCGATGCGCGTGAGGCCCGGGCTCTCGCGGCGCTGCAGGTTTTTTTCCCATTCGCTGGGCAGGCCGTAACCACGGGCCGCCACGGGCTGGCCCAGGCCCTTGCTGTGGGCGGGAAGGTTCAGGATATTGGCATCGCCCTCCGGAGTCGCTGCCCGGGCCTGACCCACCGCCGCCACCCCGGCTGACGCAGCTGCAAACGCGCCGGCCAGAAAACCGCGGCGCCCGGCGCGCACGTCCGCTATTTGCGCCCCTGAGAGGAAATTCTCCGGCGCGCGCTGTAAAAAACGGCTCAGCATAAAGGGCGTTCTTTCGGTTCAGGCGTCTTGGGAGGCGGATCGCGGCGACAGGCTTTCGGCCGGCGACAATCCGCCCGGCTCATCCAGCTCGATGGCGATCTGGGTGCAGACACTGCGGCACAGCGCCACGGCTTTTTCGCTTTGAACGCGGTAAATCACCTGGGTGCCTTCCTTGCGCTTGGCCAGCACACCGGTGCGGTACAGCACGGCCAGATGCTGGGAAAGATTGGGCTGGGTGGTGTCGATCTCCGCCAGCAACTCATTCACGGACTTTTCACGTTCGCACAAGGCGCTCAAGACACGCAAGCGCATCGGCGTCGCGAGCACAGCGAACAACTCGGCCGCCAGCTCAAACACACGGCCTCTCTCGACTTGCGCACTGGTCTGGATCATCTCGTTCATAGCGATTTATTCTTAATATAAGTAGTTGCTGATATTAAGCCTGAAGCCGCCTCAAAAAACCCGTAAATACCCTAGGCACGCAAGGCGAACACGTAAATATGACCAACCGACCCGCCAAACGCCGAAAAGGTGTTGCCTCCATGCACTTGCGCAGGGCGGCAAAGGTGTAAAAAAGCGTTGAAAGACCCCTCATCGTGATATAAAACTTTTGTTACTTACGAGTTGTTACCCGGGACCGGTAAAACCCAATACTTATGTCTTCAAAAAAATCCTTCATCTTCAAAAGTACCGGCATCCTTCTCGCCGTCATGATGGCCGCTGCAGCGCATGCGGAAGTCGATGCACTGGTCAGTCAGGCGCGTACGCTGCTCGACCAGAGCCAGGCACAAAAAGCCTTCGATCTGCTTGAGCCCCAGGAAACCGCACGCGCAGGCGACCCCGACTTCGACACGGTGCTGGGTATCGCCGCCAACGACACAGGGCAATTCACCCGCGCCATATTCGCGCTCGAACGCGTGCTGGCGGTGCAGCCGGCCAACTCCCGTGCGCGCGCGGAGCTTGGACGGGCACTTTTTGCCGTCGGGGACAACGCCGGCTCGCGCAAGGTGTTACTGGAAGCCAAACAAGACAACATCCCGACGGAGGCCGCCGCCACCATCGACCAATTCCTGCAAGCCATTGATCGCACGGAAGAAGCCGCCCGCTCGTCCGTCAAACCGTACCTGGAAGCCAGCGTCGGCTACGACACCAATGTCAACAGCGGCCCCGGCAATCCCAATGTCGCGGTTCCGCTTTTTGGCGGCGCAATTTTCACCCTCAATGCTTCGGGTGTCGAGACCAGGGATGCCTTCATGACTCTGGGTGGCGGGCTGTCAGCCCGTTACGTCGTCGACCCGCGCTGGTCGTTGATCGCGAACGCAAGCGGCAATGCGCGCGTCAATGCCAAGTACAACGACTTCAACACCGGCCAGGTTGATGTCAACGCCGGTGCCAGCTACCGCTACGAAAAGCATGAATTCACCGGTGTCGTCCAGGCCGGCAGCTATACCGTCGCCGGATCCCGCGCGCGCGACCAGCAAGGCCTGGTCGGCGAATGGACCTACCGCATCGACGGCTTCCGCCAGTGGAGCACTTACCTGCAATGGGGCGAGTTGAGCTATCCGGGTCAATCGCTTCGTGATGCGGACCGAACCGTGCTGGGTACGTCCTACGCCCATGCATTCCGCGACGGTTTGCTGGTCTTCGGGGGTATTTATGTGGGTGCCGAGAAGGAAAAAGCCAGCGGCGTTCCGCACATGGGCCACCACCTGTTCGGCATCCGGTTGGGTACACAGAAATCCATCAGGGACGACCTCGCCTTTTTTGGCAATATCAGTTATGAAGACCGCAAATACGGTGGCACCGATCCGCTGTTCCTGGTCACCCGCACCGACAGGCAGCTCAATCTGAACCTTGGCCTCAACTGGGTCCCCGCCAAACTCTGGCGCGTGACGCCGCAGTTGTCGCTGACCTCCGTCAAGTCAAACATTGCCATTTCCGACTACAACCGCAGCCTTTTCTCCGTGACCGTGCGCCGCGACTTCTAAACCTGCCGTGCCGACTGAACACGCCCCGCCAGACACCCCATGAAAACCATCCGGGAAAGCTCTCTCAAACACGCCGCGCTGTCGGTCGTGATTGCGGCGGCCTTCCCCGCGCAATCATTCGCCGCCGAATCGGCCGGCGTGGCGCAGTTCATCGCCGGCGACGTCAACGTGCTGCGTGCGAACGGCAAAACCGAGGCGCTGACCAAGGGCAAACCGCTGGAAAGCGGCGAATCCATACTGACGAGCACCGCGGGTCGCGCCCAGGTCCGGTTTTCGGATGGCGGCCTGGTGTCACTGCAGCCCAATACCGAGTTCAAAATCGCCAATTATGTCAACGAGGCTGACCCCAAGCAGGACCGTTTCCTGGTCGACCTGTTGCGCGGCAGCATGCGGGCCATCACCGGCCTGATCGGCAAGCGCAACCGCGAGAACTACAAGGTCACTACCACCACGGCCACCATAGGTATACGCGGTTCCGGCTTCAGCGTGGGCTACAACCCGGACGGATCACTGGGCATCACGACGGAACTGGACGCCATTGAGGTCTGCAACGCCGGTGGCTGCGTCGGCCTGACGGCCGGCGAGTCGGTGCGAGTCATTAACAGCTCCGAGGCGCCAGTTCGCACCAATACACGGGCCAACGTGCCGACGCCGCCGCCCGTCCAGGAGGTGGTCGTTGCGGGGAACCAGACCACGTCCGATGGCAAGCCCGCCATTGTCCCCACCACACCCGTCAAACAGGTGTTCACCGACCTGGCCGCCGCGATTGCGTTCACCGACAGCGCGGCCAACCCGGTGGTCGAAAGCTACTACCCCGAGGCCGGCACCGCTGTGCTGACCAGCTTCCTCAGCGGCAAACCCATCGATGTCGACAGCCTCGACAGCCGCAACGTCCTGACCCAGTTCCGCAGCACGCCCGGCCTCACCACGATGGAAAAGGGCGCGCTGGGTGCGCCGTCCGATCCCGACTTCGTCGGTTGGGGCAGCTGGGTGACGGGACAAAAGTTCGTGGGAGGCTCGCCCAGCGCGATTGAATCCGTTCACTTTGTGATGGGCCGGCCGACGCCGACGGCTCAGATGCCGGCCGACAACATGCAGGGCACCTACCAGTTCGCCGGCGGCACCGCCTTCTCCAGCCTGCTGGGTGCGGGTCAGCTTGTAAGCGGTTCGCTGGTCGCCAATTTCGGCGCCTACAGCCCAGGCCAGGGCTATGGCAACCTGGACCTCACCACGCGCTTCGGCGGCAATGACTATGGCGTCAGCAGCAGCATCGACATCAACAACGCCAAAATCACTAACTCCTCGGGCGCGAATGTCACCGGCTTCTTCACCGGCAACAATGCCAGCCGTGCCGCACTGGTCTACAGCGCCTCATCGGTTACCGGCGCGGGCCCCAGCGCGGGCCAGGTTTCCGGTGCGGCCGTTTTCCAGCAGACCAGCCTGGTCGTAAGACCCCCCCTTTAAACGGGCCGTCCCCAGCCCCACAGCAGCCCAGTGCGTACCCCTTAAAAAATACCGGAGAACCCACCATGACCCCGCAGTTCAAACTAAAGCACACCGCCCTGGCCATGGCGCTGGCCGCCATTTACCCACTGCAGACCCTGGCAGCGCCTTCCGCGGGCGTGGCCCAGTTCACCACCGGCGAAGTCAGTTTGCGGCGCACGGACGGCAAGACCGACGCGCTGGTCAAAGGCAAGGATATCGAAAGCGGCCAGGCCATCATTACCGGCCTCGATGGCCGCGCCCAGGTGAAGTTCTCCGATGGCGGTGTCGTTTCGCTGCAGCCGGGAACAGAGTTCAAGGTCGCCAACTATGTAGACAAGGCCGACCCGAAGGAAGACCGCTTTCTGGTCGACCTGCTGCGCGGCAGCATGCGGGCCATCACCGGATTGATCGGCAAACGCAACCGTGAAAACTACCGTGTCACCACCACGACGGCCACCATTGGTATCCGCGGCTCTGGCTTCAATGCTGGGTACAACCCGGACGGCTCGCTGAGCGTGACAACCGAGCTGGATGCGATTGAGGTCTGCAATGCGGGGGGATGTGTCGGGCTGACGGCAGGTGAGTCTGTCCGGGTGGTCAACAACACAGACACGCCGAAACGAACGAATGTACGCCCGCCCATACCCACACCCGAACCTCCAATAGAGCCCATCATCATCAATAAAGCGGTTGTGACCGATGTCAAGCCAGTCAACACAGGCACGTTCACAAATTTCAAGTCAACCGCAACCTACCACTCGCAGGGCAATTTCGGACCTTCCACCATTTCGCCTGTTGCCACGGGCACTTCCGCAACCATTGACACCGGCAAACTGACCGCGCTCAGCGCCAATGGCAAGGATTTCACCCCCACCATCAACGCCTTTGCAGGCTCGGCGGGCTCTACCGACGCGGGCGACTTTATCGGTTGGGGTTCGTGGACCACGGGCACACGCAACCCAGGCGGCACGAACATCAATGATCTCCACTACATCATCGGCCAGCCTACCCTGGTGATGCCCACAACGGGCACCCTCAGCTACAACCTGATCGGCCAGACGCCAGTCACGGGCTACGACACCTCCGTACAGGCGGCAGTGGCCTCCGGAACCCTGACATCCGCAACGTTCAGCGTCAACTTCGGCACGGCCAAGCTGAGCATGGGCGTGGTCACGACACTTGGCGGTTTTGCGGCATCCAATATCAGTGTTGCAGGCGGGCAGTTCAGCTACTCCAACGGTGGACCGGTTTTCACCGTGGACGGTTTCTTCACCGGGGTGAATGCAAGCCGTGCCGGCATGGTTTACACCGGCACCAACGGAAACATTCGCTATTCAGGCGCAGCAGCATTTGCCGCGCCCTGATGGGGGCGGCCGGTCACCGTTCACTTGAGATAGAACGCCAGGTCGCGCTCCGTTGCGTCGGGGCCGTGCACCTGGCTGGCCCGCTCTTGCGCTGCCATGCCCAGCTGAAGCCTTAAATCCACCGAATCATTGAGCGACATCAGGGCATCGAATGCCTGCTCCTGCGAGCGGATCAAAAAACCCGAGATGCCCTGCTCGATCACTTCGGCGTAGCCGCCGTTCACGTGGGCCACTACCGGCAAACCGGCACCCATGGCCTCCAGCACCACCCGTCCATACGCCTCGAAAAAGTTTCCGGTGCGGTAGAACATCGCATCCAGTGAACGGTAAAAATCCGGCACAGACTCCGCACCCGCAGGCAGCAACTCAATGCCCTCGGTTCCGGCCAAACCCGGCGCCAGGCAGGTTCCGCCCATGACGCGAACCCGTATGCCGCGGCTGGCCAGCATGCGGTAAAGCGAAAGGTCCTGCGGGTTGTGCTTTTCCAGCAGATCACGGCTGGCACGCCCAACCGTGAAAGGCCGCGGTTGGGCTCCACCATGCGGCCATCGGGCAAAACGTTCAACGGCAACCGCTGAAAAGGGCGTGAGGTCGAGCAGGCTGGGAATGACGCGCCCGGTCAATGCCGCAGTGCGGCGCAGCCAGTCGGACACAAAAACAATCTCAGGGTCGAGGCCGGTGTATTCCCGCACGCCTTCGACAATGGCAAACAGCTGCCCCTGGTGTGAAATGTTGTGGAAAAGAATGATTCGTTGAAACCGCGTGTATTTCAGCCAGATTCCCGGCTGCAGATGCACGCCGCCTATCAGCAGCGTACCCTCCCTGGGAAACTGGTGCGCAAAGGGCTGCACGGCGGTAATGCCCTCGGGCGCGTACGCCGGGTGCACCGGCACATCGGACCACAGCTTGACCGCGCGCCTGCCGGCCAGAAGCCGCGCGAGGTCCAGCAGTTCCCGCTCCGCGCCCGTGTACAACTCGCCGAACCGGCCTAGCAGGTGCAGCGCGCCGAGGTCGGTGAAAGTGAGGCCTTGGGTCATTAGCCGCGATTATCTCCGCGCCCGCCTGAGTCCCCGAACCCACCGTGCCACATAATTCCTGCATGCACGACGGCGACACAGTTGCGATGGATAAAAACCCCCGCCCCTCTAACCGTGAGGCAGATCACGAGGCCTGGATGTCGCAAGGCAGCCAGCTGGACAGCACCGGCCAGCCCGAACTGGCGCTCGCGGCTTTTGAAAAGGCGCACGCCCTCTCGCCGACGGACGTCAATTCGGCATCTGCCTGCGCCACCCTGCTTAGCGTGCTGGATCGCCCGCAGGCCGCCTACCGAACGCTGCTGGGCGTTGAAGCATCACTGCTGCAGGACGCCGACGGCGCAGCCAACCTGGCGATTGCAGCAGAGGGTTGCGGTGACCTTGAAAAGGCCCAGGCGGCCTACGCACGGGCCCTGGAACTCAACCCCGACCACCTGCGTTCCCTGAACAACGTCGCCATCCTGGCGGCTGGCTCATCGCAGTGGGACCTGGCCATTCACTTGGCCCGCAAGTGCCTTGATCTTCAGCCCGGCCACCCGCCTTACCACGCCAACCTCGCCGAATACCTCTCAGGCGCGCGGCGCTACGCCGAGGCCGTGGAAGCCACCAGGCTTGCCCTGGCGCAATTTCCTGAACATGCCGAGCTGAGACTTCGGCACCTCGCGCTTCTGGCTTTCACCGGTGAGCTCGAAAAAGCCGACGCTGCCCTGAAAGACCTCGATGGCAACACCCGCAACCTGCTGGGTGAGTTCCTGCTGAAACTGGAAACCGCCGAAGGTGCTGCGCTGGAGGGCACCATCCATGGCAAGGCCATCGACCACGTGGCGGACGACGCGCTGCAAATCCACACCCGGCAAGCCTTCCGCAATATGGCCATCGGCGATTGGCGGCATCACCACAAGCTCACGGATATCCTGCAGAAGGCCCTGGCTGAATCCCTTGCCACCCAAAAACCCCGCGACTGGGGCGATGCGCCTTTCCACGGACTGGTACTCGCCATGGATGAAGACGCGCTGCAGCAGATGCGCCGGCAAACTCTCGACGCAGTGAAAAGCCGGCTCAAACCCTGCCCGCCGTTCAAGCGCGATTCGCGCACACGCCGCCTCCAGAGCGACAGCCGCATCCACGTCGGCCTCGCCGTGCAAAGCCTGGCCGACACCCGGCAGATGCGGGCACTTGAGCAGCAACTCGCGCTGCACGACAGTGGCCGCTTTGCCATCCAAGTCTATGCCTTCACGGGGCGCCCGCAGCCGGAGCACCTTGAGGTTTTGCGCCGCCATGCGGCCAGTGTGAATGAACTGGGGCACATGACTGACCTCGAAGCGGTGGGGCGCATCCGCCTGGACAGGCTTGATATTTACATTGAACAGGCCCTGAACCCGGCCTGGACGCGGCAGGAAATCGCCTTGATGCGAGTCGCGCCCGTGCAGCTGCGCGAGCCTGGCCTTTACAGGCATCACGTACCCGGCGCATGGGACTACACCGTGTCCGATCACTTCATCCACCCGCAGGTGGAGGAGCAAGCCGGCCCCATCGGCCGCCTTCCGCAAACTTGCTGGCCGGGAAGCTTTGGCATGGATGCCGAGCCCACGACCCCTTCCCGCGAAAAAGCCGGGTTGCCCGCGGACGCCCTGGTGCTGTGTTCATGCCTGTTGCCGCCCCTGCTGGATGCAGCCACCTTCGCCAGCTGGATGAAAGTGTTGCGGTCGCTGCCCGACGCCGTACTGTGGCTGCCTTTTTGCAGCCGGGCCGCCGCCAACCTCGTGCGCGAAGCACAGGCTGCGGGCGTGGGTGTACAGCGGCTGATCTTTTCAGCCCTTGCCGCCTGGCCCGAGATACCCGCCCACCTGGGCTGTGCCGACCTGTTCCTGGACACGTTGCGCCTCAATGCCTCGCCCGGACTGGAAGAGGCGCTGCGCCAGGGCGTTCCCGCGCTCACCTGCCCCGGCAGCAGCATGGCCGCGCGCATGGGTGCAAGCATTCTGCAGGCTGCCGGCCTGCCTGAATGCATTCTGGAAAGCCCGCAGGCTTATGTTGCGGAGGCTGTGCGGCTAGGCCGCAATCCTGAGGCGTTGCAGGAGCTGAAAACCAGGCTGCACACAGCGCGGAACAAAACACCGCCCCCTCCCCTGTTTGATGCGGCTGCGCGTGTCAAGGACCGGGAAGCCGCCTGGGCCCACATGGCGGAACGCTCGCGCGCAGGCTCGCCGCCGGTGGCGTTCGACGCGAGCGCCGCACAGGCCGTCGACACCTGATTATTTGCTATCAATACAATAGCTGCCTGCGCACACCCCTATTGGCCTGCAGGCGTTTTTTCTTCTGAATTTGCGGCTTGACCCGCCAAACTGCGGCCCTACCTACTGCGTGATAGCGCAGACTTCGCCGGTCGGCGGCAAACCAAGCTGGCTCTTGGCAGCGGCGACATTGGCCATCTGTCCTGACGTCACACCATTCTTGACGGCCGTCAGCTCCGCCAGGATGGAAATCGCAATCTCGGACGGCGTCTTGCTGCCGATGTAAAGGCCGATCGGGCCGTGCAGCTTGCCTAGCTCTTCGGCCGTCATGTCGAAGTGCTCGGCCAGCCTTTCACGGCGGCGCTGGTTGTTCAGCCGTGAGCCGATGGCGCCTACATAAAACGCCTCAGAGCGCAAAGCCTCCATCAGCGCCAGGTCGTCCAGCTTGGGGTCATGCGTCAACGCAATCACCGCGCAGCGGGCGTCCAGCTTCATGGCCTGCACCACGTCGTCGGGCATGCCGGTGGCCAGCTCCACGCCTTCTACCTGCCAGCTGTCACGGTATTCCTCGCGCGGGTCGCACACCGTCACGGCGTAGTCCATGCCCTGCGCAATCTGCGCCACAAAGCGCGACAGTTGCCCGGCGCCGATGATCAGCAGTCGCCAGCGCGGGCCGTGCAAGGTCACCAGCGCGGCTTCAGACACCTGCATGCCCTGGCTGGGCTGGGCCGCGCTGAGTGTGACGGCGCCCGTGTGCAAATCAAGGCGGCGCGCCACCAGCTCACCGGCCTGCAGACGCTGCAGCAATTCATCGATGCGGCTTGCTTTTGACAAAGGTTCTATGGCCAGCTCAATGGTGCCGCCGCAAGGCAGGCCAAAGCGGCGCGCCTCGTCGGCTGAAACGCCATAAGTGACGATGGCCGGTTGCGTCTGGCTGAGGCCCTCGCGGCGGGCCCGGTCGATCATGTCGTCTTCAATGCAGCCGCCCGACACCGAACCCACCACCCGGCCGTCTTCACAGATGGCCAGCATGGAGCCTTCAGGCCGCGGGCTGGAGCCCCAGGTTTTAAGCACAGTCACCAGTTCGCAGCGCAGGCCTGCGGCCAGCCACTGCGATGAGGTCTTCAGAACTTCGAGGTCAATGTTATCCATGCGTCAAATGCTAGCAGCCCGCAGTTTTTTCTGCCTCGGCCCGGCCTCAAAGCCCTGCGGCCTCAAGCCTTCGCCAGGTTGTCATTGAGCGGCAGCGTGCGCACCCGCTTGCCGGTGGCGGCAAACACCGCGTTGGCCACCGCGGGCGCCACCAGCGCCGTGGCCGGCTCGCCAATGCCGCCCGGCTTCTCGGTGCTGGGCACCAGGGTGATGTCCATCACCGGCGACTCATGCATGCGCAGCACGGGGTAGTCGCCGAAATTGGTCTGCTGCACCCGGCCCTTGTCTAGCGTGATCTGGTTATTCAACGCGGCTGACAGGCCAAACACAATGCTCGACTGGATCTGTGCCTGCACCGTGTCGGGGTTGACCATGCGGCCCAGGTCGGCCACCACCGTCACCTTGTGCACCGTGATCTGGTTGTCCTTCACCGACACCTCGGCCACCTGCGCCATGTAGGTGTCGTAACCCTCCATTAGCGCGATGCCGCGGCTACGCCCTGCGGGCGGCGGTGTGCCCCAGCCGGACTTGTCGGCCGCCATCTTCAGCACATTGGCAAAGCGCGGCTGCTTTTCCAGCAGCGACATGCGGTAGGCATACGGGTCCTTGCCCGCCGCCAGCGCCATCTCATCGACAAAGCTTTCATTGGCAAAGGCATTGAGCGCGTGGCTCACCGAGCGCCAGTAGCCCACACGCAGCCCGCTGTCGTGGATCACTAGGTCGTACTGCGTGTTCGGGATGTCGTATGGCATCACGCCGGCTTCGGCCATGAAGGGGTCCAGCGTGTCCTTGGGCAGGCCGAAGGCGCGCTGCGTGATGGACTGCGAGGTGACCTTGAAATTGAGCGCCACCGGCTTGCCGTCGGCTCCCAACCCGGCCGAAAGCTGGTTGACGGCCATGGGCCGGTAGAAGTCGTGCGTGGTGTCGTCCTCGCGGCTCCAGAGCAGCTTGACGGGCTTGCCCACGGCTTTGGAGATTTGCGCCGCCTGTACGATGAAGTCCAGCTCCAGCCGCCGGCCAAAGCCGCCGCCCAGGAAGGTGGTTTTCAGCGTGATGTCTTCGGGCTTGATACCCAGGGCCGCCGCCACGCTGCCTTCAGCCCCCTGCTGGAACTGCGTGGGGCCGATCAGCAGGATCTTGCCGTTCTTGTAGTCGGCCGTGAAGTTCATCGGCTCCAGCGTGGCGTGCGCCAGCAACGGCGACACGTACTCGGCTTTCAAGGTCTTGGCCGCACCCTTCATCGCGCCGGCGGTATCGCCCTTGGGCGCGATGATGGGTATCACCTTGCCGCTGTCGGCCGCCTTGCGAATGCCGTCCAGCATGCTCGCGTTGCTGATGGCCGCGACCGGGCCTTCGTCCCATTGCACCGTCAATGCCTGGCGCGCCTTGTACGCATGCCAGTAGCTGTCGGCCACCACGGCCACGCCATCGGGAATCTGCACCACGTCGATCACGCCCGGCATGGCCTTGGCCCTGGCCGCGTCAAAGCTGGTGACCTTGCCGCCGATCACCGGACATTGCTGCAGGCTGGCGTAGACCATGCCGGGTAGCTTCACGTCAATGCCGAATTCGGCTGTGCCGTTGACCTTCATCGGTGTGTCCAGCCGCTTGGTGGGTTTACCGACCACAGTGAAATCTTTCGGGTCTTTCAGCACCACTTTTTCCGGCACTGGCAGCTTCGATGCCGCCTCGGCCAGTGAACCGTAAGTCGCCTTCTTGCCGTTCGGCCCGATCACCATGCCGTTCTCAGCCTTCAGCGTCGACGCATCGACATTCCACTTCGCAGCAGCCGCCGACACCAGCATCATGCGCACCTGCGCGCCGGCGATGCGCAGCTTTTCCCAGCCGTCACGCACCGAGGTCGAGCCGCCGGTGATCTGTGCGCCCAGCAAGGCGTTGGTATAGACCTTGCCCGGAGGCGCAATCGCCACCTTGATCTTGCGCAAATCCACATTCAACTCTTCGGCAATCAACATCGGCATGGAGGTATACACGCCCTGCCCCATCTCGGAGCGCGCAGACAGCAGCGTGATGGTGTTGTCGTCGGCAATGTGCACCCAGGCATTGGGGGTGTAGAGCGTGCCCGCGGCCTGGGTTGCCAGCGGCAGGCCCAGCGTGACGCCCATCATCAACCCGCCCGTGACGGCTGATGAGGCTTTGAGGAAAGTACGGCGATCAGGGCGATCGAGGGAGACCAGTGTGTTGGCAGTCATGATCGTTCTCCTCAGGCTTTGCGCATGGTGGAAGCGGCATCCTTGATCGCCGCCTTGATACGCGGGTAGGTACCGCAGCGGCAGATGTTGCCGCTCATCGCGGCGTCAATGTCCGCGTCGCTCGGGTTCTTGTTGCCCGTGAGCAAGGCCGCCGCGCTCATCAACTGGCCCGACTGGCAGTAGCCGCACTGCGGCACATCGTGCTTGATCCACGCCACCTGCAGCGGGTGCGTGTTGTTGCGTGAAAGGCTTTCAATCGTCGCCACCTTCTGGCCCGCAGCGGCAGACAACGGCGTCTGACACGACCGCACCGGCTTGCCATTGAGGTGCACGGTACACGCGCCGCATAAGGCCGCACCACAACCGAACTTGGTACCGGTCATGCCCAGCTCATCGCGTATCACCCACAAAAGGGGTGTGTCAGATTCAGCGTTGACGGAAACGGCGCGGCCGTTCACGTTGAGTTTTGTTGTCATGTGGAGTCCCCTTTTGTTGAATCACTGTCATCACAGGATCGGGCAGGCCCCCAAAAGTCAGCTACTACCCGAAGGCCTTGCGGGACTCATGCTACGACTGCGCCTTAAGGGGTATCCGGGTAGAAACCCTTGGCTGAAACAAAGTCTCAACACTTTTTCTCAAGATGAGACAACTGATATAACTCATGCCTTACAAGAGTTTGGGAGGACCACAAAATGGATGGCGCACCGCATCGCCCCGCAGTTTCGCGACCAGAAGCCGGCCGAGGTTGGCGGCATGAATAGGGTCACAGAAAAGTACACAAGCTTCCCAACCCTGGGCCAGGCCGCGCTGATCGTTCTCGCCTTATTTCTGTTTGAATATGTCGCGCTGGTGGCGCTTGCCGATATGCTCGGGTTGCGCGGAGATGCACTCAATGGCGTATGGGGCATCGCAACAGTTCTTGGAAATGCCGGCGTCTTCAGCCTTGTGCTGCATCACAAGCAGCTGAGCTACCGGGCCTTGTTTCATGCGTCCCGAAATTCGGCAAGCGTCACCATCATGCTGTTGATGCTTCCTATCGCCATGCTGATTCCTGCACTGGTGTTGGCCATGCTGTCAGTGGATGCGGTGATGGTTTCGGCATTCCCTTTGTCAAGAGCACAGGAAATGATGTTCCAGAGAATGATGACGAACGATCCCATGTCTGTCATCACGGTTTGTATCCTGGCCCCCGTTCTGGAGGAAATGCTTTTTCGCGGCATTATCGTGCGCAGTTTTCTGGCGCAATGCCCCAGGAAATTCGCTATTTTTGCCTCAGCGACGTTATTTGGTGCCGCTCATCTGAATATTTACCAGTTCATGGTGGGATTGATTGTCGGATCTGTTCTTGCCTGGCTTTACGAACGAAGCAGGTCCTTATGGCCATGCATTGCCCTTCACTGCATGTACAACTCGACGATTTCATTCTTCTGTCAAAACTTCAGTGACAAATCCGGCAACATAGCCTTTTTCAGTGACTTGCCACTCTCGATCTGGATTGGCGCTTTTTTTCTGGCTTTTGTAGGCGCATCCGCGCTCCAGTTCATGCTTCGTGACAGAACCTTGTCGTCCTAGTGTCAGCATCGAACTTCACCATAGGGCTCATTCAGCAGAGACAGGGGGTGCAAGCGTCAACACTCAGCCCTCCGAGGCATTTTTGTTCGCCCGACCCTCTAGAATCAGCAGCGCTACGCAGCCGCTACGGCTCGATTCACCCGAACTTGAAGGCCAAGATGATCCGACGTGCACTGTCAGGGATACTTTTGCTTGCGAGTGTCTGCGCCTGGGCCAATCCCCCCGCAGCTACGGCCACACCGCAGCCAAAAGAAATACAGTTGCAAGACCCCATGCCGGGGCAAGCGCTGCTGTATCTGGTGAGAATTTCCGGAGACATGGAGACAGTGACCGTGCTGGTGGATGGCGTCAAAGTGGCCACCATGCCACCGAATAGCTATACAGCCATCGGCGTCGCGCCCGGTGCCCGGCGGCTCACCGCCGCCACCCCCGCAGGCCAGGAGCGCATTACCGAGATCAGCGTGCAGGCGGATGAACGGCGGTTTTTCTACCTGCTCGCGACTTTTTCACGGCCGGCGGGTGACTTTGGCCAGTTTTTTGGTTTGCTCGGCGCTCTTGTTCAGGAGACCCTTAACCGCCCCACCGCTACCAACGGGAATCGCGTGTGGACAGAATCCCTGGAGCCAGAAGCGAAAGGCATGATGGAAGGCATGGCGCTTGCCTTACCGGACTAGCAACGCCCTTCACGTCTCTGCCAAAGTTAAAACTGCGAATTACCAACCCCTTATGCGATCTCTGTTTTGGCGTATTTCTTTCATCAGCCTGCTGCTTCTTTGCACAAAATTCGCGCCTGCGGCTGGCTTGGGAGTCAACGACATACACCAGTTGGACGGCATTCAGGTAGATGACAAATCAGGCACCATTACGCTGGTTCTGGTCATTGACCGGCCACTGGAAGACGGCCTGACCAAACCACGCGCCATCCGCAAACTCAATGCCTATTCGGAATGGGTGCATAGCGCAGAGCTCGGCAAAGCTTTTCCTCACGCCAAAGCCGATCTGGGGATTCGCATACTTATCACGCATCCCAGGGCGCGCTCGGCCCTCGGCGAAGCTGTGCTATCGCAACTGGCCGGGCGCTGCAAAGACCTTCACTTCGAAGCGATATTCAGCCTGCGGGATACGAAATTGTGAAGCGCCTGCATAGGCGTATCCGATGATTTTGTGACGCACGGTCCTACGTGGGGGTGACCTCACCCTGCCACCCGATCCCGAATCTGCTGCAACGCCGCCGGGTCATCCATCGTCGTTAAATCCCCCGGGCCCCTGCCCTCGCACACCGCCTGGATCGCGCGGCGCAGCATCTTGCCGCTGCGGGTTTTTGGCAGCGCTAAAGCAAAGTCTCAACACATTTTTCATCAAGATGAGACATTGCCGATAGGCGCATAAAATTATGCGTTCCCAACACGCGTACTTCCGTTTTCAGCGGCTTCGGCAGATTTCACGCCTCTTCCAAAAAATGCAAAAAGAACCGTTATTTCGCAAAGTAAACACGACTGCCCGTGGCGTACATCACCACTTTGGGGGTGATTTTCGCCACGAGAGAAATACCAAAAAAGAAGTGCAATCGGAGGCGACGCGCAGCTCCATGCATGGCAAGCAGCAACGCGGCCTGGACTACACACCGCTTTTCAGGTTTCTTCTGTCAAAAATCGGCACCGACTGGAACTCTGTGCATCGTGAGGCGGTAAGCCGGCTAGACAAACCCGAGCCGATTTTCTGGCTAGTCGCACTTCATGAACACGAGAAGAAAGACTTTGTTCGCATGGGAGAGTCAAGCTACTTCAGCGGCTTGTATGTGGATGAGAAAGGGCTTCTTGCAATCGTCAACCCCGATCTGGGACCTGAAAAGATGGCGCCGCTTTGCCGGTGTTGCACTCACACCTTTAACGGTAAACCCTTCGGCAGGCCTGTAACGGACGCGTCCTTCTTCAGCGGTGACCCACTCAGCGAATAACAAAGCGGCTCCCTAACAATGCGAATACTCTCCTCCATGCGGACTGCCAGCGCCCGCCGACCGTGTCCAACTTAAGTCCAGCATGAATCCAGATCACGTTCTGCGCGCATGGAAGACCGCATTTCCGCACGCAAGCCCCGCGGGCTTCCTCTGCCGCCAGGCGATCCCACTGCGGTGGGTCCGAATACACAGCCTACCGGAGGCAAAGCGATATGCCGACTCCGACAAAGAGCGAATGGAAGTACTTCGCCGCTACAACGAAACAGCGCAAGAACTTCTGGGGCAAGACAGTAATTGCGTGCTGTTTGCAACCCAGTTCGGTGAAAAGCGATCATGGGATCCGGATGAGCAAGGCCCGCTCGACCAGCTTCCGCTCACCCACGTGATGGCCGATAGCGAAGAAGACGATGCAATGCAGTTCGTTGCGGCCAACATTACCTGGCGATCTGGAGACTTCGACCTGCTGTTAAGCGCGGTAGCTGATGACAAAACCGGCCCCGTTCTAATTTTCAATCCGGAGCGCCAAACAGCGTTTGCGCCCTACGATGGCGGCGCCGATCTATTCTTCAAATCTGAGGAAGATGCTCACCGAACCAGGCAGATGTTTCAATCCTGGTTGTCAGATCGCCCTGACGGTCTTTGAATACGGGCTAGAACGCCCGCAAACGCCCCCGCACTGCGGCCTTACCCTGCCACCCGATCCCGAATCTGCTGCAACGCCGCCGGGTCATCCATCGTCGTTAAATCCCCCGGGTCCCTGCCCTCGCACACGGCCTGGATCGCGCGGCGCAGCATCTTGCCGCTGCGGGTCTTGGGCAAGGCTGAAACGAAGTGCACGCGTGACGGTCGGGCGACAGCCCCCAAATCGCCATCCACGCGCTTCATGATCTCGCCTTCGAGCTTCATGGCCGCCGCCTTGTCGGCCAGCACGTTCGCATCCTTGGGCACAGCAAAAGCCATGGCGACCTGGCCCTTGAGCTGATCGGCCACGCCGATCACCGCCACCTCGGCGACGCCGGCATGGCCTGAAATGCTTTCTTCAATCTCGCGCGTGCCCAGGCGGTGGCCTGCGACATTGATGACGTCGTCGGTGCGGCCCAGGATGAAGTAGTAACCGTCTTCGTCGCGTATGCCCCAGTCGAAAGTGCTGTAGACCTGCTTGCCGGGCACGCTCTTCCAGTAGGTGTTGACGAAGCGCGCGTCGTCCTTCCAGATGGTTTGCATGAAGCCGGGCGGCGTCGGGCCTTCAATGACGACCACGCCTTTTTCATGGGGTTGCGTCAGCTCTTCGCCGGTGGACTCGTGCAGGATCTTGACCTTGTAGCCGTACATGGGCACGCCGGGGCTGCCGAACTTGCTGGCCTTCTTTTCAACGCCGTTGGCAATCGTGATGATGGGCCAGCCGGATTCGGTCTGCCAGTAGTTGTCGATGATGGGCACGTTCAGGCCTTCGCTGATCCAGCGGGCTGTCGGCTCATCGAGCGGTTCGCCGGCCAGGAAGAAGGCACGCAGGCTTGAGAGGTCGTGTTTTTTGAGCAGGGCCGGGTCCTGCTTTTTGAGTACGCGCACCGCGGTGGGCGCGCTGAACATGCCGGTGACCTTGTACTTTTCCACCAGGCTCCACCAGATGGCGCCGTTGGGTTGCTTGTCCATGCCTTGCGTGGGCAGGCCTTCATACATGATGGTGGCCATGCCGGCAATCAGCGGGCCGTAGATGATGTAGCTGTGGCCTACGACCCAGCCGATGTCGCTGGTCGAAAAGTAGGTTTCGCCCGCGCGGCCGTCAAAGATGTGCTTCATGCTGGCGGCCAGCGCCACGGCATAACCGCCGGTGTCGCGCTGCACGCCCTTGGGCTTGCCGGTGGTTCCGCTGGTGTAGATGGTGTAGCTGATGGCGGCGGAGTCCAGCCACACGCAGTGCACCAGCGCGTGCATGTACTTGGCGCGCAAGGTCTCCCAATGCAAATCGCGCCCGGCCACGATGGACATGGGCGCCAGGCCGCGGTCAACCAGCAGCACGGCTTCAGGCTGGTGTTTTGACAGGCGAATGGCTTCGTCGAGCAGCGGCTTGTACGCCACCACCTTGCCGCCGCGCGAGCCGGCGTCGGCGCTGATGATCACGCGCGGCGTGGCGTCGTCGATGCGCGAAGCCAGTGAGCCGCTGGCAAAGCCGCCGAACACCACGCAGTGGATGGCGCCTATGCGCGCGCAGGCCAGCATGGCAAAGGCGGCCTCGGCAATCATGGGCATGTAGATGAGCACGCGGTCGCCCTTGACCACGCCCATGGCCAGCAGGCTGGCGGCCATGCGCTGCACCTCGGCGTGCAGCTCGGCGAAGGTATAGGTTTTTTCAATACCGGTTTCGCTGGAGACATAAATCAGCGCGGGCTGGTCTGGCCGGTCTTTCAGGTGCCGGTCTACCGCGTTGTGGCACAGGTTGGTTTGCCCGCCCTCAAACCACTGGGCAAACGGCGGATTGTCGTCGTTGCAGACGCGGGTGAAGGGCTTGTGCCAGTCGATCAGTTGGGCCTGCTCGGTCCAGAAGGCCTCGGGCTGGTCGATGGACTGGCGATAAAAGTCTGCGTAGCTCGTCATGTCTCGTCTCCGTTTTTGCTTTTTGAATTCATGCTCAGATTTTGACAACGATGCGGCCGCGCACCTTGCCCGACATCAAGTCGGCGGCCTTTTCTACCGCTTTCGCCATCGAAATCTCTTCCACCATGGCCTCGAGCCTGGCAGTGTCCAGGTCTTTTGCCAACCGGTCCCAGGCCTGCTGGCGTTTGGCCAGGGGCGCCATCACGCTGTCGATGCCAGTCAGTGTGACGCTGCGCAGGATAAACGGCATCACCGTCGCCGGGAAATCCGCGCCCTGCGCGAGCCCGCAGGCCGTGACCACACCGCCATAGCGCGTCTGCGCACAGGCATTGGCCAGCGTGTGCGAGCCGACGGCGTCCACCACCGCGGCCCAGCGCTCTTTTTGCAACGGCTTGCCGGGGGCAGACAGCTCGGCCCGATCGATCACGCTGCTGGCGCCCAGTTGCCTCAGATAGGCTTCCTCACTGGCCTTGCCGGTGGCGGCCACCACGGTATAGCCCAGCTTGCCCAGCAAGGCAACGGCCACGCTGCCCACGCCACCGGTCGCGCCCGTCACCAGCACCTCGCCGTCGCCGGGTTTGGCGCCGTGCGCCTCCAGCGCCATCACGCTGAGCATGGCGGTGTAGCCCGCCGTGCCAATCGCCATGGTCTGGCGGGTGGTGAAGGCTGCCGGCAACTTCACGAGCCAGTCGCCCTGCAAACGCGCCCGCTCGGCCATCAGGCCCCAGCGCGTTTCACCCAGGCCCCAGCCGTTGTGCACAAAGCGGTCGCCGGCTTTCCAGCCGGGGTGGCTCGATTCCAGAACAGTGCCCGCGCCGTCAATGCCCGCCACCATGGGCCAGCTGCGCACCACCGGCCCCTTGTTGGTAATGGCCAGACCGTCCTTGTAGTTGAGGGTGGAGTACTCGACCTGCGCCAGCACGTCGCCCGCCGGAAGCTGGGCCTCGTCGGTGTCGGTGATGGCCGCTGAAAAGCCGGCGTCGGACTTGGTGAGCAGAAGTGACTTGAACACGGCGTTGTCTCCGGATGGGTTGTTGTCTCAAGGCCAGAAACACTGGAAAACCCGCGAAACTGAATTCTTAATTATGGATAATGGGCTTTCAGGAGGCTGACGATGCCCTTGGCACTCCGGAATTTGCTATTGTTTTAATAGCTGCTTGCGCCCGCCCCTATTGGCCTGCAGCTACTTTCCGTGCCTGAATAACGTGTATTTTGCCCTCCCGGGACCTGTTTTAGGCGCTTTTGGACTGCTTTTGGGCCTCAGGGGAACGCCTGAAGGCAGATTTTGCCGTTTTTTCAGAACAAAATTAGCCCGCAAGCCAATAAGGACCGGCGCGAGCAGCTACTCTTTTAATAGCACAAGACTCGACCGATAGAAGATGTTCTGTCAGCTCTAGACTGCGCTAGCCGCGCAAGATCGCCTCACCGGTCCGCGGGTTCACAAGGGTCACATTTTCGAGCGCCCGGATGCGCCAGATATCGTCCTGCCTCGTCAGCACGTCAATGATCAGTGTGTCCACTACGTGGAGGCCGGCCGGGTGGCTGGCGCCGGCAGCCAGGCGGCTCCAGAAATGGATGACCGCCGCCCCGTCTGCAATATGGGTGATATCGATGAGTTCGTTCTGGAGCGTGGAGTCGCGATAGATCGTTTCGTGAATGGGAACGTGCAGTGCCACGATCTCTTCAACGCCCCGGACATAGTGCCCGAAGCGATTCACGAACGTTGCGTCCTGGTCGAACAGCTCACCGAGAGCCGTCATGTCGTGGCCATTCCAGGCAGCTTGAAATGCGCGGGGCGCATCTTCAGGTTTTTTCATCCTGGTCATGGGTTTAGTCCTGCGTCTCCCGGATTGCTACGGCGCCAGGCATTTGGCATGGGGGCGGCTGGAGGCAAGTGAAGCTTGCCGGAAGACTTCCCCTCGATGGAAGGATTAGGCCGCACTGCTGCCGAAAGCATGCGGCTCATATTGAGTTACGGTACGTTGCACACTTGCGCGGGTGCCAAGCCTCGCGAGCCACTCCGCCACAGCACGATGTTCGCCAATGGCTGTTTGTCCCTCAGGGGCAAGGGAGAAGTAGCGGAGGATCGGATAGGCGTGCAGATCTGCGAGAGAGAGGGTGTTGCCGGCAAGGAACGGTGAATCTCCGACAAGAGCCGCAAGCGCTTCAAGGGCGATGCGGGACTCTTTCAATGATTTGGCAACCAGAGATTCATCGGTGGAGCCGCCTGTCATGGGCAGGCGAACCCTCTGGACAAAGACTCCCCACACCATCGGCCGATAGGCGTAGGAGTCAAGCAGCCCGATTACTTGCGCCATACGCGCCCGCTCACTCGGCGTTGGCGGTTGCAGCGATGGGCCGGGGAATGCCTCATCTACGTAACGGCAGATTGCCGCCGTCTCGTAGATCGACAGCTCTCCGTGACACAGCACGGGGATCCGTCCGAACGGATGGCGCTTGGTGTGGGCGGCAGGCACGCCACCTGGCCCGAAGATGTCGACCTCTTCGATTCGATAAGGCACGGCTTTCTCTTCGAGCGTTAGACGGGCGATCCGCGTATACACGCTGCGCGGCAAGCCATAAAGAGTTAGGGTTGATGACATGGCAAAGCAAATGACTGTGCGGCCTCACGTAAAAACAACCAGACTATCACTTTGCGGCGAAACCCCGTCAGGGGCCCTATCGCCACGACTGGATGCTCTTTTCACAGGGCTGTCTCACATCAATTGATGATTTTTCCCATGCCATTTTCTATGCGGTTTCTCAGTTGTTGAATGAACTGTGAGTCATAGGGTTCCCAGCTTTCGAGTTCGCCAACAACTTTTACAGGCAGCTTGCTTCGATAGGACCGCGTCGGGTTGCCTGGGAACTTCTTGTCTGTGACGTTGGGGTCGTTCTCAAATTCCCCTGTCGGTTCAACGATATAGACTCGCGGCCTGCCGCTGCCTTTGGCTATTTCTGCGGCAAGCCCGGCACCTTTGGAGAGGGCTGTGAAATAAATGTGATTCATCACGACGCTGTCGTCGTAATTCGATTTAAAGCCTGATGTCAGTAGATCGCCTACCTGCAATTCGGCTTTCGTGCCGTGAAAAAAAGGGCCGGTGTCCAAAGTTGCCATGGGTTGTTAAGTGCAAACGGGGTTGATACTGAGGGGGGAGTTGGACGAGGGGTTAGGCATCGTTACTGCATGCGTTGCCGTGCGCCCGCCTCGCTAACCCTTGGGTCCGAGTCGCCGCTCCGGTTCATGCCTGTGCAGAAACTTTGTCAGGGAGTCTGGCGGAGAGTCAGTGCCCATGTCTTCAAGCATCTGGCCAATGCTCCCGCGGTGATAGCCGCTGTGCGTAATGACGTGGAGCAGCATCTCTTCACAAGACATCTCGCCGCTGTCACCGTCAGTGAATGTGAAACGCACCCGATGTTTCAAACGCTCGGCGCTGACGCCGCGTACGAACTGCAGGTACCAGTCGTCTGTGGATCTCACGATCTCCCGCAACTCCGGCAAGCCCGGCGCAGGTTCAGAGTGCGTTGCCTTGAAGCGCTGCGTGGCGGCGCCGGTCAGATGGCCCTGAAAAATCTGGTCCACAACGTTGGCGTGATCGAGTGTGTGAAGCATGGCACGAAATTCATCGGGATGCTGCTGCGCATCAAACTTTTCGAGGACGGCGTGGAGCTCGGTGTTCGCCCAGGCCTTGTACTCGAACAGTGAAACGAGAATGGTGTTCATGGCAAGTGGGGCTCCTTTTAAGTTTGGTATGCGCACGCTGCGAAGCCGGTTCTGACGCTTGACGTTTTGACATGAGAGAGCCCCGCTGACGCGATACAGCACGAGACGAAACCTCGGATCAGTCTATGTACCCGCAAATCCGGCCTGCAAGAACCCGTTCATGCACCAGACGCACCTAGAGCGTCAGAACCAGCCCCTGCCCCGTCTTGACGCCAAATGAGACAAAGACAAACAGCACAGCAGCCTGCAAGGCAACGACCATGATGGAAAAACCGATGAGGGATCGGCCCGGCACGCGGAGAATCGCGGCGTACACCGCAATCCCGGCCGCAAAGGCAAACACGAAGCCCATGAACCCGCCGGACAGCTTGAAGACCACCAGGCTCACAGCGGGCGCGGTGATCGCCGCAACGGCAGCGGCTCCATAGCTGGTGTTGCCAGCGTCGACAAACCCGGCAGCCCATTTCACAGGCATCAGGGTGATGAGAGCAAAGAGGACGAGGGGGAGTAGCAGGATGGTCATGCGGTTTTCAGGGGTTGGGGCTCGCCATGATACCGGCGCGCCGGGACTTCGCTGGAAATGGCTTCGCTGTTAATCCTGTGCGGCCGCAGCGCGGATTTCTGCTGGACCTGCACCACAACGGCAGCCCGCTGCTCCTATCGAAGAAGAGGTCCAGCAGGAATGGATGTGGGCCAAACCGAACATGACCATAGTCCGCCTTCTCATTGGTGCATAGCCTTCTCTGCCAGGTACTGGGCACGTTCAACTGTAATACCCGAAAGCTGATCAACTGCCAGTTGATCAGTCTCATTGACTGTGGAATGCAAGACAACTTTGGGCCGAAAACCTCCCAGCTGTATGAAGACATCTGCGGACCTGGATTGCTCGGCTGGATACAGGTTGATCCGGTTGCAGAGCCAGCCAAAGAAGCCGTCACCTTCCAGCGGGGTGTCAAAGGTTTGAACATAGCGCTCAAAGCTCTGTTGACTTGCAGAAACCCACACCCCCCAAACAAAGGGCTCACTTACGCCATGTATTGGAATTTCCAAAACAGCCCTGACGAAATAGTCGGTTCTTTCGGTATGACGGATAACGCAAAGGTCATCGGACAGCCGCCCGATGTCTTGTTTCTGTTCATCTGTTAGCCAGGTGTATGGATCTGGCGCCTGAAATGCAAAACTCGGCGAGCCCTCATGCAACTCACCGCAGCATGAACATTTGAATGCAAAGATCGCTGCCATGGAATTAGTGGCCTAGCGTAAAGATGACCGGACGACTAACACTTGCGGCAGAGCTGCCTGCTGCTGTTGTGGGTTCGTGTCGATTGGCAAGTCAGGCCGTAAGCAGGCCGCAGCGAATTTACTCATTCGTGTCCTCTTGGAACACCGATCAAGACTGAGATGGTACCCAGCACAAACCAGGCCGCGAACGTGAAAAGTACCAGCGACATGAGAATATTGTGGCCACACATGACGCCAAGTGCAGGATGCTTTCCTTCGCAGCCGACGAAGAGAATGGCAAAGGCGATCAAGGGGCCACCCAAGAAAATGAGAATGAGTTTCACGAACTTGCTCAGCACCATGGAACGAAGCCTACCGTTGGCGGTCACCGGCAACCAACACTAGTCGCGAAACAGCAACCTGCAGCTGTGTCCGCATCGGCCGATCGGTTAGGCTTCATACCTTGACTTCCACTACTTGGTTAGAGCCTTTAATGGCTTGGCCTTCGACTTGATATACACACCATCAGCGTATGCGCCTGCACCAGAGTAGCAGTGTCCGATTTGGTAAACCTGCGCCCGATTTCCATTGAACGTTGCGATTATGGCGCAGGGAATATCCGGACTGGAGAAGAATCCTGCGCAAGAGTCTCGTGTAATTGTCAGCTCACCTTCCAGGTTACCAACCGTAGGTGCTCCAGCAATCATTTTCCCCAACGATTGCAGCTCAAAGTGGGCTCGATCCAACCCATCGGATGATTCGGTTGGAGTGTCGATGGACATATAGGCCCCATCTTTCCTTTCGTATCTCGCACCTTGCATGCAGGGAGATGCATAGGCTGACGATGAAGTAAGAACTGCGAAGGCAAAGACCGCGACAGACAGATTCAGGTGGATTGCAGAAGTCATATTAGCCCGACGTTTGGCATGAGGGGTCGGCCCAAGTGGGCTGCGGTTGCCTCTTCGATGGAAGGATCAGGCGGCATGCAATTGGCCACTTTCAGAGAATGGTCCCTCGAACCTGAAACAACCCGCGACAACCCGGGAGGGTAGGAGCCTGACGTTTGACATAAGCGCTCTGCAAGGTGCCCGTTTGAAGGAGAGGTCAGGCGACATCGGCGATGGCCAAGCGGTCCGATGTGAATATCTCAGCTTGCATGAGAACGTAGAGAGAAGAGGATGTAAAGGCCTAAGGCGATCTCGCCCAAGCCGATGAGGATCGCTGGAAGCCCTTCAACGATACGCTGCTCATTGCTATCTTCATTCCATGTGAATTTAGCTTCCCGGCGCAAGACACTCTTCACACCCGCAACGATAGATGCGAGGCCAAACAGCACGACAATGATTTTTAAAAGCAGTGCCATGAGATGCCTAACGCAATTCAGACCGCAAAAGCTGCGGTCTAACTTGACTGCTATGGTTTAACTTGGACATCGAATCCTCCCAAACCCTCTTGTTTTTGGCATTGCAGCAAATACGCTGGATTTTTATGCCTGTACAAATAATCCCATGAAGCCCTGCTCCCACTGCAGTTGATCTGTCTGCCTGATCAGCTGAGGGAGCGGATTTGATATTTGCACTATAGCCTCAGCACCGGGAAGCTTTGCGTGTACCGGTTACGTTTTTTTTCCACAGGCATGACTTGAAGCATCCGCGCGACAGGGGCACCACGGAAGTTGAGTATCTTTAGCGGGAAAATCACACGCCAACCCGGCCAGCTACTCAAGAGCGTATTTGATCGGAAGCTCCACCCAGGAATCCACGGCACGGCCCGACTTTGTTCTGGCCGGGTTGAACTTGAACTTTTTCACGCCTTCGATTGCGGCCGCATCCAGCGTGGCAGAACCCGAGCTTTGACGGAGCCGCACCTCGCCGGCGTTGCCGTTCGCCAAAACTTCCACTCGCAACCTGACAACGCCCTGCTCGTCAAGGCGCCTGGCACGCGCTGGATACGCAAGCCTTGGCGAATCGGCCTGGCTGGCGGGCCGCACAATTTCATCCGGGCCGGTGACACAAGCTGTCAGCGCCATCGACAGAGGGAAAAGGAAGAAGATGCAGAAAACGCGAAGCAGGTATTTCATTGGTACCGGGTATGGATTGCAACTGGACAAAACTCAAACGCCTTCCAGGCAGCCAAAAAGCCTCACAGATCAAGCCAGCTTGGAACCTGGCTGAAAAATACCATGGGAATCCTGCAAGCAAGACTGTTGTGCAACCCAAACCAACTGCACGCAAACCAGCCAAACGGCATGAGCAGCATCAGCAAGATGAAAGCGTCAGTCAAATAGGCGAAAGGCCGTCTCTTTCGGATCTGGATGATGAGATCGATCAGGAACGCGCCCAGCATGATGAAGGTCATGAAACCAAGAAGAATGGCGATCCCCAGGCCAGTATCTCCGTGACGCTCTTGTGTGCGTGCGTACTCGAACGCTCTTTGTGAATACAGTTGCAAAAAGAGTAGTGGCGCTATAAATGCCAGGAGCCGAATGGCTACCGGTAATGCGTAATTTCTCATTGAGGCCTGAGTTGGGATGGAGGTGGCGCTGAAGGTGGTCGGCACTCAGTGGCTGGTTATCCACCCTTGACCTGAACGTTCGACATTTTGAGCGAACCAACGGCAGACCGGGCGGGCTTATCTGTATCAGGTGTGTTTGGTCCGCACCCTACTTCACCAACCCCAGCACATCCCTGAACACCTCATGCTCAGCCGTGCGCAGCCACTCAAACGCCACCATCTCGGTCGTCACCAGTTCGGCGCCGTTGCCGGCCAGGCGGTCAAAGGCGGCATCGCGGTTGCGCTCGGTGCGTGAACTGCAGGCGTCGGTTACCACCCAGACTTCGAACTCTTCTTCCAGCAAATCAAGCGCGGTCTGCATCAGGCAGACGTGGGCTTCGCAGCCGGCGATGACGATGGTGCTTCTGCCCTCTTCCGGCTCGGGCGCCGGCTTTTGCAGGTGTTTGGGCAGGCTGCGGGCGTTGCCGCCTGTCGGCGCCTTGCGCACGGGTGGGCGCAGCAGGTCGCCCAGGCCGTCGGCCACGGCGCTGAAAAACATCTTGTCCATAGTCTTGCCACTGGCGGCTTCAATGGCGGCCTGCAATTCGGGCACGGTGGCGCCCAGGCTTTCGGGGTTTTCTTCTGTGCCCCACACCGGCACGTCCAGCAGTTTGGCCATGCGGGCCAGCTTTACGGCATTGGCCATGACGAGGTTGCCTTCAAAAATGGCGGGCATCAAAAGGGTCTGGTAGTCGACCAGCACAAGTTGGGAGTCGTCGGCGTCAAGCAGCATCGGGGGTCCTGGGGAAATTCTGGAGGCGTTCTGGAAAGAAGATCAGGCCGGGCTGCGCTGCAGGCGCTCCACCAGGCCGATCACATAAGCATCGAACAGCAGCGTGGCGTCCTGCCCGAACATGCGGATTCGACCGGTATGTTGGAGAAGCAGCAAGCCCATGCCATGCGCGAACAAGGCCGTATTTTCGCGCAATGCATCGTCGGCGCCTAAACCCATGGCCCGCAAGGCGGTTTCACAAGGCCGCAAAGCATCGTGAAGGCGGTCATTGAGCTGCTGGTTCAGCTCGGTGCCCAAGCCGCGCGGGCGCATGCCCTGCATGAGGTAAAAACCCAGGTCCAGGTCGCGCGGGTTGGCCGCAAAAAAACCAAACCAGGCACTGGCCTTGGCTTCCAGCACCTCAGCCGGGCCGCCCCGCGCCTCACCCGCAGACGCCACCACGCCATTGAGGCGCTCCAGGCACTCGGCCAGCAAGGCGCCGTAAATGGCTTCCTTGTTTTCAAAATAGGAATAGATGGCCCCGGCGGTATAGCCTGCTTCCTTGGCGATCTCGCGGATGCTGGCGCCGTCGATGCCCAGGCGTTCGAAGACGGATCGGGCGGCGTCCAGCATCAGGGTTCGGCGTAAATCGTTTTGGACCTGCTGGCGGTCTATTCGGGTTTGCATCGCCAGAATATAGGCGTGAAAGACGTCTATCCAGGGTGCGATTTCCGGTGAAAATTAACGCTTGTTCTAAAAATTAAACGTTGTTTAAATTCACTGGATGACGCCAGAAGAGCTGCCACCATCGCAGCTTCATTCGTCACATGGCCCGTCTGGCCTCGCCTGTCGCCAAGCCGGCCAGCCTGATCAGCTACTCTTTTGATAGCTGCTTGCGCCCGCCCACAAAGGGCCGGAGGCGCATTTAATTCAAATCCAGCCCCAACAAGGTGTTATTCAGGCTCGATTCCCGCGGCCTTGATGATCTTTCCCCATTTCAGCGTTTCCACCGCCTGGAACTTGCGCAAGTCTTCCGGGTTGCTGGTGAAGATTTCGGTACCGCTGGACTGGTAAAACGGTGCGGCCGAAGGGCTGCGGGCTGCCTTGACCAGCATGTCGCTGAGCTTTGCCACCACATCGGCGGGCGTGCCGGCGGGCGCGTAGGCGGCAAACCAATAGGTCATTTCATAACCCTTGACGCCGGCTTCTGCGATGGTCGGCACCTCGGGCGCCAGCGGTGAACGTTGCCGGGTGGAAACACCCAGCGCCTTGAGCTTGCCGCCCTTGACCTGCGGCAGGCCGGTCGCCATGTCGGTGATCATCATGTCGATCTGGCCGCCCAGCAGGTCCGTCACCGCGGGCGGATTGCTCTTGTAGGGAATGTTCAGGATGTAGGTGCCCGTCATCTGCTTGAACTGCTCACCCGCCACGCGGCTGGACGAGCTGCCGCTGCCAAAAGACAGCTTGCCGGGTTTCGATTTGGCCAGCGCAATGAACTCCGCCACGCTGTTGACCGGCAGTGACGGGTTGACCACCATGATCTGCCCGCCGCGGCCCAGCGCGGTCAGCGGTGCGAAGTCCTTGACCGGGTCGTAAGGCAGTTTTTTGAACAGGTGCTCATTGGCCGACTGCGTGGTGTTGGTGGTGATGAACACGGTGTAGCCGTCGGGCTTTGCCTTGGCGGCTGCCTGGGCGCCGATGAAGCTGTTGGCGCCGGGCTTGTTGTCCACCACCACGCTGACTTTGCTGTCATTGGTCACGGCCTGGCCGATGGCGCGCGCCAGCTGGTCGGTTGCGCTGCCGGCCGCAAACGGCACGACAAAGGTGATCGGCTTTTCAGGAAAGCCCTGCGCCTGAGCCGCCATGGGCACGGCGAGGGGCGCGATGGCCCATAGCGCGGCAATGCCGAGCAAGGCGGGGCGGATGCGGCTGTGTATGGATTTTTGAGTGGCGGTTTTCATGTTGTCTCCTGATGTTGTGATGAGGCGTATCTGACGTTGTTGATCTCGTCTTGGTGTCCTGGTGTCCTGGTGAATCGGTTCCGTTAAAAAGTTTGGTCTCCCCCGGCGAGCAGGCCCGCCAGCGCTGCTGGCACTTCGATAGGTAAATCCAGCAGCCAGAATGAAAGCGACTTGCCGTGCGTGTCGAGGTTGAGCGCGTCATTCACGCCGCCGTCGAGCACGTCGTCGAGCACAAAGTTCAGGGCGCCCAGCAAAGGCAGCTCAAACCGCTGCACACGACTGGGCTTGCGGTGGGCAAAGTGGCGCGCCACGGCGGCCTCCGTCACCTGCGCCCGCAGCACGGGATAAAGGTCCGGGTGCCAGGCAATCACGCTGATGTTGGACCGGTTGCCTTTGTCGCCGGTTCGCCCGTGCGCGGCGCGGTACAGCGGGACCGTGATCATGGCCTGGCTCATGCGGCCTCCCCTGCGGTAGCCAGCGCTGCGGTATCGAGCATCCTGAACGACACCTTCACAGCGTCTCGGGGCACCAGGCAGGGCAAGGTGTTGAGCCTTGGTGTCAGTGCCGTGCGCACGCCGCCGCCGCCGGCCGGTCCGCAGCAGTACAGGGCGGTGACTTCCCGCGTCAGCCGCTCGGCCTCAGCGCGGTCGGTGTGTGTGGCAGCCACGCGCAGGCGTACATCGCGCGCGTCACCGGCCGGTGTTGCGGCCAGGAGGCTGCCGGCGTCGTCGCCCATGACGCTGAGCGCGCCTATCAGGTCTACCCGCAGCGCCAGGGCCGGCAGGCGCCGGCGCAGCACATCGGCCGCCAGCCGGGCGCGGGCCTCGGCGCGCGGGCCGGCGTAAGAGATTTCACCTTCGGCCAGCCAGCCGCCCTCATGGCAGAGATTGACCTTCAGGCTGGGTGGCCGGGCATGGCCGCGCACACCGCTCAGCGCCACGCGATTAGGGCCAAGCTGTTCAATCTGCGCTGCGCTGATGTCCGCCACCACATCGGGTGTGAGGTAGGCGGCAGGGTCATGCACTTCATACAACAACTGCTCCTTGACGCTGGCAAGGTTCACCAGCCCGCCTGTGTTGGCAGCCTTGCCGATGATGCAGTTGCCGTCGGCGCTGATTTCGGCAATCGGGTAGCCGACGGCGTGCAAATCGGGAACGTCCTTGTAGCCGGGGTCTGCAAAATAACCGCCGCAAACCTGCACTCCGCACTCCAGCAAATGGCCGGCCATGGTGGCGCGTGCCAGCAGGTCCCAATCATCGGCACGCCAGCCAAAGTGCGACATGGCAGGCCCGACGGCGAGCGATGGATCGGCCACGCGGCCGGCCACCACAATTTGCGCGCCGGCGTTCAGCGCAGCGGCAATCGCTTCAGCACCGATGTAGGCATTGGCACTGACCATGCGGATGCCGTCCATCGCACTGCCCAGCTGGGTGCGCAGCAGCTCGCGGTGCCGTTCTTCCGAGAGGTCATCACCTTCGACCACCGCAATACGCGGTGCAGGCAAACCCAGCTCCCGGGCCATGGCCTGGATATGCCGCGCCGCGCCCATCGGGTTGGCCGCACCGAAGTTGCTGACGATGCGGATGTGGTGCTGCAGGCAGCGCGCCAGCACGGGACGCAGCATGTCGTCCAGCAACGGCTCAAAGCCCGCGCCGGGGTCGGCACGGCGGCGCAATTGCGCCAGCGCCAGCGTGCGCTCGGCCAGCGTCTCGAAAATCAGGAAGGCCGGCCCGCCCCGCGCGATCAGGGTGTCTACCACCGGGCCGGCCGCATCCACACGGTCACCCGAAAAGCCGGCCGCGCAACCGATCAGCAGGCTGGCGGGCGGTGTGGCGGTGTGGGGAGCGAGGGCGGCAGGGATCATCATGGCCAAGCGGTGGATGCCATGAATTTAAGCCCCCGCCTTTTATTTGTAAAATGCAAAATTCCTATCGATTGACTTGAAAATCAGATTAATGGCCGCATCCACCACCACCCCGAAAAATGCGGCCCGCCTGCCCGCACGCAGCCCCAACCTGTCGACACGCCAGCTGCGGGCATTCCTGGCGCTGGCGGAGCTGAGCAGCTTTACCCGGGCCGCTGCCGCCTGCCACCTGTCGCAGCCTGCGTTCAGCGCGCTGATCCAGACCCTGGAAGCGGAGCTGAACACCCGGCTGTTTGACCGCGACACACGCAGCGTACAGCTGACGGCCGAAGGACGCTTGTTTGAAACGCCGGCGCGGCAATTGCTGGGTGACTTCAGCGCCGCGGTGGGTGAACTGAGCGATCACGTCGAGCGCCGCAAGGGACGCGTGCATGTGGCGGCCCTGCCCTCGCTTGCGGCAGGCTGGCTGCCTTCCATCTTTGCGGAGTTCAGGCAGGCCTCGCCCGGTATTGACCTGAAACTCAGCGACCTGCTGTCTGACGCCTGCATCGAGCTGGTGCGCAGCGGCAAGGCCGACTTCGCGCTTGCCTCAACGGGCGCCACGCACGCGGGCCTGACCACGCAGCTGCTTTGCACCGACCGCTTTCACCTGGTCTGCCGCACGGATCATCCCCTGGCCACGGAAAAAGTACTGACACTGAAGAAACTGGCAGCCTTCCCGTTTATCCATATGTCGCGCAACAGCAGCGTGCGCCAGGCTCTGGACGCCGCGCTGCACCCGTTGCAGACCCATACGGTGCTGGAAGTCGACCAGCTGGCGACGGTTACCGGTATGGTTGAGGCAGGCATCGGCATCAGCGTGGTGCCGGCGCTCACGCTCTTTCACTTCGAGCGAAAGAACCTGCTGACGCGGCCGCTGGCCACGCCTGGCCTGTCACGAAAAATTTATACCGTGCGCCGGCAGGAAGGCAGCCTGTCCGTGGCGGCGCAGGCATTGCATGACCTGGTCATGGAACGCATGAAAGCGTGGCAACCCGGGCCGCAGCCGAAGCGCCGCAAACCCGGAAGGCCTTAGAGAGACCCCAGGTCCTGGACGGCATCCACCACCATGCTGGTGCCCAGCGCAATCAGCAGGATGTCGGTGGCGACACGCACATACTTGTGGCCCGAGGGCGGAGGGCCCAGACGCACCACCACCGATGCAGGCACCGGGTAATACACCACGCCGGCAGGCAGCGGTTGCCCGATGGCGTATTTTTTGGCCTGGCCGGGAGGCATGCAGCCGTTGTTTTTCTTGGCAAGGCCCGGGGGGCAATGGCCGGACTTGAATTGCTTGCCGTAGTAGTCCTGGAGCACCACACGCTGCTCGGGAACAAAATAGCCGCCGACCTTGACGTCTTCGCGGTGCTTCTTGTTGCCTTTGTCTTTTTTGCCGCCGTGGTCGTCCTGGTCTGACTGCTCCACCTGGCTGTGCTTGCCGCCCTTGTCCTTGTTCTTGCCGCCGCCGGCCCATTCGGGTTTCTCGGCAAAGCTCGCGGAGCACATCAGCGCGCCTGCCATCAAAAGTGCCAGGCTGCGGCCGGTCAGGCGCAAACCTGTTGTCGGTGTGTGTGTTGTTGTCATCGTGGTTCTCCAGTGGTTTTCTATACAGGGCTCGCCGGGCACAGGCAACAAGTGCACAGCATCCCCTTTTCAACGACGGCCTGCGGTTACCGTTGACAGGACTTTCACCTGCCGCGCTGCACGCTGCGGGCACGTCCGCACGGGCGTGCCGCTACACGCAGAGCTGCACAATTCTGGCGGCGAAACACAGCATGGGGATGTAAGGAAACAAGCTGTTTCACAGTCATACGTTGTCACGTATCTGGAGGTCTGGCGTTTTCTGCCGGCCACAATTACGACAGGAGAAAAACCTGACTGCTATATTTTTTATAGCTTCTCGCGCTTGTTCCAATTGGCCTGCAGGCATTTAAGACCTGCAAAACAATCAAACCTCAAATCACCGCGCTATTTTTTCGGCTCGGCAAACTTGAGCAGGCGTGTGGCCAGCAGCGTTTCAGCCAGGAAACAAACCAGCGCGAGAAGAAAGCACACCACGCCCGACAGAAAACAGACAGTGGCAATGCGCAGGGTCGGCAACTCACTCGTCTCACCCAAAAACAGCAGGATGATGGTAGTGCCGATCAGCATGGCGCAAAAGGTCAGAAAGGCGATGCAGATGTTGACCAACCAGCCACGCTGGCGCAACTCGCGCAGTTCGGCATACATGCGGTGCGCGCGGGCCTCTTCCACGCCGCCGGTCTCCAGCCGGTTCTCCAGGAAACGCGCGCGGTCGATGATGCGCGCCAGCCGCCCGGCGACGGCGGCGATCATTCCCGAAACAGCGGTGAGCAAAAACACCGGCGCCACTGCCAGTTGAATACCGTGGGTGACCGTTGCAAGGTCGGGCGCAAAGTTCATGCGGGGCTCCGGGGGTTCATGAAACGGGTATTGTCATGCAAACATCAGGCCAGCAGGCCTGCCGGTCGCCTGCCTTTGCGGACGATGCCCTACACGGATGTCGTCGCTGTCCGACAGCCCGCGGTGTGCGGTCGTCCCCACAATGAACTCCAAGGCAGTGCCCGCGTTGCCTTTTTCCCTGCGACCGCCATCGCGGCACAGCACCGAATTATTTCCACCAAAGGATTTCCCATGCTCGCCAATAACGAAGGACAGCGCGTCCCTGACGTGACCTTCAAGACACGCCAGAACGACCAGTGGGTTGACGTGAAAAGCACTGAACTGTTTGCCGGGAAAAACGTCGTGGTTTTTTCGCTGCCCGGCGCCTACACGCCCACCTGCTCTTCCACCCATTTGCCGCGCTTTAATGCGCTGGCCAATACCTTCAAGGCCCATGGCATTGACGACGTGGTCTGCTTCTCGGTCAATGACGCCTTTGTGATGAACGAATGGGGCAAGGCGCAGGAGGCCGGCAATATCACCTTGATTCCGGACGGCAATGGCGACTTCTCCAAAGGCATGGGCATGCTGGTCGACAAAAGCGATCTCGGCTTCGGCAAGCGCTCCTGGCGCTATTCCATGCTGGTGCGCGATGGCGTGATCAAGAAGATGTTCATCGAGCCCGAGAAGGAAGGCGACCCCTTCGAGGTTTCGGACGCCGACACCATGCTCAAGTACCTTGCACCGCAAGCCGTGGCGCCCGAGCCCATCACCCTCTTCAGCAAGCCGGGCTGCCCGTTTTGCGCGAAAGCCCGGGCCATGCTGGACGAAGCAGGTCTTAGCTACGAGGAGATCACCTTGGGCCAGGGCATCACCACCAGCACGCTGCAAGCGGTTGCAGGCGCGGGAACGGCGCCACAAGTATTCGCAGGCGGGAAAAAAATCGGCGGGTCGGAGGACCTGCAAGCCTGGTTGAAAGAGTCCCGACCAGAGCCGGAACCACGCCAGTTTCTCAGCTAGCCGGCTGCAGCACTTTCGCCCTGCGCCGGGCGCGCCAGCTGACCACCGCTTCGCAGGCGTCAAAGTGCTTGAGCAGGTTCTGCTTTTGCCGCTCGAGCAGCGAACTGGCGGCAATCATCTGCGGCCATGACTCACACGCTTTTCCCACTGCTTCATTGAGCACACCGCGCACGCGCGTTTCAAACATGCCCGTGGCGTTGCAAAAACTGCGCAGCGTTTTGGCGGTCAGCCTGGCCTGCTTTTCACCACCGGGCACAAAGCGCAGCGCGTGGCCCCTGCCGCCCAGGTAGGCCGCGTACGCCACCACGTCGTAGGCCGGAGACAGCTCGGGCGTGCGGCCACCCGGGTACACCACACCGAAGTTTTTGACGTGGGCGTCATAGTTGCCGAGCATTTCATTGACCATCACGCGGCGGATCAATTCTTCTGCAGCGCCCTCACCCAGGTGCGCCTCCAGGCTCATGCCTTCACGCAACGTCCGGGCCATGGCGGCGTAGGTTGCAGCGGGATGCGTGTATTTTTCTTCCGGCTGGATGCGCAGGATCTGCGCAAAGTCTTCGCAATGAATGTGGCCCTCAGGCCCGCGGTCAAAGCGCTTGACGGCGAGGAAATGCCGGCTTTCGCCAAGTACAAAGGGTTGCTCGGCGACGATCTCGTCCATGGGCGCCAGCCAGGCCTGGCACACGTTCACGCCGGCTGCCCGCGCAAGCCGCAGGGAAAGCTCTTCCACTTCGGGCAACAGGGCAAATTCGGCTGTGGGCAGCTTGGCGATGATGTGGATGCCTTGCGCGTCGCGGGTGCGCGCCACGTAGCGACCCGGCTGCTGCACCAGCGCCAGCTTGGGCTGAACGCCCGACAGCGATGTCGCGTCGGGCAAAGGATCGGCCGTGACGGACATTTCGAGCGCATCGTTGTGCTGTGTCACCACCCCTGCCAGCGCATCGGCATCAAGGTGCGCGGGATAGGCATACACATTGCCCGGCAAGTCTGTGCCGCAGGCAGCCAGCATGTCGAAATGGTCGTTCGGCCCGCAACCGCGCAACTGCTCCAGGTGGCGGCGCAGCGGCCCTTCGGGCAGCAGGTTCTGGAAGAAGGCCGGCAGGCGCCCGCCTTCGGCATTGAAGAATGGCGTGTTCACATAACTGCGCCAGAAAATCTCCCGGCGCTGTGGGTCGTCGTCGGTGGCAGCCCAGGAGAACACCGGCGAATCCGGGTTGGACCAAAAAACCTCGTCTGGAATGAAACGTGTGAGCGCGCTGCTGCCCGTGCCGTACTGGAACAGCAGGCCGGCACGCAAGGTGCCGATATAAATATCGAGCGCCAGAACGTTCATGGATTAGGGCCTGACGTTCTTGATGTTTGCCCCAGCGAGCTGGGAAGTTTCGGCCACGATGCGGTCCACCCGCGACAAGGCCGGCGCCGGCCCTTCGGCGGCTTGCGCCTGCAGCCCTGCAGCCACCACCTTGGGCAGCAGCAGCACCTCCAGCCCAAGCTGGTCGGCAATGGCCATCAGCGTGGTCACGCGTGGCGCCGTCTTGCCTTGCAAAACGCTGCGCACCGACAAAGGCGTCAGCCCCGTGCTTTCGGCAACGGCCTGGTAATCCAGCCCCAGGCGCTGGCGCTGGCTTTCCAGGTTGGCTGCAACTTCAGACAATGTTTTCATAGATAGAAAAATATCGTTTCTTGTTAAAACGATAGTATTTTATCTAATCAAACAACAAATATCAATACTAAACTAGCGTTTCATACAAAAACAATACTTAACCATCTATTACCGAGAGACTGACTTAATCCCTGCAGCGTCGCCGCATGCATGGGACAGCACGAACAGCTAGTCGGCATAAACACCGGCCGCCTTGATGATGGGCCCCCACCGGGCAATTTCGTTGCCCAGAAAGCTGCGGTGCCCGGCCAGCGTGGCACGGTCATCCTCCACGACCTGTATGCCTGAGGCAATTTGCGCCTGCCTGAAGGCAGGTGTTTTCATGGCCGTCCGCAGCACATCATTGAGCCGTTGCTGGATGTGCGGTGGCGTGTCCTTCGGCGCATAAAGGGCAAACCAGATGCTCAGCTCGACACCCGAAATACCGAACCGTGCCATGGTCGGAACGGCGGCGAGCGACGTGCCGGTCAGGGGTTTGGCGGAGGTCACGGCAATTGCCTTGAGCTTGCCGGCCTGGATATGGCCGACCGTCGTAGGGGTGGGGTCACAGATCATGTCCACATGCCCGCCAAGCAGGTCCGCCACTGCGGGCGCACTGCCACGGTAGGGCACGGTCGTAATGCTGACTTTCAATGAAGACTGGAGCAGCAAGCCGCACAGGTGCGATGACGAGCCCACACCGGCGTGCGCCAGCCTCACCTGCGGCTGCCGGGCCATCCAGCGGATGAGGCTCACCAAGGAGTCCACGGGCACCTGCGGCCGCGCAACCAGCACCAGAGGCGTGTCGACCACCACTCCCAGCGGCGCGAAATCCACATCCGGCTTGAAGCCCAGGTTCCGGTACAGCGCCGGTGAAGTCGCCATGCCGATGTGCCCCATCAGCAGCGTGTGACCATCGGCTGGAGCCCGCATGGCGATGACCGTGCCGAGGTTACCGCCGGCGCCGGACAGATTCTGGATAACCACAGGCTGGCGCAGCTGGGCCTGCATGGGCACGGCAAGCTCCCTGGCCAGTTTGTCCATGGGCCCCCCGGCCGCAAAGGGCACGATCAGGGTGACCGGTTTGGTGGGATAGGCCTCCTGAGCGCACGCAGACGCAGCGCAGAAGGCGAGCATGAAGGCAATGCAGATGGCTCTGGTCATAAATCCCCCTCGGGTTGGTTAAACGGATACGGATTGCGTTGCCAGGCCCCCGGCGGCAGGCGGCGGCCTGCGCGATGCGTCCACCTCGCGCGCACCAAAAGACAGGTGTTCGTTCACATCAAGCAGCGCATTCACTGCGGCTTCGTCCAGCCCGCACTGCAAGCCCACCAGGGCAGCCGCTATCGATACGCCCTCCACCCTGGACTTCTGGCAGGCACGGGCAACCAGTTCATGCGCGCGGTTCAGGCCGATGCGCCTGGCCAGCGCCATCTGCACGGTCTCGGTGACGATCGCCCCGTCTGTGAGGGCCACATTGCGCGCCATCCTTGCGGAGTCCACCACCAGTTCGTCCAGCATGGTCGTGGCCTGTGCCAGAAGGGCTCCCATCAGGGAGAAGCACAGCGGCACTGCATGCAGCTCGACATACCAGGCGTCCAGCGACCTTTCGTTCTCCACGAGCGCCGCGTCCAGCATCATCGGAGCCGTGTGGAACAGCATTCTCGACAGGGCGACGACGGACGACGCCGCGACCGGATTGTTTTTCTGCGGCATGGTGCTGCTGGCGCCCCTGCCAGCGGCAAAAGCCACTTCACCGACTTCCGTGCTGGAAAGCATCAGCAGGTCCCGGCCGATCTTTCCGAGCGTCGCAGCGATCTGCGACAAAAGAAGCACCGCCTCGGCCGGGCCGTCACGCATGCAATGCCACGCAACATCCGGTTCATTCAACCCCAGCTTTTGCATCAGGCGCCGGCGTGTTTCATGCCCCGCGCCGGAGAACGAAGCCAGCGTGCCCACGGCGCCACCCAGCTGCCCGGTCGCCACGCGCGGCACAGCCTCTGCAAGCCGGTCCATCTGCCGCAGCACGCCCGAATTCCAGACCGCAGCCTTGAAGCCGAACGTGACGGGCAACGCATGCTGCTGATTGGTCCGTCCGGCCTGGATGGTGCGCTGGTGGGCCGTGGCCAATGCGCCCAGCGCCCCCGAAAATTGCGCCAGCGAATCGCCGATCAGTGCGAATGCTTCCTGCATCTGAAGCGCCAGTGCGCAATCCATCACGTCCTGGGTCGTTGCGCCATAGTGGACATACTGGCCCAGGTCACCGCGGCACAGCTTGACCACCTGGTTCACCAGCCCCACCATGGGCAGGCCGACCATGCGTGTCTTCTGCCTGAGTTGCGCAAAATCAATGTTTTCGACGTGGGCAACGCGACAGATTTCATCAGCCGCATCCTGAGGAATCACACCCAGTTCAGCCTGCACGGCGGCAAGTTCACGCTCGAAACGAAGGCAGCGGTCGACAAAATTCCGCTCCGAAAAAATGCCCGCGATGGCCCCGCCGTCATGCAAATCACTGAAGAGCTGGTTCATTCGTCAGGCCCTTTGCGTTGCCACAGATGTTGCTAGGTGAAACAAACTGTATCCAATATGATGTCTCGGTAAAAACGATTTGTTGTGATCCCTCCGTTCTCTTTTAGCGATGGGTTGACCATGAATGTTCTGGGCCTGAAAACGTTTGCCGCCGTCGCCAGCCAGGGCGGCATTACCTCTGCCGCGCAAACGCTGCACACCGTGCAATCCAACATCACCCAGCGCATCCGGATGCTGGAATCGGAGTTGGGCCTGGCGCTTTTCAAGCGCCATAGCCGGGGCATGGAACTGACGCGGGCAGGCCAGCGGCTGCTGCCCTATGCCAACCGCATCGTGGCGCTGATGGATGAAGCGCAGGCCGCGGCCAAAGGAGAGGAAGACGCTCCAGCTGTCCTAACAATCGGCTCAATGGAGACCACCGCTGCGGTCCGGCTGCCCTCGCTGCTTGCCGCATACCGCCGCGTGCTTCCGCAGGTGGCCATCTCGCTGGAAACCGGCCCGACCGCGACGCTGATCGAGGCCGTGCTCACGCGGCGCCTGGACGGCGCGTTCATCGCCGGCCCGCTCAACAACCATGCGCTGGTCAGCCTGGTCGCGTTCGAAGAAGAACTGGTGCTCGTCTCGTCTGCCAGCTGGGTGCGCCCCAGTGAGCTCGGCAGGCGCCTGGAAAACGGCGCGGCGGCGATCATGTTCAAGACCGGCTGCTCTTATCGCCAGCGGTTCGAACAGCTTCTGAGCGAGCGCGGCTGGCCCAGGTACACCCGGCTTGAAATGGGCACACTGGAAGGCATCCTGGGCTGTGTTGCCGCAGAGGTCGGCATCTCGCTGCTTCCACGGTCCATTGTCGAAAACGCGGCCAACAGGTCCGCCTTACGCTGCCATCCATCGACCGGCAAGAAATACGCCGTCAAAACACTTTTTATCCGCCGGCGCGACGAGCATCCCGGCGAAGCCTTGCAGCAATTCATGAACCTGCTGTAAGCCAAGCGCATGGCATCAGAACACAGCCCCTAACCAAATTTGCGCGCTGCATCCAGCGCCAGCCCGGCGCCGATGCTGCCGAAACGGTCGCCTTCCACACTGCGTGCCTGCGGCAGCAATGCTGAAATTTGCTCACGCAGCAAAGGCACGCCGCTGGAGCCGCCGGTGAAAAATACGGTATCAATGTCGTCGGCGTTGACAACCGCGTCCTTGACCAGCCCCATCACGGTACGCGCCACGGTGCCGACCAGTTCACTGATGGCCGCGTCGAAATCGGGCCGGTGCAGGGTCAAGGTCTCGCCCGGTGCAATGCGCCCCAGGTCCATGGTGGTTTCAGGCGCGTCAGAAAGCGCGATCTTGGCCGCTTCCACCTGCATGGCCAGCCAGTGCCCTGCCCGTTCGCGCACCAGGTTTTGCAGGCGGTCCAGTTTGTCTTTCTCGATTGCGCCGCGCCGGATATCGCTGATCTGCGTCCACGACTTCTTGCTGTAGACCTGGTTGATGGTGTGCCAGGTTGCCAGGTTGAAGTACTGGGCCGATGGCACCTGCAACCCGCTGTGAAGCAGGCTGCCCAGGCCCAGCGTGGGCATCACGCTCGCAAGGCTCAGGTATTTGTCGAAGTCGGTGCCGCCTATGTGCACGCCGCCGCTGGCCAAAATATCATCACGCCTGTCTGCCTTGCGGGCACGCTCGGGCGACAGGCGCACCAGCGCGAAGTCCGAGGTGCCGCCGCCAATGTCAACCACCAGCACAAGCTCTTCACGCCTGATCTGCGACTCGTAGTCGAACGCCGCCGCAATCGGCTCGTACTGAAAGGCAATTTCTTTGAGGCCCACCGCGTGCGCGATTTCGGCCAACGTGTTTTCAGCCCGTTTGTCAGCCGCAGCGTCGTCATCCACAAAAAATACGGGGCGGCCCAGCACGGCCTGGTTGAAGGGCTGGTCTGCAGCTTTTTCAGCGCGGTGCTTGAGCTCGCCAATGAACTGTGCCAGCAGCACACGAAACGGCAGCGCGCGGCCGGCGACCTCGGTGTGCTCATCAATCATGGCCGTGCCGAGCAGGCTTTTGAGCGAACGCATCAGGCGGCCTTCATGGCCGGCCAGGTAATCGGCCAGCGCCGCCCGGCCATAGCTGACGTGCTCGTCTTCGGCATGGAAAAACACCACCGACGGCAGCGTCGGTTTGCCGTCTTCAAGCGTCAGCAACGCGGCTTGCCCGGGCCGGCTCCAGCCCGCAGTGGAGTTGGAGGTGCCGAAGTCGATCCCGCAGGCGCTGGACGCGGCGCTCACCGCCCGGCCGGCTTGGCGAAGCCGCTTTCGGCCCACGCCACGGCGCTGGCGCGGTTGAGCTTGAAGGACGGCGCCACGCGCACCTGCGCGAGCTCTTCGCCCGTTTCGTCGGCGGCGCTGAGCAGGCCGTGCGGGTTGTCTTCGTCCGGAACGATGTCGAGCGAAACCGTGATGCGCGCTGCATTGGCCGTCACGGTGATGCTTTGGTGCAGCGTGGCATGCAGCTGTTGCTCATGCCTGCGCACAAATTCGGAAGCAGTTTTGACCAGCGTGCTGAAAGCCGGGCCATCCAGCGGCTTGGGATTTTTCTTGTCGCGGCCCATGGTCCACGGGCCGACCAGCGCGGGCTCGGGTTCGCCGTCCTTGATCATGGCGACAGCCCAGCCGTCGTCGTCTTCGTTCTTGATGACCTTGGCCGTCCAGCCGTCACCGCACCAAAGGCGCGGCTCCTGGATGTTTGGCGGGGTGTCGTGGAGAGATTCATCGGCCGGGCCGGCCGGCAGGGTGCGGGAGTCAATCAAAACGCAGGTCACTCGGGTCGGGCACCCCGGCAGCGGGGCCAGGGGCAAATTCAGGTGTACGCACCGCCTTCAAATAACACGGTGCGCCTCGGACCCGGATTTTACCGCCCGCTCACAAACCCAGGTCGCTCAAGCCCGGATGGTCGTCGGGCCGGCGCCCCAGCGGCCAGTGAAACTTGCGTTCGGCGGGCTTGATGGGCAGGTCGTTGATGCTGGCGTGGCGCACGGCCATCAGGCCGTTCCCGTCGAACTCCCAGTTTTCATTGCCGTAGGAGCGGAACCAGTTGCCCGCATCGTCGTGCCACTCGTAGGCAAAACGCACGGCAATGCGGTTGCCGCCAAAGGCCCAGAGTTCCTTGATGAGGCGGTAGTCCAGCTCGCGCACCCATTTGCGCGACAGCAGGCCCGCGATTTCTTCGCGCCCCGTGACGAACTCGGCGCGGTTACGCCATTTGCTTTGCGGCGTGTAGGCCATGGAAACACGCTGCGGCTCACGCGTGTTCCAGCCGTCTTCGGCGGCACGGACTTTCTGCACGGCGGTTTCAAACGTAAAGGGGGGAAGCGGTGGCCGTGATTCCATGAAGATCTCCTGGGGTTGAACAAAATGGGCGAAATGGGCAGAAAACCAGATGTAGACAGATTTGTCTACTTTGATGAAATTCTGTCACATGTAGACAGATCTGTCTATGTCGCATCTACAATGACGCCATGGACCTCTCCACCCTCCCCGCACGCGAGCGAATCCTCGTCACGGCACACGAACTTTTCTACCGCGACGGCCTGCGCGCCACCGGCATCGACCGCATCATTGCCGAGTCGGGCGTGGCCAAGCTCACCTTCTACCGGCACTTTCCCAGCAAGGACGAGTTGATCCGCACCTTCCTGGACTACCGGCATGAACGCTGGATGGGCTGGTTTGTCGACGCGCTGGGCCGCCATGGCGCGCGACCCGGCGGCGGGCTGGCGCCGCTGGTGCAGGCCATGGCCGAATGGTTTGCCGACCCGGCGTTTCGCGGTTGCGCTTTCATCAACGCCGTGGCGGAAGTGGGCGGCACCCTGCCGGGTGTGGCAGACATTGCACGCCGGCACAAGCAGGACATGCAGCAGGTCATTGCCGATTTGCTGCCCGGTGGCGCGGGCCAGGCAGAGGCGGCGCGGGCAGCCGCGCTGGCAGTGGACGGCGCCATCGTACGGGCGCAGATGGACGGCGCTGACGCGGCGCTGGCGGGCCTGCGCCTATTGCTGAACGGGCTGGACAGTCCGGCCGGCAAAGCGGGCGGCCGCTAGGTTTTTCCAGGCCGGCGCGATTTTTCTTTGGGCCGCGACGCAAGCGCAACACCCGCACGCTCAGCCACCTTCACGGCGGGGCGTTTGCCCGACGCCACCCACTCGCCGTAAAAGTCGATCTTGCTGTCCAGCAGCTTGAGTGCCAGTTGCCATTCGGCAATCATGTCCTTGACCTGCGCGCGGTGCGCGGCCAGCAGCGCCTGCCGCTGCCTGAGCGTGCTGCTGCCCTGCTTGACCAGCGCGGTGTACTCCCGCATTTCGGCAATCGACATGCCGGTGCGCCGCAGCCGGTCCATCAGGTCCAGCCAGCTGATGTGCAGATCGCCATAGACGCGTCGGCCGCCGGCGTCGCGCGTCACGCCGGGGATCAGACCCTGTGCCTCATACCAGCGTATGGTGTGCACGCTGCGCCCGGTGCGTGCGGCAAGTTGCCCGATCAGAAAACTTTCAGCCATGCCCGACTGTATAACGGCTCAGGCGGCCAACGCGGGCGCCTCCAGCGCAGCGCTCACCAGGGCGGTGTCGAAGTACTCCGTCAGCTCTTTCATTTGCCCGCCTTCCATGCGGCAAACATAGCAATAGCGGTTGTTGTAGGCCTTGCCGGCATGGGTGGTAACTTGCCCGCGGAACTCGATGACGACCATGTCGCCGTCGGCCATGACGCGCTCTGTGGTGCTGACATAGGGCGTGGCGAACTGGGCAAACAGCGGCCGCAGCAGCTCGGTGACGACGGCCTGCTTGCCGCGGTAGGTGCGCGACCAGGGCGTGCTGCCCTCAAGGGTCCAGCAGAAATCGTCTGCCATGGCGTCGACAAATGCCTGGCCGTTGCCTTTGTCCAGTTCAGCCATGACCTCCTGCATGCGCAGGCGGTTGGCCGCTGTGATGTCGGTGGTGGGTGCTGCACTCATGATGAAACTCCTTGAAGGCTTCTTCGCATCGACTGCGAAGTGGGTATGAAGTGGGTAAAGGCCGGCAACATTGCCAGGGCCCTGAAAGGATTGGAATACCTTGAGTGCACTCAAGGTCAAGCCCTGGAGGCAGAATCCCGCAAAATCCACCATGAAATCGGCCGCCAGCGCAATGTGGTCAAGCGCGAGCAGCTATTTTTTTAATAGCAAACCTACAATGGCGCATGAACCCCAAAAAGCCTGCAACGAGTGAATGGGTCAGCAAGATGCTGGCGGTGCTGAAAACCGGCAACACCCCGGCAGCGCTGGCCCAGATCAAGGCCACCACCAGCAGCAAGGACTTGCAGCAATTGCACGCCGCGCTGGAGAAAGCGCAACTCCTCAAACAGCTCAAGAGCGTTGACACCGCCATTTCCGACCAGTTGCGGGCGCTGGCCTCGCCTCGGCTGAGCCGCTCGCCCTGAACGCTTCAGGTCCGCTCCCTTTCAGGCGGGGCGGATTTCAAACTGCGCGTCGCCCATATACCGGTTCGGTCCCAGCGCGGCCGTCACGGCAGCCAGCTCGGCCGCCTGCCATTGGTTGAAGATTTCCAGTTCGTCGCTTGACAGGACATCTTCGGCCGGCGCTTCGCCGTAAGTCGCCACCAGTTTCATGTAGGCCGCGTACACCGGCCAGACCAGGCTTTCGTCTCCCAGCTCGGTTTCCACCGCCGTTCGGAAGCGTTGCTCAGCGGCCTGCAGCTCTTCTGCGGAGGCGTCTTCATAGGCGTAAAGCCTGAGGCGGTAGCTCACGGTTGTTTCTCTCAAGGCAAAACGGGACAAGGATCAGGGCGTTTGCGACTTCACCGGTGCAGGAGGCATGCCCTGCGTCAGCTCGATGCGGCGCCGCAGCTTTGCAGCTTCCTGGGTGTCGCCACCCTGCTCTGCCCGTCGCAGCTGAACGCCCAGCCAGGCCAGCAGCGGCCGGCGCCAGCCTTTCACAGACGCCGTATCAATCGCCTGGGTGATCACGGCAGGACTGGCTTTACCGGCCTGCAGCATCACGCCGGCAGCCACCAGTTTCGACAACGGGTCGGCAATGGCCGCCACAGCACCGACGTCACCAGCCGCCGCCCGGCGTTGCGCTTCAGGCAGCAAGGCAATGCCCTGCGGCTGCACCTGACCCTTGAGGTAATCAGCGTAGGCGCGCTGGGCGTCGGTGGCGTCTTCGCGCAGTTTCTCAAAACCGGTGCAGGGCTCGTCCAGCACCAGGCTGGCAACCCGGGTGGCGCAGTGCAGCAGCTCGGCGGTGGCTAACAGTTCGGCCCGGCCGGAGCGTGTCAGCTGCGTGCGGGCGCGCCCGAGTTCGGCCATCTCGACGCGGCTGTTGCCTTCCATGTAGGCGGCCACAGAGCGGTCCATCGAACCTTTGGCCTCGAGTTGCCAGTCGGGCGGTTGCGGGCCGCCGGCACAGGCGGCCAGCAGCAAGGCCGAAGTCAGCGCGGCGGCATACGTAAAGATGTTCTTCATGGCAGCTTCATCTCCGCATCGCGGGCGTCTTTGGCGAAAGGCCATTTGCGGCTGATTTCGTTGATCAACCCCTCAACCTTGCGCAGGCTGGCTTCCACGTCGGCGCGCAGCACGCCCAGGTCGTCAGTGGCATCTTTGGCGTTGCGGGTGACGGCCTGGGCGTCCTGCAGCAATGCATCCACTTTCTTGAGGCTGGTGCGGGCCTCGCCCAGCATGGCGTTGAGCTGAACCACGGTGGCCCGGGTTTCGGGCATCAGTCCCTTGTCGCCGAACACCTGGGTGTCGGTCTTGGCGGCCAGCCCGTCGAGTTTGGTGAGTAGCGAGTTGGTGCGCTCCAGCGTGGCGGCAAACTTTTTGGCCTCGGCCTCGCTGCCCAGCAACACTGTCAACGCACCGCCCGGCCCGTTCAGCCGCTCCGTCAGCGTCTGCAGGTTGGCCAGACTGGTACCCACCGCACCGCCGCTTCCCGTCAGGGTGTTGAGGTTTTCAATCAGGTCCTTGGCGGCAGCGATCACTTTGGGCACTTCGCCGGCCGCATCGCCCAGCAGCACCGTGCGTTCCGCGCCGTCGGGCAGCAGCGGGTCGTTCAACAAGCCGGTGTAGGCGCGGATGTTGGTGCCGCCGACGAGGCCGCGTACCAGCGTGAAGACGCTGGTGGTGCGCAGCCAGTGGGCGTCCTTGGCGGCCACATCCACCAATATGCGGGCCTTGCCGTCGCTGGCCAGCTCGATGCGCTTGACGCGGCCTATCGGGAAACCCGAGAAAGTCAGGTCCATGCCGACCACCACGCCTTCGGAGTCTTCGGCGATGAGCACCAGCCGCTGGGTGGACTCAAAGGCCCCGCGCGCATACATCACATAAAGGGCCGAGCCCACCACCAGCAGCAGCATGAAGATCAGGAGAAGCCGGGCCTTGAATTCCAGGTTGGCGATTTCCGCCGGCGAAGACTCCGGCTCCCGCGCGGGCTGGAGCGGATCCGGCCGGCCGTGCTCAGGGGATGAAGGGTCGTGGGGTGAGCTCATGGATTGTTATTTGGTATTTATTGAGGCGGTCAATAATAGTTGCCGACCAGCGAAGCCACTTCAATCAGCAAAATCACGGCGAACATGCGCACGAGGCCGCGCATCTCGGCGCTGGTGCGCACGCTGGCTTCGCCCATGCCGTAAAGCGCCGAGGCCATGGGGATCAGCGACACGGCCAGGCAGAAGAACAGGGTTTTGAGCACAAAGATCAGCGTGACGGAAGGGCTGAAGACCTGACCGAACAGCCGGGTATAGGCCGCCAGGCCCGACAAGGCGAAGCCGTAGGTTGCCAAATAAGCCACCACCAGCGCCACCACGCAACTAAGCGCAGCCAGCGTGATGCCGGAGAACATGCCCGCCACCACGCGCGGCAGCACCTCGCGCCGCACCGGCTCGATGCCGCGCTCGCGCATCTCGTCGAGTTCGCCGCTGGCCTGCATGGCCGTGAGTTCGGCGCCATCAGGGATGGTGCAGCGCAGCGCCACAAAAAGCGCCGCCGTCAGCGGAATAAGTTCAAGCACCAGCACGCGGATCACGACCTGCAACGCGTACTGCGACAAGCCGTAGCTCAGCGCGGTCACCAGCACGATCCGCGTGAGCACCACGGTGACCAGCGCGCACAGCAAGGTAAAGCCCAGCAGGATGGGCGCCGTGTTGATGTAGATGTGGCGGGACAGCACCGTGCGGCTTTGCGGGCTGTAGCTGGAAGGCGAGAGGGTCAGCACCAGGATGATCGCGCCCAATTTCACCAGGCGCCACCATTCGATCAGCCAGTGCTGGGCGGTACGGCGTGTTTGCGAGAGGCGGCCTTGCCAGGATGATGCTGTTGAAGCCATTGGGCCATGATACCCGCGGGCTATTGCCGTCGATGTAGGATGGCAGGCGTTTTGCGCGGCGTGGGCCAGCTCCCGGCCCACGATCACCGCCATCCTTCTTTCTTCATTTCGTCACCGTTTCATCATGGCCATTGACACCTGGACCGCCTACTTCCTCGCCTCCATCCTGATCGCGCTCTCACCCGGCTCGGGCGCGGTGCTGGCCATGAGCCATGGCCTGAGCTACGGCATGCGGCGCACGCGTGCCACCATCGCGGGCTTGCAGATCGGGCTGGTGGTGATTTTGCTGGTGGCCGGGGCGGGGGTGGGCTCATTGCTGGTGGCGTCCGAGCTGGCCTTCAGCATCGTGAAAATCCTGGGCGCGCTCTACCTCATCTATATCGGCTGGTCGCAGTGGCGCTCATCGAACGGTATAGCAGCGGAAGATGCCGGCCCCGCAGCCGATGCGAACGGTATTTCAGCGCGCAGGCGCTTTCTCACCGGCCTGCTGACCAACGTCACCAACCCCAAGGGCATTCTTTTCATGGTCGCAGTGCTGCCGCAGTTCATCAGCCCCGCCAGGCCGCTGTGGCCCCAGTTGCTGGTGATGGCGCTCACGACTGTGGCGGTCGACACCGTGGTGATGCACGGCTACGCATTTGCCGCGAGCCGTTTGCAAAAGCTGTTCAGGAACGCACGTGCGGTGCGGCTGCAAAACCGGCTGTTCGGTGGCATGTTGATGGCAGTGGGTGCGGGCCTGTTCTTTGTCAAACGCAGCCACGCTGCGGCGCATTAGACGCGTCGATCGCTATCAAAACAGTAGCTACTCGCGCATACCCCTAAAGGGCTGGAGCCCTAAAACCCTCAAAATAGCAGCGCCATGCCCTCAAGCCGGCCGGGGCCCAGCTTGCGACACAATGCCCGCCAGCTTGCGCAGGGCGCTGTCGGTCTCGCTGGAAAACGGTGAGCCGCAACTGATGCGCAGGAAGTGGTCAAAGCGGTTCGAGTTGGAAAACATGGAACCGGGCGCCACCCGTATGCCCTGCCGGATGGCGATGTCGAATACCGCCTGCGCTGAGGTACCCGCCGGCAACTCCACCCAGAGCATCATGCTGCCACGGGGCACCGACAACCGGGTTCCGGCGGGAAAGTGCGCCGCAATCGCCTCGGCCATCTGCTCGCGCTGCACGTTGAGCATGCGGCGCAGCCTGGCCAGGTGGCGGTCATAGGCGCTGGAGGCCATGAACTCGGCCACGGCCAGCTGGCCCACCATGTCGTTGGCGCGGCTTTGCGCGTACTTGAGCATCTTGATGCGCGCCTGCCAGCGTCCGCCGGCGACCCAGCCCAGACGCAGCCCGGGCGCCAGGGTCTTGCGCAGCGATGCGCAGTAAATCACCGAGCCGCTTCGGTCCCAGGCCTTGGCCGCCTTCAGCGGAATGTCGTCGGGCCCCAGCGCGCCATAGGTATCGTCTTCAATCAGCGCGACCTGCTGGCGATCACACAGTGCGACGAGCTTTTCCTTTTCGGCGTCGGGCATCACGCTGCCGAGCGGATTGTGGAAATTGGGGATCACCACCACGGCGCGTATGCGGTCGTGCGTCTGGAAGGCCAAATCCAGCGCCTCCACGGAAATCCCCAGCTTCGGGCTGGTGGGAATCTCCAGCGCGCGCAGACCCAGGCTTTCGAGGATCTGCAGCAGGCCATGGTACGTCGGTGACTCGACGGCCACGGTGTCCCCCGGCCGAGCCACCGCACGCAAGGCAACGTTCAGCGATTCAATACAGCCGTGCGTGACCAGGATGTCTTCCGCTGACAGCCGCATGCCGGCCTCCAGCGCCCGCTTGGCCAGCACGGCATTGAGCGGTGAATCGTTGAGGAAGTCCGGCGGGTTCACCAGCAGTTGCGGGTGCTTGCGCAACGCGCGCGTGGCGGCGTTTTTGAGGGCCTCGGCCGGGTACATCTCGGGCGAGCCGTAGGTGCCTGCCAGGTTGGTCACCAGCGGGTAGACATCGCATTTGGCGACGAAATCGGACACCCGGTCATGGATGCCGACGTACTGTGCCGGATCCAGCCTGTGGCCGCATTCCGGCTCGCTGGGCGGCTGGATATCCATCCGGCGACGCTTGAGCACAAAGTAGCCCGAACGCGGCCGCGCCTCCAGCAGGCCTTCGTCTTCCAGCGTGTGGCAGGCCTCCACCGCCGTCGACAGGCTGACCTGGTGCAGCCGCGTCAGCGCCCTGACGGACGGCATGCGCTGCCCCGGCATCAAAACGCCGGACTGGATCGCCTGGCGGTAATGGCTGGAGAGCTGTAAATACAGCGGTTGCGACAGGGATGGCGAGGGTTGCAGGTCCATAAACCGAATGATCCGTGAAGGGGAAGCCGGGACACAGCCACAGATGGGGCGAAATCAGACCATAACAGATGAATAAACAGTCATCTGTACCGATACAGAAAGGACTTGCCTGGCTCTGTCGGGGAAGTGCCGGTCTCTTTAACCTTGATGTCTCCTTCCCCCGTTTTTCCAGTTCACCAACCCATGAATGGAGCCGCCATGAAAGAGCACTTTGCACCTCGCCACCTTCAACTGGACGCCGGTGAGTCCCTGTTTTTTCACACCAAGGCGGGCAGCGCCCTGATCAGCACCTCGGGCACGCTGCTGGTGACCGGCACCCCGCGCTGGCTTGGCGAGCAGGTCTTTCGCGACAGCATGCCGCTGGAGGCGGGACAGTCGCATACCGTCGCCCAGACCGGATGGATCACGGTGACCGCCCAGCACGGGGGCGCAGCATGCGTGCTGAACCAAGCCTCGGCAAAAGCCCCGGGCCAGACGGGAAGCGTGCTTTTAAGGTACTTTTCAGGAATCGTGAAGGCCGTGCGCAGCTGGCTGCGTAGCGCCGAGGCTGCATAGGCGCCGCCGGAAATAAATTGCCCCCATCATTTTTTAATTGATCTCACCATGACCACTTCCGCCTGGCTGCTCTTCATCACCATTTCACTTGTCACCGCGCTCAGCCCCGGGCCGGGCATTTTGCTGGCGGTTTCCAACGCCGTGGCCTGGGGGCCGCGCAAGACGCTGTGGAGCTCCACCGGCAATGTGCTCGGCGTGTTCGCCGTCTCCACCGCGGCCATGGCGGGCCTGGGCACTTTGCTGCACACGTCGGCCTGGCTGTTCGCTGTGCTCAAGGCCGTGGGCGCCGTCTACCTCATGTACCTGGGCTGGCGGCAGTGGACCAGCAAGACCTCGATGTTCGACACGCCCCTGTCTGACGGGACACACGCCGGAACATCCGCCGGAAAAAGCAATGCAGCATTGTTCCGGCAAGGCCTGCTGGTGGCGGTGACCAATCCCAAAAGCATCCTGTTCTTCACCGCGCTGTTCCCCCAGTTCATCCACCCGGAGGCGCCGATGCTGCCGCAATTCCTGGCACTGACCAGCGCCTTCGCTGCGTGCGTGCTGGTCTCCCACTTCACCTATGTGCTGCTGGCCAAACACACCCACCAATGGTTTGGCACGCCCCGCCGGGCCCGCATTTTCAATCGCCTCTGCGGCGGTGCGTTTGGCCTGCTGGGCTTGAGCCTGCTACGGTTGAAGAGCCCTGCCTGAAACACCCACATCACGCTCCATCCAACTACATCAAGAGGAATTCCTGTCCATGGAAGATTCACGCGACACCCGGTTCGCCGCAGTGCAGGCCGAACTCGGCTACAGCTTTGACGGTGAGATCAAGATAGGCGGCAATTACGTGCCTGTCGTGCAGCACGGCGACCAGGTCTTTGTCAGCGGGCAGATTCCGCGTGTCGGCAATACCGTGGTCGTTACCGGCCGCGTGGGGTCAGAAACGTCTGTTCTGCAGGCCCAGCTGGCGGCAAAAATCTGCGCCATGCGCGCGCTGGCGCTGCTGCGGCAAAGCCTCGGCAGCCTGGACCACGTGAAGCACATTCTGCGCATCACGGTGTTTGTGCAGTCGGCGCAGGACTTCACCCAGCAGAGCGAAGTCGCCGATGCCGCGTCTGAGGTGCTGTATGCAGTACTGGGCCCGGCCGGCGCCCACACGCGTACGTCTGTCGGCGTTGTTCAGCTGCCCAAGAGTGCGTCGGTCGAAATCGATCTCATTGCAGTAGCCGGCTAGCCCTGCATTCAGCCACCGGGCAGCAGGCGTATCAGCTTGCCGTTGTTGCTGTCGGTCAGCACGTAAAGCAGCCCGTCCGGCCCCTGGCGCACATCGCGAATGCGCTCTCCGGCTTCAGACAGCAGCTTGCTTTCACGCACCACCTTGCCGGCGAACGGCGACGCCAGTTCGATCCGGTCCAGGTAGCCGAACCTGAGCGAACCCACAAACAGGTTGCCGCGCCAGGACTTGCCATAACGCTCGCTGGTCAGGAACGCCATGCCGGAAGGCGCGATGGATGGCACCCAGTAATGCAGCGGTTGCTGCATGCCGGCCTTTTCCGTCAGGCCTTCGCCGATTTTTCCGCCGCCGTAGTTTTCGCCGTAGGTAATGACCGGCCAGCCGTAGTTGGCCCCGGGCCTGGGCAGGTTGATTTCATCGCCGCCCTGCGGGCCGTGCTCATGCATCCAGAAGGTGCCGTCGGGCGCCAGCGTCGCGCCCTGGGCGTTGCGGTGGCCGTAGCTCCAGATCTCAGGCAAAGCCCCTGGTTTGCCGACAAAGGGGTTGTCCTGGGGAACCGAGCCATCTTTGTTGATGCGGACAATCTTGCCATGGTGGTTGTCCAGCTTCTGGGCGTCTTCCTTGCGGCTGAAGCGCTCACCCAGCGTGAGAAAGAGCTTGCCATCGGGCGCGCCGTTCGGTGCCGCGCGGCTTTCCACAATGCGGCAGCCGAAATGCGCCGTGCTGGCCACCTTGGGCTTCTGGCTGAAGATGATTTTGAGGTTTTCCAGCCGGGTGTCGTCAGCGCTCAGGGTGGCGCGCGCCAGCGCCGTACTGTTGCCACTACCGGTGGCGGCAGGCTCTGAAAAGCAGAAATACAGCGTTCGGTTGCGGGCAAAGTCGCTGTCGACCAGCACGTCCAGCAGGCCGCCCTGCCCGCTGGCGGCAATCTCCGGCAGGGCGGCCACCGGCGTGCCCAACTTGCCGCCCGGCCCGACGACCCGCAGGCGGCCGGGGCGCTCCGTGACCAGAAAACGCTCGCCCGGTAAAAAAGCCACGCCCCAGGGGTTTTCCAGGCCGGCCGCCACGGTTTCAGGGCGAACGCTTTGAGCCTGCGCGGGCTGGAACATCACACTGGCCGCTATCAAAAATATAGCTGCTTGCGTACGCCGGTATTGGTTTAAAGCCATATTTCACTCTAAAAAAAACGTGAAAGCACATGAATCGGCCCGTCACGCCCATTTGACCGGGAAAACCGCCTTTTGATCATTCCCAAGCCGGGCCAAGGCGGTGTAAAACATGGCATACGGGGGTAATAAATCGGGTAATCCCCTACAAATTCGTTACAAATCAATGGGTTGTCAACGTTATCAAGAAACAACATGAGTTGACGTAGGACTAATCCGTCAAGTATGCTTGGCGCCATGCGAATGATTGCCCCTGCCCTCGTCATTGCCTCTGCCGCCCTGCTGGCGGCCAGCGTGCATGCAGCACCCGGCAATTCAGGCGGCGACAACGACATGGACAAACTGCTCGCCGACAAGGGCCTGCTGACCCAGATTGACAACGTCCGCCACAGCGTCACCAACAAGGCTTCCGAGCTGGTCGTCAACGCCATGGGTTTCCTGGGCGTGCCCTACAAGCGCGGCGGCAACACCGTTGAAACGGGGTTTGACTGCAGCGGTTTTGTACGCGCCATTTACGAGCAAAGCGTCGGGCTGCTGTTGCCCCGCCGCGCCGAACAGCAAGCCGCCGCCACCCAGCGCATCGACAAGACCGAATTGCAGCCCGGCGACCTGGTGTTTTTCAACACGATGAAGCGGGCCTTCAGCCATGTCGGCATCTACATCGGCGACGGCAAGTTCATCCACTCACCCAAGCCCGGCGCTGAAGTCCGCGTCGAAAGCATGGGTGTGAGCTACTGGCAGCGCCGCTTCGACGGCGCCCGCCGCGTACAGCCATCCAACGGGGTGGCGCAAGAGGCCACACCCCGCGCGGCCGCGTTGCCCGCCCGCCCGCAACAGCCGCAAGCTACCGCATCGGACAAGCCGCCAGCTCAGGCGGCAGCCCCGCAGGTGTCGGTTGCGCGGCAGGCTGAGCTGCTGATGCAGCAGGAACAGTACCGGAATTAAACCGGAGTTAAACCGGAGTTAAGGGCACAGGCGTCGCATCGACGCTAATCTCCGGGTCAAGTCAAGCTCAGGCCCCAGCCCGGCCATTCACCGGCCAGCCCTCAATCCTTATCTCTCCCATTGCCTGGTGACATGTCCAGCTCCACAGCCTGGCCGCTATCGATGGCGTCGCCCGCTTTGGCAGGGGTGCTCGAAACCAGAGAAGTCGTACCTTCACCGGCCAGCGCCAGCTGAAGCGTCGGCGTAGCTGCCCCTGCACCGTCAGCCCCGGCCCCGGCGTTGTCAGCCACGTTATTGCCGGCCGGAATCACACGGTTATTTTCCGCATTAGACGAAAGTTGCTGATTGCCCTGCGGCTTGCCGTTGACATTGACGAGGCCGCTGCCCGAATTGGTCACCTGGCCGAAGCTGCCGCTAACGCTGCCTTTTGGCGAATCAATGCTCACCTGGGCGGATGTGCCGGAAATTTGTACCTCGGTGACGGCCTCCACGGCCATGATGGGCGCAACCACGTTGGCCACCACGGTGTCGCCGGCCAGCGATGCCGAGTTGCTGGCAGTGACCACGACATTCACGTCGCCCTGCGCCTGCACCACCACATTGTTGCCGCTGATGTTGCCGCTGACGTTGCCGGTGCTGCTGCTGATCTGCACATTGCCTTGGCTGGTGGTAGTGCCGCTTACGTCGCCCTGAGCCTGCACGACAACGTTGTTGCCGGTGATGTTGCCGCTGATGTCGCCGGTACTGCTGCTGATCTGCACATTGCCCTGGCTGGTGGTGGTGCCGCTTACGTCGCCTACGGCGGCCACCGCCACTTCGCTGGCGGTGACGTTGGCCGAGACATCGCCGCCGCTGGTGACCTGGACGGCACCCAGGCTGATGGTGGAGCCGCTCACGTCGCCGCCGGCGTTCAGAGTGTTGGACTGTGTGGCGTCCTGCCCGCGCAGCGTGTGGTTGCTCAGGGCAACACTGCCGAGTGCGTCAATGCCGTAGCCTTTTACCCACAAGGTGCTGTCCAGACTGAAGTCACTGGCCACAACCTCAAACCGGCCGAGCGCGTTGGTCTCCGTGCCGCCCGTCACCATGTGCACATTGCCGCGGGTGCTGCCCGAGCCAGCGACGAGCCGCAGCGCGCGGGCTGCGCTGCCGGCGTTTTGCACATCGCCGTTGAGCGTAATGTTGGCGCCCAGGGTTGCCAGCGTTGTGTCGCCCAGCAGGTTCACCGGGGCATTGAACAGGATGCCACCCGCACCGTCCACTGTGACGTTGCCGCTGACGCCGGAGCCGCCCGCGCCGGCATTGAGCGTCAGGCCGTGCAGGGTCGAGCCGCCGAAGTACAGGTTGTAGGGGTTGTTTACGACCACGTCCTCGGCATAGGTGCCGGCGCCTACGCGGATATTGGCGCCGGTTGCCGCATTGCCCATGGCCGTCCCGATGGACAGTGCCTGGGTCCCGCCGCCCAGAAGGTTGCCAATACCCACCTGGAAGTCCTGCGTGGCCTGCGCACCGTTCCAGCCCTGGACGTAGCTGGAACCCGCGCTACCCAGGTTGACGGCATAGTCCAGTGCATTTTGTTGCGAAGCCTGCAGCCAGGTGTACTGGTAGTTGTTGTCCGCCGTGCCGGCATTGCGTACAGCAAAGTCAAAGCCCTGAATGTTGAGCGCACCAAAGTTGAGGCTCGCTGATTCATCCTGCATGTACACCGGGTTGCGTTCGGTGAAAGAGTTGGTGTTCGCCACCGTGATGTTTTTCACCTGCTGGTTGTAATGACGGTTGGCCTGGTAAAGCGCCAGGCCGCCCCAGGCGTTGTTGCGGGTGGTCGAGTTGCTGACGGTGACGTTGGCACTGTCGGTCAGCTGGATGCCGGCGCCCTGCGTGCTGCCGGTGTTGTTGCCCACCGGGGCGCCGTCGGCCGTCACACGGTCGATCAGCGCGCCGTCAACGCCATTGAGGTCCAGCTCGGCCCGGCCCGCGCCCCGGCTGGTGACGTTGCTGATGGAGAAGTTGCGCAGCCGCGCTGATGCGTCTCCGACGGGTGCTACCTTGATGCCGTAGGACCCGGCTACGTTGGCACTCGGGCCGTAAAGTGTGAAGTCCTTCAGCGAGACATTGTCGGCTGTCACGTTGATACCGTAGCCGCTGACGCCGCGTGCGTCGATCACGGTCGATCCCTGGCCCGAACCGGCCAGCGTCACGCTACGGTCGACCACCAGCGTGGAGGGCTGCACATAAGTGCCGCCGCCCACATTGACCGTGCCGCCGGCAACCACGGCATTGACGCCTCTCTGGATGCTGCCGCTGGCCTGCGTGACATAGACATTGCCGTCCGTCCATGTCACCAGGCCTCGCCCGGTGGTGTCGAGCGCATGGGTCACGCGGTCTTCGATGGCAAAACCGTCGGCCGCACCGTCGAAGACAGCGCCGCGAGCATCAACCGCAACAGCGTCCACCGAGATGTCCTGCCCGTTGTTCTTGAACTGGGTGCCGCCGCTGATGGCGACCGTGGGCTGGCCGCCATGGCCATTGCTCATGGTTTCAAAGCGTATGCCTGTCCGGCTGGAACCCTCGATGCTGCCGCCGGAGATGTTGACGCTTTGCAGGCTGGCCGGTGCGGCCGTGTAATCGGCGCTGTCACCGGCGATTCCGCGTGTTTTGATGACCACCGCCGCAGCCGTCGGATCACCCGAACTCGCGCCAGAATTTTTGACCGTCACGTTGTCAAAATTGATCGCATTGAAGTTGTCGTATTTCAGATTGATGTCGATGCCGGCGCCATAACGTTTATGCAGCGATGAAGATGCAGGCGCCCCATAGTTGCCGGCATTCAGGACGGCGACGTTCCTGAGAGTCAGGTTGTTCGCGGTTTCAAGATAAAAGCCCTTGAAGCTGGGGCCGTCCACCGTGACGTTCTCAAACAATGCGTTCTCAAAAGAGCCCGTGGCCACCGGAGCGCCGCCGACCATCTGGTAACCGTTGTAGGTCTGCACACCGATCTGTCCGCCGGTGATGGTGCTGTTGAGCATGCGGAAGTTGTCGGCCCGGGTCGTGGTGCCGTTGCGCATGCCGAAGGTGTTGTTGTTGAAAGCCACGCGATTGACGGTCACGTCGTTGGATGTACCGTTGATGCGCAAGCCGTACAGGTAGTCGGCAATCGACAGGTCGGAGAGCGTCACGTTGGAAGCATTGTTGATAGTGACCGCGTCGCCGCTGCCTGCGGCGGCGGACTGCAGCACCGTCTGCCCCACCCCCGCGCCGTCCAGCGTCAGCGACTTGGTGATGTTGACGCTGCCGCTGTAGTTGCCGGCCGCCACGTTCACCGTGCCGCCCGTGACCACGGCATCCACGCCGCCCTGGATGCTTCCCAGCGGGGTGAGTACGCTGCCCTGTGCGCCCGAAGAGCCCGTGGTAGCCACCGTCACGTGCGTGCGGTTGGACGATGTGTACGCCTGGTCCTGCACGGACCAGCCGCCATTGGCCGCGCTCAGGTCCAGCAGAGACTGCTGCTGTGACAGGGTAGGAGCGGCAGCGATGGGCATGCTGTTGGAGACAGGGTTGGGATTCGATCCAACCACGTGCCCGTTCAGGTGCAGGTTCAGGCCCCACTCGTTGCCCACCGGGCCCTGGCTGTTGCCGGCCATGCCAATGCCGCTGCCGTCGGTGTACTGCACGGAGATGGCGCTCTTGGTATTTTCAATCCGGTTGCCTGTCACACTGCCCGTGTTGCGCCCGTCGATCAGGATGCCGTTGCGCACGTCATGGATGTTGTTGTTGCTGATCGTGAAACCGGTGACGCCATTGGCCACCGCAATGCCGCGGCTGATATTGGAGCCCCACGCATAACTTGTGTACGGCTGGTTAACAGGCCCGGCGATCTCCATCCCGGTGACCGTCACATTGTTGGCGGTAATGCTGATGCCGTTAACCTGCCCGGCATCGGGGACCACGATTTTTGCGCCGTCCAGGCCTGTCAGTGTCAGGTTGGCCTTGTTCAGGGTGACCTGCTCGGCATAAGCGCCTCCGTGAACATCTACAGAGCCCCCCGCTCCTGGTGTGCCTGTCTTTGAAATGTTGACGGCGTCCTGGATACGTGCCCCGCTGTACACATCGACCTGGCCTGCATTGCCGCTGACCTGGGTTGCGTCCAGTACCGACTTGAGAACCACCGTATGGCCGTTGACCACGATGGCATTGCTGGCTTGCTGAATGCCCTCCAGGTTGATGACGCCGGACAGCAGGTTGGCGGCATCGCCAACGCCCAGCAAGAGGGTCTCGCCGTTCAGGCTGGCATGGTTCATATTGGACACGCTCAAACCCGTTGCACCGCCCGGTATGGCGAACTCATAAAGTCCGCTGTTGAGCGACACGGTGACCGTGGCGGCGGTTGAGCCGGCCAGGGCAATCGTGCCGCCGGTGGCGGTGATGCTGCCGTGGTTGGTGACCGACGGCGCGACCAAAGCCACCAGGCCGGCATTTTGCGCGGTGATGCTGCCATGGTTGGTGATACTGCCGACGGCCCCGGTGATCTGTGCGCCGCCGGTGTTGATGAAGTTGTTGACATCAATGTTGCCCGTGGTGGCAATGAGCGAGCCCACATTGATCACGGCGTTTTGCCCGAACATCACACCATTGGGGTTCATCAGCATCACTGTTCCGTTGGCCGAAAGGCTGCCCAGTATTTGGGAAGGGCTGGCGTCACCGGTCACGCGGTTCAGCATGGCCGAGCTTGCGTTGGGCTGGTTGATCTGCACCATCTTTCCGGGGTTGATGTCGAACGAGCCCCAGTTAACCACGGCGCGGTCGGTTCCCTGGTTGATGGTGAGCTGGTTGCCCGAAACCGAGCCTGAGGCCGTGCCGGAAAACACCGTGCCGTTCTGGGGAAGGCCTGCGCCACCGGCGATGTCAACCGGCCAGCCTGGCGGCGAGAACAGCATGGCGACCGCCGCCGGAAGGGCCTTCAGCGCAAAAGATCGCCGGCGCCGGCCGGAAGTGGAAGCACTCGGGGAGTTCAGCTTAGCGTTCATGGATCACCTCTTGAGGCAAAGAAAAGTCATTGAACAAATCATCAAAAGCGCACCAGCAGCGTGCCCAGCAGCCGGGGGTCTTTTCCGTGGGGCTGGTAACTCGCGATGGGTTTGGTCAGGGGCCAGGCGATCTCCACCGCAGCCACCACGTTCCGTGGAAGGAAGAGGCGAGTCCCCAGCCCTGCCGATGCCAGGCTCTGGCTGTTGGGCATGCCCACACAAGTACAGCCCACCGTCCAGACCTTGCCGATGTCATAGAAGGCAAAGAGCTGCCATGACCTGAAGCCCGCGAAGTCCGAGGAACCGGAATAACGAGGTTCGGCGCGAAACGCCAGCCCGCGCTCACCCACCAGTTCAGCAGGCTCGTAGGCCCGCCCAAACCGCCGGCCGCCCACCGCATATTGCTCCGACGAAAGCAGGGGGGTGTTGGCCCACTGCCCGCTCAGGCCCAGCGTAAGTGCAAGGTTCGAAGCAAGAGGCTGGGTACGCTCGTAATCGAAGGTAAGTTTGTTGAACACCCCTTTGGCCCCTGCCCGGCTTTTGAGCGGATCGGATTCCTGGGTGCCACCCAGTCCCTGGCTGAAATCCACATCCAGCGAGTTCTGCCCGCCCAGGCGGTCAAGCACTCGCCACCCAAGCCCCAGGCGCAGCACACGGAGATGATCTTCAATTACCCGGGTGCCCAACACATCGGTTTGCACGTCGGTGTGCTCATACGTTGCCCTTGCAGTCACGCTCTCATTGCGGGTCCGAAGCAGCGGATACGCAGCAGAGACCGTCGTCGTGTCCGCGTTGCCACGCATATCAAACGGCGTCAGGATGTCGCCCGGACGTGTGCGAGCCCTGGACACGGCAGCGGACAGTTTGAGACCCTCTGTCGTGACTACCTGGCTATAGGAAATTTGTGCATAGGCCAGCTCGGAGTTGCCGCTGCTCATGCCCCGAAAGCGCCACTGGTCGTTGACGCCCAGCAACTGGTTGATGTTCACTTCCACGCCGATCTCGGCGGGGCCGAGGTATTTCGACCCATAGTTGTCGGCGGCAGCGAAGCCCTCGACTTTCTTCACGCTGGCGATCAGTGTGAGGTCAGCCGCACCCGGCGCATGCGCAGGGGCCAGCACGCTGCGCAACTCGACACCCGGAAAATCATTGGCGATCAGGAGGTACCGCTCAAGCACGGGGCCCTGAATGGGCCGCGACGCCCTGATCTTCTCGCCGATGGCTGCGAGCTGCTCCTTCACATGGGCACTGACATCGTCCCCCGCCCGAATGTTCACCTTGTCGATGTAGCCCTCAACCACACGCAGGGTGAGCGTACCGTCGGCGAGAGACTGCGGCGGCACCACCACCAATGACAGGATGTAGCCTGCGTTACGGTACATCGCGGTGAGCGAAGACGCGAGTTGCAGAATCTCGCTGCCGGAAATCTCCCGTCCGGTATAGCTGTCCGCATTCGCCTGAAGGACGCCACCGGGCAGTACGGTGCTGCTTTCAATATCAATGCGCCTGAGCGTGACCCTGATGGCCCTGAGTGATTCAGGCAAAGGCCCTGTTGGCTCGGTCCTGATTTCCGGAGGTGCCGCTGAGGCGCCGGGCTCGGGCTGGAAGTCAAAACGCTCGCGAACCCGGCCGGGGTCAATGGTGGATGGGGCCTGCTGCGCCAGCGCAGTTGTCGAAATGACCATGAGCACAGAAAAAGCACCAGTCCACATGCTGTGCACGCCCACATGATCGATACGCTTCATCGCCAGCCCCGTTGAAAATCAAGGTTTCCGAAGTGCCTGCAGGTGTTGTGATTCGACACTTGCGGGCTGTATTTTTTGTGAACTAATTCACGGTAACCAATTGTGAAACCTGATACAAGGGAGAAAAAGTGATTAATTACCAACGGTCTTATGTAATGATTTCGCCCCAGTTTTTGCCAAAAGGGCTTTTCTGCCCACATTACGCGGCCCTATTAGTTACATTTAGAGCCACAAATACATACATTCAGTTACCTTTGACTTACTGAAAATCTTTCTTGCCGGTGAAGAATTCCCCAGGAAATCCAGGTGCGTTGTGTAAAGTTTTGCCGCAGGTCCCCGATACCGCGCACGGATGGCATTGCCGGAACGACAAGCGCCGCCATTCGGACCGTCGAACGGCGATGACAAGATCACAGCGGCAATGACTCCCGGTCTATTTGCGGATCGCCAACGCCTGCTTGGCCCTGGCCACCTTGGCGCCTTGCGCTATAAGCTGAAGAGCAACACAAAGAAGCCGCAGGAAGACGCGTTGAAAATCCACATCTACACCGACATCGACACCTTGTTTGGCAACGCTTCGCGCTTGTGGATGGATGTTTTGGTGGAGGCAGGCCATGACGTGGAGTTCATTGACTTGGGCACCAGCACCGACGCGCCGTTGCCCGATGTCGGCCACTGCGACGTCAACCTGCTGATTGCCGGAATTTATGCACTGCCCCGTTTTGCCGTGCAGGGCCTCCCGCGCAACGGCAAGCACGTGCTGTGGATGTTTGATCCATTGACAAAGAATGCACGGGCTACCGTGCATCGGTACAAGACCGATCTTTTCGACGTCATCGCACCCGGTTTGCACGCTGTGCTGGCGATGGATTCCTCCATAGCGCGCTACCTCGCACAGCATTTCCCGGCACTTGCCACTTGCCAGCTGCCCTATATGGTGGCCGGTAAACATATGCGAACGCCCCTTCCCGAAGCACAGAGAAACCGCGACATCATCATGCTGGGCGGTGACACGCCCCGGCGGCGGGACGCCGAGCAGTACTTCGTCAACACGGCTCCTGCCCTGAAGGCCGAGTTCGTCTGGAGCGGCCTGTGGGGCGCCGCGCGCGACGCCTGCCGCGCCGGTGCGCGCATCAACCTGAACATCCATGCCGACCCGGAACACACTTACTTCGACCAGTTCCGGACATTCGAAAGCTGGGCGGCCGGCACGGCCGTCGTTTCCGACATCTTTGAGGGTGGCGAAGATTTCGGCATCGAGCCGGGCGTTCACCTGGTCATGGCAGACCTCAAGGACATGCCCCTGGCATGCGCCGACCTGCTGGCAGACGTACCCCGTCGCCAGGCCATGGTGCAGGCGTCGCAGCAACTGCTGCGCGAACGGTTCTCTCCCGCAGCCTGGCAAAGCCGCATGCTCGCCATGCTTGAAAACGTTGCCTGAGCATGGCGGAGATCTCGCGGCAGGAACTGCTCGCGCTGCGGCAGGCCAGCCAGCGCCTTGTGCCAACCGCCCCGCCTGGGGCCTCAAATTTCAAACGCGTCGATCAGGCCGTGCAGTGGTTTGGCGCCGTGCAGGCACAGGAATATGCCCACGCCCGCTGGGCAGTTGGCTCGCGCCTCGCAACCGCTGCGGCCATCACTGACGCGTCGATTGAACAGGCACTGTCCCAACGCAAGGTGGTCCGCAGCTGGGTCCTGCGCGGCACACTGCACCTGGTAGCGGCCGCCGACCTGCGCTGGCTGCTGGCCCTGGCCGCGCCGGCTTTGCTGACCCGCACCGCGGCAGCCTACCGTGAGGTTCAGCTGGATGAGGCGGCCTTCCGCAAAATCCTTCCGGCCCTCCGGCAGTGCCTGGAAGGCGGCCGGCAGCTCACACGCCTGGAACTTTTTGCTGCGCTCGCGCAGCATCGCGTCAACACTGAAGGCCATCGCGGGGGGCGCATCCTGTACCGCGCGGCCCAAGTTGGGCTGATCTGTCTGGGCGATCCGCGCGGCAAGCAGGCCACCTACACACTGCTTGATGAATGGCTGCCTCCCGGACTCGAAGCAGGCAAGGAGCTGCCTCGCGAGGACGCACTCAAACAACTGGCGCAGCGCTACTTTGCCAGCCATGGCCCCGCCACTCTGGCCGATTTTTCCTGGTGGTCAGGGCTGGCCGCCGGCGAAGCCAGGGCGGCGCTGGAGATGGCCGAAGCCGGCCTGGCACAGGCACTGTTTGACGGGAACACCGTGTGGTGGTTCAAACGCACGCCTTTACCGCCGGCTGGCAAGCCCGCGCTTCAATTACTCGCCGGCTTCGACGAATACGTGCTGGGCTACACGGACCGCAAAGCCATCATCGACAGCGAACACGCCGGCAAGCTCATGACGCCCAATGGCCTGTTCCGCCCGGCGCTGCTGGTCGGTGGGCGCGTGGCCGGCACCTGGCAGGCGGAGGTAAAAAAAGGCGCGCTCAGTATCAGCACAGCGCCCTTCGCGCCGCTGCCGCGCGGCAGCGCCGGCGCACTGCGGCTTGCCGCTCAACGCTACGCGGCTTTCACTGGCCTGCCGCTGGCAGAAGTTCACTGACGAAAAGCGCCGGTCTCACAAGGGTTTACCCGGCCGAACTTTATTGCCAAGCGCAAGTCAGCACATTACTCAGGTATAGCATTGCCGGGTGCATTTGACATGCCCCAGCGCTACTATCTCCCAGTCATCCGGCCCATCCTTCCTTCAAATATTGAGGAGCGCATCCATGGCAAAACTGAACGTCAACGGTACCGTGCGTGAGTTTGAAGTGGAGGACGACACACCGCTGCTGTGGGTCATCCGAGAACAGCTCGGGCTCACCGGCACCAAATACGGCTGCGGCATCGCGGCCTGCGGCGCCTGCACCGTGCACATTGACGGCGTGCCTACACGCAGTTGCGTGCGCCCCGTCTCGACGGTGAGTGCGAACGAAAAAATCGTGACTATTGAAGGTTTGTCGCCGGACGGCTCGCACCCCATACAAAAGGCCTGGGTTGCGCTGGACGTTCCGCAGTGCGGCTATTGCCAGTGCGGCATGGTGATGACGGCGGCGGCGCTGCTCAAGGCCAAACCGAACCCGACCGATGCCGACATCAATGAGGCGATGACCAACATCTGCCGCTGCGGCACCTACAACCGCATCCGCGCCGCCATCAAGGTTGTTGCCGCAGGTGGCAACACCAAAAGCGCGGCGCTCGCCATTCAGCACACCGACGGGAGCACGACATGAGCGCCATCCCCCTGCCCTCCGCAAACCCTCTGCGTCTCTCGCGCCGCCGCTTCCTGGCCTCGGGCGCCTCGGCCGGCCTCATCGTCGGTTTTCACATTCCGTTCGCCGGCACGGCGGCGGCCCAGGGCGCAGCCTCGCCGGAGATCAATGCCTGGGTCGTTGTGCGCCCCGACGACACAGTGGTCATCCGCATCGCCCGCTCTGAAATGGGCCAGGGCAGCCTGACCGGGCTCGCGCAACTCGTGGCAGAAGAACTGGAATGCAACTGGGCCAAAGTCACCACCGAATACCCGACACCCGGTCAGAACCTGGCGCGCAACCGGGCCTGGGGCAACTTCTCCACCGGCGGCAGCCGCGGGATCCGTGAATCGCACGACTATGTGCGCAAGGGCGGCGCCACCGCCCGAATGATGCTGGTGCAAGCCGCAGCCGATGAATGGAAGGTGCCGGCGGCCGAATGCACAGCCGCCAGCAGCGTGATTACTCACACGCCATCGGGCCGCAAAACCACCTACGGCAAAGTGACGATTGCGGCAGCCAAGGTGGCGCCCCCCACCGAGGTCAAGCTCAAAGACCCGAAAGACTGGAAGCTCGTGGGCAAGCGCCTGGCAAGGCTGGACACGCTGGACAAGGTCACCGGCAAGCAGGTGTACGGCGCGGACCTGAAACTGCCCGGCATGCTCAATGCGGCCATCAAGGACTGTCCGGTGTTCGGCGGCAAGGTCAAGAGCTTCAATGCCGCCGCGATTGAAAAGCGCCCCGGCGTGAAGAAGGTGCTGGCGGTCGGAGACAGCGCGGTGGCCGTCGTGGCCGACACCTGGTGGCGCGCCAAGACCGCACTCGACGCGCTGCCCATTGAATGGGACAACGGCCCCAACGCTTCAAATTCCAGTGCCGGCGTGGCCCAGATGCTCAAGGCCGGGCTGGACGCGCCCGACGCAGCTGTCGGCAATCAGAACGGCGACGCCAAAGCAGCGCTGGCCTCAGCAGCCAGACGCATCGAAGCGGTGTATTCCTACCCGCACCAGAACCACGCGACCATGGAGCCCATGAATGCGACGGCACGCTGGACGCCCGAGCACTGCGAAGTCTGGACGCCCACGCAAAACGGTGAAGCGGCTCTGGCGGCCACCTCGGAAGCGGCAGGGCTTCCGGCCGGCAAATGTGAGGTCTACAAAATCCACCTGGGCGGCGGCTTCGGGCGGCGCGGCGCGGTGCACGACTGGGTGCGCCAGGCCGTGGACATTGCCAAACAAATGCCGGGTGTGCCGGTCAAGCTGTTGTGGTCGCGCGAAGAAGACATGCTGCACGGCCGCTATCACCCGGTCACGCAGTGCAAGCTGCAGGCCGGACTGGACGCGCAGGGTAACGTCACCGCGCTGCACATGCGCATTTCGGGCCAGTCCATCCTGGCCGGCGTGGCGCCGCAGAACGTGCGCAACGGGCTGGACCCGGTGCAGTTCCAGGGCCTCAACGCACCAGGACCTGAAGCCTCCATTGGTTACAGCTTCCCCAACCTGCTGATCGACCATGCGATGCGAAACCCCAGCGTGCCGCCTGGCTTCTGGCGCGGCGTAAACCTGAACCAGAACACGATTTACCTCGAGTCCTTCATCGACGAAATCGCAGTTGCCACCAGGCAGGACCCGCTGGCCTTGCGGCGCAAGCTGATGACGAATCACCCCAAGCACCTGGCCGTGCTGAATGCCGTTGCCGATCGCGTCAAGTGGAACGTGCCGCCGCCCGACGTCGGCGGCCAGAAGGTCTACCGGGGCCTGGCCCAGACCATGGGCTTTGGCAGTTACGTGGCGGCCTGTGCCGAGGTGTCGGTGAGCAGCGATGGCGTGCTCAAGGTCCACCGCATCGTAGCCGCCACCGACCCGGGCTATGCGGTCAACCCGCAGCAGATCGAGGCGCAGGTCGAGGGCTCCTTTGCTTACGGCCTGTCGGCGGCGCTGTTCGGCGAATGCACACAAAAAGACGGACGTATGGAGCAGGACAACTTCAGCACCTACCCCGTCGTGCAGATGCAGCACATGCCGGCGGTGGAAACCATCATCGTCGCCTCGGGCGGGTTCTGGGGCGGCGTCGGCGAACCGACGATCGCGGTCGCCGCGCCCGCCGTTCTCAATGCCGTGTACGCGGCGACGGGCAAACGTATACGTGACCTGCCGCTGAAGAATCACGACCTCAAGAAAGCATGAACCGGCATGGTGCCATCGCCGGCGGGTTGATGATGCTGGCGCCCTGGACCGGCTTCGCGCAGCAACCCGTCCCGCCGCTGCAGGTTGTTGGCGACGCAATACCCCAGGCGTTGACGACAACGCCCGGAGACGCAGCGCGCGGCCGTGCCATCGTCGCGAGCCGCCAACACGGCCTGTGTCTGCTCTGCCATACCGGCCCCATTCCCGAAGAGCGCTTCCAGGGAAACCTGGCGCCCGACCTGGTGGGCGCGGGCACGCGCTGGAGCGAAGGCCAGCTGCGCCTGCGCATTGCCGACGCGCAGCGCCTGAATCCGGCCAGCATCATGCCCGCCTACTACCGCAACGACGGCCTGGTGCGCGTAGGTACGGCCTGGCAGGGCAAGCCCATCATGAACGCCCAGCAAATTGAAGACGTGGTGGCCTTTCTGCTCACGCTGAAGTGACCTCATGACCACAGCAGGCCGTTTTATTTCTTTTAATCGGCGCCATATTCTGGCGGGCGCGGCCAGCATGGGCCTGAGCGTCGTTTTGCGTCCCGCAGCGGCGCAGGCCGGTGAGCTGGCGGCAGCGGTGGCGGCCTATACCCAAAGCGCTCCGGTACGAGCGGGCAAAATCAAGCTTGATATAGCCGAGCTGGTCGACAACGGCAATGTGGTGCCCATCACCGTCACGGTCGAGAGTCCCATGACGGCGGCCGACCACGTGAAAAGCATTGCCGTCTTCAACGAGAAAAACCCCCAGCGCGATGTGGCCCGCTTCACGCTGGGGCCTCGCTCCGGCAAGGCCAGCGTGACAACACGCATACGCCTGGCTACCTCACAACAGCTTGTGGCCGTCGCACAGATGAGCGACGGCAGCTACTGGTCGCACACCGTCAATGTCATCGTGACCCTGGCGGCTTGTATTGAAGGCGATACGTGAGCCCCCACGGTCGCTCACTTCGTGTAGCTCCCTGCCCCCCAAGGGGGCCGCTGCGCCTGCGGTCTGGCAAAGCCAGTCCCGCGGCCCCTGCTGGCGAAGAAAAGAGCCCCCACGGTCACTCACCGCCTCTCGCCTGCAGTTCCCTGCCTCCTTCGCGGCGTGGCTCTTTGGGAGATCACTGATATGACTCGCACGCTCATCAACGCACCCGCCAGCGCCATACGCGGTGAAGTCATCGAGATACGCGCGACCATAGGCCACCCGATGGAAACCGGCTTTCGCGCCGGTGAGGACGGCAAGGTCCTGCCGCGCAACATCATCAAGACCTTCAGCTGCCGCTACAACGGTGAACTGATCTTCAGCGCTGAGCTGTTTTCGGCTGTCTCAGCCAATCCCTACCTCGCCTTCCATACCGTGGCGACCGACAGCGGCACGCTGGTGCTTCGCTGGGAAGGCGACAACGGTTTTGCGCAGACTGAAAGCATCAACCTGGCCGTCACGGGATGACGCGCATCCCCGCGGGCCTTTTGTCTTTCGTGCTGGCATGCCATGCCGGCGCACAGACCGCGCCGCCAAAAGACCTTCGCCGTTCAGGCTTTGAGGACATGAGCGCATCCACCCAGGCCATGCAGAAAGACGATGCGCTGAATCCCGGCATGTTGTGGGTCAAGGACGGCGAAGCGCTGTGGAAGCAGCCAACAGGTGCCAACGGAAAGGCGTGCATCAGCTGCCACACAACGCCGGACAGCATGCGCGGCGTGTCGGCGCGATACCCGGCGTTTGACATTCAACTCGGCCGGCCCATCACCTTGAGCCAGCGCATCAATCAGTGCCGCCAGCATCACCAGCAGGCCGCACCGCTGCGCGCCGAAAGCCAGGATCTGCTGAGCCTGGAAAGCTATGTGGCGCTGCAGTCGCGCGGTCTGCCGGTATCGCCGCCCGATGATGCCCGGCTGGAGCCTTTCCGCCAGCGCGGGCAGCAGCTTTTCGCGCAGCGCATGGGCCAGCTCAACCTGTCCTGCGCGCAGTGCCATGACGGTTTGGCCGGCAGGCGTCTGGCCAGCAGCCTGATTCCCGAGGCACATCCCACGGGCTACCCGGTGTACCGTCTCGAATGGCAGACGCTGGGTTCGCTGCAGCGCCGCATCCGCGGCTGCATGAGCGGGGTGCGTGCCGAGCCGTTTGCCTATGGCGTGCAGGAGCTGGTGGAACTGGAGCTTTACCTGAATGCCCGTGCAAAAGGCATGGCAATGGAGACGCCGGGCGTGCGGCCGTGATTTGAGCGGCAGTACTGCGGGTGCTATCAATTACATAGCATATTGAGCAAATCCGGCGAAGGGCTGCTGCGCTTTTTATCATCTCAAAACCGGACCCGTGCCGTTCGGGTCAGTGCCGGCTTTCCGTCACATGAGGCTTATGCCGTCACACGACCTGGGCCGAGTGAGGAAGGCGCCTCCTGCTGCCAGCGTCGAGGGCACAAAGAAAACCCGGCTCCAAAGCGCGAATGCCTGAACAGTCGAATTGGCACACAAGTTGCTGATCGCCAGATGTCATCAGCCGCTTCCCCGCTTTCAATCCTGTTGATGGTTGCCAATGCAGCCTTCAGCCCTTCAGGAGCACTCCATGAAACGTCGTCACGTCCTGGCCGCCGGCATCTCTGCCCTGACCGCTCCAGCATGGACAAGCGCCCAAAGCGCCTGGCCTTCGCGTGGGCCGATCAGACTGGTCGCGCAATTCCCACCGGGCGGTCTGGTTGATACCGTGTCACGCATGATGGCGCCGCACCTGTCACAGGCGCTGGGCCAGACCGTCGTGGTGGAAAACCGCGCGGGTGCGGGCGGCCTGATCGGCACCGACTACGTGTCCAAGCAGCCCGCCGACGGCTACACCCTGCTGGTCAGCCATGCGTCGGTGCACATCTATGCCACAGCCACCCGCAAAGTCATGCCCTTTGACCCGGTGAATGATTTTTCTCACATGGGCATGCTGGTTGAAGCGCCCATGGTGCTGCTGGTGCGGGCGCAGTCGCCCTTCCAGACGCTGGAGCAATACCTGGCTGCCGCCAGAACCCGGCCTGTGCGTTATGGCTCATCGGGCATCGGTTCTGCCAATCACTTGTTTGGTGAAATGCTCAAGATTGAAGGCAAGGCGCCCCAACACGACCACATCCCCTACCAAGGCAGCGCACCGGCCATGCAAGACCTGCTGGGCGGGCAGATCGACAGCCTGCTCGATCCCATCACCACCAACGTGGCCCAGCTCAAGGCCGGGTCCCTGCGCGCGCTGGCTGTCTCCACCCCCAGCCGCCTGCCGGCACTTCCCAACATTCCGACTTTTGCCGAGCTCGGCTTTCCCAAGCTGACGGGGTCCCAGTGGTTGGGCTTGTCAGCACCCAAAGGCCTGCCTGCGCCCGTACTTGCGCGGCTGACGGCACTGATCCCTGAAATTCTCGCCAAACCGGACATCGCAGCCAGACTGGAAGAAATTCAGACCCTGCCGCGCAAGAATGCGGTGGTCGGCACCGAGTTCGTTCAGTTGATCAATTCGCAGATCGACACCTGGCGCAGCGTGGCCAAGCTGGCCAACGTCGAGGTGATAACATGATTTTTCCGGCAACGACAGCCGCAGGAGCACCCTGATTGAACAGCACCAAGGCCTTTTCCAGCGATACGGCAAGCGCTGCCGATGTGGTCAATGAGTTTCTCCGGCTCATCATGCTTCCTGACCCGGTGGCCGCCAGCCGGTTCACGGCACCCGGCATGAAGATTCTTTTCACCGGTGGCCGGGCCATGAGCGCCCCCGCTGAGTGCACCAAATTTAATGCATCGCGCTACAAATGGGTGAAAAAAAGGATTGAGCGCACCGAAACGGTTGCCGCCGGCTCTAGCGGCTCCGCCCCCGACGAAGCGGTGGTCTACAGCCTGGGAACCCTGTATGGAGAATGGCCTGACGGAACGCCTTTCGAAGGCAACCGCTATGTGGACCGCTATGTCGTCAAAAGCGGGCTGATCACACACATGGACGTGTGGAACGACAGCGCCGAATGGCTGCTGGTGCGGGCAGGCCTGGCTGTGCTGTGATCAGCTGATGGCGGCAAGCTACAGCGGCGCCCTGCCGACGCACAATCGCTTTGACTACCAGGCGATCAACCAGCGCAAACCTTATCGTTGGCCCAACGGCGCTGGTCTGGCTGTCTACCTGGGTTTCAACATCGAGCACTTTGCCTTCGGCGAGGGCATGGGTGCCACCATCGGCCCGGCCAGCCCGCAGCCGGATGTCCTGAACTACAGCTGGCGCGAGTACGGAAACCGCGTGGGCAGCTGGCGCTGCCTCGAGCTGTTTGACAGCCTGGGCCTGCCGGCGGCCGCCCTGATCAACACCGCACTGTATGAACACTGCCCCGAGCTGGTGGCTGCCTGCGTAGCGCGCGGCGATGAACTGGTCGGCCATGGCCACACCAACGCCGAACGCCAGGCCGCCATGAGTGAAGCGGACGAAAGCAGCCTGCTGGTGCAGTGCCGCACGCGCATGCAACAGGAGAGCGGCCAGTCCCCCGCCGGGTGGCTTTCACCGTGGATTTCGGAAAGCCTGCATACCCCTGACCTGCTCGCTGAAAGCGGCTACGGCTACACCCTGAACTGGTGCCACGACGACCAGCCGCTGCCAATGCGCACCCGCAGCGGAAAGGCTTTGTGGGCCGTGCCTTACCCGCAGGAACTCAATGACATCCCGATGATCATTGCGCGTCAGATGGACGGCAAAGACTTTGCGCAGATGATCATCGATCAGCTTGATGAGATGCTGGAGCAATCGCAGGCCAGCAGTTCAGCACCACTGGTGATGGGCATTGCACTGCACCCCTACATCGTCGGCCAGCCTTACCGCCTGCGCCACCTGCGGCGCGCGCTTCAGCATGTCGCCGCCGCACGTGACCGGGGCCAGGTCTGGATGAGCACGCCGGGCGATATCTTCCGGCACGCCGTACAGATGGCCGCGTGAGCGGCCCCTGAAAGAGGCGCTCGTGTGCGCGCCGGAGCGCGGGCAGAGGCTTTTGCTTATTACGCGCAGGAGCTGGTGGAGCTTGAGCTGAATGTCCGCGCGAAAGGCACAGCGCTGGAGTCGCCCGGTGTACGCCCTGAGGTTCACGTAAAGCGAGTTGGCTATTAAATTGATAGCTGTTTGCGCAGTATTTACTGGCCTTGCAGTCAATTTTTACTTCGGTATATCGGGTATTGAGCCTCTGCCGCACCGCTGGCCGCGTTTTGCCGGGCAGCCGGTGCCGAAAACTTTCGGCATGCGGCCTTTGGTTATCATCCACTTCGGAGTGGAGTTCGACATAACAAGAGGGGCAGGCGCCATGTTCTACTGGATTTACGACATACCCAACTGGGTGCTGGCGCTGCTTTTTTGCGCCGTCTGCCTGGCCTACACGTGGGGCGGTCTGCTTCTGCTGCGGCCGTTGGTGCGCAAGTGGCTCGGTCCGCAGCCAGACGCCAATGACTTTGTCAGCTATTTTCTTTCGGCCTATGGGGTGTTCTACGGGCTGATGCTGGGTCTGATCGCGGTTGCCACCTACCAGAACTTCGCGGATGCGGAAAAAGCCGTGGGCAAGGAGGCAACCGCCATTGCGGCGCTGTACCGCGATCTGTCGAACTATCCGGAGCCAGCGCGCGCCACGCTGGAAGGCGGGATGAGGGACTACGTACGCTTTCTGATCGACGAAGCCTGGGCTGAACAACGGCAAGGAAGGCTGCATCCTGGTGGAACCACGCGCGTTTCAGACATTCACCGCCAACTGCTGTCATTTGCGCCCGCCAGCCGGACACAGGAAATCCTGCATGCCGAAACACTGCGGCAATTCAACAGCTTTCTGGAGGCCCGGTATGCGCGCCTGCAGATCGTCAGCACCTCCCTCTCGGGTGTGCTGTGGTGGGTGGTATGTCTGGGTGCAGCGCTGAACTTTTCGCTGCTGTGGCTGTTTTCCATGGACCGGCTGGCGCTACACCTTGTGCTGTCGGGCATCCTGGCGACTTTTGTCGGCTTGATGCTGTTTTTCATCGCCGCGATGGACAACCCCTTCCGCGGCGAAGAGAGCGTTTCGCCGGAAGCCTTGAAGCTGATTCAGGAGCGGCTGATGCCGTCCCCGCGCTAGCGCCGCGCCGGCGCAGATCAATGCAGCTGCCGTGTGCCACCTCCGCGGCCATGGCAACCCTCAGATCGACCAGTTGATCTGCCCAAACAGGCGCATGAGTCTGGCCTGCCGCGTCATGCTGAATTGCCCGACCCAACCAATCCGGCCCAGCAGGTGTGATCGAAAATCGGCAAGCCCGTCCTTGTTTTGCGAGGCTGGCCCATGCAGCACGCTTTGATGCAAACACGCTTTCAGCCGGTCGAAATCATCACGCGGAACATTTGGTCGCACATTGACCACGACTCCGGTCACGCGCTGCCGCTGATGCCGGGGCAGGCAACGCGTCTTGTCCGGATGCAGGGTAAAACCTTCGTCGCGAACGATCTCTGCAACCCAGGCGTGCAAGGCGCGAAACTGCCGTCGCAGCGACTCGGGGCCTGAAAATACCAGGTCATCGGCATAGCGCGTATAGCTCGCGCCGAACACCCAGGCCAAGCCTTCAAGCCGCAAATCGAGATTGAAAGCACAGAGGTTGGCCAGCGCCGGGGAGGTGGGCGCGCCCTGCGGCAAATGCGCGGAACCAAGGCGCTTGGCCCCTATCCAGTCAAGCCCGCCATCGTCGCGCAGACGCTCGATCACCATCCCCGCCGTGCGGTGTGTGCAGAGCGCGGTGAGACTTCGCGCCACGCCTTCGGGGTAACCCAGCGTGCGCCAGACTGCATTGATCTGGGCCGCCCCTACGCTGCCAAAGAAATCCTGCAAGTCAAAACGGATGACCACGGCTTGCCCGACGTGAGCTGCCGCATGGGTTTTGACTGAGCGGCCGACGGTAAAGCCGTGCGCGGCTTCATGCACCGGCACCTGACTGAGCAGCGTATGCAGGATGTGACGTTGCACACGCTTGAGTTCTGCCTTGGGCGTCTCCAGCAAACGCAGGCCACCTGTCTGCTTGGGCTGCAGGCTGTAGCGATAGTGTTCAACAACTGCCGGCGTCGCCGGAGCCAGCCAGCGCAGTTGCTCGCGGGAGAGCTGGAGCCAGCGCGCCAGATCGGCATCCGTAGGGATGTCGGGCAAGACACAAGCTTCCAGCCCCAACGGCCGGGGGCGCATCACCGCCGGTCGCAGGATTAACCGGCGAATTCGCGGTGGCCTTTCCGGCTCGGGGTCATCCCGGTCATCGCTTGGCTGCGAGGCTTGCGGCTCACTGGAGTCATTGGGCTCTCCGTCTTCGTCGTCGTCCTCCTCCCCAAAGGCCAGATCAAAAGCATGCGATGCCTCCAGCCGCCGCGCCAGCGAAGTGACGTCAAATTTTTGCCAGGTGATGGTCGAAAGCAAGGTCAGCGGTTCCAGTAACTCCCGAAGCCACGCGGGTCGCTGCCCGAGGGCTGCTGCGGCCCTTGCCTGAAGGGCGCCCAAGGCAGTGCCGCCCGCCTTGTCCGCGTCGGCGAGCAGTGCGCGAGCCAGGCCGCGTGCAATCAAATGTCGGAAGCTGGCTTCGCGCATGGAATTGGGTTGACGCCGGCATCCCAACCAGCAGGTCATGCGTGAGCTGGGTGCGCAGAATGCGCAGTCCGCTCACGCGCCGAAATCGCAAAGTACAAAAAAACCATGGGGGTACCCCATGGCGCGGACAGGCAGCAACGAATCGCGTCCCGCTCGCAACACTTGGAATGCTGGCGTCGTCGAAATTCTAATGGCTTGCCCTCGGCAACGAGCTGTTGTCCCGCGCTGTGAAGGTGCCAAAACAACAGGGAATGCTTTAGATGTACGTCTACGCGGCCCGCACATGTCAAAAAGAATGCCAACCAAGAGAACGCAACGCGCTATCAATTCAATAGCTGCTTGCGCTCACCTGATAAGGGTCAGAGGCATTCTTACCTGCAGATCGGTTATGGGAAGCACTAGCGCATGCAAGGCTCCAGCTAAACGTCGGCCTTGGGTTACGCAAGGCTTTTCCAGGTCGCGTTCAAACTTCAGCAATAAGAAAGCCGCGCAGCCCTTCAGGAATCTGCGCGGCCAGCTACTGATTTCGTAGCGCCTCTGGCAACTTTTCAGCGTTACTTTCGCGTTGGCGGCAAATCGGTGCAACTGCCGTGCGCCACTTCCGCCGCCATGCCGATGCTTTCGCCCAGCGTCGGGTGCGGGTGTATGGTCTTGCCGATATCGACGGCGTCGGCACCCATCTCAATGGCCAGTGCGATCTCGCCGATCATGTCGCCGGCATGCGTGCCGACAATGCCGCCACCCAGGATCCTGCCGTGGCCGTGCGCCTCAGGGCTGTCGTCAAACAGCAGCTTGGTGAAGCCTTCGTCGCGGCCATTGGCGATGGCGCGTCCGGAAGCCGTCCAGGGGAACAGGCCCTTCTTGACCTTGATACCTTCGGCCTTGGCCTGGTCTTCCGTGAGGCCGACCCATGCGACTTCGGGGTCGGTGTAAGCCACGCTGGGGATCACGCGGGCGTTGAAGGCTGCACTGGCCAGTTCCTTGTTGCCTTGCAGTTCACCGGCAATGACTTCGGCAGCCACGTGTGCTTCGTGCACGGCCTTGTGCGCCAGCATGGGCTGGCCCACGATGTCACCGATGGCGAAGATGTGCGGCACGTTGGTACGCATCTGGATATCGACCGGAATGAAGCCGCGGTCGGAGACCGTGATTCCGGCTTTTTCGGCAGCCAGTTTCTTGCCATTGGGTGTCCGGCCCACAGCTTGCAACACCAGGTCATAGGTCTGCGGGGCCGGGGCGCTGCCGCCTGCCTCCGCGGACTCAAATGTGACTTCGATGCCTGCCTTGGTGGCCTTGGCGCCCACGGTTTTGGTTTTGAGCATGATGTTGTCAAAACGCGGTGCATTCATCTTTTGCCAGACCTTGACGAGGTCGCGGTCGGCGCCCTGCATCAGGCCATCCATCATTTCGACCACATCGAGGCGTGCGCCCAGCGTGGAATACACGGTGCCCATTTCGAGGCCGATGATACCGCCGCCCAGGATCAGCATGCGCTTGGGCACCTCTTTAAGCGCCAGCGCCCCGGTGCTGTCCACCACGCGTGGATCGTTTGGCATGAAAGGCAGGCGTACAGCTTGCGAACCAGCTGCGATGATGCAGTTCTTGAATGCGATGGTCTGGCTCTTGCCGGTTTTTTCCTGGCCTTCGGCACCGCTGGTTTCTTCAACCTGCAGGTGATTGGCGCCAACGAACTGGCCCAAACCGCGCACGACGGTGACCTTGCGCATCTTGGCCATGGCCGTCAGCCCACCGGTGAGCTTGCCGACGACCTTTTCTTTATGGGTACGCAATTTATTGATGTCGAGCTTGGGCTCTCCAAAACTCACGCCGAGGGCGTCGAAATGCTTGACCTCGTCCATCACGGCGGCCACATGCAACAAGGCCTTGGAGGGAATGCAGCCGACATTCAGGCAGACGCCGCCCAACGTGGCGTAGCGCTCTACCAGCACAACCTTCAGGCCCAGATCGGCGGCACGGAAGGCGGCGGAGTAGCCGCCAGGGCCGGCGCCCAGCACCAGAACGTCGCAGTCCAGGTCGGCCGAGCCGGTGAAACTGGCCGCAACCGGAGCTGGTGCTGCGGCAGGACTTGCTACAGTTTTAGGAGCTGCTTGCGCAGGTGCTGCGGGCGCTGCAGCCTGCTTTTGTGCCGCATCTGTGGCGGGCGCAGCGGCGGCACCGGTGCTTTCCAGCGTCAGCACGACGGAGCCTTGCTTGACCTTGTCGCCCACCTTGACCTTGATGTCCTTGACCACGCCGGCCGACGAAGACGGGATTTCCATCGAGGCCTTGTCGCTTTCAACGGTGATCAGGCTCTGCTCGGCCTTGATGGTGTCGCCGGGCTTGACCAGCACTTCAATGACGGACACTTCGTCGAAGTCGCCGATGTCCGGTACCTTGATGTCGATCACAGGAGATGCACTCATTTGGAGGCTTTCAATTTAAGGGTGAATATGTCGACGGGTCCGGCGGAGTTCTTGTCGAACTCGCAACCCGCATTCAGGCCGGCCATGGCCACTTCGCGTGCGGTCTTGGCCTTGTCCCACGCGGCATGCATGGCGCCGAGCGCAAAGCTGCGGCCTGAGCCGATGCCCCAGAATTCCTTGAATTCAAAAACTTCACGGTAGCTGTAAAGACCGTAAATGCCGCTGGCATTGGCGATCACCACGGTGAACTGGCTGGACTCGTAGGGATCGTTGTCGTCTTCCTTGGTCTGCAGGAAAAACGTTTCCTTCAGCATGGGGTGCAGCTTGACGAAGGTGTCGAACACCTCGTCGCGCGAGCCCAGCTTGAGCTGCTCTTTGGGCAAGGCCGCCATGGCCTTGCGCAGCACCGGAAAATGCGCCACCGTGCCGGCCATGCCCACATAGCTCATGCCCGCGGGCGTGTCGACCTTGAATATCTTGCTGTTGGCTTCAAACCGGTGGCCCAGGCTGGTGTCGCCGAAGGTCACCAGCGTGTCGGCCGCAATGGCGACCTGCCCCGCCTTTTTGACGACTACAAGTGTTGTCATGGTTCCGCCCCGTTTAGAGGAGGACGCGGCGGAAGTCGGCGAGGATTTGGCCCAGGTAAGCGTTAAAGCGCGCAGCGCCTGCGCCGTCGATCACCCGGTGATCCCAAGCCAAAGACATCGGCAGCATCAGGCGCGGCTGGAAGGCCTTGCCGTCCCACACCGGCTCCATCTGGCTCTTGGACACGCCGAGGATGGCGACTTCCGGCGCGTTAATGATGGGCGTGAAGTAACGCCCGCCAATGCCGCCCAGTGAAGAGATGGTGAAGCTGGCGCCCTGCATTTCGGCTGGCGTCAATTTACCGTCACGCGCCTTCTTGGCCAGCTCGCCCATTTCCTGGCTGATCTGCAGCACGCCTTTTTTGTCGGCGTCTTTCAGCACGGGAACGACCAGTCCGTTGGGCGTGTCGGCAGCAAAACCGATGTGGTAATACTGCTTGTAGACGATCTGGTCGCCGTCGAGCGAGGCATTGAACTCGGGGTATTTCTTCAGGGCCGCAACGCTGGCCTTGATCAGAAAAGCCAGCATGGTGACTTTCAGCCCGGCTTTTTCGTTTTCCTTGTTGGTCGAAACGCGGAAGGCTTCCAGTTCGGTGATGTCGGCATCGTCATGGTTGGTGACGTGCGGAATCATCACGTAGTTGCGCAGCAGGTTGGCACCGCTGATCTTCTTGATGCGCGACATGTCCTTGCGCTCGACCGGGCCGAACTTGGTGAAGTCAACTTTTGGCCATGGCAGCAAATCGAGCCCTGCGCCGCCGCCCGAAGATGCGGGTGCTTTGGCGGCCTGCGCCTGGGTGCGAACGCTGCCGTCCATCACCGACTTGGTGAAGGCCTGGATGTCGTCTTGCGTGATGCGGCCTTTGGGGCCGCTGCCTTTGACTTCTGCCAGTGGCACGCCGAGTTCGCGCGCGAACTTGCGCACCGAGGGCGATGCATGCGGCAGGTTGCCCTGAGGCGCAGTGGTGGGGTTATGGGCCGGCTGGCTCGCGGGAGCAGATGAGGTTGCCGGTGCAGGGGCAGCAGCAGATGCCGCGGCAGGCACCGCAGCGGGGGCCGGTGCGGGCGCAGGCGATGCGCTCACAGCCGCAGAACCTTCCAGGATGGCCAGCAGGTCGCCGATGTTGACAACGTCGCCCATCTTGACCTTGAGCTCCTTGAGCACACCTGCGGCGGACGACGGGATTTCCATCGAGGCTTTGTCGGACTCGACGGTGATCAGCGACTGCTCAGCCTTGATGGTGTCGCCGGGTTTGACCAGGACTTCAATGACGGACACGTCCTTGAAGTCGCCGATGTCGGGCACACGGACTTCCACCGGACCGGAGGCTGCCGGGGCCGCTGCGGGTGCAGGCGCCGACGCTGCTACAGATTTGCTAGCTGCTTGCGCTGGCGCAGCGGGCGCTGCAGCCGGTTTTTCTGTTGAAGCCGGGGCGGCTTCGGCGCCGGACACTTCCAGCGTCAGGACCACGGAGCCCTGCTTGACCTTGTCGTCGAGCTTGACCTTGAGCTCCTTCACCACACCCGCGTGGCTGGAGGGGATTTCCATGGAGGCCTTGTCGGACTCCACGGTGATGAGCGACTGCTCGGCCTTCACGGTATCGCCGGGCTTGACCATCAGCTCAATCACCGTCACTTCGTCGAAATCCCCGATATCAGGAACTTGAATGTCTACCACTGCCATATTCTTGTCTCCGGTTGCTACAGGTGCTACGTCAGGGTTTTAACTCAAGCGTAAAGCGGATTGATCTTGTCGGCGTTGATGCCGTACTTTTTGATGGCCTCGGCAACCTTGGCCGCTGGGATGGTGCCCTCTTCGCTGAGCGCCTTGAGCGCCGCCACGACGATGTAGTGGCGGTTGATCTCGAAGTGCTCACGCAGCTTGCTGCGGAAGTCGCTGCGGCCAAAACCGTCGGTGCCCAGCACCTTGTAGGTACGGCCCTTGGGTACGAAGGAGCGAATCTGCTCGGCATAGGCCTTCATGTAGTCTGTGGATGCAACCACCGGGCCGGTGTGCTTCTCAAGCTGTTGGCTGACAAACGGCACGCGCTGTTTGTCGGTCGGGTGCAGCAGGTTCCAGCGTTCGCAGTCCTGGCCGTCACGGGCCAGTTCGTTGAAGCTCGGGCAGCTCCACACGTTGGCGGCAACGCCCCACTCTTTTTCAAGCAGCTCTTGCGCGGCAATGGATTCACGCAGGATGGTGCCGGAGCCGAGCAGCTGCACGCGCGGCGTGAGCTTGGCCCCCTCTTTGCAGAGGTACATGCCCTTGATGATCTGCTCTTCGGTGCCGGGCTTGAGGCCGGGCATGGCGTAGTTTTCGTTCAGCAGCGTGAGGTAGAAGTACACGTTGTCCTGCTTCTCGACCATGCGCTTGAGGCCATGGTGCAGGATGACGCCGACTTCATGGGCAAAGGTCGGGTCGTAGCTGATGCAGTTGGGAATGGTGCCGGCCAGGATGTGGCTGTGGCCGTCTTCGTGCTGCAGGCCTTCGCCGTTCAGCGTGGTGCGGCCCGAAGTGCCGCCCAGCAGGAAACCGCGCGCCTGCATGTCGCCGGCCGCCCAGGCCAGGTCGCCGACACGCTGGAAGCCGAACATCGAGTAGTACACGTAGAACGGGATCATGATCCGGTTGTTGGTGCTGTACGAGGTGGCGGCTGCGATCCAGCTGCTCATGCCACCAGCTTCGTTGATGCCCTCTTGCAGGATCTGGCCCTGCTTGTCTTCCTTGTAGTACATCACCTGGTCTTTGTCGACCGGCGTGTATTGCTGGCCGTCAGGGTTGTAGATGCCGATCTGGCGGAACAGGCCTTCCATGCCGAAGGTGCGGGCTTCATCGACCAGGATGGGCACTACGCGCGGGCCCAGGGCCTGGTCGCGCAGCAGTTGCGTGAGAAAGCGCACATACGCCTGCGTGGTCGAGATTTCGCGGCCTTCGGCCGTGGGCTCGATCACCGACTTGAAGGTCTCGAGTGCTGGCACGGTGAACTGCTCGTCGGCCTTGACGCGGCGGTGCGGCAGGTAGCCGCCCAGGGCCTTGCGGCGCTCGTGCAGGTAGCGCATCTCGGGCGTGTCGTCGGCCGGCTTGTAAAACGGGATGTCGGCGAGCTGGCTGTCGGGAATCGGGATGTTGAAGCGGTCGCGGAAGGCCTTGATGTCTTCGTCGGCCAGCTTTTTGGTCTGGTGGACGTTGTTCTTGCCTTCGCCGATCTTGCCCATGCCGAAGCCTTTGACGGTCTTGATCAGCAAGACGGTGGGCTGGCCCTCGTGCTTGACGGCCGCGTGGAAGGCCGCATAGACCTTTTGCGAATCATGGCCGCCACGGCGCAGGTTCCAGATGTCGTCGTCGCTCATCTTGGCGACCATCTCGAGCGTGCGTGGGTCTTTGCCGAAGAAGTGCTTGCGGACGAAGGCGCCGTCGTTGGCCTTCATGGCCTGGTAGTCGCCGTCGACCGTGTCCATCATGACCTTCCTGAGCGCGCCGTCCTTGTCGCGGGCCAGCAGCGGATCCCAGTTGCTGCCCCAGATGAGCTTGATGACGTTCCAGCCGGCACCGCGGAACTCGCCTTCGAGCTCCTGGATGATCTTGCCGTTGCCGCGAACCGGGCCGTCGAGGCGCTGCAGGTTGCAGTTGATGACAAAGACGAGGTTGTCGAGCTTTTCGCGCGCGGCCAGGCCGATGGCGCCCATCGATTCGACTTCGTCCATCTCGCCGTCGCCGCAGAAGACCCAGACCTTGCGGTTTTCAGTGTTGGCAATGCCGCGGGCGTGCAGATACTTGAGGAAACGCGCCTGGTAAATCGCCATCAATGGGCCCAGGCCCATTGAGACGGTGGGGAACTGCCAGAACTCAGGCATCAGCTTGGGATGCGGGTAGCTGGACAGGCCCTTGCCATCGACTTCCTGGCGGAAGTTGAGCAGTTGCTCTTCGGTCAGGCGGCCTTCAAGGTAGGCGCGGGCATAGACACCGGGCGACACGTGGCCCTGGATGTAAAGGCAGTCGCCGCCGTGGTTTTCACTCTCGGCATGCCAGAAATGGTTGAAGCCGGCGCCGAACAGGCTGGCCAGCGAGGCAAAGGAGCCGATGTGGCCGCCCAAATCACCGCCATCTGCCGGATGCAGGCGGTTGGCCTTGACTACCATGGCCATGGCGTTCCAGCGCATGTAGGCGCGCAGACGTTCTTCGATCTCGAGGTTGCCAGGAGAGCGCTCTTCGTGGTCGGTTTCAATGGTGTTGACATAGCCCGTATTGGCCGAGAAAGGCATGTCGATGCTTTTCTGGCGGGCGTGCTCAAGGAGTTGCTCGAGCAGAAAGTGGGCGCGCTCGGGACCTTCACTTTCGATGACGGCGGACAGGGCGTCCATCCATTCACGGGTTTCCTGGGTGTCCTTGTCCAGCGCGTCGTTGGCGGCAGCGCGCAAGTTGTCGCCCGCTTGGTTCGGAATGGCAGCCATTTTTTGTCTCCTGAGTAGCCTGATAAAGCTTTGTTAATCCGCAATACAGCCTCTTGTCGGGCTGTGCGCGGAGCCTGTGTCCAATTGCGCCTAAGCGTGTTTTAAACGCAAATTAGATTCAAGACCCTAGTTTCTCACAATATTTGTTAAATTTCAAATAGTGCTTATTGATTTCACATTAAGAAATTTCACGGAAGTTCAGCAAATCGATACCTGCGGGGAAATGCCCTTGGCAAATACCGGTTGCTTTATCGAAACCAGCGATGTGACAGCGCAGCCCACAGCCTCACCTTAAAAGATCAGGGTCAACCCTGACCACAGAGGGGCATCTCACTTAAACTGCATCATCCCTATGACCCAGCAAGCCCCTGCCCCCGCCGACACGATGGCGAACTCCGCCACCTTTGCCCTGTGGAGGCGCTGGTGGCGCAAGCAGTCGCCGTCGCGCCAGGACCGTTTCATCACCTTGGGGCCCCTGCTGGCCGTGGTGCTGTTTCTGGCAGCCGTGATCGCAGCCTTCGGTTACCTGCGCATCGAAGAAATCGACCGCGAGCAACAGGCCGTCAAGCGCGATGTGGAATACGCCCAGCAGCGCCTGCGCCTGCGCCTTCTGGAACGCCAGGAGCAGCTCATGCGCATCGGGCGGGATGTCTCCAACAAGGAAGTGGATACGGAAGAATTCATCTCGCAGGCCGAATCCCTGGTCAACCAGTACCCCGAACTCATGGCAGTCACCTGGGTGGACAGCAGGCGGCGGATCAAGGTGGCCTATGTATCGCCCAGCGCCAACGCCAGCCAGTTGCGCGGCGCCGGCGAGCAGCTCAAGGTCGGCGAAACAGACGGCACCTACGACCTGGCAAGAGACCTGCGGCAACCGGTGTATTCACGCCCGCTGGTGACCAAGGAAGCCAGCGGCTACAACACCCCTACCCTGCAGTTGCAGGTGCCGCTCGATGACCAGGGGAAATTTGCCGGCGTCATCATGGGCGAATACTCCATCGACGGGCTGCTGCGCTTTGGCGTGCCGACGGATGTGACGGCCAAATACGCGGTCACACTGATCGACGACAAAAACACGGTGCTGGCGGGCAACCTCCCGCCGCCCCGCAACCCCGCGGCCCGGCTTTTGCCCTGGACCGATGCCGCCGCTGAATATGAAATACCGGTTTCACCGGTAGGCAACGGCCTGCTGATTCGTGCGGAAGGCTATCGGGCCTCACTCGGAGTCGTGGGCAGCGGCTTTTTCTGGCTGGTCAGCGCCCTGAGCGCACTGACGGTGTGGATGCTGCTGGGCACCTGGCGCCATACGCGCCGTCGCGTGCAGGCCCAGCAGGCCTTGATTTCTGAAACCAACTTTCGCCGTGCGATGGAGAACTCCATGCTGACCGGCATGCGCGCGCTGGACCTGCAGGGCCGCATCACCTATGTGAACCCGGCGTTTTGCCAGATGACGGGCCTCACTGAAGGCGACCTGGTGGGCCGTACGCCGCCCTTCCCGCATTGGCCGGAAGGCGAGATCGAGACCCTGATGCAGCGGCTGGACGATGAGCTGCACGGCCGCACGCCGCCCGGTGGTTTCGAGGTGCGCGTCAAGCGCAAGAACGGCCAGATTTTTGACGCGCGCATGTATGTCTCGCCGCTGATTGATCCGCGCGGCCAGCAAACCGGCTGGATGACGTCCATGACCGACATCACCGAGCCCAAACGCATCCGCGAAGAACTCACAGCTTCTTACGAACGTTTCACCACGGTACTTGAGGGGCTGGACGCGGCCGTCTCCGTGGCGCCGCTGGGCAGTGAAGAGCTGCTGTTTGCCAACAAGCTGTACCGTTCGTGGTTTGGCGGTGAAGTCTCCGGCCATCTGAACCTGATTGCACAAGCGGGCGTGCCCTCCGCCGTACCCACCGAAGATGCGCTGGATGCGGTCGATGGCCTGGCGGGCTTCCCTACCGACACGCTGACGGCGGCGCAGACGGAAAACGCCGAAATTTTTGTGCCCGAACTCAGCAAGTGGCTGGAAGTTCGTTCGCGTTACCTCACTTGGGTGGACGGCCGTCTGGCCCAGATGGTGATTGCTACCGACATCACGCCGCGGCGCCATGCCGAAGAGCAGGCAGCCCAGCAGAACGAGCGGGCCCAGACTGCGAGCCGCCTGATCACCATGGGTGAAATGGCCTCCAGCGTGGCGCACGAACTCAACCAGCCGCTGACGGCCATCAACAATTATTGCAACGGCATGGTGTCGCGCATCAAGGGCCAGCAGATCAGCAACGAAGACCTGCTGGTGGCGCTGGAGAAAACCGCCAAACAGGCACACCGCGCCGGGCAGATCATCCAGCGCATACGGTCCTTCGTCAAACGCAGTGAGCCCAACCGCAGCTCCGCCGACGTGGCGACCATCGTGAGCAATGCGATGGAGCTGGCCGACATCGAGCTGCGGCGCCATCACGTGCGGCTCAGCCACTACATCGCAGCCCGCCTGCCCGACATCATGGTGGACCCCATCCTGATCGAGCAGGTGCTCATCAACCTGATGAAAAACGCGGCTGAGTCGATTGAACAGGCGCACCTGCCGACAGCGCGGCGCAGCGTCGAATTGCGCGTGGTGCCCAAGCAGATTGAAGACCAGGCCGTGGTGGAGTTTTCGGTGCTCGATACGGGGCGTGGCCTGTCGCCTGAAGTCATGGGCCGGCTGTATGAAGCCTTCTATTCGACCAAGGCCGAGGGCATGGGCATAGGCCTCAAACTCTGCCGCAGTATTGTCGAGTCCCACCAGGGAAGAATGGAGGCCCAGAACCTCTACAATGGGGACGAAGTGGTGGGGTGCCGGTTTACCTTCTGGATCCCCGTGACACCCCTGCTGGCACCGGTGGCGCCTGCTAGCGATACCATAGCAACCAAGGATACCGGCGTTCATTGAAACCCCTTCAAGAACAGTCTCCCGAGAAGTTCACGAAAGAAAGTTTGGCATGAGCTTGATTCCCAAAAAAGGTACCGTCTACGTCGTTGATGATGACGAGGGCGTGCGCGACTCCCTTCAGTGGCTGCTCGAAGGCAAGGACTACCGCGTCCGCTGCTACGACTCGGCCGAAACCTTTCTCTCCCGTTACGACCCGCGCGAAGTCGCCTGCCTGATCGTCGACATCCGCATGGGCGGCATGACGGGTCTCGAATTGCAGGACCGCCTGGTCGAGCGCAAGTCACCGCTTCCCATCGTGTTCATCACCGGCCACGGCGACGTACCCATGGCGGTCAACACCATGAAAAAAGGCGCTATGGATTTCATCCAGAAGCCTTTCCAGGAAGAAGCCCTGGTCAACCTGGTCGAGCGCATGCTAGAGCAGGCCAAAGAAGCCTTCAGTGACTACCAGCAGTCCGCCAGCCGCGACGCCCTGCTCGCCAAGCTCACCTCACGCGAAGCCCAGGTGCTTGAGCGCATCGTGGCGGGCCGCCTCAACAAGCAGATCGCCGACGACCTGGGCATCAGCATCAAGACAGTGGAGGCGCACCGCGCCAACATCATGGAAAAGCTCAACGCCAATACCGTGGCCGACCTGCTCAAAATAGCCTTGGGATCCAACGCACCCAAAGGCTGACCTCCTTCCGCTATCTTTCTGATAGCTGCTTGCGCCCGTGATGATTGGATTTGCGGGCGTTTTTACTTGAAAATCGATAAAAAATGACTGCCCAGCTGATCGACGGAAACGCCCTCTCCAAACAACTGCGCGCTGAAGTCGCCCAACGCGCCGCCGCCCTGCGCGCACGCGGCGTCACACCGGGCCTGGCCGTGGTGCTGGTGGGTGAAAACCCGGCCAGCCAGGTCTATGTGCGCAACAAGGTCAAGGCCTGCGAAGACAACGGGCTGCATTCGGTGCTTGAGCAATACCCTGCCACCCTCAGCGAAGCAGATCTGCTGGCACGGGTAGAGGCGCTCAACAATGACCCGGCCATCCACGGCATCCTGGTGCAGCTTCCGCTGCCTGCCCATATCGACGCGCAAAAAGTCATCGAATCGATCTCGCCCGCGAAAGACGTTGACGGGTTTCACGTCGCCAGCGCCGGCGCGCTCATGGTCGGCCAGCCGGGCTTCTGGCCCTGCACGCCTTATGGCTGCATGAAGATGCTGGAAAGCATCGGCTACGACCTCAAAGGCAAGCATGCTGTGGTCATCGGCCGCAGCAACATCGTCGGCAAGCCGATGGCGCTGATGCTGCTGCAAAAGAACGCCACCGTCACCATCTGTCACAGCGCAACCAAAGACCTCAAGGCCATGACGCTACAGGCCGATGTGATCGTGGCAGCTGTCGGCAAGCGCAACGTGCTGACGGCCGACATGGTCAAACCGGGCGCCGTCGTGATAGATGTGGGCATGAACCGCAACGATGAAGGCAAGCTTTGCGGCGACGTGGACTTTGACGGCGTGAAGGAAGTGGCGGGCTACATCACACCGGTACCCGGCGGTGTCGGCCCCATGACCATCACCATGCTGCTGGTCAATACGCTGGAAGCGGCTGAACGAGCCCCCACGGTCGCTCACTCCGTGTAGTTCCCTGCCCCCCGAGGGGGCCGCTGCGCCTGCGGTCCGGCAGAGCCGGTCCCGCGGCCCCTGCTTGCCGGGGAAATTCAGGTGATTTCGGTTACCGTCGAGCGACTCAAGCGCCACAGCGCCAGGCCGGCGCACAGCCACTGCACAACATACAGCGCCGTACCCAGGCCATGCCAAAGCTTGAGGTTGCCGCCTTCGGCACGCGCACTGACGATGCGCGGCGCGATACCGAACTCCACCAGCAAGGCCAGCAACAAGCCAGTCACTATGAATTTGATAGCTGCTTGCGCTTGCTGCGCAAGGGCTGTATCGTCTTTTTTGTTAAAAACCAGAAGCAACAGCATGGCGCAGCCCGTGCTGAGCCAGGTCTGCGCAGTGAAGAGCTTGGCCGCCATGGCACCGGCAACAGCGGGTGTGCCGAGATTGGCGAACAGCATGGGAACCACCACGAATCCCAAACCAGTCAGGCTGCCCCACCAGAGAGCCGCCACCATCACATTGAAGCGTTGCTTCATTGGAAATTTTCCGATGGGCCGCCCCTGGGGAAATTAGCCCCCTCGGGGGGCAGAGAACTACACACAGTGAGTGAGCGTGGGGGCCACATTTTCTAGATGTACATCACCGCGATGATTTCGTAGCGTTTGATACCGCCTGGCGCCTGGACTTCGGCTGTATCGCCTTCGTCTTTGCCGATCAGCGCACGTGCAATCGGCGAGCTGATGTTGACCCGGCCCGCCTTGATGTCGGCCTCGTCTTCACCCACGATCTGATAAGTCACCTTGTCGCCGGTATCTTCATCTTCCAGTTCGATGGTGGAACCGAACACGACCTTGCCGCCCGCGTCCAGTTCGGACGGGTCGATGATTTGGGCAGCGGAAAGCTTGCCTTCGATTTCCTGAATACGGCCTTCGATGAAGCCCTGACGGTCTTTGGCGGCGTCGTATTCGGCGTTTTCGCTCAGGTCACCCTGCGCACGCGCTTCGGAAATGGAATTGATGACCCAGGGCCGGTCAACGGTTTTCAGCTGGTGCAGTTCGGCCTTGAGGCTTTCCGCGCCACGCTTGGTAATGGGAATGGTTGCCATGTTTTTGCTCCTCTCAAAAGCGAAACCGCCACCAGTCACCTGGCGGCGGCGCTTGAATCCAAAGTTTCAATCAAACAAGTTTAATGCAAATCGGATCTGCTGAAATCCGGAAAAAACCCGGGGCGTCAGGCTGTCAGCCTAGCTGCGCATGCAACTCCTGCACGGAATAAACCGGCAGGTTATCCAGGTACTTCATGCCCTCCACGGCCGCTTCGGCGCCGGCAATGGTGGTGTACGTCGTCACACGGGCCAGCAGCGCCGAGGTGCGGATCTGGCGCGAATCGGTAATCGCGTTGCGCCGCTCTTCCACCGTGTTAATGACCAGGGCGATTTCGTTGTTCTTGATCATGTCCACCACGTGCGGCCGGCCCTCGGTGACCTTGTTGACCACAGTGCAGGCGATACCCGCGGCCTGGATGGCGGCCGCAGTGCCTTTGGTGGCCACGATTTCAAACTTCAGGGCCGCCAGCTTGCGCGCGACTTCCACGGCACGCGGCTTGTCATTGTTCTTGACGGTGAGGAACACCTTGCCGGAGGTCGGCAGCTTGGTGCCCGCGCCGAGCTGGGACTTCACGAAGGCTTCGCCGAAAGTCTTGCCCACGCCCATGACTTCGCCGGTGGATTTCATCTCGGGGCCGAGAATCGTGTCCACGCCGGGGAACTTGACGAAGGGGAACACCGCTTCCTTGACACTGAAGTAAGGCGGTGTGACTTCGTCCTTGATGCCCTGCGAAGCCAGCGACTGGCCCACCATGCAACGTGCTGCCACTTTGGCCAGCTGGATTCCGGTGGCCTTGCTGACAAAGGGTACCGTGCGCGAGGCACGCGGGTTGACTTCCAGCACGTAGATGACGTCTTTGCCGTCAATGTTCTGGATCGCGAACTGCACGTTCATGAGACCCACCACCGTCAGTGCCTCGGCCATCGCGGCGGTCTGGCGCTTGATTTCGGTGACGGTTTCCGCGCTCAGGGAATATGGCGGCAAAGAGCACGCGGAGTCGCCGCTGTGCACGCCGGCCTGCTCGATGTGCTCCATCACGCCCCCGATGAAAGTGCGGCCTTCGGGGTCACGCAGGCAATCGACGTCGCACTCGATGGCGTCGTTCAGGAAGCGATCCAGCAGTACTGGCGAGTCATGGCTGACCTTGACAGCCTCGCGCATGTAGCGCTCAAGGTCACGCTGCTCGTGCACGATCTCCATGGCACGGCCGCCCAGGACATAACTGGGGCGCACAACCAGGGGGTAACCCAGCGCAGCGGCTTTTTCAAGCGCTTCGGGCTCGGTGCGCGCCGTGGCGTTGGGCGGCTGGCGCAGCTTCAACTCGTGCAGCAGCTTCTGGAAGCGCTCGCGGTCTTCCGCCGCGTCAATCATGTCGGGCGAAGTGCCGATGATGGGCACGCCGTTCGCTTCCAGATCCAGCGCCAGCTTCAAAGGCGTCTGGCCGCCGTACTGGACGATCACGCCCAACGGTTTTTCCTTGTCGACAATTTCGAGCACGTCTTCGAGCGTCAGCGATTCGAAATAGAGGCGGTCCGAGGTGTCGTAGTCGGTCGAGACGGTTTCAGGGTTGCAGTTGACCATGATGGTCTCGTAGCCGTCTTCGCGCATGGCCAACGCCGCGTGCACGCAGCAGTAGTCAAACTCGATGCCCTGCCCGATGCGGTTGGGCCCGCCGCCGAGGACCATGATTTTTTTCTTGTCGGTCGGAGCGGCTTCGCACTCGCTGCCTTCGGCCTCATAGGTCGAATACATGTAGGCGGTGTTGGTGGCAAACTCGGCGGCACAGGTGTCCACGCGCTTGTAGACCGGACGCACGCCCAGCGCACGGCGCTTTTCGCGAATGGCCGTGTCGGTGGTCTTGAGCTGCTTGGCCAGTCGGCGGTCGGAGAAGCCTTTTTGCTTCAGCGCACGCAGCGTGACGGCGTCGATCTTGTCGAGCGAGGTGGTTTCGAGTTCAAGTTCTATCTTGACGATCTGCTCGATCTGCACGAGAAACCACGGGTCGATCTTGGTGAGCGCAAAGACTTCATCGACGCTCATGCCCAGCGCAAACGCGTCACCCACATACCAGATGCGGTCGGGGCCGGGCGCGCCGAGTTCTTTCTCAAGCACTTCACGGTCTTGCGTCTTCTCGTTCATGCCGTCGACGCCGACTTCCAGGCCGCGCAGCGCTTTCTGGAAGGACTCCTGGAAAGTGCGGCCCATGGCCATCACCTCACCCACAGACTTCATCTGCGTGGTCAGGCGCGAATCAGCAGCCGGGAATTTCTCGAACGCGAAACGCGGAATCTTCGTGACGACGTAGTCGATGCTGGGCTCGAAGCTCGCTGGGGTTGCGCCGCCCGTGATTTCGTTACGCAGCTCGTCGAGCGTGTAGCCCACCGCCAACTTGGCCGCGACCTTGGCAATCGGGAAACCCGTGGCCTTGGAGGCCAGCGCCGATGAGCGCGAGACGCGCGGGTTCATCTCGATCACGACCATACGGCCGTCGACCGGGTTGATGGAGAACTGCACGTTGGAACCACCGGTATCCACGCCGATTTCCCGCAGCACAGCCAGCGAGGCGTTACGCAGTATCTGGTATTCCTTGTCAGTCAGCGTCTGGGCCGGTGCCACGGTGATCGAGTCACCGGTGTGCACGCCCATCGGGTCCAGATTTTCAATGGAGCAGACGATGATGCAGTTGTCGGCGGTGTCGCGCACGACTTCCATCTCGTACTCTTTCCAGCCGAGCAGCGATTCTTCAATCAGCAGCTCATTGGTGGGCGAAGCTTCGAGGCCGCGTTTGCAGATCACTTCGAATTCTTCGGAGTTGTAGGCGATGCCGCCGCCGGTGCCGCCCAGCGTGAAGCTTGGGCGGATCACGGTCGGGAAACCAACGGTTTTCTGGACTGCCCAGGCTTCATCCATGCTGTGCGCAATGCCGGAGCGGGCTGAGCCCAAACCGATCTTAGTCATCGCGTCCTTGAATTTCAGGCGGTCTTCGGCCTTGTCGATGGCTTCGGGCTTGGCGCCAATCAGCTCGACCTTGTACTTGTCGAGCACGCCGTTGTGCCAGAGGTCGAGCGCGCAGTTGAGCGCAGTCTGTCCGCCCATGGTCGGCAGGATGGCGTCAGGGCGTTCCTTGGCGATGATTTTTTCGACTGTCTGCCAGGTGATGGGCTCAATGTAGGTGACGTCGGCGGTCGCCGGGTCGGTCATGATCGTGGCGGGGTTGCTGTTGATCAGGATGACCTTGTAGCCCTCTTCGCGCAGCGCCTTGCAGGCCTGCACGCCGGAGTAGTCGAACTCGCAAGCCTGGCCGATGATGATGGGGCCGGCGCCGATGATGAGGACGGATTTGATGTCTGTACGTTTTGGCATTATTTGTTCCCTCCATGCTGTTCCATGAGGGCTGTGAAACGATCAAACAGATACGAAATATCGTGCGGGCCAGGCGAGGCTTCCGGGTGACCCTGAAAGCAAAACGCCGGCTTATCGGTGCGGGCCAGGCCTTGCAACGTGCCGTCAAACAGGCTGATGTGCGTGGGCCGCAGGTTGGCGGGCAGGCTTTTTTCATCCACCGCAAAACCGTGGTTCTGGCTGGTGATGCTGACGCGGCCGTTGTCCAGGTCTTTCACCGGGTGGTTGGCACCGTGGTGGCCGAACTTCATCTTGAAGGTCTTCGCGCCGCTGGCCAGCGCCATGATCTGGTGGCCCAGGCAGATACCGAAAGTCGGGATGCCGGTCTCAATGAGTTCACGCACCGCCGCAATCGCGTAGTCACAAGGCTCAGGGTCGCCCGGGCCATTGGCCAGGAAGATGCCGTCGGGTTTGAGCTTGAGCACGTCGGCAGCTGGCGTTTGTGCCGGCACCACGGTGATGCGCGCACCGCGCTCGGCCATCATGCGCAGGATGTTTTTCTTCACGCCGAAGTCAAAAGCCACGACGTGGAATTTGGGCGTGATTTGCACGCCATAACCCGCGCCGAGTTTCCATTCGGTCTGCGTCCATTCGTAGGTTTGCTTGACCGAGACGACCTTGGCCAGGTCGAGCCCGGCCATGCTGGGGGCGCCGCGCGCGGCCGCAACGGCCTTTTCGATCGCGGGCTGACTGACTTCTTCGCCCGCAGGCAGTGCCAGGATGCAGCCGTTTTGCGCGCCCTTGGTGCGCAGGTGGCGTGTGAGCTGCCGGGTGTCTATGCCGGCGATGGCTACCGTGTTTTCCTTGACCAGGTATTCGGACAAGGTCATGGTCATGCGGAAATTCGAGGCCAGCAGCGGCAGGTCCTTGATGATCAGGCCGGCCGCGTGGACTTTTTCAGCTTCGACGTCTTCGGCATTGATGCCGTAGTTGCCGATGTGCGGGTACGTGAGGGTGACGATCTGCTGGCAGTAGCTCGGATCCGTGAGGATTTCCTGATAGCCGGTCATGGCGGTGTTGAACACCACCTCGCCGACTGTGGAGCCTGCGGCTCCAATGGAATTGCCGATAAAGACCGTGCCGTCTGCGAGCGCCAGTATGGCGTGTGGGGATTTTTCGCGTGATCCCTGTAGAGACAAAAGCACTGGGTTCTCCGAGTTGGTTACGGTTCGCCCAAGCGTGCACAAGAAACGTCTCAGGGAGACTCTTGCTGGCTGCCTTAGTTGGCTGCTTTTGTGAGGGTGTTTGCTTTGTCTGCGCTCGGGCGAAGCTGTGTTTTGAAAAGCCCTTGATTATAGCCTAGGGATGTGGCCCCCACGGTCGCTCACTTCGTGTAGCTCCCTGCCCCCCGAGGGGGCTGCCCGCCCTACGGCCCGGCAGAGCCGGTTCCGCGGCTCATGCTGGCTTGAAGATTCAGGGCGAATGCAGGGGAGTATTTCACCAGTGGGGGCCGCGGGTTCGGCTTTGCCAGCCCCAGGCGCCGCCCCCCGGAAGGGGGGAACGGGCTACACGCAGTGAGCCTGGACGGGGGTGGGTCTATATCTTCAGCGAACTTGCGTACAGGCAAATTGCGGCCGCGGCTGCCACATTAAGCGACTCCTCGCCCCCCGGTTGGTCGATGCGGATCTTGAGCGCCGCCCGGCTCATGAGGTCGTCGCTAACGCCCTGCCCTTCGTGGCCCATGGCCCATGCACACGGCACAGGCAACTTCTGCTGATGCAAAAAGCTGCCTTGGTGCGAGCTGGTGACAACGATGGGCACGGTCAATGCTGCCAGAGCCTCGGGCTCCAGGCCTTCCACCAGTTGCAGTGCAAAGTGGGCACCCATACCGGCACGCAGCACTTTGGGCGACCAGAGCGCCGCCGTACCCCTGAGGGCAAGAACCTGGCCAAAGCCAAAGGCCGCTGCGCTGCGCAGGATGGAGCCCACGTTGCCGGCATCCTGCACACGGTCCAGGATGACCGAGGCTGCATGGGGTTGCGGGCTGGCGGGCGCCGGCAAATCCAGCACAAAACCCATGCGAGCGGGTGACTCCAGGCCGCTGATTTCCGGCAGCAGTGCATCGGAAATTACTATGTTTTTGATAGCTGCTTGCGCCCATTCAGATTGGCTTGCAGACCAAAATGATTCACAAAAAACGGCGATGGCAGGCTGCAGGCCGCGCGCCAGCGCTGCACGGCATAAATGGTCCCCCTCCAGCCAGACGCGCCCCTGTTTGCGGTACGCGGTGCTGTCCTGCGAGAGCTTGCGCAGGTCCTTGATCAGGGGGTTGTCGCGCGAAGTGATGTACGTGGCGGAGCCGGAGGATCCGGAGAAGCCGGAACTCACCGCAAGACCTCAGCCACCGGCGCAAAGGACCTGCGATGCTGGGGACAGGCGCCGTGTTCGCGCAACGCAGCCAGATGTTCGGCCGTGCCGTACCCTTTATGGTCGGCAAACCCGTACTGGGGATACTCAAGATGGAACTCCGCGCACCAACGGTCGCGGTAAACCTTGGCCAGAATCGACGCTGCGGAAATCGAAGGCACCAGCGCGTCACCACCCACAATGGCCTCGGACAGGATCACCAGTGTTGGCAGCCGGTTGCCGTCGACCAGCACCTTGTTGGGCTTGAGGCGCAGGCCTTCCACCGCGCGCCGCATGGCCAGTAAAGTAGCCTGCAGGATGTTGATGCTGTCGATCTCCTCGGCGGTTGCCAGCGCAATCGAGCAGCACAGTGCCTTGGCGCGGATTTCGTCATAGAGTTTTTCGCGGCGCAAGGCCGTGAGCTTCTTGGAGTCGGCCAGCCCCTGAATGGGATTGAGCTCATCAAGAATGACGGCGGCCGCGACCACCGGGCCCATCAATGGTCCCCGGCCAGCTTCGTCCACGCCAGCCACAAGGCCAGGCGTATCCCATGACAAGGGTGTTTGCTCAGCTTTCAAGAATTTGCTGGATCGCATCTGTCGCCAGTTTTGAAGTGTCCCGCTGCAGTTCCGCATGCAGCGCGGTAAATCGTTGTTCTACAGCCGCTATTTTGTCAGGTGCCGAAGACTTTGCGTCAACCCATTTCAGCACTTCCGCTGCCAGCGCCTCAGGCGTGGCCGCGTCCTGCAGCAGCTCCGGAACGACAAACTCCCGGCAGAGGATATTGGGCAGGCCCACCCATGGCTGCAATTTCTTGCGCCGCATGATTTGCCATGACAGCCAGTTCATGTTGTAGGCGATCACCATGGGCCGCTTGAAAAGCGCCGCCTCCAGCGTGGCGGTGCCACTCGCTATCAGCGTTACATCACATGCCGCCAGCGCGCTGTGGGACTGGCCCTCGATGATCTGCAGATGGGGTTTCATTCCTTCCACGTCCGCATGGCGCTCAATCACGCCCTTCAGCGCGGGAATGGCCGGCACTATAAATTTGATAGCTGGTTGCGCATGTTGAATAAGGGCTGCAGCCTTAAAGAATCGTTGCGCGAGGTACTGGATTTCGGATTTCCGGCTACCGGGAAGAATGGCCACCACGGTGTCTTCATCCTGCAAACCCAGCTTGCGCCGGGCCGCTGCGCGGTCAGGCTGCAGGGGAATGACATTGGCCAGCGGGTGCCCCACATAGGTCGCGGCAATGCCATGAGCAGCCAGCAGCGCAGGCTCAAAAGGAAAGATGCACAGCACGTGGTCCACACTGCGCCGTATCTTTTCAACACGGTCGGCACGCCAGGCCCAGATGGCGGGGCTGACAAAATGCACGGTCTTGATGCCTTGGACCTTGAGCGCCGCCTCCAGGTCAAGATTGAAGTCGGGTGCATCAATGCCAAGGAAAAGGTCTGGGCGCTGATCCAGCAGGCGTTGCTTCAGTTGTTCGCGTATGCCGACGATCTCGCGGTAATGCCGCAATACCTCAACATACCCGCGTACCGCCAGCTTTTCACTGGGCCACCAGGCGTTAAAACCGCGGCTTGCCATCTGTGAGCCGCCGATACCGTTTGACGTCAGTGCCGGCCAGCGGGCCTTGAAACCATCGAGCAGCAGGCCGGCGAGCAAATCTCCAGAGGTTTCGCCCGCGACCATCGCCACGCAAGGGGAACGGGCTCTCAGGGAGTCCGCAACGGGGAGGCCTGCCTCTCTACGGGCTGGCAGAGGGCTTGGCTCCATCAACGACATAGGTCTTACCGGACAATGCCGCGCTGCGGCGAGGTTTGTTCCAGAAATGAAAGCATCATCTGCACATCAGGCGCGGCATCTGGGTACTTTTCCGTCAGAGCGGCAATGCGCTCGCGCGATACATCCAGGGTCAGGTCGTCACGGTACAGCGCTTTGTGCATGGCCTTGACAGCGGAAATTCGCTCCGGTGAAAAGCCCCGTCGCCGCAGCCCTTCAAAATTCATGGAGCGCGCCTCGGCCGGTTGTCCCTGCGCCATGACAAAAGGCGGTAAATCGGCAAACAGCAGCGAGCACATGGCGGTGAAGCTGTGGGCACCGATTTTCACGAACTGGTGCGCGACGGTGAAGCCGCCCAGAATCACCCAGTCGCCGACATGCACATGGCCACCCAGTTGGGTGTTGTTGGCAAAAATGGTGTTGTTGCCCACCACGCAGTCGTGCGCCAGATGCACATAGGCCATGAGCCAGTTGTCATCCCCCACACGGGTCACGCCAGTGTCGCCCGGCGAGCCGATGTTGAAGGTGCAGAACTCGCGAATGGTGTTGCGGTGGCCGATCACCAGTTCACAAGGTTCACCCGCATACTTTTTATCCTGCGGAATTGCACCCAGTGAATTGAACTGGAAAATCCGGTTGTCACGGCCTATGGTGGTGTGTCCTTCGATCACGCAGTGGGCGCCCACGGTGGTGCCGGCACCAATCTTCACGTGCGGACCAATGACCGTATAGGGACCGACGCTCACCGACTCATGGAGCTGGGCTTGCGGATCAATAAGTGCAGTGGAATGTATAGCCGTCATGACGAAATCAACTGTTCAGCGAATAGGTCGGCCAAAAGCCGTATGGGCAAGTCCCCCTTCACACCGGGGCCGCGGGACTGGCTCCGCCAGACCGCAGGCGCAGCAGCCCTCTCGGGGGGCAGCGAATTACGCGAAGCGAAAAGCGTGGGGCCCATTCACGCGATCGTGCGCATGGTGCACATCAATTCGGCTTCACAGGCAATGGTCTCACCTACCCTGGTGACCCCTTTAAATTTAAAAATGCCGGCCTTCATGCGGTCCAGTGTGACGTCCATGATCAGCTGGTCGCCAGGTTCAACGGGGCGCTTGAAGCGTGCACCGTCGATGCCGGCGAAGTAATAGACCGTCTTGTCGTCGGGCGTGACGCCCAGCGTCGCAAAGGCCAGCAGCGCGGCCGCCTGCGCCATGGCTTCCAGTATCAATACCCCCGGCATCACCGGGTGATGGGGAAAGTGCCCCATAAAAAAGGGCTCGTTGATCGTGACGTTTTTGAGCGCCTTGATGCGTTTGCCTTTTTCGATTTCCAGCACCCGGTCCACCAGCAGGATGGGATAACGATGCGGCAGCTGTTTGAGAATTTGGTGGATATCCATCATGATTTTTCTTGAGTGTGTCCTGAGTGCAGGATGGCTTTTTCGACCTCCCTGAGACGCTCACGAAGCGTATGAAGCTGCTTGAGCGTAGCGGCATTTTTTTCCCAGACAGCATTGTCGTCGATGGGAAAGAGCCCGGTGTAATGCCCGGGCTTCAAAATGGATCGGGTTACCACCGATGCAGCCGAGACATGCACACCATCGGCGAGCGTCAGGTGGCCCAGCACAATGGCGCCGCCCCCCACCGTGCAATGCGCACCAATCGTGGCGCTGCCCGCGACGCCGGCACAGCCGGCCATGGCGGTATGTTTGCCAACCCGGACGTTGTGGCCGATCTGGACCAGGTTATCGAGCTTCACACCGTCTTCCAGCACCGTATCCTGCAGCGCACCGCGGTCAATGCAGGTGTTGGCACCGATCTCGACATCATTGCCGATCTGCACACCACCAAGTTGCTCGATCTTCACCCACTGTCCCTGGTGCGACGCAAAGCCAAAACCGTCAGCGCCGATCACCGCGCCGGAGTGCACGATACAGCGCTCCCCCACGCGGCAGCCGTCGGCCACGGTCACGCGCGCCGACAACCGGGTGTTCGCACCGATTTGCACATGCCGCCCGACGACGCAATGCTCCGCAATCCGCGCATCCGTGCCAATCACCGCGCCTTGGCCAATGCAGGCAAATGCACCGATCGAAACGCCGGACGCCACAGTGGCAGAGGGATCGATATAGGCACTGGGATGAATGTGCGGAACCACCTGCGGGGAATGCCACCGCTTCCAGAGTTGGGTGACCAACGCAAAAGCGTGGTAGGGATCGTCTGTCACGATGCAGGCGCCACGCTTGACTGCGGCCTCGCGCGCGGCGGGCGCCACAATGACGCAGACAGCCTCGGACTGCGCGAGCTTGGACAAGTATTTGGGGTGGCTGAGGAAACTCAGGTCCGCGGGACCGGCAGCCTCCAACGTAGAGAGCCGCTCTATCTGCAGGCCGGGGTCGCCGACCAGTTCGACCTGTACTGCACCGGCTAGGGATTCAACGATATCGGCAAGACGGAGTGTCACACTGCGCCTGCCATTTTCACGATGGTGATCGTGGTGAACACCCCGCAATCAACGGGCAGCGTTCAACGCCTTGATCACCTTGTCGGTGATGTCATGCTTGGGATTGACATAGACCGATTCCTGGAGAATCAGGTCGTACTTTTCCGTCTCAGCCAGCGTCTTCACAACCTTGTTCGCACGTTCGATGACCTGCTGGAGTTCTTCATTCTTGCGGGTGTTCAGGTCTTCCTGGAATTCACGGCGCTTGCGCTGGAAGTCCCGATCCTGGTCAACAAGCTGCTTTTGCCGTGAAACGCGCTGACTCTCCGCGAGCGTCGGGGCTTCACGCTCAAATTTGTCGGAGAGTGTTTTCAGCTGGGTCGCCAGATCGTTCAGCTCTTTTTCACGCTTGCTGAATTCCTGCTCAAGTTTGGTCTGGGCGGCTTTCGCGGAATTGGCTTCCCGGAAAATCCGGTCCAGATTGACAATCCCGACTTTGAACTCCTGCGCACTTGCGGAGAACCCCGCCAGTGCAATGGCAACGCCCAGGAAAATTTTGATTGAAAAATGCTTCATTAGAAAGATGTACCAATTTGGAATTGCAACCGCTCTATTCTATCGCCTGGCATTTTGCGCAGCGGCGTCGCAATAGCGATGCGCAAGGGACCCACTGGGGAAATCCAGCTGATACCAATACCTGTGGAAGCCCGCAAGTCATTTACCCGAAAACGCTCATTTTCACCAAAAACATTGCCTGCGTCCACAAACCCATAGAGGCGCAGGGTACGGTCATTGCCTGCACCAGGAAACGGCGCAATGAGTTCGGCATTGAGGGTGAGCTTCTTCGGTCCACCGATGGCAAGATCAGACGCATCGCGCGGGCCCAGTGAGCCTTGCTCAAATCCACGCACAGAACCCAGGCCGCCCGAATAGTAATTCTTGAAGAGCGGATAAGGCTGGCCATTCAGGCCTTTGCCCCAGCCAAACTCGCCGTTAAGCGCAATCGTGAACTGCTTGTTGAGCGGAATGTATTTCTGGGCCTGGTAGTTCGCTCGCACGAATTTGATGTCGCCAGCGACACCCCAGTCACCGTAAACCCGTTGATAGAGGCCCGACGTAGGCACCAGCGCGCTGTCGCGGCTGTCGCGCGACCAACCCACTGTCAACGGAATCGAGTTGCTTTTGTAGCCAAACTGGTTCGCATAGTTCAGATAACTAACCGGCAGATTGGTGCCCGGCACAATCGTCAACTGCTCGTAACCGCTGCCAAAATAAACGGTGTCATTCTCGGTAAACGGAACACCGAAACGAATACTTGCGCCCCGCGTTTTCAGGCTGTAGTCACCACCTTGGCCCGAGGTAGGCTTCGACGTGCGGTCATAGACATCAATGGTGCGCGAAATACCATCGGCCGTGAAATATGGGTCAATAGTGCTGAGCACGATCTGGCGGTTGGACTTGCTGGTGTTGACTTCAACACCCAGGTAATTGCCCGAGCCAAAAACGTTTTCCTGCTTGATACCGAATACCAGTGAGAGGCTGTCCGCGCTGGAATACCCCGCACCAAGCTGCAAATTACCGGTTGGCTTTTCAACCACATTGACCGTAATGTCGACTTGGTCGTTTGTACCGGTCACTTCCTGCGTTTCTACATTCACATCGGTAAAGAAACCCAGACGGTCGACACGGTCGCGGGAAAGCCGGATTTTGTCGCCGTCGTACCAGGACGACTCAAACTGGCGGAACTCGCGACGCACGACTTCATCGCGCGTGCGATTGTTTCCGGCCACGTTGATGCGCCGCACATAAGCACGGCGGGATGGTTCTGCCTGAAGCACAAATGCCACGCGGTTATTGACACGGTCAATTTCCGGCACCGCTTCGACGCGGGCAAAAGCGTAGCCAAAAGTACCGAAATAGTCGCTGAACGCCTTGGTCGTTTCAGCGACCTCGTCCGCGTTGTAGGCCTCACCAGGCGTGATTTTCACGAGTGTCTTGAACTCTTCTTCCTTGTTCAGGTAGTTGCCTTCAAGCTTGACACCCGAAACAACAAAACGCTCGCCCTCGGTCACGTTGACGGTGATGGCAATGCTTTGTTTGTCCGGGGAAATCGCAACCTGGGTAGAGTCGATTTTGAATTMGAGGTAGCCCCGCGAAAGGTAGTAGGAGCGCAGCGTTTCAATGTCGGCGTTGAGCTTGGTGCGCGAATAGCGATCCGACTTGGTGTACCAGCTGAGCCAGCCACCTGTATCAAGGTCAAAGAGGCTCAGGAGGGTTGACTCGCTGAACGCCTTGTTGCCTGTAATGTGGATTTCCTTGATCTTCGCGACATCGCCTTCGGTCACACTGAAAGTCAGGTTGACCCGATTGCGTTCGATCGGCGTGACGGTGGTGACAATTTCAACGCCGTACAGGCTCTTGTTGATGTACTGGCGCTTGAGCTCCTGCTCCGCCTTGTCGGCGAGCGCCTTGTCGAACGGCTGGCCGTCCGCAACACCGGCCTCGCGGAGTGCTTTCTTGAGCGCGTCCTTGTCGAACTCCTTGGCACCCACAAAGTCCACGTCAGCGACGGTGGGACGCTCTTCAACGATCACCACCAATACGTCGCCACTGACTTCAAGTCTCACGTCCTTGAACAGGCCCAGCCCAAACAGCGCACGAATGGCGGTGGAACCCTTGTCGTCGTTATAGGTTTCGCCGACCCGAAAGGGCAAGGAGGCAAAAATGGTTCCGGGCTCAACGCGCTGCAAGCCTTCAACCCGGATATCACGCACCGTGAAAGGGTCAACGGCCCAAGCCGAACTGGCTGCAAAAAGACCGGCGGCGATAGCGCAAACTGCACGAACTTTGAAGCGATTTATTTGTTTTTGCATGAAATGTAAGGAATTAGCCCAAAAGCCGGGTGACATCGTTAAACAGGGCAACGCACATCATGCCCAGCAGGATAGCAACGCCACCGCGCTGCAACCGGTCCATCCAGGCGTCAGACACGCCCCGGCCGGTGATCCCCTCCCAAAGATAATACATCAGGTGCCCCCCATCCAGAACCGGCAGCGGCAGTAAATTCAGGACGCCAAGGCTCACGCTGATAAGGGCCAAAAATAGCAGATAACTGCTCCACCCAAGGCTGGCCGACTTCCCCGCATAGTCCGCAATCGTGAGCGGGCCACTCAGGTTTTTAAGCGACGCCTCGCCTATGACCATTTTCCCCATCATCTTCAGTGTGAGCAGCGAAACCTGCCAGGTACGTACGGCACCTTGCCACAAGCCATCGACAGGGCCGTAACGCACCGTGACAAACTCGGGAGGGGCTCCCACATAGGCCTCAATCCGGGGCACCATCACCCCGTTCACTGCCTTGAGTTCAGACGTCACTTGCAGCGCCAGGGATGCGCCAGCACGGCTGATTTGCCATGTCTGCGGGACAACGGCAGCACCCGTTCCGGTCGAGCGGGCAGAGGTACGTATCACCTCGCGCAGCTGTTGCCCATCCACAATCGCTGTCTCGCCAATGCGAAGCACGAGATCATCGGCACGCAGGCCGGATTTTTCTGCGGCGCCCCCGGGCATGACAGTGCCAATCACCGGACGGGTCCAGGGGCCGAGAATGCCAATTTTCCTGAACAGATCGGCATCTGCTTCGGGTGCACCCAGCGTACTGAGCAGCAACCGCACAGTCTGCCCTGACGCTGCGCCATCGCTGCCAAGCACCAAGGTGAGGTCGCGACCATCCAGTGCACCTTGAGTGAGCCTCCAGCGCAAGTCTTCAAAAGAATGAACGACCTCCAGGTCGCCGCCTTCAAAAGCCGCCTGCTGAACCATTTCCCCGCCACCCAGGCCAGCCTTTTCGGCAAGCGATCCTGCTACCGGGCTGGCCAAAATGGCTTTGGGCTCCTGCAAGCCAGTCCAGTTGACCACGGCATACAGCACTATGGCCAGCAGCAAATTGGCGGCCGGGCCGGCGGCCACCACGGCAACCCGCGATTTCAGCGGCTGGGTATTAAAAGCCAGATGACGCTCGGATAGATCCACCGGGGCCTCGCGCTCATCCAGCATCTTGACGTAGCCGCCCAGGGGCAGCATGCCGATGGAAAACTCTGTCGACTTGTTTTTGAGCTTCCAGGTGTAAATAGGTTTGCCGAATCCGATGGAAAATTTCAGGACCTTGATGCCACACGCCACTGCGACGCGGTAATGGCCGTATTCGTGCACGGCAATCAGGATACCGAGAGTCACAACGAAAGAAACCAGTGTCAGCATCTCAGGACTCCAGACCTTGGGTGATTTGAGTGGCAACGCGGCGGGCCTGCTCATCCAGCGCCAGCAAGCCTTCTATGTCGTCCACCTGAGAGACTGCCGCGGCCTCCAAAGTTGCATGGTTTACATGGTGAATATGGTCGAAGCGGATGCGCCGGTCCAAAAACGCCGCCACAGCAACCTCATTGGCTGCGTTCAGCACCACGCAAGTGCCCGGCGGCGCACGCAAACTCTCCCAGGCCAAAGGCAGGCAGGGAAAGCGCTGAAAGTCCGGGACCTCGAATGTCATGGCGGCCATGCGGGCGAAGTCCAGGCGCGCCGTGCCGCTTTCGATCCGCTCCGGCCAGGACAGGCCATAGGCAATCGGCACCCGCATATCGGGCGTACCCAGCTGGGCCATCACCGATGCGTCATGGAACTGCACCATCGAATGGATGATTTGCTGCGGATGGATCACCACCTCGATCTGCTCCGGCACGACACCAAACAGGTACTTGGCCTCGATCACCTCCAAAGCCTTGTTCATCATCGTGGCCGAATCCACCGAAATCTTGCGGCCCATGGAAAAATTAGGGTGCGCGCAGGCCTGCTCGGGCGTTACGTCGCGCAAAGTTGCTGGATCACGGGCGCGAAAAGGACCGCCCGACGAGGTCAGCATGATTTTTTCGATGCGCCGGGGCCACACCGCCGGGTCTTCGGGCAACGACTGGAAAATGGCCGAATGCTCACTGTCAATAGGCAGCAACCGGGCCCCCCCTTCACGAACCGCCCGCATAAACACTTCGCCGCCGACGACGAGGGCCTCCTTGTTGGCGAGCAGCAAGCGCTTGCCCACCTTTGCGGCCGCCATGCACGGACCCAACCCGGCAGCGCCCACAATAGCGGCCATCACGGTATCCACCAACTCGTGCGACGCTATCATTTCGAGAGCATCTTGCGCCCATAGAACCTGCACCGGTAGCTGATTTGTCTTGATCTTCTCGGCCAGCAAACGGGCATGCGGCTCACTGGCCATAACCGCGTATTGGGGTTTGAACTGGGCGCACTGCGCCAGCATCAAGTCCGTTTGGGTTGCCGCGCTGAGGGCAAACACCTCAAAGCGCTCAGGATGGCGGGCGATGACATCAAGCGTGTTGACACCAATGGACCCCGTGGAGCCCAAAACGGTCACACGCTGCTTTTCAAAGGACATACGGGAGCAAAGCCTAAAGGGTAACCAGCATCATCGCCAGGGGCAGCGTGGGCAATAGCGCGTCGACCCGGTCGAGCACGCCGCCGTGGCCCGGCAACAGGCCGCTGGAGTCTTTAACCCCGGCACTGCGCTTGATAAGAGACTCGACCAGATCGCCAACCACACTCATGGCGGCCAGGAAAATAACCGCCAGCAGCATGACGGCCATGCCGTGATGATCAGCCAGCCGGCTGTAAAGCGTGGCGTCAGCCCAGAAGCCACCGCCAATGCCCGCACGGCCCAGCCAGACCCAGGCCAGCGACAGCGCCACCACACCGGCCATGCCGCCCCACACGCCCTCCCAGCTTTTACCAGGACTGATCGAAGGAGCCAGCTTGCCCTTGCTGAACCGGCCTCCCAGGGCACGGCCTGCAAAATAGGCAAAGATATCGGCCACCCAGACCAGCAGCAGAACGGACAGCAAAAAGTCAATGCCCGCCACACGAGCCTGGGCCACAGCCAGCCATGCAACCAACAACGCAGCCAGCCCCCCCGGAAGGCGAATTACTTTGGGTACACGCGGCCAGCCCGCCACACCATTGCGCAACAACCAGCCACCGGCAAGCACCCAAGCGGCACCTGCAGCAGCCCAAAGAAGCGGCAGGGGCTTTGCGAGCAGGCCAACGTACCATGCCAGCGCGCACAGCCCGACACAAACGGCGGCGAGCCCCAGTGAGACCCCCTGCCCGAGTGCGTTCAGCCGGCCCCACTCCCAGGCACCCGCAGCAATCAGCAGCAGCGCGACGGCACAAAAGGGCTCTGGCGTCTTGTAGAAAAGGGCTGGCAGCAAAATAGCCAGAAGGACAATCGCTGTGATCACGCGCTGTTTAAGCATCAGGCAGCCTTTGTATTTTCATTGGTACTGCGGCCACTGACCTGGGCGGAGGTCTTGCCGAAGCGTCGTTCGCGAGTCCGAAAGACGGCTATCGCCTCGTCCAGCGCCGCCTCGTCAAATTCAGGCCACAACTTGTCGGAGAAATGCAGCTCTGAATAAGCTGCCTGCCACAGCAAAAAATTACTGATCCGCAACTCACCGCCTGTGCGAATCAGCAGATCCGGGTCCGGCACGTGCGCCAGCGCCATCTCCCTGTCCAGCGACAGCTCGGTAATGGCTTCACCGCGGCTGGCCAATCTGTTGGCAGCCTGGGCAATATCCCAGCGACCACCGTAGTTGAAGCACACATTAAAAACCAGCCGCTGGTTGGTCGAGGTGTCGAGCTCAGCTTGCGCCAGCCCTGCCTGGACTTTCTCGGAAAGCCGCAGGCGGTCTCCGACAAAACGCAGTTGCACGCCGTTGGCATTCAGGCTGGGGACTTCCTTGGAAAGAGAATAGGCAAGCAACTCCATCAGCCCGGACACCTCTTCTGCCGGCCGGTTCCAGTTCTCCGAAGAAAAAGCGAAAACCGTGAGGACGCCGATGCCGCGGTCCAGGCATGCGCGAACGCAGCGGCTGAGCGAATCAACGCCCTGCTTGTGGCCCGCAATGCGGGGTAAAAACCGTTTGGTCGCCCACCGGCCATTGCCATCCATAACGATGGCAACGTGGTGCGGGACTATGGGATGGGTGGTGGCCATGGTGAATCAGGCCAGACGACGAGGCGTCAAACCGCCATGATGTCTTGTTCCTTGCCGGCGACCAGTTTGTCGACTTCGGCAATGAAACGATCCGTGAACTTCTGGATATCGTCCTGCGAACGGCGTTCGTCGTCTTCAGAAGCGAGCTTGTCCTTGACGAGTTTCTTGACGCCATCATTGGCATCGCGGCGCAGGTTGCGAATAGCCACTTTGGCGTGCTCCCCTTCGGCGCGCACGACCTTGGTGAGTTCGCGGCGGCGCTCTTCGGTCATGGCCGGCATGGGCACGCGGATCAGGTCACCCTGCGCGGCCGGATTGAGTCCCAGGTCTGAATCACGGATGGCCTTTTCGATCTTGGCGCCCATGCCTTTTTCCCAGGGCGAGACGCTGATGGTGCGGGCGTCGAGCAGCGACACATTGGCCACCTGGCTGATCGGCACCATGGAGCCGTAATAGTCAACATGCACGGTATCAAGCAAACCGGGGTTGGCGCGGCCCGTGCGGATCTTGGTCAGGCCATTTTTGAACGAGTCAATAGACTGCTGCATCTTTTGCTCTGCCTGCTGCTTGACTTCAACAATGCTCATGGTCGAATCTCCGGATTTTTATAGCGAAAAAGAACAAGCTGGGACAGGAGGCTCAGACGTGAACCAGGGTTCCCTCGTCCTCGCCCTGCACGACGCGCTTGAGCGCACCATGCTTGAAAATACTGAACACCTTGATGGGGAGTTTCTGGTCGCGACACAACGCAAAAGCGGTGGCGTCCATGACCTCCAGGTTTTTACCCATGGCTTCATCGAAGGTGATGTTGGTGTAGCGCGTGGCTTTCGGGTCTTTCTTGGGGTCCGCAGTGTACACACCGTCGACCTTGGTGGCCTTCAGCACGATCTCGGCGCCGATCTCCGCGCCGCGCAATGCGGCTGCCGTGTCGGTGGTGAAGAACGGGTTGCCGGTGCCGGCCGCGAAGATGACGACCTTGCCCTCTTCGAGGTACTGCAGGGCTTTGGGGCGAACATAAGGCTCAACCACGCGCTCAATGCCGATGGCCGACATCACGCGAGCGATCAACCCGGCCTTGTCCATGGTGTCGCCCAAGGCCAGGGCGTTCATCACAGTAGCCAGCATGCCCATGTAGTCGGCAGTGGCGCGGTCCATGCCGACGGAACCGCCGGCCACACCGCGGAAGATATTGCCGCCGCCAATCACGACCGCCACTTCGACACCCATACGGGTGACTTCGGCAATCTCTTCCACCATGCGCACGATGGTCGCACGGTTGATGCCAAAGGCATCATCCCCCATCAAGGCCTCACCTGACAGTTTTAACAAGATTCGCTTGTAGGCTGGCATGTGAGAGCTTTCTTTGTTGGGTTGTCTGAAGTTTAGCGGCCTTCCGGCTGGACTGAAATGCTCAAGCAGCTTTGGCTGCGGCGACCTGGGCGGCGACTTCGGCAGCGAAATCGTCCACCTTTTTCTCAATGCCTTCACCCACGACATACAGCGTGAAAGACTTGATCGTCGTCGCTTTTTCCTTGAGCATCTGCTCGACGGTCTGCTTGTCGTTCTTGACGAAAGTCTGGTTGTACAGGCTGACTTCCTTCAGGTACTTCTGCACGCCACCTTCGATACGCTTTGCAACAATTTCAGCGGACTGGACGGCCTTGCCTTCGGCTTGTGCCTTGGCGGCATCTTCAGCGGCTTTGGCTGCAGCCACCGAGCGCTCCTTGGCGACCAGTTCGGCAGGCACTTCAGCGCTGGACAGGGACACGGGCTTCATCGCGGCCACGTGCATGGCGACATCCTTGGCGGCGGCTTCGTCGCCTTCAAACTCCACGACCACACCGATGCGCGTGCCGTGCAGGTAAGAGGCCAGCTTGCTGCCCGAGAAACGCTTGAAGCGGCGCACGCTCATGTTTTCGCCGATCTTGCCGATCAGGCCCTTGCGCACGTCTTCGACCGTCGGGCCAAAGCCGTCAAGCGATAAAGGCATGGCGCCCACGGCTTCCACGTCGGCCGGGTTGTTCTTGACAATCCCTTCGACCACTGCCTTGGTGAAGGCCAGGAAGCTGTCGTTCTTGGTCACGAAGTCGGTTTCGCAATTGATTTCCACCAGCGCGCCCACATCGCCTTCGCGGTGCGCAGCTACAACGCCTTCGGCGGTGACGCGGGAAGCGGCCTTGCCGGCCTTGCTGCCGAGCTTGACGCGCAGGATTTCTTCGGCTTTTTCGAAGTTGCCTTCAGCTTCGGTCAGTGCTTTCTTGCACTCCATCATGGGGGCGTCGGTCTTGGCGCGCAGTTCAGCGACCATGCTTGCAGTAATTGCCATCTTTGATTCTCCGTTTTGTCGTTTTTGACACGCTGGAAGCGATCAATTCGCATCCAGCTTTTCGTTAGGTTGTGAAAAAGGGGCTACGCGAGCCCCTTTTTCGCGTCTGGCGCAGAGCCGAAAACTATCAGGCGGCTGCGTTTTCCACTTCCACGAACTCATCCGAGCTCTCAGCCGAAACCGCCTTGACGACGTCGTTCACGGCATTGGCGCGGCCTTCGATGATCGCGTCGGCGATACCGCGGGCGTACAGGGCGACAGCTTTGGAGGAGTCGTCGTTGCCGGGAATCACGTAGTCGATGCCGATAGGCGAGTGATTGGAGTCAACCACGCCGATCAGTGGAATGCCGAGCTTCTTGGCTTCCAGGATCGCGATTTTGTGGAAGCCCACGTCGATCACGAAAATGGCGTCCGGCAGGGCGTTCATGTCCTGAATGCCGCCGATGTCTTTTTCAAGCTTTTCGATTTCGCGCTTGAAGGTGAGCTGTTCTTTTTTGCTGATGGAATCAAGGCCGGCTTCCTGCTGGGCCTTCATTTCCTTCAGGCGCTTGATGGAAGTCTTGACCGTCTTGAAGTTGGTCAGCATGCCGCCCAGCCAGCGCTGGTCAACATAGGGAACACCGGCGCGTTTGGCTTCGGTGGCGACGATGTCGCGAGCCTGGCGCTTGGTGCCTACCATCAGGATGGTGCCGCGGTTGGCAGACAGCTGCTTCGCGAACTTCATCGCTTCCTGGTACATCGGAAGCGATTTTTCCAGGTTGATGATGTGAATACGGTTGCGATGGCCGAAGATGTACGGGGCCATCTTGGGGTCCCAGAAGCGGGTTTGGTGTCCGAAATGAACGCCTGCTTCCAGCATTTCGCGCATAGTGGTCGACATAGGAATACTCCAAAAGGTTGTGTCTAAAATCAGCGCTTATCGTCCCGTTGGCCTCTTTCGAGATTTCCGGGGCAACACCTTGAGTGGCTGATTTGCGATTTGCCTTGCAAACAACAAAATCGTCATTTGCAAAGCCTGTCGAGTATAACACCCTCCCGCCCCATGAGCCAGATGCCCCCTTCAGGCGACCTCCATGCCACTCGCCAGGCCATGACGGCCGGCCAGACCTCTCCCCGGCAGGTTATCGAACAGGCCCTGGCCACGGCCCAAAGTGACGCCTGCCGCCACGTTTTCATGCCGGGGAGCCCGCAAAACCACGCCGGAATGGCGGAAAACCCCGTTGCGGACGCTGCAGGCCTTCCACTTACCGGCATTCCGGTGTCGGTCAAGGACCTGTTCGACGTGGCCGGCCAGACCACCGCAGCCGGATCCACCGTGCTGGCAGGCGCCGCGCCTGCCGCAGAAGATTGCCCCGCCGTGGCACGTCTGCGTGTTGCCGGCGCCACGTTCATGGGGCGCACCAACATGGTCGAGTTCGCCTTCTCCGGCGTCGGCATCAATCCGCACTACGGAACCCCCGTCAACCCGGCCGACCCGAAGGTGGCACGTATTCCCGGGGGTTCGTCCTCCGGTGCGGCGGTCTCGGTAACCACGGGCGCAGCCCTGGTCGGGCTCGGCTCCGACACCGGCGGATCGATCCGCATCCCGGCGGCGCTTTGCGGCATCGTCGGCTTCAAAAGCACTGCGCGCCTGGTGCCCACGGAGGGCGCCCTTCCCCTGTCCACCAGCCTGGACACCGTTTGCGCCCTCACCCGTTCGGTGCGCGACGCGGTCACCGTGCATGAGGTTCTGGCGGCACGCAAGGTCCAACTGACCGGCAAGCCGCTCGCCTCCTGCCGCCTGGCCGTCGCCCGCACCGTGATGCAGGACCTCCTGGACAACACCGTCGCCGAAGCGTTTGGGCGCAGCCTGCGAATCCTTCGCCAGGCGGGTGCGCACATCGAGGAAATCGGCCTGGAGGAGATCGGCGAGCTGGCCGCCATCAATGCCACCGGCGGCCTCTCGGCGGCGGAAAGCTACGCCTGGCACCGCACGCTGATCGCCAGACACCAGGCCGAATACGACCCGCGCGTGGCCTTGCGCATCCTGCGCGGCGCCGGCATGAGTGCGGCCGACTACATCGACCTGCTGGCCGCCCGCAAGGCCTGGATGGGCCGCATGGAAACACGCCTGCAAGGCTTTGACGCCGTGCTCTCGCCCACCGTCCCCATCGTCGCGCCGCCGATCGCCGGTTTGCTGGATGACGATGCCGAATTTTTCCGCGTCAACGGCCTGCTGCTGCGCAATACCTCCGTGGTGAACATGCTCGATGGTTGCGCCATTTCCCTGCCCTGCCACACGCCCGGCCAATTGCCCGTGGGCCTGATGCTCTGGCATGCGGCGTTGCATGACGACGCGGTGCTGGACCTGGCCCTGCAGGTGGAGACCGCCCTGTCGAATTCGCTATAAAAACGATAGCTTCTCGCGCTCATTCCCATTGGCTTAAAAGCCTTTTTCTTATAAAAATGTACAAAAACATCTCCCCAGCCCCGCGCCCCGTGCCTGCCCCACATGACCGCGGGAGCCTCGCATGAGGGTTGCCGTCATTGGTGCCGGCATCATCGGCATCACCACCGCTTACGAGCTGGCCCTGGACGGCCACGAGGTCACCGTCTTTGAACGCCGCGGTGCGGCGGCCGAGGAGACCAGCTTTGCCAACGCCGGCCTGGTGGCGCCCGGGTATGTCACGCCCTGGGCCGCGCCGGGCATGCCGGGCAAGGTCATCAGCCACCTGTTCAACCGCCACGCGCCGGTCAAGCTCGGCCTGCCCCTGTCGGGCCGCGACCTGGCCTGGATGTGGAAGTGGTTCCGCGCCTGCAAGCTCGAAACCTACCTGGCCAACCGCGCACGTATGCAGCGCCTGGCTTTCTACAGCCGCGAAAGGCTGCACTACCTGACCGCCGAACTGGAGCTTGAGTACGACGGCAGCCCCGGCTACATGGTGCTGCTGCGCTCTGAAAAAGACAGCAAGCTGGTGCAGCCGGGCCTGGCCGTGCTGCGCGACGCCGGCGTGGTGTTCAGGGAAATCGGACCCGACGAGGTGCGCAAGATCGAGCCGGCACTGAGCCCTGACACCGACTTCCTGGGCGCCGTGCACCTGCCGAACGACGAGGTGGCCAATTGCCGCCAGTTTGCCCTGCTGCTGAAGAACGAAGCCCAGCGCATCGGCGTGAATTTTGAGTTCAATACGGCTGTAGCCCAATTGGAACTTGCGCAACCCGCTAGTATTTTGATAGCAGGCGAGGCCAGCCCCCGCAGCTACGACCGGGTGGTCATGTGCGCCGGCCTGGCCTCCGCGGAGCTCCTGAGGCCGCTGGGCCTGAAGATTCCCATGGCAGCGGTTTACGGATACTCCATCAGCGCGCCGATCCGCGAACCGCTGAACGCACCGCGCAGCGCACTGATGGACGAGCGCTACAAGGTCGCAATTTCCCGCCTGGGCAACCGCGTGCGTGTGGCAGGCAGCGCCGAAATCGGCGGCACGCTTGAAAGCAAACGGGCATCGTCCATCCAGACGCTGTACAAGGTGCTGCACGACTGGTTCCCGGGTGCGGCTCAGCTCTCCAATACCGGCGCCAGCGTGCAGGAATGGAAAGGCGCCCGTCCCATGCTGCCCGATGGGCCGCCCATCATCGGCGACAGCGGCATTCCCGGCCTCTGGCTCAACCTGGGGCATGGCTCCAGCGGCTGGGCTCTCAGCTGCGGCAGCGCGCGGGTGCTGGCCGACCTGATGGCCGGCAAAACCGCCGACATCGACATGGAAGGCCTGGGCGTGGCCCGCCTGGGCTGAAACCACCCCGCGTTTATGCCCAAAGCCCGGCCTGCCGGGCTTTTTGCTTTGCGGGGACGCACAATCAGGCCATGCGAAAAATTTCCAGCGCCCGCAGCGAGCCGCTTCACAGCGTGGCGGCGACGCGCGAACTTGAACGGCGTGCCGCCGCCGGGCTTGCGCCCCACACGCTGATGCAGCGGGCCGGCCTCTCGGTGGCACGCCTGGCGCTGGCCCTGGCGCCGCATGCGCAGCGCATCTGGATCGCCTGTGGGCCCGGCAACAACGGCGGCGACGGTTTTGAGGCCGCCATGCATCTGCACCAATGGGGCAAAAATGTCACCGTAACCTGGACCGGTTTGCCGGCCGGAAAAACCAGCCTGCCGCCCGACGCCCATGCCTCGCGCGAGCGCGCCATCGCCGCGGGCGTGCCCATGGCGGCGCAACCGCCCGATGATTTTGATTTCTGCATCGATGCCCTGTTGGGCATAGGCGGCGCGCTGGCCCCCGACCGCCCAGGCACGGCCTTGATGCTGGAGTGGCTGGCGCGAATGCAAGCCGGCAGTGCGCCGCGGCTGGCGGTAGACATACCGACCGGCCTGGATGCGGACACCGGATCTGCTACACATTTGATAGCTGCTTGCGCCCATTCACCGGACGCTACAGCCATTTTTACCTTAAGCCTTTTAACCTTGAAGCCGGGGCTGTTCACCGCCGGCGGCCGGGATTGGGCGGGCCAGGTCTGGTTTGACGATCTCGGCGTCCGCGAAACGCAGGAGGCAACCCCAAGCCAGACCGACGCCTGGTTGCTGGGCGCCGACCATGCCGGCCAGCCGCCCCGTTCAGGCAACGCGCATGCCAGCCACAAAGGCAGCTTTGGCGACGTGGCCGTGCTCGGGGGAGAGTCCACCGCCCACAGCCACATGGCGGGCGCCGCGCTGCTGGCGGCGCGTGCCGCCCTGCATGCCGGTGCCGGCCGGGTATTTGTGGCGTTGCTCGGCAGCCCGGCCATCGCGGTCGATCCGCAACAACCCGAACTGATGTTCCGCACGCCCGAGGCGCTGGACTTCGCGCAGCAGGTGGTGGTGTGCGGCTGCGGCGGCGGCGAGGCCGTCAAGGCCGTGCTGGCCAGGGTGCTGTCGACTGCCAGGCGGCTGGTGCTGGATGCCGATGCACTCAATGCCATTGCAGGGGACACGCAGTTCCAGGCGCAGCTCATTGCACGTCACGGCCGCGGCTACCGCACGGTGCTGACGCCACACCCACTGGAAGCTGCCCGGCTGGCCGCCACCACAGCGGCCGCGGTTCAATCCGACCGGCTGGCATCGGCCCGGCAGCTTGCCGAACAGTTTCAGTGTGTGGTGGTGCTCAAGGGTTCGGGAACGGTGATCGCGGCGCCGGGCCACAGCAGCGCCATCAACAGCACCGGCAACGCCCTGCTGGCCACGGCCGGCACCGGCGACGTGCTGGCGGGCATGGTGGGCGCACGGATGGCGGCCGGGCTGGATGCCTTCGACGCGGCCTGCAGCGCCGTATGGGCACATGGCCGTCTGGCCGACGAATGGACGGCCCCGGCCCTGACAGCCTCGGAACTGGCCCATGCACAAGGCGGCAGCAACTGACAGACGCGCCGACGAGGGCCTTACACCAGGATCATCAGGGCGATTTGGATCAGGACGATGAGCACCAGCGCGGACAAATCCACGCCGCCCACCGTGGGGATCACGCGGCGCAGGGGTGCCAGCAGGGGCTCGGTCAGGCGCCCCAGCAAACCATACGCGGGTGAGCCAGGCTGCACCCACGACAGGATGGCAAAACCGAGCACCAGGATGAACAGGGTTTGCAGCGCCACGCGGATCAGCATCTTCAGCGCAAAGGACAGCAGCGTCAGCAAGGCAACAGGCGCAGCCTCAGCAGTCCACAGGGTGCCCCCCGTCAGCAGGCCAAACAACAGGCCCCACAGCAACGCATAGGCCAGCGCCAGCAACACGGCCGCCAATACGCTGGCCCAGTCCACCCGGGACTGCATCACTGGCCTGGGCAGCACGCGGCGCAAGGGCTTGACCAGCCAGTCGGTCACGGCCATCACAAAATGGCCGGGCTGGGCCGTCATGTTGACCCGGACCCAGTTCATCCAGGCCCGCAGCAAGGCCGCTGCAATCAACAGGAAGAACAGCGTTTCAAGCAGGAAGGCCAATACGCGCATCAGCATGGGCAGAGTGCCTTATGCGTACGGCGCGCAGATAAAGAAAAAATGTTGTGCGGAAATTTCATGGTGTCCCGGCGCCTAACGGCGCGGCTTCTTGCCCTGCTTGCGGCCCGGAGGGTTGCCTGCCGCTTTCTTGACAGCCGCCTTGAGAGCCTGAATGGGCGATTTGGGCGTCCTTTCGCTGCTGCTGGCGCTGCGGCTGGCTGTGCTGCCGCCGCGGCTGCCTGAGCGCGACTCCGAGCGCTTTCCGGTGCTCTTGCTGCCCGCCTTGCCGGTTCGGGGCTCCGCCGCGTGGCGCGAGGCGCCGCGTTCCTGCGCCGGCAATTCCGCCGCATGGCCGCCTGTCTTGTCTTTCATGGCGCGCCCGACCAGGTCCTGGCCCTCGTTCACCAGGCGAAAGTCGATCTTGCGGCCGTCCAGGTCGACCCGGCTGACCTGCACCCTCACCCGCGTGCCGATGGCATAACGGATGCCGGTGCGCTCGCCGCGCAGTTCCTGGCGGGCTTCGTCAAAGCGGAAGTATTCTCCGCCCAGCTCGGTGATGTGCACCAGGCCTTCGACGTACATCGCGTCCAGCGTGACAAAGATGCCAAAGCCCGTGGCCGCCGTGACGACGCCACCGAATTCCTCACCAAGATGTTCGCGCATGTATTTGCACTTGAGCCAGGCTTCCACGTCGCGGCTGGCCTCGTCGGCGCGGCGTTCGTTGGCGCTGCAGTGCAGGCCGGCGGCCTGCCAGGCGAGTTCGTCGGCGCTGGCTTTTTTAGGTTTTTGCGTCGGCTCCTTGACACGTGAAGCCAGCCGTTTGGACAGCTTGGCCTCGGCCTCACCCGGCGTGGGCAGGGTCGGCAACTGGTACTTGGCCTTGTTCAGCACCGCCTTGATGACGCGATGCACCAGCAAGTCGGGGTAGCGCCGGATCGGGCTGGTGAAGTGCGTGTAAGCCTCGTAGGCCAGGCCGAAGTGGCCGCTGTTCATCGGCGTATAGATCGCCTGCTGCATGGAACGCAGCAGCATCGAGTGGATTTGCTGTGCGTCCGGGCGGTCCTTGGTGGCCAGCGCGATCTTCTGGAATTCGCCGGGCGCCGGGTCATCGGTGATGGTCATGCCGATGCCGGCCGCCTTCAGGTAGTTGCGCAGCATCTCCTTCTTCTCGGGCGTCGGGCCTTCGTGCACGCGGTACAGGCCCACGTGCTTGCTTTGCGAGATGAAGTCCGCCGAGCAGACGTTGGCCGCCAGCATGGCTTCTTCAATCAGCCTGTGCGCCACATTGCGGGTGCGGGGCACGATTTTTTCAATCCGGCCCGCTTCGTCGCAAACAATCTGGGTCTCGGTGGTTTCAAAATCCACCGCGCCGCGTTCGCCGCGCTCCTTGAGCAGCGCCTGGTACACGTCGTGCAAGTCGAGCAGGTGCGGCACCAGCGCCTTGCGCTGCGCGGCTTCAGGGCCGCGCGTGTTGGCCAGGATGGCGGCCACTTCGGTATAGGTAAAGCGCGCCTGGCTGAACATCACCGCCGGGTAAAACTGGTAGGCGTGAACCTCGCCCTTGGCATTGACCAGCATGTCGCAGACCATGCACAGGCGCTCGACATTCGGGTTGAGCGAGCAAAGGCCATTCGACAATTTTTCCGGCAACATGGGAATCACGCGGCGCGGAAAATACACGCTGGTAGCGCGGTCGTAGGCGTCAATGTCGATGGCGCTGCCGGTTTCCACATAGTGGCTCACATCGGCAATCGCCACCAGCAGGCGCCAGCCCTTGCCGCGGCCTACTTTGGCAGGCTCGCAATAAACGGCGTCGTCAAAATCGCGGGCGTCTTCGCCGTCGATGGTGACCAGCGGCACGTCCGTCAGGTCAATGCGGTGCTTTTTGTCGGCAGGCCGCACGGCGTCCGGCAAGGTACGGGCCAGGGCCAGCGCCTCGTCGCTGAACTCATGCGGCACGCCGTACTTGCGCACCGCAATTTCAATTTCCATGCCGGGGTCGTCGATCTCGCCCAACACTTCCTTGACGCGACCCACAGGCTGGCCGAAAAGCGCCGGCGGCTCGGTGAGTTGCACCACCACCACCTGGCCGGCCTTGGCCGTGCCGGTAGCGCCCTTGGGGATCAGGACATCCTGGCCGTAGCGTTTGTCTTCGGGCGCGACCAGCCAGACACCGCTTTCCTGCAGCAGGCGGCCGATGATGGGGTTCGAGGATCGCTCAAGGATTTCCGTGACGCGGCCTTCGGGCCGGTTTTTGCGGTCGTGCCGCACAATGCGTGCCTTGACGCGATCCTTGTGCAGCACTGCTCGCATTTCGTTGGGCGGCAGGTAAATATCCGCTTCGCCGTCATCGCGCAATACAAAACCATGGCCATCACGGTGGCCGGAAACGGTGCCCTCGAATTCAGCGAGCAAACCAGAGGAACGGGCGGACGATGCGCCGGTATTTGAATGAGTTGTTTTGATAAAAAATCTCTTTTTGTTGAGGGCTGCTGGTTTTGAGTATGCAGCCGAAATATTTCAGGAAAATTTGGGGGCTTGGCCCTGAGAAAGCATTGAAGTAATGGTACACTGCTAGCTGTGCCCGGGTGGCGGAATTGGTAGACGCGCACGGTTCAGGTCCGTGTATCGCAAGATGTGGAGATTCGAGTTCTCTCCCGGGCACCAGATACACCAAACAGCTTCTCCAGACTCTTAAACAGGTTCTGGAATAAAGCAAGATTAAAGCCACTGTGACCCAGTGGCTTTTTTTGTGGCCGGGCAGATCTTCAAGTCCGCCTTTTCACTAGCGGCCTTAATCAAACAGGTACAGCAACCAGGTCATGGCCCTGGGTTCCGACGATGCGGGCCCGGGTGAACTCGCCGACTTTCAGCGTCTTGCTGATTTTCTCCGGCGGCAGCAGCTTGACGACGCCGTCGATCTCCGGCGCATCGGCATAAGAGCGCCCGGTGCCACCCTTTCGGCCTAGCGCCGGCGCCGAATCCACCAGCACCTGCATGGTTGCACCTACGCGCTGCTGCAGTTTCTGGCTGGACACCGCTTCGGCCACGGCCATGAAGCGGGCGCGCCGCTCTTCACGCAACGCCAGCGGCAGCATGCCCGGAATATCGTTGGCCGTCGCACCTTCTACTGCGCTGTAGGCAAAGCAGCCTGCGCGGTCGATTTTGGCCTCTCGCATGAAGTCCAGCAGATGGTCGAACTCTGCTTCCGTCTCGCCGGGAAAACCGGCGATGAAGGTGCTGCGAATCACAATTTCGGGGCAGATTTCGCGCCAGCGCGCAATGCGTTCAAGGTTCTTCTCGCCGCTGGCCGGCCGCTTCATGCGTTTGAGCACATCCGGATGGCTGTGCTGCAACGGTACATCCAGGTAGGGCAGAACCTTGCCGGTGGCCATCAGCGGCAGTACTTCGTCCACACTTGGGTACGGATAAACGTAATGCAAGCGCACCCAGGCACCATACGGCTCGGCGATTTCACCCAGTGCCTGCACCAGTTCCAGCATACGCGTCTTGATGGGCTTGCCATCCCAGAAGCCGGTGCGGTATTTCACATCGACGCCATAGGCCGAGGTGTCCTGGCTGATCACCAGCAATTCCTTCACGCCGCCTTCAAACAGGGCGCGCGCTTCGTTGAGCACGTCGCCGATAGGCCGTGACACCAGGTCGCCGCGCATGGACGGGATGATGCAGAAGGTGCAGCGGTGATTGCAGCCTTCGCTGATCTTCAGGTAGGCGTAATGTTTGGGCGTCAGCTTGATGCCGGCAATGCCAAAGGCATTCGGCACCAGGTCCACGAAAGGATCATGCGGCTTGGGCAGGTTCAGGTGCACCGCGTCCATCACCTCTTGCGTGGCGTGCGGGCCCGTCACCGCCAGCACACTCGGGTGCATCTGGCGCACCAGGTTGCCACCGCCCTCGCCCGCCTTGGCGCCCAGGCAGCCAGTAACGATGACCTTGCCGTTTTCGGCCAGCGCCTCGCCAATGGTGTCCAGGCTTTCCTTGACCGCGTCGTCGATGAAGCCGCAGGTGTTGACGATGACGAGATCCGCACCTTCAAAGGTCTTGGAGGTCTGGTAGCCCTCGGCGCTCAATTGCGTGAGGATCAATTCGGAATCGGTCAGCGCCTTGGGGCAGCCCAGGCTGACAAAGCCAACGCGCGGCGCGGGCTTGGTGTTCACGGAAACAGGGGGGGAAATAACTTCGCTCATGGGGTGTATTGTCTCAGGTCCCTGATTTCTATGGGCTTCTAGGGGCCGCCAGAAATTCAATTGCCGGGATACAGGGCAAGGCGCCCGGAGCGCAGGAACCGGAATGCACTTGGGTGCATGAGGATTCCGAGCACCGCGCAACGCAGCCATGTGCCCGGAAATTGGGTTTATGCGGCTCCTAGCGCTTCAGGCCAAAGGCTTGAAGCATCTGCTCGCTCTGTTTTTGCATTTGCTCCTGCATCTGCGTGAAAACGTTCTTGGATTGCTCCACATAAGTGCCCATCATGCCCTGCATCATGGGTGATTGCGCATTCATGAACTGGGCCCACATTTCGGGGCTCAACCCCTTGGACTGCTCGGCCATCTTGACCTGCAGGTCCATGAAGCTCTGCACGTTCTTCTCGAGGTAGGCGCCCATGAAGCTTTGCATCGCATTCCCGTAAAAACGGATGATGTTGGCCAGCACGGCTTCGGTAAACATCGGCGCACCGCCGGTTTCTTCTTCGAGAATGATCTGCAGCAGGATGCTGCGCGTCAGGTCTTCATTGGTCTTGGCATCGCGCACCACAAAATCAGCGCTGTCCATCACCAGCTGGCGGACTTCCGTGAGCGTGATATAGGCCGATGTCTCGGTGTCGTACAGCCGGCGATTCGGGTACTTCTTGATCACTCGTGAAGCCGCAGCCTTGCCGGCAGCCCGGCCGCTTTTGGCACCGGGAGTGCCGTCGGCAGAGGCGTCGCCCTGTAAAGGCGGCGTGCCGGATGACGGGCTGGTGGATTTGCTTTTTGGCACTGATTTCTCCTCTGAATGACGACCGGCGTCGAAACGCCGGGACTCAATACATTCTAGGAATTCTGATGTACTCAATCCCCTTGGTTTACCCTGTGTGCCAGTCCGCATTACAAAGAATGCAGAACCTGGATCAGGAACCGTCGAGGGAATTGGTAGGCGCGATTGGACTCGAACCAACGACCCCCACCATGTCAAGGTGGTGCTCTAACCAGCTGAGCTACGCGCCTAAGGACTGTTCGAAGCTCGTATTGTAGCAAAGCAAAACGGCTATCTTGCTTCGCCCCGAAAATTTGCCGAAAAAAGTCCTGCAGCCGGGTTCAACGTCTCCGCGCGGACCGCACGCCCGGCACCTCGGCCACGACGGCCAGCACCTGGTTAAGCCGGCCCGATTGCGCAACTTCAACGGTGAATGTCATCCACGCCGTGCCGCCGCGGTTGTCCTTGACCGACTGTGTCTGCACACCAATCACATTCATTTTTTCCTTGGCGAATACCTCGGAAATATCGCGCAGCAAGCCCTGCCTGTCCGCCGCCTCCACGGCCACATCCACCGGATACACCGCGCCATCCGCCGTCTTGGGTGCGTTCCATTCAACCTCAATCACGCGGTCGGGGCTGCCGCTGGCCATGTTGCGAAAATTGCTGCAGTCGCTGCGGTGGATGCTGACCCCTTTGCCCTTGGTGACGAAACCGAGAATTTCATCCGGCGGCGCCGGCTTGCAGCATTTGGCCAATTGCGTCAGCAGGGAACCCATGCCGACCACCAGCACGCCGCCGCCACTTTTGGATTTCTGATTCGGCGGACGCGCTTTTTTTGCCAGCACATAGTCGTCCTGGCTCAACATCGGTTCGGGTGGCCTGAGCATGTTTTCAATCGTGCGCAGTGACAACTCGTCCTTGCCCACTACTTCAAACAAATCATCCGCCGCCTTGAAGCCGAGTTGCACCGCCAGGTCGTCCAGCTTCATGGCGGTCTTGCCCTCGCGCTGAAGCAGTTTTTCCACGGCCTCGCGACCCCGGGCCACGGTTTGCTCCATGGCCAACGCGTTGAACCATGCGCGGACTTTCGACTTTGCACGGTGGCTGCACAAGAAACCGAGCTCGGGGTTAAGCCAGTCGCGCGAAGGTCCGCCTTCCTTCACGGTGATCACTTCCACCGTCTGGCCGTTTTGCAAGGGCGTATTCAGCGGCACCATGACACCGTCAATGCGCGCGCCCCGGCAACGGTGTCCCAGGCTGGTGTGCACGCTGTAAGCAAAATCTACCGTCGTCGCGCCCTGCGGCAACTCCACGATGGCGGCATCGGGCGTCAGAACATAGATACGGTCTTCGAACAGGCCCTGCTTGGCGTCGCGTGCACGCTGGGAGGCCGGGCCCGAGAGATCCCTCTCCCACGCGAGCAGTTGCCGCAGCACGGCGATCTTGGCGTCATATTCGCTGCTGGCCGACACGCCCGCGTAACCCTTGGCACCCGCCTCCTTGTAGGCCCAATGCGCAGCCACGCCGTGCTCGGCATGGTCATGCATGGCCTGCGTGCGCACCTGTATCTCCACCGCCCGCCCGCCATCGTCACGCACTACGGTGTGCAATGACTGGTAGCCATTGGACTTGGGCTTGGCGATGTAGTCGTCAAACTCGCCGTCCACCGGCGTGAAGCGGGAATGCACAAAACCGAGCGCGGCATAACAGCCCTTCACGTCGGCGGCAATCACACGCAAGGCACGGATGTCAAACACCTGCTCGAAGTCGAGCGACTTGCCGCGCATTTTTTTAACGATGCTGTAGATGTGCTTGGGTCGGCCCTGCACCAGCGCGGCAATGCCGTTCTGGTTCAGTTCGCGCTCCAGCTGCGCACGCAAGGCCTCCATGAAGCCTTCGCGCTCCACGCGCTTTTCATCCAGCAGGCGGGCTGTCTGCTTGTAGGTATCGGGTTCCAGAAAACGGAAAGCCAGGTCTTCCATTTCCCATTTGATCTGCCAGATGCCCAGGCGGTTGGCCAGCGGCGCAAACACATGCAGGGATTCGTGCGCCAACGGCAAAGGGGCAGGTTGCCGGGTGGCCGCGTAATGGCGCAGGGTTTGAAGCCGCGACGCCAGCCGCAACATCACCACCCGCAAGTCGCGCGAAAACGCCAGCAGCATCTTGCGGACGTTTTCGGTTTGCGCGGCCGGGTCGTCCAGCAGATGCGCCTTGGCATTGGCAGTACGAGCCTGCCGCTGCACCTGCACCAATTTGGTGGTCTCCAGCGCCAGTGCAGCGTAGTTGGCGCCGAAGGCCTTGGTGATGACTTCCTGCGGCTTGTTCAGGTGCTGGCACGCATACACCAGGTAGGTCGCGGCCTGCATGGCTTCCGAACCGCCGATGTTTTTCAGGATGGCAGCCACAGCGTCGGCATGCGCCAGGATGTTTTCACCCGTGTCGTGCGTTTCGCTGGCGATCAGAGGCTCGGCAAACGCCCGGGCACGGGCCAGCGCATGCGGCTGGTCCGGCAGGCTGTCGGCCGTAGCGGTCACGATGGAGGCGTTCGCCCCCTGGGAGGCTGTCGGGCTACCGGGCCCGACCACATTGCTTTTCATGAAACTTCAGTCAAATAGTTGCGAGGCTGGCAGCGCCGCATTGCGGCACTTACCCAGCATTACCCAATTCAATACCCGGGTGCTACCCAAGCAGGAAACCCGACACGGCGGCCACCTGGTCCGCAGCGATCAGCGTGGGCGCATGGCCTACCCCGTCGAACTCCACCAGGCGCGCGCGCGGGCCGCGGGCCGTCATGGCCTGAGCCGTCTGGGAGCTCAGCAAGTCCGACTGCTTGCCGCGGATCACCAGCGTTTCGGCCTTGATATTGTCGTAGAGCTGCCAGAGCACGGCTTCACCCTGGCGCGCGGAGTCCTCGGTCTCCTGCTTGAACGGCACAGCGATGGCCGGGTCGTAATGCAGGCGCCACTTGGCATCGGCGGCGTCCGAGACGCGCCGGAGCATGGGACGCGACAGCGCCAGCCACTGTTCGGGCGTGTGCGGGCCAAAGCTTTGGGAAATCGCCCACATGGCATCGGCCGCTTCCTGCACCGACCCGAAGTGACCGGCCTGCCCCAGATAGGTGCCGATTCGCACGATTGCCTGCCACTGGATGGCCGGCCCGACGTCATTGAGCACCAGGCGGCGCACCGCCGTGGGCAAGGGCAGACCAGGCGTCCCACACACCGCCACGCCGATCAGGCCGCCCATGCTGGTACCCACCCAGTCCAGCGAAACCACAGGCGCCTGCGCGTGCAGCTGGCCCAGCAGCGCCAGCATGTCGGCGGCATAGCCTCGCAGCTGGTAACCCATGGGGTCTTTGAGCCAGTCGCTTTCCCCACGGCCCACCACGTCGGGGCAGACCACGCGAATGCCGTCCGGCGCCTGCTCGCAGAGCGTGCGCGCCAGCACGTCAAAATCGCGGCCCTGCCGCGACAGGCCATGCACGCACACCACAACGTGCGTGCTGTCCGGCTGGCCCCATTGCCAGTACGCCATGCGATGCCCGCCTGCGGCGTCCGGGCAATTTACGTAGTTCAGCGTAGGTTGGGTCATGGTGCGGCAGTTCAATTCAAAGGCTTGATAATTGCTTGAAAAATCGGCGATGCGCAGCCTGCACCGCGCGCTGTTCAGAATCCCAGCTCAACCATCGTAAATCATCCGGAGAAACATCATGCTCAAAGGTAAAACAGCTCTCGTCACCGGCTCGACCAGCGGGATCGGCCTGGGCATCGCCAAGGCGCTGGCAGCGCAAGGCGCCAACATCGTCATTAACGGCTTCGGCGACGTGGACGGCCCCAAGGCCGAGATCGAAGCGCTGGGTGTGCGCGTGGCCTACCACGGCGCCGACATGAGCAAGCCCGCCGACATCGAGGACATGATGCGGTTCGCTGCCGCGCAATTCGGCCAGGTCGACATCCTCGTCAACAATGCCGGCATCCAGCACGTCGCCCGCGTCGAGAACTTCCCGGTCGAGAAATGGGACGCTGTGATCGCCATCAACCTGAGCAGCGCCTTTCATGCCACCCGCCTGGCATTGCCTGCCATGCTGGCCGCCAATGGAGGCAAGGGCTGGGGACGCATCATCAATGTGGCGTCGGTCCACGGCCTCGTGGGCTCTGCAGAAAAATCCGCCTATGTCGCCGCCAAGCACGGCATTGTGGGTCTGACCAAGGTCACCGCCCTCGAAAATGCCACCACCGGCGTCACCTGCAACGCCATATGCCCAGGCTGGGTACTGACGCCTCTGGTGCAAAAACAGGTGGACGCCAAAGCCGCGGCCGGAAACATCAGCAACGAAGCCGCCAAGCAACAACTGCTGGGTGAAAAAGAACCTTCGCTGCAGTTCACCACACCCGAAGAGCTGGGCGCGCTGGCGGTGTTTTTCTGCTCACCGGCCGGCAATAATGTGCGCGGCGTGGCCTGGAACATGGATGGCGGGTGGGCGGCGCAGTAAAGATCAAGCCGTTTGCAACATCCGGCCCACATAGTCGCCAATTGCCAGTGAGCTTGTCAGCCCTGGCGATTCAATACCAAAAAGATTGACGAGCCTTGCCACGCCGTGATCACGCGGTCCCTGGATCAGAAAATCTTTGGCAGCCTCATGAGGCGCCTGGATCTTGGGGCGTATGCCCGAATAACCCGGCATGAGCGCACCGTCGGCCAATGCGGGCCAGTACTTGCGTACTTCGGCATAAAAAGCATCGCCGCGCGCCGGGTCCACCACCAGGTCGTCGGGTGAATCGACCCATTGCACATCGGGCCCGAACTTGGCCTGGCCGCCTAGGTCGATGGTCAGGTGCACGCCCAGGCCGGCGGCTTCGGGCACGGGGTAGATCAGGCGGCTGAAGGGCGAACGGCCGGGCAAGGTGAAGTAGTTGCCTTTGGCGTAATGGCTGGGCGGCACATGCTGCGCCGGAAAGCCGGCAAAGCGGCTGGCCAGGTGCTGGGCCTGCAGCCCGGCGGCGTTGACGACGGTCCTGGCTTGCAGTTCCGTACCGTCTTTTGCTATTAAATTAATAGCTGCTTGCGCACACTCCGCATGGGCCAGGGGCGAATTAAGCACCACAAGCCCGCCTGCATTCTCAAGATCGCCCTGCAGCGCCAGCATGAGGCCGTGGCTGTCGACAATACCGGTGCTGGGCGAATGCAGCGCCGCCACGCATTCGAGTTGCGGCTCCATCGCCCGGGCTTCTTCGCGGGTCAACAGTACCAGGTCGTTCACGCCGTTGGCGGCGGCCTTTTCACGGATGGCCTGCAGCTGCGCCACCTGAGCCTCGCTGGTCGCTACGATCAGCTTGCCGCAGCGCTTGTGGCCTATGCCGCGTTCCGCGCAGTAGTCGTACAGCAGGCCCTTGCCTTCTACGCAGAGCCGCGCCTTGAGCGAGCCCTGTGGGTAGTAAATGCCGGCGTGAATCACCTCGCTGTTGCGCGAGCTGGTGCCTGCGCCTATCGCGTCGGCGGCTTCCAGCACCATTACCTCCCTGCCCTGCAAGGCCAGCGCACGCGCCACCGCCAGGCCCACCACGCCTGCACCAATCACCACACAGTCGACCTGGTCCATATCAGACGCCCTCGAAACCTTCAATGACGTTGACGGCATTGGTGCCCAGCGCCGCGGCGGCGTAACCGCCTTCGAGCACAAATACCGTGGGCAACCCCAACTTGCCCAGGCGTTCGCCCAGGCGGATAAAGTCGCCAGGCAGCAGCGCGAATTTGGAGATGGGGTCTTCGGCAAAGGTGTCCAGCCCCAGCGACACCACCAGCGCGTCGGCGCGGTGCTGCTTGATGCGCAGGCATGCCGCTTCCAGCGCCTCAAACCAGCGCAGCACGGTACAACCGGCGGCCAGCGGCAGATTCAGGTTAAAACCTTCGCCCTCGCCCGCTCCGGTTTCGTCGGCATAGCCCAGGTAGAACGGATATTCGGTCAAGGGGTCGCCGTGCAGGCTCACGAAAAGCACATCAGCGCGGTCATAAAAAATGCTTTGTGTCCCGTTGCCGTGGTGGTAGTCCACGTCCAGCACCGCCACGCGCGCGGCGCCACCGTCCCGAAACGCCTGGGCAGCGACTGCAGCGTTGTTCAGGAAGCTGTAGCCTCCCATGAAGTCGGCCCCTGCATGGTGGCCGGGTGGACGGCTGCAGCAGAACACGCCGCGCGCAGCGGACTGGCCGGTCGCCAGCAAAGCGGCAGCGCTGGCGGCGGCATCTGCACCAGCCTTGGCGGCTGTCCAGGTCCCCGCGGAAAGCGGTGACCCGTTGTCCATCGAATAAAGCCCCAGCCGTGCGGTGAAATTGACGGGCTCCACATCGCTGCGCAAAGTACGCACGGGCCAGACAGAGGGAAAAGGCTGCCGCTGGTCGTTGCCCTCTTCAAGCGCCACCCAGTCGCGCCACGCATGCTCGAGAAACGCCAGGTAACGGGCACTGTGCACTTTGGCCAACAGCGTGCGGCTGTCGGCCTGGGGCGTGCGCAGCTCGTGGCCGCGCTCGCTCAGGCGGGCCTTAACGTACTCGGCGCGCGCCGGGGTTTCAAAACACGGCACGCGCTCACCGCGGTAGAACTCGAACGCAGGGGCGTGATCGTGGTGGCTGTCGCTGAAAAAAGTAAGCATGGTGGCGAATGGTTTGGTTCGTTCATGAAAAGGAGGTGATGGTGGTTACCCGAACAGCGCAGCGCGCCGCCATCAAAGTGTGCGCGGGTCGGTCTTCAGCAACACCTCGACCAATGAGCGCAACGTCGCCTTCAGCGGCCCGGCGCCCGGTGTCATCTCCAGCGTGGTTTCGTCCATGTACAGCTTGCGGTTGATCTCCAGCTGGATGCTGTGCCGGTGCCCGGCCGGGTTGCTGTAGCGGCGCACCAGTTCCACGCCTTTGTAGGGGTGGTTGTAGGCCACGCTGTAACCCTGCGCGCGCAGGTGCTCACACACCAGTGTCGACAACGCCTTGCTGGCAGTTGTGCCTTCACGGTCGCCGACCACAAAGTCCGCATGCGCCTCACCCGGAAAATCGGTGGCGCTGCCCGAAGCCACTGCCGGCATGGAGTGGCAATTGATGTGGATGCTGTAGCCGCGCTGCCGCCAGGCGGCATCAATCGCCTGCGCCACGGCGGCGTGGTAGGGCTTCCAGCACTGCTCGATGCGCGCCTGGATTTCCGCCACCCCCAGTTTGCGGTCATACAGCGGCACGCCTTCGTCGGTGGTGCGCCAGATCAGCCCCTTGCCCAGGCGGACCTTGGACATGACCTGGGGATCATCGTCTACCGGTTCGGGCCAGGGCGCTTCCAGCAGGGACACATCCATTTCGGTGGTGTTGCGGTTGGCGTCCAGGTAGCTTCGGGGGAAATGCGCCTCAACCCAATGCGCACCCAATGCCGGCGCAAAGTCATACAGTTTTTCGACATGGGTGTCTTCTGCGCTGCGCAGCACGGCGAGCTCGCAGGCATGCCCGAAATCAGCCGGATACACCGTCCCGCTGTGCGGGGAATCAAGAACCAGCGGAGTGCTTCCGGGCAGGTAGGTAATGGAGGGCATGCACTGACTTTAGCAGCAGCACATTGGCAAACGGACGGTGGCGCTCCAAGGTTCAGCCCTTTCGCAAACTTCCGTTTGTCCTACAGGGTTTTAACTTTTAGCCCCACAACAGTGTGTGGGTGCGGCCCTTAAATTTCACAGCGGAAAGCCCGCTAAACCGCTTTTTCCAAAAGAAAAAGTGCATTCCGAAAATTCATTGATTGAAGGAACCACCATGCCATCATTGACCCGCAAACTCTCCGCAACCGTGCTGGCTGCTGCTGCCCTGGCTGCGGCCGCAGGGGCCAACGCCCAAAGCGGTTCGACATCGTCCAACACCACGTACAGCAGCAATTATTCGTTTTACGCACCGGGCTCGCGCTATTTCGGCCTGAACGTGGGCAGCTCAGACTTTTCCCTGCCAAGCGGTGCCGGCGGTTTTCCTTCCGACAACAGGGACACGTCGTACAACATCTACGGCGGCAGCTATTTCAACAACAACTTCGGCCTGGAACTGGGCTATACCGATTTCGGCAAGATCAACCGTGGCGGCGGGCAGACCGATGCAGAAGGCATCAACCTGAGCCTGGTCGGCCGTTTGCCAATGAGCAACTCCTTCAACCTGCTGGGCAAGCTGGGGACGACCTATGGACGCAGCCACGTGTCCGCCGCACCTGCGTCCGGCATTGCCACAGGCAGCGAAAGCAATTGGGGCGTGTCGTATGGCCTGGGGGCCGAATGGGCATTCACCCCTACCTTGTCGGCGGTGCTGCAGTGGGACGAGCATGACATGAAGTACCCCGGTGGCGGCAAGGAACGCCTCAGCACCACCAGCATAGGCCTGCGCTACCGCTTCTAGGCCGTTGTGGCAGCGTAGCCAACAGCCAAAAGCCCGCATGCCTTTCATGGCATGCGGGCTTTTTTCATGTTTTCGCTTCACGCATTCACTATCAATTTCATAGCTGCTTGCGCCCGCTATTCTTTGCTTTCAAGCATTTTCTTCTTATAAAACCGCGTGCACGTGCGGTGCCAGCATCTCCTGCAACAGCCAGGTTCCGGCACGGCCCAAGGGGCGCTGGCGTGACCATACGGCGTCCACAGGCACCCTGCGCGGCCAGCCGCGCGCATGAAGTTCGACCAGTTTGCCAGCGGCAAAGCGCGTCACCATCCAGCGCGGAATGGCCGCCCATCCAAAACCCAACACCGCCATTTCCAGCAGCATGAGATAGCTGGGAGCGGACCAGGCGCGGCGCGACTGGCGCGCCCCATGTGAGCCCCGGACTCCCTGCGCACCCCGCTCCATCTCTATATAGGTATCCAGCCGCAGCTCCCTGAAATTGACCAGAACGTCGGGCGTGATGTCTTTCATGCTGGCCAATGGGTGGGCGGCCGCCACAAACAGGGTGATTTCAGACTGCTCGGCAATCGTGGCCGAACCGATGTCCGGCGGATAAGCGCCCTGGGCTGCTACCACGCCAATGTTTGCCCGCCCTGTTTGCACCAGCGACACTAGGTCGCCGTGTTCGGCAATCAGGCACTCAAACTCCAGGTCGGGAAAGCTTTTCTCAAAAGCCGAAAGCATTTCTTCAAACCGGTCTGACTGGTAGGTGTCCGACCAGACCACGCTGAGCCTGGGCTCAAGGCCGCCCCCAAGCTGGCTGGCAGCGCGGTCAAGCCGGTCACTGGCAGCGAGGATTTCCTGCACCTTGCCCAGCATGACCCGTCCGTGTTCCGTCAGTGCCGGCTTTCGGCTGCTCCGGTCAAACAGGTTCAGGCCAAGGTCGATTTCCAGGTTGGCAATCGCACTGCTCACCGTCGACTGGCTTTTGCCCAGTTTGCGGGCCGCAGCCGAGAACGAACCCAGGGTCGCAGCCTCTGCAAAAGCGGTCAAGGCTTCCGGGGAATGGCGCATGGCAGTCTTCCATCTATTTTTTCGATGATTATTGATTTTAATGTATTCGAAATAGCGATGAAAATACAGTCATGACAGTAAGGCATCTCGCCTCAACGGTCGGCAAATCATTCAGAACGCGCATCATGAGCCTCCAAAAATCCCTGAAAGAACGGTTTTTCCACGCCCTCGGCTTTGAAATCCTGGCCATCGCCATCTGCGCACCACTAGGCGCCTGGCTACTCGGCTATTCGCTGGCGCACATGGGCCTGCTGACCCTGATGGTTTCGCTGATGGCGATGAGCTGGAACATGGTGTTCAACGCCCTGTTTGACCGGGCGCAGCGCCGCATGGGCTTTCAGCGCACGCTGGCGGCGCGTGCCGTGCATGCTGTGCTGTTTGAAATCGGCCTGATCATCGCGGTGGTTCCGCTGGCGGCCTGGTGGCTGGACATCGGCCTGTGGGAAGCCTTTGTACTGGACATTGCGATCGTGCTGTTCTTCCTGCCCTATACCTTCTGCTTTAACTGGGCTTACGACCATGTCCGCTCACGGGTGGTGGCGCGCCACGCGCGCAAAGCCCAGCTGGCCAGCCGCACGGCCGGCGGGCAGCAGCCGGCGCCCGCGCTACTTTGTGCAGCGCCTGCCGCCGGCAAGTGCCTTACTTCATCTGCACAGAGCCCGACACGATGACCAATACCGTGCTCTTGCCGGCTTCCACAGGCACTGATGCATCGGCCATTTCGGCCTTGGCCGACATCGCCATCATGCGGGGACGCGGTGGAGAGCCCTGGTCGTTGGCATTCACCGAGACTTCGCGCAGCGAGTAGCCGGCAAAACCAAAACTGCGCGCCACCTCACTGGCCTTGGCCTTGAAACGCTCAATTGCGAGCGCCTGGGCCTCGCCCTCGACTTTGGCGCGCTGCTCGCGGCTCAATGCAAAACTGACGTTGCCCATGGTCAGGGTCTGGATCTTGCCCGCCGTGCTGGTGATGCGCGGGAAGTCCTTGCCTTCCAGCACCAGTTCGGTGGAGCCCTGCCAGCCATTGATCTTGCCGTCCTTGCCATAGCGCGGATACAGGCTGAAATTCCCGGTGCGCACCTCCATCTGGCCGGGCGCCGCCGCCTGCTTGGCCTGGGTCAGCGCAGTCTCAAGCGCCTGCCTGAGCTGGCTTTGCACGACGCCCGCGTCAGCACCATCACGGGTTGTGGTCAATGAAATCGACAACAGGTCCTGCTGCACCTCCACCGAGCCACTGACCGATAACTGGGCCACGTTCTGCAGGGATTCGTGGAAGTTGGTCTGGGCCATGGCATGGCTACCCAGCACTGCGCCTGCCAACAGGACACACAAAGCGATCGATTTTGGAGCTCGCATCGGAATTACCTTTCGGGGTGGTGAATTTCAGCCGCTTCTGGCTAAAAAAGACAAGCGTGAAATGGAGGGGGAAATCATGGTGAACATCCGGAACGCTGCAAATCAAGCAGCCTGTTCACCGCAAGTAACCAGGCGCATTCGCCCGGCATTGCTCTTACAAGGGCCCGCCAGCGCGGTGCCCAGGGAGCGGCCGCTTATTTTTACATGTGTTTTTTCAATCGAATGTAGGCGCATTGCCATAGTCAACACGCACACTTGCATGTGGCCGCAACTTTTGTAACAGTGTGTCAAACCGACTGAAAAATGCGACATCCCGCCTTTTCAGCCTTCAAAATGGCTCTGTTACAAATTACCAGATGACTATGACCCAAGCTCAACCCAACGCCCGTGCCGACAAAATCCTGATCCTTGATGACGATGCCCGCATTCGCGACCTGCTGCGTCGCTACCTGGCCCAGGAAGGTTTTGAGGTCATCCTCGCCGAAGACAGCAAAGCGCTGAACCGCATCATGCTGCGCGACGCCGTCGACCTGATCGTCCTGGATTTGATGATGCCTGGCGAAGACGGCCTTTCCATCTGCCGCCGCCTGCGCGCCGCCAATGACCGTACGCCCATCATCATGCTGACCGCCAAAGGCGAGGACGTGGACCGCATTGTCGGCCTCGAGGTCGGCGCCGACGATTACCTGGCAAAACCGTTCAATCCCCGTGAATTGCTCGCCCGCATCCACGCCGTGCTGCGCCGCCGGCCGACGGCTGAAGTGCCGGGTGCGCCGTCCAGCGACCAGGAAGTGATTACCTTTGGGCCGTTTTCCTTCGATATGGGCTTGCGCACCCTGCACAAGAACGGCGAAGAGCTGCCGCTGACCACCGGCGAATTCGCCATGCTGAAAACCCTGGTGCGCCACCCGCGGCAGCCGCTGTCCCGCGAAAAACTGGCACAGCTGGCACGCGGACGCGAATTCGAGCCCTTTGACCGCAGCCTGGACGTGCAGGTGTCCCGTTTGCGCAAACTGATCGAAGTGGATGCTGCGGTGCCCCGCTACATCCAGACGGTCTGGGGTATCGGCTACGTGTTTGTGCCGGACGGAACGAACTAGCCCCCACGCTTTTCACTGCGCCTTCGGCTTCGTGTAATGCGCTGCCCCCCGAGGGGGCCACCCGCCTGCAGTCCGGCAAAGCCGGCCCTGCGGCTCATGCTGGTAAAAGACTCCTTCCGCTGGTCCTGCCCGCTGAACTCTTCAACCCAGCATGAGCCGCGGAACTGGCTTTGCCAGGCCGCAGGCGGGCGGCCCCCTCGGGGGGCAGGGAGCTACACAAAGTGAGCGACCGTGGGGGCAAGTATGGCGGGCCTGCAACAGGCGGCAACAGCTTGACTGCGGTAGCGCGGGCTTATCGTGCTAACGTCCATTGATCACAGCGCTCGCGCCCACGTACCCCACTTCCTTATGGACGCTACCAACCCAGTTCCGCTCGAAACCGCCCCGGCCCCGCTGGAAATGCGCCCGCGCAGGGGTTTCAGCCTGTTCTGGCGGACCTTCTTTTTCCTGGCGCTACTGCTGTTCGGCTCCATCGTTGCCTGGCTGCAGACCTTCCGGGCACTCGAATCCGAGCCGCGGGCCATCCAGAGTGCGCAGCAGCTGGCCTCGCTGGTCAATCTCAGCCGCGCCGCGCTCCGGTATTCCGACTCCATCGCCCGCGTATCGCTGATCAAGACCCTGGCGGACGAGGAGCGCGTACGCATCACGCCGAGGGAACCCAAGGACAAGTTCGAATTGTTCGAGAGCGACGAGTTGGGCGAGCGCACCGCCGAAGAACTCAAGGCGCGGCTGGGCAACGGCACGGTGGTGGCCAGCAGCGTCAACGGCCAGAAGGGCCTGTGGGTGGGCTTTACCATCGACGGCGATGCGTACTGGCTGCTCACAGACCCTTCCAAGATCGGGCCCTCGCGCAACAGCACCTGGATCATCTGGCTCATCACGGCGGCAGCGCTGTCGCTGGCCGGGGCAGCCTTTATTGCCCGCCTGATCAACCGGCCGCTCAAGCAGCTGTCGTTCGCGGCCAGCCGGATGCGGGACGGCGACTTCGATGCCAGCCTGCTCGATGAAAAAGTGGCGACCAGTGAAATCCGTGAGGTCAACATCGGCTTTAACCGCATGGCCGAGCAGCTGTCCAAAATCGAGCAGGACCGGGTCATCATGCTGGCGGGGATTTCCCATGACCTGCGCACCCCGCTGGCCCGGCTGCGCCTGGAAACCGAGATGAGCGTCACTGACATGGATGCACGCGAGCACATGGCGGCCGACATTACCCAGCTGGACGCCATCATCGACAAATTCCTTGACTACGCACGGCCCGAGCCACCGCGGCTGGAGCGGGTGTCACTCAATGCGGTGGTCGATGCCGCCGTATACGCCATCGCCGACTATGAAGACATGCGGGTCACGGTGACCATCCCGGACGACATGGCGGTGCTGGCCGACGAGGTCGAGTTGTCGCGCGTGATTTCAAACCTGCTGGAAAATGCCAGGCGCTACGGCAAGACACCTGAAACCGGCATTGCCTTGGTTGATATTGCGGCCAAAGGCCGTGACCAGTGGGTGCTGATCAAGGTACGGGATCACGGCATGGGCGTGGCGCCCGAGACCTTGTCCAAGCTCACCCGCCCGTTTTTCCGGGGAGACGCCGCACGCACGGCCGCTACCGGCGCGGGCCTGGGTCTCGCGATTGTCGAAAAGACGATTCACCGCATGGGCGGTGTGTTTGGCCTGGCCAACACAGGCTCCGGTGGGCTCGCCGCGCATATCAAGCTGCGCAGGAGCTGATTCCCCTTGCGGACGGTTGCCCGGCTCCGCAGCCGGCCTCAAAGAGAAATCACCCCTCCGACCAGGCAGGCCGTGCGCGATCAGCTATCAAAACGATAGCACTAAAAAAGCAGAACAACAGCCCGGGCTTCCATGCTCAGGCCCTGTCCTACCGGGCCGAGCTTTTCGGCGGTCTTGGCCTTGACGTTCACCTGTCCCACTTCCAGCGCCAGCACTTCTGCGATGCGCGTGCGCATTGCCGCAATGTAAGGCGCAAGTTTGGGCGCCTGCGCAATGACTGTGCTGTCGATGTTGCCGATCTTGTGGCCACGCTCTGCCAGCAAGCGCCCGACCTCCGCCAGCAAGACGGTCGAATCAGCGCCCTTGAAGCGCGCGTCGGTGTCCGGAAAATGCGAGCCGATGTCGCCCAGCCCGGCAGCGCCCAGCAACGCATCGGTGATGGCGTGCAACAGTACATCGGCGTCCGAATGGCCAAGCAGGCCGACGGTGTGGGGAATGTCCACACCACCGATGATGAGCTTGCGCCCAGGCACCAACGCGTGGGTGTCCCAGCCTTCACCGATTCGAAAATTCACGAGGGACATGGATGAGGGCTTTCATAAGATGGTTTGAATAGTCAGGCGGCATTCAAGGGCTGCCGGCAAAACCAGCCACTTCGCCGCTGCGTCTGCGCTGCCAGAGAATCGCTTCCGCCAGAGCGAAATCTTCCGGATAGGTCACCTTGAAGTTCTGCGCACTGCCGTTGACCAGCCTGGGCGATACGCCCATTGCTTCCATGGCGCTGGATTCATCGGTGACAGCGTCTCCTGTGTGCTCCAGCGCATCGATCAGCGCGCCGATACGAAACATTTGCGGCGTTTGCGCCAGCCATTTGTCGCTACGGTCCACAGTGGCGGCCACGCGGCCGTCCCGTTCGGTTTTAAGCGTGTCCGGCAGCTTTTGAGCCAGCAGGCCGCCCACAGAGTCATTGCGGCATTCATGGATCAAGGCCTTGATCTGCCCGGCTGTGACCAGGCAGCGCGCCGCATCGTGCACCAGCACCCAGTCGGTCAGGGCGGCGCCGCCGGGTTGCCGCGCCACCATCGCTTTGAGGCCGTTCAGCACCGTGGCCGCACGGGTCAGTCCACCACCAACCCACAGGGTTTCGTTCGTGTTGCCGAAATCGGGAAACACCTTCAAAAAGTCGTCATCCGACGGGGAAATGACCACCCACAAACCGGCGAAAGTGCCTGGAAGCGCCCGAAATGCCTCCACGGTATGGCGGACCATAGGGATGCCGTCAATCACCTGGTATTGCTTGGCTTGAGGGGTTCCGGCCCGGCTACCTTGCCCCGCACAGGGTATCAGCACAAAAAAACGGGGTTCGGAACGGTTATTGGCAAGGCTTGTCGTCATAACTTCATCATAGATTCTAAAATCGATGCTTGAACGCATGCAGGCACCCCACTCCGGATGGTTTGGGGTGTCTGGCTTTTGTCGTTTGAATTTTGGCCTTTTCCTTTTTTGATTGTTTGAAACGCCCCCAGCCAGCGCACCGATCAATGCACCTACCCTCACTCGTCACCGGCAAACGCTACACCCTGCCCCAGCCCGCCGGTTCCGCCGATGCCCTGCTGCTGGCGCGCCTGGGCATTCGCGAAAAAGCCGCCGGTAAGCTCACCGCCATCATCACGTCGGACGCCACCACGGCCCAGCGCCTGATGGACGAGATCGCCTTCTTTGCACCTGACCTGCGCTGCGCCCTGTTTCCCGACTGGGAAACCCTGCCCTACGACACCTTCTCGCCCCACCAGGACCTGATCAGCGAGCGCCTGGCCACCTTGTGGCGAATCCAGCAGCGCGACAAGGAAACTGGCGCCGACGTGGTCATCGTGCCGGCCACCACGGCGCTCTACCGCCTGGCGCCGCCCAGCTTCCTGGCGGGCTATACCTTCCAGTTCAAGGTCAAGCAAAAGCTCGACGAAACCAAACTTAAAGCCCAGCTCACCCTCGCCGGCTACAGCCACGTCACGCAGGTCGTCAGCCCCGGCGAATACGCGGTGCGCGGCGGCCTGATCGACCTTTTCCCCATGGGCAGCCCCGTGCCTTACCGCGTCGACCTGTTTGATGACGAGATCGACAGCATCCGCACCTTTGACCCCGACAGCCAGCGCAGCCTCTACCCTGTGCCGGAAGTGCGTTTGCTGCCCGGACGCGAGTTCCCGATGGACGACGAGGCGCGCGCCCGGTTCCGCAGCCGCTGGCGCGAGCTGCTGGACGGCGACCCGACCAAGAGCCGCATCTACAAAGACATGGGCAACGGCGTAGCCACCGCCGGCATCGAGTACTACCTGCCGCTTTTCTTTGAAGAAACGGCCACGGTGTTCGACTACCTGGGCGAAAGTGCCACTGTGGTGTTGCACGGCGACCTGGAGCCGGCCTTCCAGCGCTTCTGGCAAGACACCAAAGACCGTTACCGCCTGGTGCGCGACGCGCCCGACCGCCCGGCACTGCCGCCGGAGTCACTGTTTCTGGGCACCGAGCAGTTTTACGCTCGCGCCAATGACTACGCGCAACTGGCCATACGCGCCACGGTCGAAGACGTGGCCGACAACGCGCAGTTTCAAAAACTCGGCGAAATGGCCGTGGTGCGTGGCGCCGAAGACCCGCTGGCCAAATTCAAGGGCCACGTACGCAACACGGCCCACCGGGTGCTGGTGCTGGCCGAAAGCGACGGCCGGCGCGAAAGCCTGCTGGACTTCCTGCGCGCCAGCAGCGTCAGTCCGCCGGCGTTTGATTCGCTTGAAGACTTCCAGACCAGCGACGAAAAACTCGGCATCGCCACAGCGGCGCTGAACACCGGTTTCAGCTGGCTTGAAGAAGGCATTGACTTCATCACCGAGACCGAGCTGTTTGCCGCAGGCGCCACCGTGCGCCGCCGCAACAAAAAGCAGGAACAGGTCAGCGACGTCGAAGCACTGATCAAGGACTTGTCGGAACTCAACGTGGGCGACCCGGTGGTGCACAGCGCCCACGGCATTGGCCGCTACCGCGGCCTCATCAACATGGACCTGGGCCAGGGCACCAATGCCGACGGCACGCCGCTGCTGCAGGAGTTTTTGCACCTCGAATATGCCGACAGCGCCACACTGTACGTGCCCGTCAGCCAGCTGCACCTGATCAGCCGCTACACCGGCGTCAGCGCCGAAGAAGCCCCGCTGCACAGGCTGGGCAGCGGCCAGTGGGAAAAAGCCAAACGCAAGGCCGCTGAGCAGATCCGCGACTCGGCCGCCGAGCTGCTCAACATCTACGCCCGCCGCGCCGCGCGCGAAGGCCATGCTTTCCGCTATTCGCCCGGCGACTACGAGACCTTTGCCAACGACTTCGGCTTCGAGGAAACCGCCGACCAGCGCGCCGCCATCCACGCCGTGATCCAGGACATGATCAGCCCGCGGCCCATGGACAGGCTGGTCTGCGGCGATGTGGGTTTCGGCAAGACCGAGGTCGCGCTGCGCGCCGCCTTCATCGCCGTCACCGGCGGCAAGCAGGTCGCCCTGCTGGCGCCCACCACCCTGCTGGCCGAGCAGCACTACCAGACGCTGGTGGACCGTTTTGCCAAATGGCCGGTCAAGATCGCCGAGATGAGCCGTTTCCGCTCGGGCAAAGAGATTACCGCCGCCATCAAGGGCCTGGCCGACGGCACGATCGACATCGTGGTCGGCACGCACAAGCTGCTCAGCCAGGACGTGAAGTTCGAGCGCCTGGGCCTGCTCATCATCGATGAAGAGCACCGCTTTGGCGTGCGCCACAAAGAAGCCATGAAGGCCATGCGCGCCGAAGTGGATGTGCTGACGCTGACCGCCACGCCAATTCCGCGCACGCTGGGCATGGCGCTTGAAGGCCTGCGTGACCTGAGCGTGATCGCCACCGCCCCGCAGCGGCGCCTGGCCATCAAGACTTTTGTGCGCAGCGAAAACAACGGCGTAATTCGGGAAGCCGTGCTGCGCGAATTGAAGCGCGGCGGGCAGGTTTACTTCCTGCACAACGAGGTCGAGACCATCCAGAACCGGCGCGAAAAGCTCGAAGAGATACTGCCTGAAGCGCGAATCGCCGTGGCGCACGGCCAGATGCCCGAGCGCGAACTCGAGCGCGTGATGAAAGACTTCATCGCCCAGCGCTACAACCTGCTGCTGTGCTCGACCATCATCGAAACCGGCATCGATGTGCCAACCGCCAACACCATCGTGATGAGCCGCGCCGACAAGTTCGGCCTGGCGCAGCTGCACCAGCTGCGCGGGCGCGTGGGCCGCAGCCACCATCAGGCCTATGCCTATTTGATGGTGCCCGACATCGAAGGCCTGACCAAGCAGGCCGGCCAGCGGCTTGAAGCCATCCAGCAGATGGAAGAGCTCGGTTCGGGCTTTTACCTGGCCATGCATGACCTGGAAATCCGCGGCACCGGTGAGGTGCTGGGCGAAAACCAGAGCGGCAACATGCTCGAGGTGGGCTTTCAGCTCTACAACGAGATGCTCAGCGAAGCCGTGGCATCGCTCAAGGCCGGGCGCGAGCCGGATCTGCTGTCGCCGCTCAGCGTGACCACCGAAATCAATCTGCACGCCCCCGCCCTGTTGCCCAACGACTACTGCGGCGACGTGCACCTGCGCCTGTCTTTCTACAAAAAGCTGGCCACCGCCAAAAACACCGACCAGATCGATGCCCTGCTTGAGGAAATCGTCGACCGCTTCGGCAAGCTGCCGCCGCAGGCGCAGACGCTGATCGACGTGCACCGCCTGCGCGTGATCGCCCGGCCCTACGGCGTGGTCAAGGTCGATGCCGCGCCCGGCGGCATCAACATCACCTTCAAGAAAGACCCGCCCATCGATTCGATGGCCATCATGCATCTCATCCAGAAGAACCGGCACATCAAATTGGCCGGCAACGACAAGCTGCGCATCGAGCGCGAGCTGCCCGAACCCAAAGACCGCGCGCAAATGGTGCGCGACATCCTGCGCTCTCTCGGCCAACCCAAAACCCCCTCCACCACAGAAGCAACGCCCGCATGACCCCCGCTGAAATCTCCCCCGGCCTCGTCGTCAACGTCTCTACGCCAGACCTCAAGCTCAGCAATTTCAGGCTGATCGCCTTTGACATGGATTCCACGCTCATCAACATCGAGTGTGTGGACGAAATCGCCGACGCTGCCGGCCGCAAGGCCGAAGTGGCCGCCATCACCGAAGCCGCCATGCGCGGTGAGATCACCGACTACAAAGAGAGCCTGCGCCAGCGCGTAGCCTTGCTCAAGGGCGTGAGCGTGGCCAGCATGGAACAGGTCTACCACGAGCGTCTCAAGCTCAACCCCGGCGCGACCGAGCTGGTGCATGCCTGCAAAGAAGCCGGCATGAAGGTGCTGCTGGTCAGCGGCGGCTTTACCTTCTTTACCGACCGCGTGCGTGACGAGCTGGGCATCGACTACACGCGCTCCAACGTGCTCGAAATCAAAGACGGCTTTCTCACCGGCAAGATGGTCGACCAGCCCTGGGGCGACATCTGTGACGGCGAAGAGAAGCGAAAGATGCTGCTGGAAACCTGCGCCAACCTGGGCATCAACCCGCTGCAGGCGATTGCCATGGGCGACGGTGCCAACGACCTGCCCATGATGGGCGTAGCCGGCCTCTCGGTGGCCTATCACGCCAAGCCGCGCGTACGCGAGCAGGCCATGGTCGCCATCAACGAAGGCGGCCTGGACCGCCTGCTGGAGCTTTTCAGCTGAGGCCGCCACACCTCGGCCGACGCATCAATCCTTCCCCAATAAATCAACGATCCCACAGCCATAACGCCTTATAAGCAGACACCTGAACCAAAGACAAACGACATCCATGGGTTTTTTCAAACGATTCGAAAGCCAGCTTCCCGCCTACCCTGACGCCGACCCCTCCTTGCCGCCCAAGGGTTTCATGGCCTTTCTGTGGGCCTGCACCGAAGGCGCGCGCGGCTACATCCTGCAGCTGGCGCTGCTCTCGGCGGTGATGGCGATTTTTGAGGCCTTGCTGTTCGCCATGCTGGGCCGCATCGTCGACTGGCTCGGCGCGACGGCGCCCGCCAACCTGTGGGTCGAGCACGGCAACGCACTGGGCTGGCTCGCCTTCATCGTGGTGGCCAGCATCGCCGCCGTGGCGCTGCAGACCACCGTGAAGCACCAGACGCTGGCCATCAACTTCCCGATGCGGCTGCGCTGGAACTTTCACCGCCTGATGCTCGGGCAAAGCATGTCCTTCTACCAGGACGAATTCGCCGGCCGGCTGACCACCAAGGTCATGCAGACCGCACTGGCGGTGCGCGACACGCTCTTCGTGCTGGCCGACGTGCTGGTGGCCATGGGTGTATACATCGCCACCATGACGGTGCTGGCCGCGGCCTTCGACACGAAGCTGGTGGCGCCCTTCCTGGTCTGGCTGGCGCTCTACATCGCCAGCCTCTATTACTTTGTGCCGCGGCTGGGCCGCATCGGCAAGCAGCAGGCCGACGCCCGCTCATTGATGACAGGCCGCATCACCGACGCCTACACCAACATCACCACCGTCAAGCTGTTTTCGCACACCCGGCGCGAAGCCGGCTTCGCGCGCGACGCCATGAGCGAGTTCATGAAGACCGGCTACACCCAGATGCGCCTGGTCAGCGCATTCGAGATCGTCAACCACACGCTCAGCATGGGACTGATCCTCGGCATGGCCGGCACCTCGCTGTGGCTGTGGCACCTGGGCCAGGTCGGCGCGGGTGCGGTGGCCGCGGCCACTGCCATGGCGCTGCGTTTGCAGGGCATGTCGCACTGGATCATGTGGGAGACCACCAGCCTCTTTGAAAGCGTGGGCACCGTGCAGGACGGCATCAACACGCTTTCGCGGCCGCACACCATCGTGGACGCGCCAGGTGCGGCCGCACTGGACGTGCCGCGCGGCGAAGTGCGCTTTGAAGCCGTGAACTTCAGCTACGGCAAGAACAAACCGGTGATCGACCAGCTGACGCTGACCGTCAGACCTGGCGAAAAGATAGGCCTGATCGGACGCTCCGGCGCGGGCAAATCGACGCTGGTCAACCTGCTGCTGCGGTTTTATGACCTCGACGGCGGGCGCATCCTGATCGACGGCCAGGACATTGCTACCGTGACGCAGGACAGCCTGCGCAGCCACATCGGCATGGTGACGCAAGATACCTCTCTGCTGCATCGTTCGGTGCGCGACAACATCACCTACAGCCGCCCCGGCGCCACCGACGACGACATGCGCCTGGCCGCACGGCGTGCCGAAGCCGACACCTTCATCGCCGACCTGACCGATCCGCACGCCCGCCACGGCTACGACGCCCATGTGGGCGAACGCGGTGTGAAGCTCTCGGGCGGGCAGCGCCAGCGCATCGCAATTGCGCGCGTGATGCTCAAGGACGCGCCCATCCTGCTGCTGGACGAAGCCACCAGCGCACTCGACTCCGAAGTCGAAGTCGCCATCCAGAGCAGCCTGAACACTTTGATGCAGGGCAAGACGGTGATCGCCATCGCCCATCGCCTCTCGACCATCGCCGCGATGGACAGGCTGATCGTGCTCGACCAGGGGCGCATCGTCGAAGAAGGCGACCACCGCAGCCTGCTGGCCAATGGCGGCCTGTATGCACGGCTCTGGGCGCACCAGAGCGGCGGTTTTCTGAGCGACAACCTGGAAGAAGAAGAGCTGGCGGCTTGACGCTGCTGGCCGCACCGGGTGCCCGCGCCTTAGTACTCATCTGGGGCGAGTACTCGTTTGCTATTGTTTTAATAGCTGCTCGCGCATGCACTGAAAGGGCTAGAGCCCGATTTTTCTTACGAAAAAGCCTCAAAATACCTGAACCCGGAGCCTGCTGCACTCATGCCGGATTCAGGCTTTCTCGACCACCGGGCGTCCCGCCTGCACCGCAAACTGCGCCAGCGTTTGTACGCCGCTGTCGGCGCGCGTCACGTCGCTCACCACGCGCAAGGTGGTAGTGAGCTTGCGCGGGGTCAGTTCCACCACGCCGTAGCCTTTGCGTTCTGAGTCCGCAAATACAAAGTGCGGATTCTCGGCGAGGTAGTCCGGAATTTTCGCGTTGCCGGCAGAGCGGGACGTGATGCTGGTGCCGCAGAATTCCGTGCCCACGGACGGGCTGGCCGCATCCGCGTAGTCGGCCTTGACGTGGCCCACCCAGTTTTCATGCACATCGCCGCCCAGGATGACCGGGTTCGCAACGGCGTGCTTGCGCAGGGAGTCCGTGAAGCGCGTACGCGCCGCTGCATAACCGTCCCAGCCGTCGTTCCAGAAAACCTGCTCAGGCCCACGGCGAAAGTCCCGCTGACCAAAAAGCGATTGCTGGCCGACCAGATTCCAGCTGCTTTCCTTGCTGGCGGCCCGGCTCCATTCAGCGTCCAGCCAGCTTTCCTGCTGCCTCCCCAGCATGCTGCGGGCCGGATCTTTCCAGGCAGCGCAGGTGGCGGGGTTCAGTGTGCTGGAGCCGGTTTTCCCGTCACGCGTGCAGGCCTGCGCATCCTTGTATTGGCGGGCGTCCAGCATGTAGAGCGAGGCCAGGCGGCCGTAGGGAACGCGCTGGTAAATGCGCATTTCTGCGCCGCTTGCCAGGCCGGCCACGGCCCGCGTCAGCGCCGAAGCGCGCACGGGCATGTGTTCATAAAAAGCCTGGTAAGCGGCGGCGCGGCGGGCGGCAAAGTCCGGCGCCGGCGGCCCGCTGTTGCCGGGTGTGGCGCCCGCGTAGTCGTTTTGCACCTCGTGGTCATCCCACGTCACCAGCCAGGGGCAGGTTGCATGCATGGCTTGCAGGTCGGCGTCGCCCTTGTGCATGGCATAGCGCTGGCGGTAGTCGTCCAGCGTGAGCACCCAGCCGCCCGTGGGCACACGCACCGGCTGGCCGGCGTTGGGGTATTCGTAGATGTAGTCGCCCAGGAAGAGCACGAGATCAAGCTCTTCAGCAAGCATATGGCGGTAGGCGCTGTAGTAGCCGTGTTCCCAGCGCTGGCAAGAGGCATAGGCCAGCCGCAGCCGCCCCACAGCGGCATCGGGCGCCGGAAAGGTGCGGGTGCGGCCGGTGGCGCTCACCGCCTCGCCCACCGCGAAGCGGTAGAAATACCAGCGATCGGCCTCCAGGCCCTGCACCTCCACATGCACCGAGTGCGCCAGACCGGGTACCGCATGGACCTGACCGGCTTGCACGATGCGCGAAAAATGATCGTCGTGCGCAATCTCCCAGCGCACGGCTACCGGCTGCAAGCGCACGGCCGCATCATTGTCCAGCAGCAGCCGCGTCCAGAGCACCACCGAGTCATGGGCGGGTGAACCGCTGGCCACGCCCAGCGTGAAAGGATTTCCGGTCAGCCGTTGCTGGGCCGATGCCCTGGGTGGCAGGTAAAAACCAGCACCCGCCGCCGCCAGCGACTGAAGCAACCGGCGCCTGTGGATTACGGGAGTCATGTGGATCACTCAGTGCCTGGCTGGCAGGCGCACGATGAAGGTGGTTCCCGAGCCCGCGCTGCTGTGCACATCGATGGTGCCGCCGTGGATGTCGACCGCGTTGCGCACAATCGCCAGGCCCAGGCCGGTGCCCTGGATGGTGCCCACGTTGCTGGCGCGGTGAAAAGATTCGAACAGGTGCGGCAACTCGTCCTCCGGAATACCGATGCCCTCGTCCGCCACCTCCATGACGGTCGTGTCCTGATCGATGCTCACGGTGAACCGCACAAGACCGCCCAGCGGCGAGTACTTGACCGCATTGGAGAGCAGGTTGCTGAAGATGTGGCGCAGGAGCTTCTCGTCGTACAGGCCTTCTCCCGCCCCGGCGGAATAATCCAGCTGCAACTCGCACAGGCTGTCCGGTTGCTGGGTGCGCGCCTCTTCCACCAATTGATGGCACAGCCTGTGCAGGTCCAGCGGATGCGGTTCAAACTCCAGCATCTGGGCATCGGCCTTGCCCAGCAGCAGCACGCGGTCCAACATGCCCGTCATGCGTTTCACGCCGGCAGCAATGCTGTCCAGAATCTCCAGTTTTTCCGACTCAGGCAAGCGGCTGCCGTAATGCCTGAGCAATTCCTCGGCGGAAAGAATGCCAGACAGCGGCGTCCGGAACTCATGGCTGGTCATGGCCACGAAGCGGGTGCGCAGTTCATTGAGCGCCTTTTGCTGCTCAAGGGCCTCGCGTGTGTCTTCCTCTGATTTCTTGCGTTCGGTGATGTCAAGAAACGCCCAGATCACACCTGAATCAGGGTCATGGGGCTGAACACAACTGCCGGCCATCTGCACCCAGAAGAGCTGTCCGTCCCGCCTTCTGAGCTGGCGTTCATTGATATAACTGCCGGTGGCAATCAGCATCTCACGCGCTTCCTTGCCGAACTGCTCCCAGGTGGCAAGGTCGGGATGGATATAGCTGGACGACTGCCCCATCAGTTCTTCGCGCGGGCCGCCGATCATCTGGGCGAATTTCTCGTTGACCCACTCATGGCGCCGGTTCACCGACAGCACAATGCCCACCAGCGCGCTATTAAGAATGGCTTCGCGCTCCGAGGATGTCCGCAGCAGCTTGGCCTCCAGTTCCTTGCGCTGCGTGATGTTGATGATCACCCATACCGTGCCCTGCGAAAGGTCGCGTTCGGCAACGGACTTGCCCGACAGCGACACCCAGATCAAGGTGCCGTCAAACTGCCGGACCTGGATTTCGCCTTCGTAGTTTTCACCGCGGCTCACGCAGGCGGCCACTTCACCGCCCACCGTCAGGTACTGCTCACGCGACAGGTAAAACGGCTCCATTGAGGTCAATGGATTGCTGCCTGCACCGAATACCTTGAGCATGGCCTGGTTGGCCCAGCGAAAGCGGCCATCCGGTGTCAGGAAGGCAATGCCCACAATGGAATTTTCCAGGATCATTTCGCGCTCTTTCAGCAGGGTGCGAAAGTTTTCCTGGGAAACGCTCAAGGCCTCCACCATGGATTGCTCAGCCATGATGCGGGCCTGGGCCTGCTCTTTTTCCTGCCGGGTGACGTTGATGCGGTCCGCCAGCGCAAACGACAGCACCACCATTTCCAGCGCCGACCCGATCAACAGCGAATTGGCCGTGAGTACATTCGACGGCAGGACACCCGTGTTGTGCAACGCCAGCGTCACCACACCCACCAGCAGCAGGGCCCATGCCGCCAGGAAATACCGGGCCCCGGGATGCCCCATGCGCACGCTCAGCAAACCCACCGCGACCAGCGTGGTGACACTGAGAACCGCCAGCACGGTCACCATCCATGAAGACACCACATAAGGCATCGTAAAAGCGGCCAGCAGGGTCAGCAGCCAGCCACCCACCAGCGCCTTTATAAAGCGGTCCATGCGGGGCATCTTGAGTGCACTGGAAAGAAAGCTGCGTGCAAACAGAATGCCGAAAGAGGCGGTCGCCGCCATGCCCGCAGGGGGCGAAATGCTGTTCCACCAGGTAAGGCCCGGCCAGATGAATTGCGCGCCAAAACCTGTCAGCGCGGCCTGCGCGATGGCCATGCAGCCGACAAACGCCACATAGATCAGGTAGGCCCGGTCACGCACCGAAAAAAACAGCAGCAGGTTGTAGAAAAAGAGCCCGACCAGCAAACCAAAGTAGAGGCTGATCGTGGCGTACTCAGCCTGGTCGTGCCGCCACAGCGCTGCAGGCTGCCAGAGACGAACGGGCGCAGACACTGTGCCGTCCGACGTTACCCGAAGGTAGAGCGTATTGACGGCACCGGGCTTGAGACGCACCGGCATCACATGGTTGCGGTGCACCACGGCCCGATCGGCAAAAGGCAACAGGTCACCGCCCACCTGCCACACAAAGCCGCCCTTGCCGTCCGGTGAATACAGCTCCAGCCGGTCCAGCGGCGGATAGGCCAGCTCCAGCATCCAGTCTGCGGGTGTGCTGCGTTCGGTCTGCAGGTTCACGCGCAGCCAGATGGCCGAGCTGGTCAAACCAAAGTTGGTGGCCGAGCCGGTTTGCGGCACCGGCTGAAAGCGGGCCTGGGCATCCGGTTTCAAAAGGTCGGCCAGTGTCAGCTCGCCGCCGGCGTCTTCAAGGTAGGTAAACGACTGGGACAGTACATATCTGTCGTCGCCGCCGATGATGATCTCCCCTGCTCCGGTGCGCTCCTGCGCGGGCTCCTGCGGCTGCGACCAAACCAATGGCCCGGCACCCACCAGCAGCAGGGCAAGCACAACCCGAAACAGGTACCGGAAGCAAGAGGTCATGGGTTGGAGGCAAGAAGCGGGGACTTGCGCCTCTGCACCTGTCCCGGCGAGGCGGCAGAAGCCGGAACGGCGCCCGCTGCGTGCCGCTGGCCGTTGCAGACTTCATGGCTGATCGCCAGGTTTTCTGCATGGCTGTTGCCCCCTTCGCTCAGGGGCAGGATGTGCTCCAGGGTGGCGGCCTGGGGCGTAACGTGTTCGCCGCACACCCAGCACGGCACCACCCCGTGGAGCTGCCGCGCCACAGTTTTGTAGATCTTGTCCCGGGTATGCCCCAGCCTGCTCACGGCAGCGTTTTCCTCTGACCGCCGCTCGCGGGCAGCTGCCTTTGCGCAGCGCTCATTGCCGCGTCCCCTATTCGATCCTGGCCGGCCGCGCGTCGGCGGGTTGGGTGAAGGAGTCTTCCCACTGCGTCGCAAAACGGTCGTTCTTGTCGATGCGAATGCCGCCGGTGCCATCGGGGTTGAAACCGACATTGCGGGTAGCCGCCGCTCGCGGGGATTCGGGCTGGTTGTCCTTGTTGAGTTCCTTGAGCGCGGCGTCCTTGGCGGCCTTGACACGTTCCCGGGTGAAAGATTCCAGGTCGGCGTGGAAACTGCTGTCGCCGCCGCGGGTTTCCTGGTGCTCCTGCACCAGCTCCTCCGGAATTTCCCCCAGGAAGGCGGCACGCATGGCGCTGACCGTGGGAGGACGGCCGGCCTTGATGGAGGTGTAGGCAATGCCGCAATCCGACAGCAGTGTCTCCTTGAGCTGGCGGGTGGCCTTGCTCACATCACGTTTGCCGCGCAAATCCACGCAACCGACGACTTTGCCATCCAGGGTGCAGATGGTGAAAGTCGTGTAGACGCCATTGAGCAGCTCAAGCAGGCGTTCGGTTTTTTCCTTGTCTTTTTCCTTTTCCTTGTCTTTTTCCAGCGGAATGGTAAAGCGCAGCACCGGCAGCTTGACCATCACCGCGTGGTCGTGGAAAGTGCTTCGCAGCCATTTCCATACCTCGTATTCATCGTTGGTAACCACCCCGCGGGCACGCAGCGGCCATTTGTGGGGTATCCGCAGCTTCGCACTCGCGCTTTTGCGCAGCCAGGCGGCATACAGCAAAACACCTGCAAGCGCGCCCACGGCGACGCCCAGCAACGTCATCAGCCAGGAAATCAGGTTCAAGATGCAGTTCTCCTCTATCGATTGGGGATGCCGCCGAAGCCAGGCAGTGCGAACAGCGACCCCAGTGAGTCACAGAACGGACGCCCTGTCAATTCAGGCCAGCGTCCCGGTGCGTTATTAAAACAGGTTTTGCCGGTTTTCCAGGGGTTTCAGGCACAAAAAGAGCCTCCAGCCCAACCCCGCCGTGCGCAAGCAGCTATATTTTTCATAGCATCCGGATGGCGCCGCAAAACACTGCGGCCCCGCGGGTTGACGATGACCTTTGCCACGCAGGCCACGAATCGGTATGCTCGATTTTTTGCAGGAGCCCAACATGCCACGCAAGACCGCCCAGGATTTTGACCAGGAACTGCTGATTCTGTTTGATGCCTATGTCCACGGCACCATTGACAGGCGCGGGTTCCTGGAGCGCGCCCAGAAATTCGCCACCGCCGGCCTGACCGCAACAGCCCTGCTGGCCGCCCTCAGCCCCGATTTTGCCGCGGGGCAGCAAATTGCCCGGGATGACAAACGCATCAAGACCGACATGGTCAGCTATCCGTCGTCCGCCGGCTCAGGCACAGTCAAAGGCTATCTGGCCAGGCCTGCCAATGCCACCGGCAAACTGCCCGGCGTGCTTGTCATTCATGAAAACCGCGGCCTCAACCCGCATATTGAAGACATCACCCGCCGGCTGGCGCTGGACAACTTCATCGCCTTCGCACCCGACGCACTCACCCCCCTGGGCGGCTACCCCGGCGACGAAGACAAGGCGCGCGAGTTGTTCGCCAAACTGGACCAGCGAAAGTGCGTGGAGGATTTCGTGGCGGCCACCACCTGGCTCAAGAGCCGGGACGACTGCACCGGCAAGCTGGGTGTGGTCGGGTTCTGCTATGGCGGCGGCATGTCGCACACACTCACCACGCGCCTGCCGGAGCTCAGCGCAGCCGTTCCCTTCTACGGAAACCTGCCGGCAGCGGAAGATGCCGCCAAGGTCAAGACACCGCTGCTGATCCATTTCGCTGCGGTGGATGAGCGCATCAATGCCGCATGGCCTGCCTACGAGGCGGCACTCAAGGCGGCAGGTGCGAATTACACCGCCTACCAGTACCCGGGCACGCAACACGGCTTCAACAACGACACCACGCCGCGTTATGACGCCGCCGCGGCCAAGCTGGCGTGGGAGCGCACCCTGGCGTTTTTTAACAAACAGCTCAGGGCCTAGAACCGGTCAGGCATCGCGGGCCCGCTGCCCGCCCATCCCTGCATCGTCCCCCGCGAAAACCCTGCCCGGAACGCGCCAGGCACGGCTTTTGCACGCGTTACCATTGGCTACTTTCGCTTTTCGGCCTCTCCGCGAGCCGGCGAGCGTTTCCCTCACTCAGATCCTCTGGACACAACCATGAACATTCTGCAAAAAATTGCCGCGACAGCCGGCTTGCTTACCTGTGCGCTGGGCGCAGCCCAGGCCCAAAACAGGGAGCTGGTCGTCGGCTCCAGCGCCACCTACCGTCCGTTTGCCTATGAAAGCCCGACCAAGGAAATTGTCGGCTATGACGTAGACATGATCAAAGCCATCGCCCAGAAATCCGGCCTGCAGATCAAGATCGTCAACACCCCCTGGACCGGCATCTTCGCGGCCCTCAACAACGGCGATGTGGACCTGGTCATCTCGGGCGTCACCATCAACGACAAGCGCAAGCAGTCCTACGACTTCACCGCCCCCTACTTCGAAGCCCGCCAGTTGATCGCCGTGCACAGCAACAGCACGGCCAAGAGCCTGAAAGACCTTGCCGGCAAAAAAATCGGCGTGGTCACCGGCAGCACCGGCGACGACATGGCTTCGCGCGAATTCGGCAAGACCAACCCCGACATCCGCCGCTTTGAAAGCACCCCGGTCGTGATCTCCGAGCTGGCCAACAACGGCCTGGACGCCGCCATCGGCGACAACGGGGTGATCGCCTTTCGCGCCCAGGAACACAAACAGCTCAAGACCGTCAGCGACGCGAGCTTTCCCAAGGAATACTTCGGCATCGTCGTGAAACAGGGCAACAAGGCGCTGCAGGACAAACTCAACGCAGGCCTGGCCGCCGTCAAGGCCGACGGCAGCTACGCCGCCATCTACAAGAAATGGTTCCAGGCCGACGCTCCCGCGTTGCCCGCCCAGTAAACATCAGGACACCTCCTTATGGAACACGTCCTCTGGTTCGGCTGGTTCCGGGCCGACATCATTGCCGAGTACAGCGTGCTGTTCTGGCGCGGCCTGCAGATGACCATCATGGTGACACTGATCTGCATCGTGCAGGGCACCTTGCTGGGCCTGGCGGTCGGCATGGCGCGCGTGGCCGAATCGCGCCACTCGCCCGCGCGCGCGATCTGCAAATACGCCCTGCGCTGGCCCTCTACCGTCTACGTCAGCTTTTTCCGCGGCACGCCGTTGTTCGTGCAGATCCTGCTGATCCACTTCGCAGTGCTGCCGCTGTTCATCAACCCGACTGACGGCCTGATCATCTCGGGCGAGACAGCGCGCGACATCAAGCAGAACTACGGCGCCTTCCTGTCCGGTATCGTGGCGCTCACGCTCAATGCCGGCGCCTACATTTCCGAGATCTTCCGCGCCGGCATCCAGTCCATCGACAAGGGCCAGGTCGAAGCCTCGCGTTCGCTGGGCATGTCTTTTCCGCGCACCATGTACCACGTCGTGCTGCCGCAGGCTTTTCGCCGCATGCTGCCGCCGCTGGGCAACAACGCGATCTCGCTGCTGAAAGACTCGTCGCTGATCTCGGCGATTGGTCTGGCCGAACTGGCCTACGCCGCGCGCACCGTCGCCGGCGCCTATTCGCGCTACTGGGAGCCCTACCTCACCATCTCCCTCATGTACTGGGTGCTGACGCTGGGCCTGGCTTACCTTGTCAAAAAACTGGAGGCTCGTTATGGACGAGGTGATTCGCGTTAAGCGGCTGACCAAGCAGTTTGGCCACACGCCGGTATTGCGCGGCATCGACTGCGCCATCAAGGCCACCGAAGTCGTCTGCGTCATCGGCCCTTCCGGCTCGGGCAAAAGCACTTTTTTGCGCTGCCTGAACGGACTGGAAGACGCCAGCGGCGGCGAGGTGCTGGTGCACGGCGTGTCGGTGCACGAACCCAAGACCGACGTCGATGCCCTGCGCTCGGAAATCGGCATGGTGTTCCAGCGCTTCAATTTGTTTCCACACAAAACCGTGCTGGAAAACATCACGCTGGCGCCCACCAAGGTGCGCAAGCTGACGGCACTGGAGGCGCGCAACCGTGCCAGTGAACTGCTGGTCAAGGTCGGGCTGCTCGAAAAGATCGACGCCTACCCCAACCAGCTTTCGGGCGGGCAGCAGCAGCGCGTGGCAATTGCCCGTGCGCTGGCGATGCAGCCGCGCATCATGCTGTTTGACGAACCCACCTCTGCGCTCGACCCCGAAATGGTCGGCGAAGTGCTGGCCGTGATGCAGGCCCTGGCCGAAGAAGGCATGACCATGGTGGTCGTCACCCACGAAATGGGTTTTGCCCGCCAGGTGGCCGACCGCGTGATGTTCATCGACGAAGGCCTGGTGATCGAAGAGGGCTCACCGGCGGAGATCTTTGACAACCCCAAGGAAGAGCGTACCAAGCGCTTTTTGAGCAAGGTGTTGTGAGACAGCGCGCGCCCGCTCCTGCGGGCACGCGTTTCTCCCAGCAAGGTTCAGCCATCCAGAGAGGTCGCCATGCCTGCAACCCTCCGAGCCGTCCAGGCCGACATCACGAAACTGCAGCTTGACGCCATCGTCAACGCTGCCAATTCATCGCTGCTGGGCGGCGGCGGTGTCGACGGTGCCATTCATCGCGCTGCAGGGCCTGAACTGGTCCATGAATGCCGCCTGCTGGGCGGCTGTAAAACCGGCGAGGCCAAAGCCACCAAAGGCTACCGGCTCCCGGCGAAGTTCATCATCCACACGGTGGGTCCGGTCTGGCGCGGTGGCGGCAACGGCGAGCCTGAGTTGCTGGCCTCCTGCTACAGGCGCGCCATGGAAATCGCGGCAGCCAAAGGCGTTACGTCGATGGCCTTCCCCAGCATCAGCACCGGCATTTACGGCTACCCGATTGAGTTGGCTGCCCAGGTCGCAGTGGCCAGCGTGCGCCAGGCTCTGCAGCAACCCTCTTCCTTGACGGAAGTGGTGTTCTGCTGCTTTTCGGCGCAAGACCTGGCGGTCTACCAGCATGTGCTGGGCAAGGCCCTTGACTGCGGAGATTGACGCATGCCAGAACTTCCCGGCCTTGTCCCGATTGCATTCACCATTTTTTCGTATGTTGTCTGCGTCAAACTGGCGGCCTGGCTTTATCGCCGTACGCAACTGAGCTGGAAACACGCATTCATTTTCGGTGTTGTCCTGTTCATGGTTCTGTTCGCCGTCGGTGCTGTTGTCAGGTCGCTGGGCGCCGGCTCGGACCCCATACGCCAATCCCTTGTGGACCTGGCCACCGGACTGGCGGCACAACTGGGTCTGGGTGCATGGTGGCTCGGCTCGCGAGCCAGAACAAGGGCGGGTGCACCCCTTGAATTGAAAGGCGGAGCCTTGCTCGCCCTGATGACCTATGGGCTGGTTTTTTTCTTCTCTCTTGCGGCAGCGATTGCGCTGCCCTTCTTTTCCCGCATGGCAGGCAACGCCGTTTAGGTTCAGTACCCCGGCACCTTCAACACCCGCGCCAGGTAATCAAAAAACACGCAGTACAGCGCAATCGGCAGCGGCAGGCCCAGCAGGGTGCCCACCAGGTAGTCACGAAACTTCACCCCTGACATTGCCAGCGCGTAATTCAGCGCCGGTACGGTCTGCAGCAGCAAGCGCAGCACCACAATGCTCGCCACCGGCCGCGCGTCCAGCTGAGCCAGCATGCGTTGAGCCCACTGACCCTTGATCTGCCGCAAAGCGTCCCCGCCCATCAGGCGAATCAGCCAGAAGGTGAAGGCGCATGAGATCACGGCTGCGAGGTAAGTTGCCAGGCCACCCCACATCTCGCCGAGCGCCAGCACAGCCGCGGCCAGAAAAATCCAGCCGGGGATCTGGATCAGGTTGCCCAGCGCAAACAGCGCGATAAAAATCAGCAAGCCGCTGACTTCGTTGTCCAGGAATTTCTGGTGCAAGAAGGTCAGGCTGAAGTTGTCGCGCAAACCGGAAAGCTGGAACACCGCCAGCAGCAGCCCCAGAAACGCGACCACGGCGATCAGTCTTTTGTAGCGGTGCATCTTGACTCTATTGCGGGTTTGGGCAGGGACACCGGCCGATTTTAGGCGCCAGCCAACCCATGGCCATCCAGCCAGCCCGGGGCCCTTTTTGCAAATAAATGCAATCAGCCTGTAAGAAGCGCCCGCCCGGCCCGACCAAACAGCAACACGCAGCAAGACTGCGGCGGAAATCCCGGCAGTCCACTGGAAACCCGGGCGTTGCGGCCAGCACAAGAGGAGCATTTCATGAACACTTCCCGGCAGATCATCCACCCCGGCTGGTTGCGCGCCATGCACTGGCTCAATGCGTTGGCCGTGGTCGTGCTGATGATGAGCGGCTGGCGCATCTACAACGCCACGGCCTTCCTGGGCTTCAGCATTCCCAAAGACCTCACGCTGGGCGGCTGGCTGGGCGGCGCGCTGCAGTGGCACTTTGCGGCCATGTGGCTGCTGTTCTTTAATGGCCTGCTCTATCTGGCGTTCAACATCGTCACACGCAGGCTCTTTCACAAATTCTTTCCGCTTTCACCCAGGGCGCTGGTCGCCGACCTGCTCGCTGCCCTCAAGGGCAAGCTGGCCCATGCCGACCCCAGCCACTACAACACCGTGCAGCGCCTGGCCTATCTCTTCGTCATGGTGGACAGTGTCCTGCTCGTCGTTTCCGGCCTGGTGCTCTGGAAGTCTGTGCAGTTTCCGCTCCTGCGCGAACTGATGGGCGGCTACGAAGGCGCACGGCTGGTTCACTTTTTCGCCATGGCCGCGCTGGCCGCATTCGTCGCGGTTCACCTGGTGATGGTGGCGCTGGTGCCGCGCACCCTCGTCTATATGGTTCGCGGCCGCTGACCCGCCGAACAGCCCAACCGCCGCAAAGCGCAAGGATTACCCATGATCATCAAGCCCCCTCCCCGTATGGACATCGACAGCGCCGCCGTGCTGGACGAAGCTGTTGCGCGCATTGCCCACACCCGCAAGCTCGGTACGGCACGCCGCAATTTTTTACGCACCTCGCTCACGCTGGGCGGTCTTTCCATGCTGACCGGCTGCATGCTGGACGACAGCGAAAGCGTCAACACCGCTCTCGGCAAGATCTCGCGCATCAACGACGAGGTGCAGGGCTTGCTGTTTGATCCCAACCGCCTGGCGCCGACCTACCCCGAATCCATGATCACCCGGCCTTTCCCCTTTAACGCCTACTACGGCGAGGACGAAATCCGGGAAATCGAAGAAAGCAGCTACCGGCTGGAAGTCACGGGCATGGTGTCCGACAGGCGCAAATGGGCGTTGCCCGAGTTGCGCGCCATGGCACAGGTGGACCAGGTCACCCGCCACATCTGCGTGGAAGGCTGGAGCGCGATCGGCAAATGGGGCGGCGTGCACTTCGGCAGTTTCCTGCGTCATGTGGGCGCCGACCTGAGCGCGAAGTACGTCGGCTTCAAATGCGCCGACGACTACTTCACCAGCATCGACATGCCCACCGCGCTGCACCCGCAAACCCTGCTGGCGCTGACTTACGACGGGCAGCCGCTGCCACCCAAATACGGCTTCCCGATGAAGCTGCGCATGCCCACCAAGCTGGGCTACAAGAACCCCAAACACATCCAGGCGATTTTTGTCACCAACACCTACCCTGGAGGCTACTGGGAAGACCAGGGCTACAACTGGTTCGGAGGTAGCTGAGCGCTGCTCAGAGACCCTGCAACGCGGGCAATCATTTAACGATTGCCTTTTTTCAACAATCCATTCATTCACTACCACTCAAGGACAACACCATGAACAAATTGACTGCAACCCTCCTGTCTGCCTGCATGCTCTTCGCCGGCGGCAGTGCCATGGCGCAAGACGCGATGAAAAAGGACGCCATGGGCAAAGACGCCATGGCCAAAGACGGCATGAAGAAGGATGCGATGAAAAAAGATGCCATGGCCAAGGATCCGATGGCGAAAGATGCCATGGGTAAAGATGCCATGGCGAAGGACGGCATGAAGAAGGACGACAAGATGGCCATGGCCAAAAAAGACAAGATGAAAAAAGACCCCATGGCCAAGGACGCCATGGGCAAGGACGAAATGAAAAAGTAAGGCCGCTGCGCGCCGCGCCGCTTGCGGCCGGCCCGCTATGTCCCATCTGGGGCCGGCACAACCGGCTTGAGCCACAGCGCCGCGGCGTCAGCGGGCGCCATGCGCCGCAGGTTCACGTCCTGCCAGATGACTGCTGCGACCTCTTCAAGCTGGTCAGGCCCGACGGTGTGCCATCGCTGGTGCAGCCTTTCAGCGCAGCGGGCAATCCATTCGGGTGGGGTGTTTGTGTCCATGGGTAAATCATAGTTGAAGACTGTATATATGTACAGTACCATTGTTCTTCAAAGTGATTCCATAGAACAACCCAACCCAGAGACTGACATGCAGCTTCTACATGACCCGCCCACCAGGCCACCCTTCACCCCTGTCACCCTGGCCACGCCAGTCACTCCGGTCATTCCGTTTACCCGGCCACCACAGGGCCGCACCTCTGCCAACTGGCCGTTTTACGTACAAGCCCCTAAGCAGCTCTCAAGCGATGTCAGGGCAAACGCCTTGCGCGTCCTGGAAACCTCGGCGCGCTATTTTTTCAGCGCGTCCAGCGCGCGATAGTTTGCGCCCCTTGTTCCACCGCGTCCCAGATCGCCAGGCCGCGATGCTTTCACACAGCAACTTGCAAGGCGGCGCCACGATGGCGCTATGTTTTTGATAGCTGCTTGCGCCCGTCCTTATTAGCCAAAAACCCGATTTACTTCGGAGATTTGAGAACCGCCGGCAGGCTTCAGATACCAGGCCCGTCAGAACGCCATGGACGCCTGCAGCCACAGCGTGGGCCGCTTGGCCGACGAGGCCGGGATGGAAGTCGGCAGTCCGCCGTCAGTGCGCCAGGCCAGCGAAGAACGCAGCTGCACACCCGCCAGGCTGGCATTCAGGCCAAAGCCCGCGCCGGCCAGCTGGCGGCTGTTGGAGGCCGCCGCGCCGAAAGGGTTGCGGTTGATGGTGACCTTGCCCCAGTCATAGAACACGGTAGCCTGCACATTGGCCATCACGTTGTGGCGCAACTCAACCGTGCCGCGGTAGCCTTCATCGCCGCCAGCCTCACCCTGCGGATAGGCGCGCACCCCGTTGACGCCGCCCAATGAGAACTTCTCGGATGAATCCAGGTTTTTGCTGGCCAGTTGGCCCGTCACTGACACGGCCAGGAAGGTGCTGTCGGTAAAGCGCTGCAAGCGACTGGCGCCATAAGAAACACGGGTGTAGCTGCCATTGGACTGTGCCGAGGCCGCGTCAATGGCCAATGCGGTGGGCGAGTTGATGCGCAGGTTGCCCATCGCTACCGACAGGTCCAGGCCGGTGATGCCCCCGCCGCCCAGGGCATCCTGCAGGTTGCCTGAAAGGCCAAAGGTGGTGACCAGGACTTTCTTGGGTGTGAAGGTAGAGGTCGCGTCTACATAGTCTTTGAGCTGCTTGTCTTCCACCGACACTGTGCCGTTCAGGTTTTTAAGCTGGCTGCGGATGAAGGGGTAAGCGGCAAACAGGCTGGCAGAGGTGGCCGTGCCATGGGCCTGCAGGGTTTCAAACTCCTGGCCCAGCTTGTAGCGGGTGTCGAAGTAGGCGGCGCCTACCTTGAGGCCGTCGCTGCCCACAGGCAACTGGTAGGCCAATCGCGTGAAGCTGAGGTTGCGGCCGCTGGTCAGTGCATTGACGGTGAGCTGGTCACCGATCTTCAGCGGGCTGACGAGGTTGAACGTACCGGCCACGCGGTATTCGCCGGTGTAGCGGCTGCCGTAGTTGTCGACCACGACATTGCCGCTGTAGGGCTTGGCCGGGTTGACCTCAATCAGCAGCTCGGACGTCCCCACGCTGGCGCCGGGCTGCAGCGTGGCGCGCGAGGTGCTGACGCCGGGCGTGTCCTGCAGCAGCAACAGGCCGCGGTCAATCTGGTCGGACTTGATGACGTCGCCGTCCTTGACCTGGCCCAGGTAGGCCTGCGCGCGTTCGTCACTCAGCAGCGACTGGTTGTTGATCTTGTGGCTGGAAATGCGCCCTTCAATCACGCTGATGGTGACGGCGCCGTCGGTGATGTCCTGCGCGGGCAAATAAGCGCGGGCCACGGCAAACCCCCGGCTGCGGTAGTAGGCCGTGATGCGGCGGGCGGCGGCATTGAGCTGGCTCAGCGAGCGCTCCGCGCCTATGAGGCCGGCCACCAGGGGCTGAAGTTCGCTGGACGGGATTTCCTGGTTGCCGGTGATGGTGATGGACTTGACGAGCACCCTCGCCTCGCCTTTCTGGCTGGGGTCGGCTGACTCTTCGATGCGCTGCAGCGGAACGCTCTGTGGCGGCGGCAAGGCGGGCGCCTGCTGCAGGTCGCGCAGCACCTGGCCGGCGTCAGGGACTGGGGCAGTCTGCGCCCAGGCGCCGGTATGCAAAGCTACCAACAGGGCTGAAGCCAGCGCGGAAAGGGGTAACGAATTCTGTTTCATTTTTTCGCTCTACTTTTTTAATGCTCATCCAACACAAGCCACTGCTCCTTCATGGCAGCTGACCATCCATACACCCCATCACCCCCCCGGGCCATGGCTTCGATGCCCCGGGCGACATCCTGCAATTGTGTGTACCCGACTCTCATGCAGCCATACTGCGGATGCAGTACGTCCAGCGTGACCGCTCCGGCAATGTCGCAGAGACAGCTCATCCTGTATGTCCCCATTTTTAGGGACATGAAACCAATCGTAACTATATCTGCCGGTTTTGCCTGTAGCACAAATGCGCTATGAGGCCCACCCTAATCCGTCGCCCAACGGCGCCCCAATTGATGTAAGCGCTCAGCCCAACCAGGGATTCCCTGCAGGCTCCGAAATGGCCAGGCCGCGCGTCCAGCTTGCCATCGTTGGGGGACGACTTGGCTTTCGCGGAGTCATTGCTACATTTTTAATAGCTGCTTGCGCCCGCCCATAAATGGCTACAGCCCGACCGAGCTAATGAAGAGCCATGAAAATGGTTTATTCACAAGTGGCACGGCTAACGCTTTTGGGCATCAATAAACCGCAGCTGACGATACTGACCAGCGAGTTCGACAGCCTGGCGTTGCCGCTGTCACCGCTGTTGCCGTTACTGCCGTTGCCATTCCCGCCCGCCTCATCGTCGCGGTTGTCGGGCTCAATGAAGCTGGCGGGGCCGCTGTTGACCGTCTCGCGGCTGGTTTGGTAGACGGTTTGCAGCGCGATCCTGTACTGCACTGTGTCTGGCGTGCCGGGCGTAGTACTGCCTTTACTGGCAGTCACCAAAGGCAAGCCAGTGGCCAGCAAGGTAACCACACCCGTGCAGGCTGCCTGCGCAGAGTCTCACCGCAGGCCCACCAGGGCCTCGCCTACCCCGCCTCCTCCCCAAGCTGCCGCCTATTCGCCTCTGTCCTGGCGGGCTGCCTCTGCGGCGGCATTCAACGCCTTCATGCGCGCGCCATCATCCAGTATGTTGAACGGATCGTCGTCCACCGCGCTCGATATGCTGCCTGTGCCATCTCCATTGGCGCTATCGGCGCCACCCGTGACGCCACCCATGGCATTGCCCGTGCCGGCAATGGCGTTGAGCGCGGTCACATAAGGCCCATCCAGCGCTGCCGTCACGCCGAAAAGGGATGCAGGCAAAGGCGGCGTACCGGTCATCGTCAGCGTGCCGTTGGTATAGACGACGTTGTAACCCAGGGCCGATGCCAGCGTGCCCTGCGTGATGGCATGTGTGGGGCTGGTCGTGGCAGCGCCTGTGGGCGCCGACAGCGCACCGTTCAGCGCAGTTGCCGCGGTGTCGCCCGCCACCAGGCCGCTGTTGACGGTGTAGGTGAGGGCCGGGTCGGCGCCGCCGTATGCCTTGCTCACGTTGTCGCCGCTCACGTTGAGCGTCGGCACAACGCTGTAGACAAAGCGGTTACCGGTGAGAGAGGCCATTGACGCATCGCTGGGCGCATTGGCGGCATAGGTGCGGCCAAAGGCGTTGCCGGTGGAAACCAGGCCGCCCAGGGTGCTGGCAGCCGGATCGGTCGAATACACGAGGAAACGGCCGCCCGCGCCAGGATTGAGCGCGCCAGCCCCGGCGTTGTTCACAAGGTTGCGCCCGGCGGCCAACACCAGGGAATCATTGGCCGCGCTGCCGGAGGTGACGGTGTTGTTCAAAGTGAGGTCGCTGGCCGCCCCTGTGGTGCGCACCAACACCTTGCCGCTGGCAGTCAGCCCTGCTGTGTTGACGGTGCCAATGGCCAGCGCACCGGCCTGCGAGTAGCTGGCGTTGCCTGTGTTGCCGGCCAGCGTGGTCACCGCATTGGCGGCGTTGGTCAGTGCGTGGCTGCCCGTGCCCAGCAGCTCCAGGCCGGTGGCCGTGATGCCCGCGGTTTGTGTGCTGGTACCGGCGGTGCTCAGCGTGAGTTCGCTGGCCGTCAGCGCGCCGTTGATGGCGATGTTGCCACCGGTCGTGATCAGCTTGAACTTGTCCTGCGCATTGCCGAAGGCGTTGTCGACCGTGATGCCGGCCGCGGATGACACGCTGACTGTCTGCGCAGACCCGGCGTTAGTGCTGATGGCGAGATTGCTGGTACTCAGCGCATTGGCGGCAGTGAGGCTGATGTCGCCCGCAGCGCCAGGTTCTGTGGTCGCCAGCGTTTGCAGGCCGGTCACATTGGTGCCCAGCGTGATGCTTTCCCGTGCGGTCGCGTTAAGCGTGGTGCTGGTGATGTTGTTGGCCGCGCCATTGGCGTCAAGGATGGCTCCGAGCGAGGAGCTGAGAGTGACCGAGCTGCCGGACACCGTCTTGACCGCCAGGGCGAAGGCAGCGGTGACGTTCACCGCGCCCGTTGCACTGACGTTTTCCAGGGTGCCGCCGTTGGCCAGGTCCAGGTTGACCTGTGAACCGGCGCCGCTCGCCACCGCAACGACCGGGCCGGTCGTGTAAATGGTGATGGGGCGGGCGGTGCTGGCGCCTATGCTGCCGTTGCCCGCCTCCAGGTAGACCGAGCCACCCGAGAGGGGATTGATGTTGGTCTGGACAGTTTGCGTACTGATGCCGCCCGTGGCCACCATGCTGAAGCCGGCGGTGCCCGCAGTCGTACCCGTGGCGTTGCTCAAAAAAGGCATGTAGGAGCCCACCATCAAGATATTGCCCGTGTTGGCGATATCGACGCGGCCGGCGCTGTTGAAGCTGCCCTGGAAGCTGGCGGTGGCGGCGGTGTTGCGAAGGGTGATGTCGCCCGATGTACTGTTGTTAAGTCTGCCGAAATTCTGGATCTGGTTGCCTGCGTTGGCCAGCGTCATGCCCCCGAAACTGGTGGCCTGCAAGGTGTTCGCGACGATGGCCTGGGTTTGCGACAGCGCGCCGCGGCTTAGCAGCGCAACAAGACCGGTGCCGGACTGGGTGATGCCGGCCGTTCCGTCCACCGTCCCCACCGACAAGGCAGAGTAGGAGCTAACCTCGAAATTGTTCGTTCCGTAGGCGCGACCGCTGACCTGGCTGATCTGGTTGAGTGAGTTGTCCAGGATGACGGTTTGTGCATCGGCCTTCAGGTTGGCAACCGTGAATGCCGCTGTTTGCGAGATGCCCGAACCTGCAGCGTTGCTGTTTATCAGGCTCAAGCTGGGTGCGCTGGCCAGGTTGATCGCGCCGCCGGTGTTGCCGATGACTATGCCGCCTGTATTGGAAGTGCTGCCGATCGCGATCACCGACGCGGTGATCCGGTTAAGCTCGGCGTTGCTCAGGTTCATGGCGGCGGTTTCTGATGCGCCGCCGAGTGTGATCGGCTGGTTGGCGCTGAAGATGTCCGTGTTGACCAGCACCTTGCCCGCGCCCGCGTTGACGGCGGAGCCGATGTTGATGCGGTCGCCCAGCAGCGTGATCGCACCGCCTCCGCTGGTGATGCTGGCGCCGTCGATGTTCAGGGCGTAGCTGCCGGCCGGCGCAATTGCACCCGTAGGAAAATTCATTCCGCGCAGCGTCATGGCCGCCGTGTTGGAGTTGATGCTGCCGCCGGTCAGGCTCACGGCATGACCCCCGCCCATAGAGCTTGTCCCACCGAGGTTGCCGATCATGGTGATCTCGCCGGTCGAGTTGATGCTGCCGCCCACCATGGAGATGCCGGTAATGTTCGCCGTTCCCCCGTTCGAACTACTGAACAAACCCGTACTGTTAAAACCAAGCCTGCCCGCGACGATGTCTGCGCCGGCATCGATGAGGACGCCGGAGCCGCTGATCCCGGCAGCATTTAACGAGGACGATCCGTCCAGCGTGATGCTGCGCAAGGTGCCGGACTGCACTTTTCCTCTTGCTATCAGGCCCTTGACCTCGGTGGCGGCACTACTGACACCGGCCCGGCCGGTAGCGGTGATATAGCCGCCGGTGCTGGATACCTCCGAGCCGGTGCCGAGTTCCACGCCGGCAGTACCTGCCAGGGAAAACAACCCTGTACGCCCGGTGATGTCGATATTGCCCGCACCTGTGATCCTGGCCAGAGAATCCAGCCGTACGCCGCGGGCCACCTGAGCGATGACCCCGGTCATGCCTACGTCACCGGCGATGGTGACGGTGCCGGTGCCGCCGGTCACGCTGGAATTGGTGACGACCACGCCGCCCGAAGAGCCGCCCGTGGCGCTGCCACCGCCATTCACCAGTCTGCCGGTGATGTTTATCGTTCCGCCCCCGCTGACGCCGATGTTGGTTTGCGTGGCGCCTTCATTGACGAGCTCGAGCGCGTGGTGGCTCGTCCTGGCACCCGACGCTTCGACGGTGATGTTTCCGGTGCTTGCCACGCTGGTGCCCGCCAGCTTCACGGCGCTATCGGCGCTGTTGATGTTGGCATTGCCGCTGGTAAGCGTGGAGCGGTCCAACAGCACGCCATACTGCGACTGGTCTGTCGTGGTACCGTTGATGGTGAGGGCGCCGGTGCCGGCGTTCAGGGTGCTTTGGGACACCCGCACGCCCGAACTCCCGGCCTGGCCCGCGCCGGTCAGCGTGATCGCGCCTCCGCTGGTCTGCAGGACCGTGTTGCTGATATCCAGCGCGCCGGCGGAGTTGAGATTGATCGTGCCGGCGCCGCCGGTCGCGGAGATGGCGGAGGTCTTGATAGCCTGGGTGGCCGCCGCTGTGGTCACGCTCGCCGAGCCCCCGCCGGAAACCTTGAACGCCAGGCCGGCGCCGTGCGTGCTGCCCGTGAGGTCGATGCCGGTACCGGTGGGACCGGTGGTTCTGATGGTGAGATTGAGGCCACTGAGGAGCTCTACATCGGCATTGCCGAAAGTGCCCGTGACGTTGATCGAATCCGTGGCCTCAATAACCACGTCGGAACCCATCGCTTCAATCGTGTCCTCGTAAATGGTGTCGGCGGCCCCGCCTGTGCCGCCCGCGATGGTCATCGTGGCCGGGTCGAGCAGCCAGGTGCCGGTCTTGCCTCGCGGCGCCAGCGTGTTCACCCTGAAGCCCGGCAGGATTTTGAAGTGCGCGGCGCTTGTCTCGATAAAGCCGCCGTCACCGCCATCCGGGGCGCTGGCATCCAGCGTACCGCCCATGTTGACCATGCCGTGCTCCATATCGCCGATCAGCATGATGCGGCCGGCCTTGTTGGCAATCGTCTTCGCTTCAATGACGCCGGTGTTGTTGACGGTGCCCGTGGTGAGACTGTCGAGCGCTTTCGCGCCCAGCAGCACCTGGCCGCCGTCGGCCTTGATGAGCTGTTTGTTCTCGGCCAGTGCGTTGATCGCGCCCTGATCGATGCTGTAGCCGAGCAGGCTCCCGTTGTCCAGGTTCAAGGTGACTTTGTTGCCCGCAGCCAGAAGCGCCGTGCCAAGGCTTGCGGTCATCACGCCTTCGTTGCGCACTTCCGGTGCCAGCAACGCCAGGTAGCCGCCGGGAGCCGCCGTCAAGGTGCCCTGGTTGACCACAGAGCCGCTGCTGCCGTTGCTGCTGAAGACGTGGTTCCCCGCCATGAAGTCGGCATTGCTCATGCTCAAGGTAGAAGCCACCAGTCCGCCGACGTTGACCTGTGAGCCGGCACCAAACAACACCCCGTTGGGATTAAGAATGAAGACCTGGCCATTGGCAGTCAGGCTGCCGAGCAGCTCGCTGGGGCTGGCGCCGGTGATGCGGTTCAGTGCAATCGCTGAGGCATTGGGCTGGTTGAATCGCAGCGCCTCGTTGGCCGCAGTAGACAAACTGGTCCAGTCGATGGCCAGGCGCTGGCTGGCCTGGTTGATGGTGGTGGTGTTGCCTAGCGTGGAGACACTGCCGCTACCCGCCGACACACTGGCATTGGCTGCATCGGCCGCATGCGCTTCATGTGTGAGCACCGCCAGGGAGGTAAGCAACACCAGCGCCGCGCGGCAGGCCGTATTGAGCCTGAAGTCCGCGCCACCGCCATCGACGCCATGGCCTCCTTCCGCCTGCACGTCATCCCACTGCACGCTGCCGCGCGCCGAGCCACCCTTGCTTCTGCCCTTGGCATTTTCCGCCACGGCCACCCACAGATTCAGGGCGGTGTTCCAGACAAGGCGGTAAATACGGTTCATGCTGGCGTGACTTTTCATGGAGGCTTTCGTTGGCGGGTGGAACTTGCAGCGAGCCAGGTTGCCCGCCAATCAGTCGGGCCAGCGCCCCGGATGTTGTGGAACGCCTTGCCCGACTGGCCGTCATCGTACGAATCACGAAAGCCGCTGTCTGTAGCGCATATGCGCTACGCCAGATACCTTCAGGGGCCCCGTTCTAGAGACGAGATCGGATTGCAGACCAATAAAAATAGGCGCGAACAGCTATCAAAAATATAGCAAACCGGTCGGCCGGGTGGCATGATGATCGGCACCGGCGGGCAGCGAACAGGCCCTGCCGGTGACCAGACACCCGTTACCGGCCTGCACGTAGAACAAACGAGCTACACAAATAGCGAGTCGTGCGCCCGAAACCGTCGCAAAATGTCTGCCTGATGAATGCACCTTCCGCTGAACAAGACCTGCCCGTGATCCATGTCGCCATCGTCGAGGACGATCCGGGCTTTCGCGGAGCGCTGAGTCGCGTGGTGCAGGGCGCTTCTGACATGCGCCTGGTGGGCGCGGCGGGCACCCGTGCCGAAGGCTTGCAGATGCTGAAGCAGCCGCCGGCCGATGTGCTGCTGGTTGATTTGGGCCTGCCCGATGGCTCGGGCATTGACGTGATCCGCGCGGCTTCCCGACAGTGGCCGGCCTGCAGCATCATGGTGAGCACCAATTTTGGCGACGAGACGCATGTGATGCAGTCGATCGAGTCCGGCGCTGCCGGCTACCTGCTGAAAGACAGCTCACCGCTGAAGATGGCGGCCGAGATCCGCAGCCTGGCCAGCGGCGGCAGCCCGATCAGCCCCATCATCGCCCGGCAGGTGCTGGCACGCTTTCGCCGCAGCACCGCAGCTGGCGCCGGCACGACGCCCGCCGATATCGACGCGTCATCGCTGCTGTCGGCACGTGAAAAAGAAGTGCTGGACTACATCACCAAAGGCTTCACTGCGGTGGAAATCGCCAGGTTGATGGAGTTGTCGCACTTCACGGTGCGCACTTTTGTGCGGCGCATCTACAGCAAACTCAAGGTTACCTCCAAGGCTGAAGCGATCTACGAAGCCAGGAACCAGGGCATTTTGGCGCAGTAGTTGCCCGCGCGAATGCCTTTTCATCACCACCGCCTCCTGCGTTTTTCGCCCCGCATAGCCGTAGCGCTGCTGGCAGCGGCTGCGGTGCTGACGGGTCTTGTCGCCTGTGACTCTGCGGGCACCCGCGCGGGTGGCTCCCCCAACGCAGCGGCCCTGCATCTCACCCAGGCTGACTGGCAGGTGCAAACCGATGCGGGCTTCACCTCGCCACCGCTCACTCTCGACGGCCAAATCCTGCTGGACCGCTGGCAACCCGTTACGCTGCCGCATGCCCTGCCCATAGCGTTGCTGGGACAGGCCCGGGCTGCAGCATCCGCCAGCGTGGCCCCCGTCACACGCACCAGCTGGTTTCGACTGACCGTGCCGCAGGCCCCGGCATCGTCCACGCCACTGGCGCTGTATGCGGCCCGCGTGCGCACCGACGGCACCCTCGCGGTCTATGCCGACGGTCATCTGGTACACACCGCTCAGCAGCAAGGCCCGTTATGGAACAGCCCGCACACGCCGATGTGGGTGCTGCTGGAGAAATCACCGGACGGCCGGCTGCCGCACGAGATCACACTGCGCATCGAGCACACGGCTGCGACGCAGGTGGCGCTGTCATCACTGTGGCTGGGCCCGGTGGATGCCATCAGCTGGCGCTACCACGGCCGCCAATGGCTGCAGCAGGAATTGCCGGGCATGTTCAGCTCGGCTTTCCTCGCGGTCGGCATCTTCGCCTTGCTGGTGTGGTTGCGGCGCCGGCATGAGCCGGGCTATCTGCTGTTTTTTGTGCTGGCGGCCATGTCCTTCATGCGGGGCCTGCATTTTTATGTGAGCTTCCCGATTGCCAACGACTGGTTTGCCTGGTTCACCGTCAACTCGCTGTTCTGGCTGGTCACGGTGGTGCACTTTTCAATCGGCCTGCTGCACCGGCGCCAGCAACTGTGGCTGACGCGGGCACTGATCACCGCGTCCGTGCTGATGGCCCTGCTGACCCTGCCCCTGTGGTCGGCCCTGCCCAACACGCCGAGGACCACACCAGTGCTGTATGTGGTGGCCGCACTGATGGGCGTGAGCGTCAGCGTGGCGGGCGTCATCAACGCCTGGGGGCGCTCTCGCAGCGCCATGGTGGTGGCCATCGGGACGGTGCTGGCCACGCTCTTTAGCGCGACCGACTGGCTGGTACAGAACAATTTCATCAGCCCCGAAAACTGGTATCTGGGCCCGCATACCAACGCGATCACCTTCAGCGTCTTCGGTTATGTGATGTACCGCCGTTACACCGGCGCCATTGCGGAAGTCGAGCAGGTCAACGCCAGCCTGGCCGAGCGCCTGCGGGCACGCGAAGCCGAACTTGAAGCCAGCCACCGCAGCCTGCGCGAGATTGCCCAGCAGCAGATGCTGAGCGATGAACGCCAGCGCATGATGCAGGACATGCACGACGGCTTGGGCTCGACGCTGATCAGCGCCATCCGCTCCATCGAAGGCGGCGGCATGAGCGACGAACGCGTGACGCAGACCCTCAAGGACTGTATGGACGACCTGAAGCTCGCCATCGACTCGATGGAGCCGGTGGAGGCCGACCTGTTGCTGCTGCTGGCCACACTGCGTTTCCGGCTCGAACCCCGGCTGGAAGGCACCGGCGTCACGCTGCTGTGGGAAGTGCAGGTACTCCCCACGCTGGACTGGCTGAACCCTTCCAGCGCGCTGCACATCCTGCGCATCATCCAGGAAAGCGTGGCCAACATCCTGCGCCATACGCATGCGACCGAGATCCGCTTTAGCACTGCCATCGAAGGCGCCGGGGTGCAGGTCATCATCGAAGACAACGGCCAGGGCTTTGATGTCGACCAAGCCTTTGGCGACGCCGCGGGGAAAGGCCTGCAAAACCAGCGGCGCCGCGCGCAAACCATTGACGGCACGGTCAACTGGCAATCGGGGCCGGCGGGCACGCGCTTTACCTTGTGGCTTCCATTGGCCCCCACAGTCACTCACTCCGTGTAGTTCCTTGCCCCCCGAGGGGGCCGCCCGCCTGTGGCCCGGCAAAGCCGGTTCCACGGCTCATGCTGGTTGAAGAGTTCTGTGCGCACAAACGGGGGCCGCGGGACTGGCTTTGCCAGACCGCAGGCGCCGCCCCCTGAGGGGGGAACAGGCTACACGAAGTGAGGCTGGACGGGGGTGGGCTTATTCCTCGTTCGTGTTTCCGGCTTCGGCAGCGGCAGCTTTCAGGGCGTCACTGGGGTCTGCACCACCTCCCTGCGCGCCGCCACCGTCACCTGAAGCGCCAAGGCTCGCGATGTTCCGTAGCGCGCTCAGATAAGCGTCGCTTGCCGGGCTGCCGCCTGGCACTACCGGCACCGGTACAGGCGCTGCTACCGGGTTGATGGTCAGCACGCCGTCGACATAGGCCAGCGCGTAATTGCCGGCACTGTAGCCGCCGGGCGTAATGGCGTAGCTGCCCACAGCGCTCGCGCCTTGCGAACTGCCGCCGTAGGTCAGCGCGCCGCCCAGCACGGCAGCCGTTTCGCCGCCCACAAAGCCGCTGAAACTCACGCCGTTTCCGCCGGTATAGGCTGCGGCGCCCACGGTCCGGTTGTCATTGTTGGCCGTGACGCTCAGGTTGGCCTTGTTGATGTCGGCCGTCGCCGTGACGGGAGCCGCAGCCAGCTGGTAGTTGCTGGCCAGGCCGCCCGCGCCGTTGGCCAGGCCGTAAGTGGCGGTCACGGTCTTGCCGTTGGCGGCATTCGCGTCGGAGAAGTTGGCACCCGTGGAATTCAAGGTCAATAGCTCACCGTAGGCCAGGCCCGTCAGGGTGCCGACGTTGCCGAGGGTCGCTGTTGCGCTGCCATCGTAGGTTTTGTTGTTGGCCGCCATGCCTGTCACGCTCACCGTGGCTTTGCCCACCGTCAGGGTGCCGTTGGTGTACGCAATGCCGTAGCCCAGGGCTGAAGCCAGCGTGCCCTGGGTGATGGCGTGCGTGCCCGCGGAGGCCGCGGAACCCGTCGGCGCTGCCAGCACGCCGGCCAATGCGGTTGCAGCCGTGTCGCCGGCCACCAGCCCGGAATTCAGTGTGTACGTCAGGCCTGGGTCGGCCGCGCCATAGACCTTGGCCTGGTTGTCACCCGTGATGGTGAGCACCGGCGTCACGCTGTACACCATGCGGTTGCCGCTGAGCGAAGTCATGGATGCATCGGTGGGAGCATTGGCGGCGTAGGTACGGCTGAAAGCGTTGCCGGTGGAGGCAAAGCCGCCAAAGGTGTTGGCCGTCGGGTCGGTCGAATACACCAGGAAGCGGCCCGCGCCCGGGTTCAGCGGCGTGGCGCCGGCGTTGTTGATGAAGTTGCGCCCGGCGGCCAGCACCAGCGAATCATTGGCGGCACTGCCGGAAGTCACGGTGTTGTTCAGCGTGATGTCACCCGCAGCGCCGGTGGCGCGCACCAGCACCTTGCCGCTGGCAGTCAACCCTGCCGTGTTGACGGTGCCGACGGCCAGCGCGCCGGCCTGCGAGTAGTCGACGCTGCCGGTGTTGCCTGCCAGCGTGGTCACCGCGTTGCCTGCATTGTTCAGCGCATGGCTGCCGGTGCCCAGCAGTTCCAGGCCCGTAGCAGTGATCGCCGCGCTCTGTGTGCTGGTACCGGCGGTGTTCAGCGTGAGTTCGCTGGCCGTCAGCGCGCCGTTGATGGCGATGTTGCCGCCGGTCGTGATCAGCTTGAGCTTGTCCTGGCTGTTGCCGAACGCGCCGCCCACCGTGATGCCGGCATTCGAAGCCAGGCTGACGGTCTGGGCGGAACCCGCGTTGGTGCTCACGCTGAAGTTGCCGGTGTCGATGGCATTGGCGGCGGTGATGCTGATGTCACCGGCCGCGCCCGTGGTGCTCAGCACCTGCGCACCGCTCACGTTGGTACCCAGCGCGATGCCGTTTTGTGAGGACGCCGTCAGAGACGTCCCGCTGACGTTGTTCGCCGCGCCGTTGCCGTCGGTAATGGCACCGGCCGCGGCGCTGAGGCTGACCGAGCTGCTCGACACCGCCTTGACCGCCAGGCTGCCGGCCGTGGCCGTGACATTGACGCTGCCCGCCGCGAATATGTTTTCCAGCGTGCCGCCGTTGGCCAGGCTCAGGTTGACTTGCGAGGCGCCGCCTGCCGCCACCGCAGTGACGGACGCAGCGGAAATACCCACGGCGCTGGCGGGGCTGGTGCCCACACTGCCTGCGCCGCCGTCGAGGTAGACCGAGCCGCCCGCCGAATTGCTGATGTGCGGGGCCGCACCGCTGGCCACAATGCCCTGCGAGCCCTTGATGCGTACCGCCGCTGTGCCGGCGGTGGTACCCGTGGCCGTGCCGTCGCTAGTGATGCCGCTTGACGCCAGCGTGACCGTGCCGATGTTGTCGACGTCAATGCGGCCCGTACCGGTATTGGTGAGGGACGTGAGTGTGGTGTTGATGCCGTTGCGCAGCACGATATCGCCCGCGCCGCTATTGGTCGCCGTAAAAGCGCCGATCTGGTTGGCAGCCAGGTTGAGATTGATGCCCCCCACACCGCTGCCGGTGAAACTGCTGGCAACAATGGCCTGGGTCTGCGCGATGGCGCCGTTCAGGTTGGTGAGCGCGGTGGGGTTGCCGCCCGAGTTGATGCCGGCGTACCCGTCAACCGTGCCAACCGTGAGCGGCGCAGCCTTGCTGCTGGTAACGGCGAATGCGCCGGTGGTAGAGCGCCCGCTGATTTCGTCGATCTGGTTGCCGGCGTTGGTCAGGGTCACGGAGGAACCTACCGCGTTGAGCTTGCCCACACTGATTGCTCCCGTCTGGCTGATGCTGCCGGCATTGAGCAGGCTGATGACCGGCAAAGGCCCTGGCGCAGCCGTGATGGGGCCAGCGATCTCAATACCGCCTGTGCTCGTCAGGGTGCCAATCTGCAACACACCGGCCGTGATTAAGCCCAACTCAGAGGCCGCCAAATTCAGTGTCATGGCTTCAATACCCCCCACACCTGACTCGAGCTTGATCTCCCGGTTGGAGGTAAAAGGTGCAATCACCACCCGGCCGGCCCCTGCATTGACCGCACTGAGAATCTCGACCCGGTTGCCAATAATCTGGATTTCGCCGCCACTGCTGGCGACCGTCGTACCGCCGAGATAGACATCACGGGCAGCCACAGGCGCTGGCGCAGGCACGCCGGAGCCACGCAAGACGATGTTCGCGCCATTGGAGTTGATGGTGCCGCCCTCCATGCGTAAAGCGCTGTTGCCTGAAGCGGAGTTGGCACTCATGGCGCCAGTAATATCTATTGCGCCTGTAGAGCTGATGATGGGGCTGGCACCGGGGCTGGAGGCGACGATGGATGTGCCAATGACGTTGGTGGCAGTCGTCGAAGAGTTGACGGTGCCCACAATGGTCAAACCACCCGTGCCGGCGAGCAGCTCTGCTGCCCCATCGATCAATATACCGGTGCCCGAGGAACCGCCCACGGTCGCCGTACCGGTGAGCGTGATTTTCTTGCTGGCGCCGGACTGCACCTTGCCGCTGACATGCAGGCCCGTTCCGGCAAAGATGGATGGATTGTTCAGCGTGCCGGTGAACGCAATGTCTCCACCTGTGCTAGAGACCTCCGCCCCGCCAGCCAACTGCAAACCCTCGCTGGTGGCCAGTGAACTGGTGCCGACCCGGCCCGTGATGCTGATGTTGCCGGCCCCGGTAACTTTCGCGCCCGAATCCAGGCGCACGCCGCGTGAAACCTGCGCCAAACCGGACGGCACGCCCGCGTTGCCCGAAATGGTGATCGTTCCGTTGCCTGCGGTGATGTTGGAATTGGTAATGACCACGCCGCCCGCCGAGCCGCCGGTGGCGCTGGCGCCGCCGCTCGTCAAGTCGCCGTTGATGGTGATGTTGCCTGTGCCGGTGGTAGTAACGTTCGATTGGGTAGCGCCGTTGTTCACGATCTCCAGCGAATGCGTAGTGCTGGCGCCTGCCGCGCTGAGCACGACGTTGCCGCCGGCCGCACTGACCTTGCTGCCCAGCACCTGGATGCTGCCATTGGCCGCTGCCAGGCTGACGTTGCCGCCCACGACGCTGTTCTGTATGCCATCGCCCTGCCCCAGGTCTGTTACCACCAGCGTGCCCGTGCCGGTGTGCGACAGTGCAATATGGCCGCCGACTGAATTGATGGCGCTCAGGCGCGCCGCATCAATAGCCGCTGCACCGCCGATGCCATTGCCTATGCCGCCTGCCGCCGTCAGCATCAGGTCACCCGTTCGCAGCGTGGCGCCGGTCTGCACGTTGATGGCGCCGCCCGAAGTGACGCTCAAGCTGGTCAGCGCCGTGGTGGCGCCCACCGACGCATTGAAATTGGTGGCCCCGGCGCTCGTGGTGCTCAGTGCGTTCGCGCCATCGACCGTGTTGGCGAATGTGATACCGCCGGCGGTGCTGACCAGGCTGACGGTGCCGGCAACCGTTACCGCGCTGTTGAAGGTTTGTGCGCCGCCCGTCTGCAGCGTACCGCCGAACAGGTTGATGCCGCCGCCCGCCGTCAGCGCGAGTCCGCCGCTGAAGGTTTGTGTGCCCAGGTTGATGATCCCGGTGTCTTTGATCAGCGTCAGGGTGCCGGAGTAGCTGGGCGTGGTGGGAAAGGCAAAACCGCTGCCATAACGGAAGGCCATGTCTCTGACGCTGCCACTGCCGTTCACCGTCACGCCACCGACGAAGGTGTTGGCCGAAGTGCCCAGCAGCACGTCCTTGCTGCTGCCGTTGAGCGTGAACGTGGAAGCACCCGTCACATTCAATGCGCCGGCCTGCGAAATGGAGCCGGTGCTGGAAGTCGCCGTCAGGCTGCCGCCCACGGTGGATGGGCCCAGCACCAGGTCGTTCACATTCCGGATGGTCACTGCATTGACGCCGGAATTATTGAGCCCAACCGCACCCGTGAAATTGTTGCCCGCGTTGCTCAGGTTTATCACGCCGGCGCCGCCGTTGATGGTTACCGCACCCGCGCCGGCGGCCTGCGTGATCGCGCCCGTCTGCGCGATGTTGTTGCCGCTCAGGCTCAGCGTGCCGCTGCCGACAGACACAGTGCCCAGGGTCAGCGCACCGCCCGCATTGTTGATCGCGACGTTGCTTGCACCGGAATTGGTAACGCTGACCGCACCGGTGAAATTGTTGGCGCCTGTCAGGCTGACCTGGCCCACGCCGGCATTGACGGTCGTCGTGCCGCCCGCGATCAGGACGCCGGCGGTTTGCTGAACGCCGGTATTGTTTGCAATGAGCGTCAGGTTGCCCGTCGCCGTGAGGTCCCGGTTGATGTTCAGGCCGCTCGTTGCAGTCAGGCTGAGGTTGTTGGCGCTCAAGGCGCCGCCCAGGGAGAGAGAGCCGCCCGACAAGGTCAGGTTGCTTGGGCCGGTGTTCAGGGCGCCCAGCGTCGTTAGCGTGCCGCCACTGGCCGCCAGGCTGACGTTCTGGTTGGCGCCCGTCAGGGTCAGGGCATTGAGGTTGAGGCTGCCAGTCGCGCTGACGTTCACGTCCTGGGCTGCCGTAATGGAAGCGTTGCCAATGGCTGAGGCACTCAAAAAGTCGACCTGGCCACCTCCGCCTGTCCCCAGGGCGGTCAGGTTGAGCGTGCCTATGGCATTGGAGAAGCTGTTGATGCGTATTCGCCCATTGCCCGTGTTGCCCGCAGATGCGGTGAAGCTGCCGCCGGGCGCAGTCATGGTGGCATTGACGGCGCCGGCATTTCCCCGAATGTTGGTACCCGCGTACAGGTCAAAGGAGCTGGCCTGCCAGTCCACGCCGCTATTCATGACCACTTCACCCGTGGTGGCTCGCAGCTTTAAACTGCCGGCAAAGATTTGCCCCAGGCCGTCGGTGCCGCCGATGCTGCCGTCGGCCGTCATGTCCAGCGCACCGCCGTTCAGGTTCAGGGTTCCCGTGCCGGTGATATCGCCGGCAGCGTTGGCCGTCACAGAAAGAGTTGTGGAAGGCCCGCCCACACCGATATTGCCGTTGAGGAGGATGTTGCGCCCGGCGGTCATGGTCATACCGGCCGCGCCTGCATTGGTTTTGGTGATGTTCGCGCCGGTATTGATGTTGATGTCGCGTTCGGCAGTCAGCGTGAAGGTGTTGTTGTCCGTCCGGTTGATCGCCTGGTTGACGTGGATGTCGCCGTTGCCGCCGGCCGTGCCCATGGTGGCGGTCTGGATTTCAAAGTTGCCGCCAGTCAAAGCGGCCGCGACGGCAGCAGCCGTCATGTTGCCCGTGGCGGAGATGGTGAAATCGTTGGGGTCTATCAGCCATTTACCGGTGTTGCCGGCTGAAGCCAGCGTGGTGACCCTGGCGCTGTCGGCCACCTTCACATGCGCGGCGCTGGTTTCGACAAAGCCGCCATTGCCGCCATCGGGGGCAGAAGCATCGAGCGTGCCGCCGACATTGACCGTGCCCGTTTCCATATCGCCCATCAACAGGATGCGGCCGGCCTTGTTCTGCAGGGTTTTGGCTTCAATGACACCGGTGTTGTTCACCGTCGCCGTGGTCAGCTGGTCCATGGCTTTTGCGGACAGCAGCACCTGCCCGCCATTCGCCTGGATCAGCAGCTTGTTTTCGGCCAAGGCATTGATCGCGCCCTGGTCGATGCTGTAGCCCAGCAAATTGCCGTTGTCCAGGTTCAGGGTGATTTTGTTGCCGGCCGCGAGCAATGCGGTTCCCAGGCTGGCGGCGATCACGCCTTCGTTGCGTACCTCGGGCGCCAGCAAGGCCACATAGCCGCCCGTGGCGGCCGTCAGCGTGCCCTTGTTGGTAACCTTGCCCGCGCTGCTGCCGGTGCCAGCTTGGCCGGGGTCTGTGCCAAACGTGGTGCTGCCGGCCATGAAGTCGGCGTTGCTCATGGAAAGCGTCGAAGCCACGAGGCCGCCGACATTGACCTGAGACCCCGCGCCAAACAGCACGCCGTTCGGGTTGAGGATGAACACCTGGCCATTAGCCGTAAGGCTGCCCAGGAATTCGCTCGGGCTGCTGCCGGTAATGCGGTTCAGCGCGATGGCCTGCGCATTGGGCTGGTTGAACACCAGCGCCTCATTGGCTGCGGTGGAAAGATGCGTCCAGTCGATCGCCAGACGCTGGCTGGCCTGATTGATCGTGGTGGTGGCGCCGCTGGTGCTGACGTTGCCGCTGCCCACCACCACGGTGGAATTCAGCGCATCGGCGGCATGCACCTGCAAGTTAAAGACGGACATCGCCAGCAGCATGACCACGGCGGCGCGGCACCGTGCATGCAGGACAAAAACGAAGCCCTCACGGGGGCCGACGGAAGCAACTTCAACACCGCCGCGCGCGGAGCCGCCCCTGCTTCGGCCTCTGGCGGTTTCAGCCACAGCCACCCACAGGCCCAGCGCTGCGTTCCAGACAAGGCGGTAGATGCGGTTGATGCTGGCGTGACTTTTCATGGGAGTCTTTTCGGAAGGTCAGGAAATCCGGCTACCGCCTGGGCGAGCGGTGGAAAAAAGACGAGCAGCCAGCTCGCGCATGTAACCATAAGTATCCACCAATTGAACGTCCGGATGTATGGTTAAAAGGCGGCGTGTGGCATTTCGGAACACCGGCCTGGCCATGCGGGCACAGGGCCCCACTGGCAAAAAATTTTGCTATGCTTTTAATAGCTTCTTGCGCCCGTCTGCATTGCCTTACAGGCACTTTTAATGCTAAAAAAATAGCCAAAATTGCCTGAAAAGCAGTTTTTCACCGTTTTTCCGGCCCCATTGGGTTCGTTAGATGCAAAAAAGGCATTTTTTGGTCGATTTTTAAGCATGAAACCAGGACTTCAGGCAATACAGACGGGCGCAAGCAGCTATCAAAACAATAGCATTCAGAGCTATGCGTACAGCGCTCGACGGCACGGCGGCCTGGCAGTCAGCGCCTGTACCTGAAAAGCCCCACGCTTTTCACTTTGTGTAATGCGCTGCCCCTCCCAATGGGGCGCTGCGCCTGCGGCCCCTGCTGGTCTGAAGCCAAGGAAGCCGCTGCATGCGCTTGAGAGTTACTCGTTCTCGCCCGTGCTGCCGGCTTCGGCAGCGGCTGCCCTCAGGGCATCGACCTGCGCATCGGGGCTGGGGCCGATGCGGGGGTTCGCGGAGCGGTTCACGCCGGCCAGGTAGATCATCGCGCTGCGGTAGGCCTCGTCGATCAGGAAGTTGCCACCCGAAATCGTCAGCGTGCCACCCGTGATGTCATAGCCTTCCTGGCCCGACCAGGCGAAGTAGCTGCCGGGGTTGGTGCCGCTGGCGGCCGTGACGCCCGGCGCACCGGCGCCCGACTGCTGCGCACCGTTGTAGGCCACGCTGGTGTCGGGCAGCGTGAGCGGCTGCAGAAAGCTGCGCAGCAGCGGGCCGGTCTGGCCTTCATAAATGCGCCACGAGGCCGTGGAGCCGCCTTGGGTGGTGATGTCCCAGCCGGTGAAGGTGGCCGCCTGCATCATCTGTGCGGTGGTCTTGCCGGTGCCGCCTGCGCTGCTGCCCTGGCCGGACGTGTTGACGTCCCAATAGCTGTTGTTTGTCGCGGCCGTTCCGACCTGTTCGGCCACCAGCCCGCCTGCCATACCGGTAGCAGTGACGCGGCCGGTGCTGTAGGCGCGCGTGATGATGCCGTCCAGCGAGCTGCCGACCAGCCCGCCCACCTTGTCGTCGCCACTCACGGCGCCGCTGGCGTACGCGTCGGTGATGCCGCCCTGGCTGAGTTCGCCCACCAGGCCGCCAACCTCGTCAATGCCCTGCACCGTTGCCGTGCTGTAGACATTGCTGAAGGTGGTGCAGCAGCCCTGCCCCGCGATGGCGCCCACAAAGTCGGCGCCGGTGATGCTGCCGCCCACCAGCCCGAGGTTCTGGATGCTGGTGCTCTGCGTAAGGCCGAACAGGCCCACGAAGTTGTCGCCCGGACGGTTGATAAAGAGGTTGCGTATCTTGTGGTTGAGGCCGTCGAAGCGGCCCTCAAAAATACCTGGTGCGCCAACGCCACCCAGGGTATCGAAACCCGCGCCGGCGTTCCAGTTCACCGTGTCGCTCGCGTCGATGTCGGCGCCCAGCACGTAGTTGCCGGTGGGATTGCCGTTGATGCCCTGCAGGTCGGTGCCGGTGGTGCTGCCTGCCACGCCCAGGCTGGTGATGACTTTGTACGGGTCCGTGACGCCGTCGCTGCCCAGCCGGGTGCTGAAGTTGTCGCCAGCCCGCAGGTTGACCGGCGCGCGCACGTTGTACGTTGCAGTGTTCCCCGCATTGATGGCGCCCAGCCCGTATTCCAGTGCCAGCTTCCCGTTGGCGTGCTGCGAGGTGATGGACGCGTTGATGTTGATATTGCGCCAGGCGCTCAAGGTCAGCGTGGTGCCCGCGTTCCAGGTGAAGGCCGCGTTGACGTGGATGTCGCCGTTATCCGTGCCGCCTGCATTGTTGGTCGCCAGCGCCACATTGCCCAGGTTGAGGCTGGCGGCCAGGGTGCCCGCGCCTATGCCGCTGCCGGTCAGCGCACCGCTGCCCGCGGCGATGGTGAAGTCGGTCGGGTCTATCAGCCATGTGCCGTGGTTGCCGCCACCGCCTGCAGAGGCCAGCGTGGTGATGACAGCGCCGTCGGCCACCTTGACGTGTGCCGCGGACGTTTCGACAAAGCCGCCGTCACCGCCCGTGGGGGCCGATGCATCCAGCGTGCCGCCTGCGTTCACCGTGCCGGTGTCCATGTCGCCCATCAGCAGGATACGGCCGGCCTTGTTCTGCAGGGTTTTGGCTTCGATGATTCCGGTGTTGTTCACCGTGGCCGTGGTCAAGCTGTCCATGGCTTTCGCGGAAAGCAGTACTTGCCCGCCGTTCGCCTGGATCAAATGTTTGTTCTCGGCCAGCGCGTTAATGGCGCCCTGGTCGATGCTGTAGCCCAGCAGGCTGCCGTTATCAATGTTCAGCGTGACCTTGTTGCCTGCGGCCAGAAGTGCAGTGCCCAGCGATGCCGTCATCACGCCTTCATTGCGTACTTCGGGCGCCAGCAAGGCGAGGTAGCCACCCTGCCCCGCGTTCAGCGTGCCCTGGTTGACAACCGAGCCGACCGAGCCTGTGAACACATGGTTGCCGGACATGAAGTCGGCATTGCTCATGCCCAAGGTTGAAGCCACCAGTCCGCCCACGTTGACCTGGCTGCCCGCACCAAACAGCACGCCGTTCGGGTTGAGGATGAACACCTGGCCGTTGGCCGTGAGGCTGCCAAGCAGTTCGCTCGGGCTGCTGCCGGTGATGCGGTTCAGCGCAATGGCCTGGGCGTTGGGCTGGTTGAACACCAGCGCTTCATTGGCACGGGTAGACAGGCTGGTCCAGTCAATCGCCACGCGCTGGCTGGACTGGTTGATGGTGGTGGTGTTGCCCACCGTGGCCAGGCTGGCGGCGCCCGCAGACACGCTGGCGCTGGCGGCGTCTGCGGCCCGGGCCTGCTGGGCACCTCCGGCAAGCAGGAGCAATGCAGCGCTGCAGGCGGCGTTGAGTGTGAAGCCGCCCGTTGGCCTGGCACAGCGTCGGGCGCCACTCTTGCTGCGGCCCCTGGCGTTTTCGGCAACCGCTATCCACAGGCTTGACACTGCGTTCCAGACGAAGCGGTAAATGCGGTTGATGCCGGCATGGCTTTTCATCTGTAGCCTTTCGGGACAGGACGGGCGGCAATGCCCACAGGATATCTCTTTTCCTGCCGGCGATGGCCTGCCATCTGGGGCCACAGGCCCATGCGCCGCGCATGACAAATGCCATATTACGACGCCCCGGACCGGCGCGATAGCCTGGGTTTCGCGCATGGCGCAGCCCTGGGAGCCCTACTTGCTACAGTTTTGATAGCTGCTCGCGCTCGTCCTTGCTGCGCTACAGCCTGATTTTGCTGTAAAACTCAAGAATTGCGGCCGAACAGCCCTGCGCGAGTTACCTGCAGGGGGCGGGGCCGCCAGGGTCCAAGCCCCTGTCCGCTATGATTTTTATAGCTGCTTGCGCCCATCCCCATTGGGCTCAGGGCTTTTTTTCTTAAGAAATAACACCTGGCGACAAAGGGATGGCTCGGCGCAGGGGAAGTCACGTTGTGGCCTCTTCATAATCACCCCATGAAGTTTTCACACAGCTATCCCCATTCCATGGCCAGGAGCCACCCCTTGCGCAAATTCACCGGTTTGGCCCTTGCCACCTTGTTCTGCGGCCTCGCCGCTGCGCAGACGGCCAAGCCCACACCGCCCGCCCCTGCGTCAGTACCCTCGCCCCAACCCCTCGTTGGCACCTGGAGCTGGACGCTGGCAGGAAAAGCCTGCACCGAAACCTGGCAATACAGCGCCAAGGGCACCCGGCTTAACACCAGCGGCGAAGAAGTCACGCGAGGCGACTACGAAATATCCGCAGCGCCGAGTGCGCAGGGGTTTTACCGGCTCACCGACACCGTGACCGACAGCAATGGCAAGCGGGACTGCTCAGGCGACCTGCATGAAGCGTCGGACCCGCCGGTCGTGCGGTTCATCCAGTTCAGCCCCAAACAGGATCAGCTCATAGTGTGCAAGGAAGAGTCGCTGCAGGCCTGCTTCGGGCCCTTGAAGCGGATGCCGGGCTAGCGCCCTTGCGAGCGCTCAGCGGCCGCTGATCAGCGACTGCAAAACACCGGGGGTGAAATGCTCGCCGATGTAATCGGCCAGGCCGTCGAACACCGAGTCCAGCGTGGGCACCGTGGCGCCAAACAGCGCCTGCAGCACCGCCGGGTCTTCAAACATGCCGTGCAGGTACAGGCCCAGCACATTGCCGCGAATGTTCTGCCAGGCCAGGCCGTCGGCCATTACCGCGCTGGCCGTATCGCCCGCAGCGGCCAGCGCCGGGTGCTGCGCGGTCTGGCCGTGGTGGATTTCATAGCCCTGCAGGGCCACGCCTGACAAGGCTGCCCAGGCGCCATCTACCTCACCGAAGCGGGCTTGCCGCTGCCGCACCGTTTTATCTTCTTCAAACACGGTGACCACCGGCAGCAGGCCCAGCCCCGGCGCGTTGCCGTCTATGCCATGCGGGTCAATCAGCGCCTCCCCCAGCATCTGCAGCCCACCGCAAATGCCCAGCACCGCACCGCCCTGCCCTGCGTGGGCGGCAATGGCCAGGTCCAGCCCCTGCGCGCGCAGCCAGGCCAGGTCGCCGCTGGTGTGCTTGGAGCCAGGCAGGACAATCCAGTCGGCGCCGGCCAGGTCGACCGGGCTGCGCACCCATTTCAAGCGTACGCCCGGCACGTTTTTGAGAGGCTGGAATTCATCGAGGTTGCTGATGCGCGGATAGGCGATCACGGCAACCGTGGTGGAGACTTCCCCTGCCGCGGTACTGCGGTCGTCAAATACACCGTCTTCTTCGGGCAAGCCGTGTTGCCACCACATCGGCAACGTGGCCACCGTGGGGATGCCGGTCATGTCCTGCAGCATTTGTGGGCCGGGCGCCAGCAGTTTGGCGTCGCCGCGAAATTTGTTGAGCACAAAGCCCTTGATGAGTTTGCGTTCGGCTTCGTCCAGCATGGCCCAGGTGCCATACAGGTGGGCAAAGGCGCCGCCGCGGTCAATGTCGGTTACCAGCAGGCAGGCCGCATTGGCATGCTGCGCAGCGCGCATGTTGACGATGTCGCTGGACTTGAGGTTGATCTCGGCCGGCGAGCCCGCACCCTCCATCACCACCACGTCGTTTTCGGCGATCAACTCATCGAGCGCCTGCGACACCACCGGCCAGACCGAGGCACTGCGGCCGCGCCATTCCATGCGGGAGAGTTCGGGGTTGACCTGGCCCATCAACACGACCTGGCTTTGTGTGTCTTTTTCGGGCTTGAGCAGCAAGGGATTCATGCGCACGTCAGGCACCGCGTTGGCGGCGAGTGACTGGAAGTATTGAGCGGAGCCGATCTCACCCTGCGCTACGACCCTTGCGTTGTTGCTCATGTTCTGCGCCTTGAAGGGCGCTACTTTCAAACCCTGGCGCGCGTAGTAACGGCACAGCGCTGTCGTCAGCCAGCTTTTACCGGCGCCGCTGGTAGTGCCCAGCACCATGACACTTTTTGCACTCATGAATTTGTCCTGGAGAGTTGTTGCCACGCGTTGTGCAGGGCATCCTGCGCGGCTGGCGGCTGCACGCCCAGGCGCATATGGCCGGGCAAACCGAATGATGTCGTGTCGCGCAGCTTGATGCTTTGGGCGCGCAGTGCTGACAGCGCCTGCTGCAAGCTCAGGCCTTCGGGCAAGGCCGGTTGGGCGCAGAAGAAATTAGCGTCGCTGGGCAGGCAGTGCCAGCTCAATGATTCGCACAAACTGATCTGCCGGGCTTTCCATTCGCGCAAAGTATTGAGGCTGCCGGCGAGCCAGTCCTGCGCCTCTTTGCTCACCCAGGCTTGCAGCATGGCCTCGCCATGCGCGCCCACCGGCCACGAGGGGCAAAGCTGCTCCAGCGCGGCTACGCTGTCTTCTTGTTCCCCAGGCGCGATGACATAGGCCGCGCGCACGCCGGTCAGTCCCAGCGCCTTGTTGGGCGTCCACAGCTGCCAGATGGTTTGCAGTTGCTGCGGCGTGAGCGTAGGCGCAGCGCTGAGCCGCAGGGGCTCGTAAGCGCGGTCCAGCACGACGAGGGCCGACACTTCCTGACCTTCAACCAGCTCACCCAGGCCGCGATGTGCAGCACCCAACGGGCTGGAAGGCTCGCAGGCCCAGAGCAACTGCGCATCGTGCTGCTGGCTTGCCACCACCAGGCCATGCGCAACAGCCGCCTGCGCATAGTCGCCATAACTGTGCGGCGGCAGCCACACCGCGCGTGCGCCCTGCTGCGCGGCCAGGGTGGTCATGCGAAAGATGAATTCGCTGGCGCTGGCCGCCAGCAATACACGCGCCTCATCGACACGGTGAAAGGCCGCCAGTTGCCTGCGCAACTGCGTGTAGCCGGCGTCGGGGTAACGGGTGGCGTCAGCCTGGCGGACGGCAGCCAGCGCTGCAGGACAAGGCCCGCAGGCATTGCTGTTGGTGGAAAAGTCGTATAGCGGCACGCCCAGTGCGTCAGACCCACCGTGAATGCGCGTGGTGACCAAGCTGGTGTTCATGCCGATGCCACCAGCGCCATCAACAGCATCGCCAGGGCGGCAACCAAGGTCTGGGAGAACACCGCCTTCGAGGCCAGGGTTTGGGCCAGGGCCGTGTCCGATGCTTCAGGTGGCCGCCCTTGGGGGTTCAAGGTATATACGCCCGGCTTGCCGAGCGAGATACCCAGCGCCAACGCCATGGCTGCCATGGGCCAGCCGCTGTTGGGCGACGGGGTCTTGCAGGCTTCTTCGCGCAATGCCTTGAGCTTCAGCCCTCTTGCCGCCAACGCCAGCAACAGTGCCGTCAGGCGCGCCGGCAGCCAGGAGAGAACGTCGTCCGCGCGTGCCGCCCACTTGCCGGCCCATTCCCAATTTTTGCCACGGTAGGTGCCGCGGTAACCCCACATGGCGTCTGCCGTATTGGCAAAGCGGTACATGGCCGCTCCCGGCAAACCCAGCAACGCAAACCAGAAAACCGGGGCCACCACAGAGTCATTGAGGTTTTCAGCCAGCGACTCGATCGCGCTTTCCCGCACCTGGCTTTCAGTGAGCTGGGCGGTGTCGCGGCTTACCAGCCAGGAGAGGCGCTCCCGCCCTGCTTCCAGCGACTGGCCCAACGCCAGTTCGACCGCGCCGACTTCTTCGCGCAGCATGCGCCATGACAGCATGCATTTGAGCAACCAGGCCATCGGCACGGCCAGCAGAGCAGTGTCGATGGCGGCGCCCCAGGTAGGCGCCTCGACGTAGCCCGCCAGCTGCCAGAACACCAGTGCCTGCACCCCCCAGGCTGCTGCGCCCACCAATGCCACACCCACCCACCAGGCCAGTGTGCCGAGGAAAAAAGCCGGCCCGGGCGGGCAGCGCACGGTAATGCTTCCGCAGGCCCGAAGGTAGTTTCCCATCCAGACCACCGGATGCACACCTGTAGGTGGCTCACCGAAAGATTTGTCTACCCACAAAGCCAGCAACAGCACCACACCGAGCACGCACGCCGTGTACCCTGCCATGGAAGCAGGAACGGCAAAGGCATGAAAACTGGCCCACTGCATAAACATCTCAGCCGGCTTCCGGCTCACGCGGGGTGGTCTGGCCCCAGCAGTCTTCAAACACCATGTCGACCAGCGGGGCACGGCGCGCCCACTTTTCAGCCTGCAGCATGGGCTGGTCATAAAAGGCCTGGACCGGGCCCAGACACAACACCGCAATCGGCTTGCTGCCTTCAGGCATCTGCAACAGCCCGCCCAGCTGCTGCGGGTCAAAGATCGAGACCCAGCCCATGCCAAGGCCCTCGGCACGGGCGGCCAGCCAGAGGTTCTGGATGGCGCAGGCTGCCGAGGCCAGATCCATTTCGGGCAGGGTACGGCGGCCAAACACATGCTGCTCGCGCCCTGGCGGCAAGGCCACGACCAACACCTCGGCAGCATCGAGCACGCCCTGCACCTTGAGCTTCATGAACTCGTCTTCGCGCTCGCCCAGGGCCTGGGCCGTGAGCACACGTTCCTGCTCAATCAGCCCATGAATACCTTCGCGCAAGGGCCGATTGCGCACGCGAATAAAGCGCCAGGGCTGCATGAAGCCCACACTAGGCGCGTGGTGCGCGGCCGAGAGCAGGCGCTGCATCACATCGTCAGCCACCGTGCCGCCGCTGAAGTGGCGCATGTCGCGCCGCTCGAAGATGGCACGGTAGACCGCCTGTTGCTCGGTGTCGCTGAAGGCGTGGCCGGGTCGGGCCGCATCGGCCGGGCCCGCCCCGACGGCGGAGACAAAGCCCGTCACACCATTCACTGAGGAGCTTGCACCGCACCCGCTACGGGTACGTCTGCACGCTGCAGTACCACCAGCAAAGCCGGACGCACCCAGCGCTGGAAGGCCAAACCACTGACCAGACCCAGGCTCACCCAGAACGACAAAGACACCCAGGTTGTGGCCCAGATGAACTGCGTGCCGAGTTGTTCCAGAGCGGCATGGGCTTCGGGGCCAAAACCGGCCAGGGCATCACCTTGAAGCTTGGGCGCACCCACCACAAATGGCAACGCCAGCAAGGCTGCGGACACCAGCCAGCGCCAGGATGCGCGCACAAAACCGGCTATGGCGCAGGCACCCGCCGCACTGCTCACTGCCAGCACCCACCAGACCTGGCGGGCCTGCAGCGGCGCGGCTTCCATGCCGGGTACTTCCGCATGCAAACCCAGCGAAGGCCAGAGGTGAAAGCTCAACCAGCCAGCTGCAGCCACCACGCCGGCCAGGCGCAGTGAAGCCACCACGCCACCGCGTTGTGCGTCACGTTTGTAAAGCCACACGCCCATCACCGCAAACACCAGCAGCGCCATGCTGAAGGCGTGCAGCATGTTGGCCACCCAGGTCCAGCCAATGCGCTCGGCGCCGTTCGCGGGTTCCCATTCCTTGGCAACGCCGTGCTCATGCGCATGCGGCGCCGTACCTTCGGCATGCACGTGGGCAGCGGGAGCGGCGGCGGGCGCCGGAGCCTCTGCCTTTTGCTCCTCGTACACCTCGGCAGCCAGAATCAGCGGGGCGGCTTGCCAGCGCTGCACGCCGGTTTGCACGCTACCCACCACCACGGCAGTGGCCAGCGCCGCCCAGATCAATCGTTGAAAAACCATAGCTGTCTCCCGGTGAAAGTGCTGCTCAGTGGCAGGGTTTAACGGTGATGTGGCGCACATCGTGCGCGGCGTTGTGGGCCAGCGGGCTCTCGGCAAAAGCCACGCCGTACAGCACCACCAGGCCCAGCGCGGCGGCGCCCAGCAGCGGGCGCAGCACGGCCAGGCCGGGATTCAGGGTGTGAGAAGGGTTGTGGGTCAGCGTCGTTGGTTCAGTCATGGCGTTCTCCTTGGGGTAAGTGGGAAGGTGGGTGGTGAAAAAAACAAACTTAGTGCATTTGGCCGCTCATGTCGAGCCCAGGCCGTTCAAACCAACAGGGGGCAATCGGGCAAGGATACCGCTGCGCAGGCGATCGGGCCGTGCGTTGCGGGCCAGGTTGCCGTCGGCACTCTGCACGTGCAGTTGCGCGCAGGCAATCACCTGGGCTGCGGTCTCGGCATCGGGGGCCAGGTCGCCAAAGTAGTAGCTGAATTTGCCCCGGGCTTGCAAGGTCACGGTGCAGGCGCGGGTGCAGCCGCTCATGCACGCCTGGCCGCGCAACTGAAGACCCTTGTGCAGCCCGGTGTCCAGCTCACACACCAGCAGCGCTTCCTGAACCGCTTCGAACAAGGCCAGGCCATGGGCGGGCAGCTCACGCGATGCGCCCGGCGGGCGGCAGGTGGTGCAGACAATGATTTCGGTGTCGGACATGACGATCTTTTACGGTTGGTAATCCGGAGCCATGGCCAGGCGGTGCTCCGCGCCCCAGCGCATGGCCCAGGCGGCACAGCGGCCCAGGTTCTTTTTCGGATCGTCAAAATCGACAATCACCAGATGCTGCGGGGTCAACGGCGCCTGCGGTTGCTCCAGCGTGCGGCCATCGGTCAGCAGCCACAGCCAGCACTCCGTGGGGCCGCTCTTGCGCAGCGTGCGTTGCAGCAGGCGGTCGGCCTGGGCCAAGGCTTCGGCCAGCGGTGTGCCACCGCCACCGCCCACGGGGCGCAGGCGCTGGCTGCCGGAGGCGCGAGCGCGGCCGGGGGGCAGCAGCAGTTCCACACCCTGCCCGCCAAAGCGCAACAGCGCCACATCGTCGCCCTGCCGCGCGGCCTGCTCAATCATGAAGGCCGCATGGCCCTTGGCCAGCGCCAAGCGGCCGCGCTGGCGCATGGAACCCGAGGTGTCGAGCACGATGCAATGCAGGCGACTGCTGCGCAGCGCCACGGGCTGGTAGCGCAGGTGTTCGCGTTGAAGTGGCGCAGGCCCCTTGGCCACCACCGTAGGCAGCCAGGCAATGGCCGTGCTGCGCTGCGGCGCGCTGTGGGCACGTGCCATGGCGCCTGATGAAGGAATGCGTTGGGGCGGAGGCCACCGCCAGCTGCCAGGCCCGTTACGCGGGCGGCCGCTGGGGTGGCCTAGGCTTTTTTTGGCGGCCACCCGGCTATCGCGTGGACCTTGGTGGTGCCTTCGGGCTGGGCAGGCAACGCGCCCCAGTCGCCTTGGGGCGCAGGCGGTAAAGATGGCGCAGACGGCTGGTCTTGCAAGCGCTCTGGATTGTTTGTTGGTTGGGATGATCCGTTGCTATTTCGCGGTGCCTGCCCCGCACTGCCCTCGGGCCGGCGATGTGCCAGCGCCAGCTCGGCCACCGCGTCCACATCGTCCACAGTTACTTCGTTGCGCCCTTGCAGTGCCGCCAGCGCACGCGCGGCGCGCAGCATCACCAGGTCGGCACGCATGCCGTCCACGCCTGCCGCCATGGCGCAGGCCGCCGCATGGTGCAGCACCGCGTCCGACCAGGCCAAGCTTGGCAACGCAGCACGGGCCGTCACCAGTGCGGCACTGAGCGCGCGTTGTTCTTCCGCATGCTGCTCGCGCAAGGACGCAGGATCTTCATCAAAGCCCAGTCGGGCGCGCAGGATGGCGGTGCGCTCTGCAGCATCCACCGGATTGGCCAGCGCCACCGACAGACCAAAGCGGTCCAGCAGTTGCGGGCGCAGCTCGCCCTCCTCCGGGTTCATGGTGCCCACCAGCACAAAACGTGCGGCATGCTGCTGTGAAATGCCGTCGCGCTCTACCGTGTTGACACCGCTTGCGGCCACGTCCAGCAGCGCATCCACCAGCGCGTCGGGCAGCAGGTTGACTTCGTCTACATAGAGCACGCCGTTGTGGGCGCGCGCCAACAGCCCGGGCGCCAGGCGCACCTGGCCGTCGCGCAGCACGTCTTCCACATTCAGCGCGCCCACCAGTTGCTCCAGGCTGGCGGCCAGCGGCAAGGTGACAAAGGGCGCACCGGGCAGCAGCGCGGCCAGCGCACGCGCCGCGGTGGACTTGGCCGTGCCACGCGGGCCGCTGATCAACACACCGCCAATGCCGGGGTCTATGGCTGCCAGTTGCAAAGCCAGCTGCAACTGCGGCTGGCCGACCAGCGCGGTGAATGGAAAGGCCGCGCGGGTGGCGGGCTCAACAGGAATGTTCAGTTCAGGAATGTTCATGGTCGTGCTCATGTCAAAGGTCCTTCTCCGTGTTCTTCAAGCCGGCGCTCCAGCGCCAGCAAATGGTCTTCGATGCGATCGCGCTGGTCGCCCGGCGCCTCCCACAGGCCGCGCTGCATGGCCTCCAACAGGCGCTCGCCAATGCTGCGCAGCGCGCCGGGGTTGTGCTGCTGCAAAAACGCGCGGTTGATGTCGTCGTGCAAATAAGCATCGGCCACCAGCGCATATTGATGGTCGCCCACCACGCCCGTGGTGGCGTCAAATGCAAACAGGTAGTCCACCGTGGCGGCCATCTCAAAAGCCCCCTTGTAGCCATGGCGGCGCACGCCTTCCAGCCACTTGGGGTTGACGGCGCGCGAACGCACCACGCGCGCCACTTCTTCACCCAGCGTGCGGATGCGCGGCGCACCGGGCACACTGAAGTCGCCGTGGTACAGCGTGGCCGGTGCGCCCGCCAGGTGTTCGACTGCCACCGCCATGCCGCCCTGGAACTGGTAGTAGTCGTCCGAATCGAGCACGTCGTGCTCGCGGTTATCCTGGTTGTGAAGTACTGCGTCCAGACCGGTAAGGCGCTGCTCAAAGCTGCCGCGTGCGGCCACGCCGTGCTCGCCCTGCCCGTAGGCAAAGGCGCCAGCGCGCAGATAGGCCTGTGCCAGGTCGGCGCCGTCGTTCCAGCGGCCGCTGGCCATGACCTCCTGCAGACCAGCGCCATAACCGCCGGGGCGCGGGCCAAATACGCGCCAGGTGGCTTCGCGCTGGGCGTCTTCCGCACTCAATCCCTTGGCTTCTGCCTCAGCGGCTTCGCGCTGCACACGGGCGCGGATGGGGTTCACGTCGTCGGGCTCGTCCTCTTCGCTGATCGCGGCCACGGCACGCACCGCAGTGTCGAACAAGTCAATCACATTGGGAAAGGCATCGCGAAAGAAACCCGACACGCGCAAAGTCACATCCACGCGCGGACGGTTCCTGATAGCCATGGGCAGCACTTCAATGTCCACCACCCGGCTGCTGCCGTCGGCCCACTTGGGCCGTACACCCAACAACGCAAAGGCTTGTGCAATATCTTCGCCGCCCGTGCGCATGGTGCTGGTGCCCCACACCGACAGGCCCAGGCAGCGCAGCATCTCGCCATGGTCTTGCAGGTGGCGCTCAATCACGCGCTCAGCCGCCGCGGCGCCCATGGCGTAGGCGGTCTGTGTGGGCACGGCGCGCGTGTCCACCGAATAGAAGTTGCGGCCGGTGGGCAGCACGTCAGGCCGGCCACGCGAGGGTGCACCGCTGGGGCCGGCGGACACAAACTTGCCTGACAGGCCGCGCAGGCATTGAGCAATCTCTTGCGGGCCGCAGGCGTCCAGCCGCGGACGCAGCACCTGGCGCATCCGTTGCAGCACCGGGGCGGTGTGCGGCCAGGCAGTGGCATCCCAGGGTGCATGGGCCACCACGTAGTCAGCGACAAGCTGGCGGGCCAGCAGCTCCAGCCGCTCGCGTGTATGGCCGGCGTGACGCCAGGCTTCGGTACTCATGTCTTGCAACACCGGAGGGAATGGGCCGCCCCAAGGTGCGGCCCATTCGGGGCTCAACACGCTGAAGCCGCCCACACTATCCAGCTTCAAATCCTGAGCCAATGCCATCAGCAAGCTGCGCTGGCCGGCGGCCGTACCACCTGGAAAACGCGCCAGCGCCACCAGCGTGTCGATTTGCTGGCGGCCCTGTGGTGATGTGCCCAGGATGTGCAGCCCATCGCGGATTTGAGATTCCTTGATCTCGCACAGGTAGGCGTCCAGCCGCAGCAGCAGCGCCTCACGGCTGGCGTCATCAGTGGGTTTGGCAAAACCCAGCTCCGCATGCAGGCCTTCACTGAGCACGCGCTCCAGGATGTCGACGCGCAGGCGTTGGGCGCGGCGTGGGTCCAGTGACAGGGCCTCGTAATACTCGTCCATCTGCCGCTCCAGCTTTTGCAGCGGGCCGTAGGTTTCGGCGCGGGTCAGGGCCGGCATCAGGTGGTCGATGATGACGGCCTGCGTGCGGCGCTTGGCCTGGCTGCCCTCGCCGGGATCGTTGACGATGAAGGGATACAGGTGCGGCAGCGGGCCCAGGATGGCGTCGGGCCAGCAGTTGGCGCCTAGCGCCACGCTTTTGCCGGGCAACCATTCCAGATTGCCGTGTTTGCCCACATGCACCACCGCGTCGACCGCAAACTGGCGGCGTAGCCAGAAGTAAACCGCCAGGTAGTTGTGCGTGGGCACCAGGTCGGCGTCGTGATACGTGGCAACCAAATCCAGGTCTCGCCCGCGCGCGGGCTGGATGCCGACAAACACATTCCCCAGGCGCAGGCCGGAGACCATGAAGCGGCCGCTGCGCACCATGGGGTCCTGTTCGGGGGAGCCCCACAGCGCGTTCACTGCGTCGCGGCTGGCAGCGTCCAGTTGGTTGAAGTCCTGCAGGTAGTCGGCCATGGCAAGACTCTGGCCTGCCGGCCGGATATCGTTCGCGTCCAGGTTGTTGGTCACGCCTGCCATCAGCGCGGCGATCAGTGCGTCACCGCCTTCGGGCAAGGCACCTGTGACATAACCTGCGTCCTGCATGGCGCGCAGCAGGGCCACCGTGGAGGCCGGGGTGTCCAGGCCCACGCCATTGGCCAGGCGCGCGTCATCGTTGGGGTAGTTGGCCAGGATCAGCGCGACGCGTTTGTCAGAATTTGGCTTGTCGCGAAGTACGCACCACCGGCGCGCCAGCTCAGCCACAAAGGCCATGCGTTCGGGTTCGGGCTGGTAACGCACCACGTCCACCTCGGTGCGTTCATCGCGCCAGGCCAGGCCCTTGAAGCTGATGGCGCGGGTGCCGATGCGGCCGTCCACCTCGGGCAGCACCACTTGCATCGCCAAATCGCGCGGCGCCAGGCCATGTGGGTCGGCCGCCCACTGTTCTTGCGCACAGCCTGCGGTGATCAGCTGCAGCACGGGTGCGTCGCCGGCCAAAAGCTCCATCTGTGCGCCCTCCACGCTGTCAACGTCGTCGCCATCGAGTGCGGTGATCGCAAAGCTCGTGGCGTTCAGCACCACGCCCACACCGTGCTGTACGGCCAGCGATTGCAAAAGCGCGAGGCTGGCAGGGTTCTTCAGCGAGTCCACGGCCACAGCCACAGCATTGAGACCCACCGCGTTGAGTGCGGCCAGCATGGCATCAAACACCGCCGTGTTGCCAGCTTGTACATGGGCGCGGTAGAACACCAGCAACGCCGCAGGAGCTCCGTCACGCCACGCCTGCGGCACAGGTGACTGGTAGACCAAGGCCGGTGGTAGCGCCGCAGGCGGCGTGGGTCGTGCGCCCAGGCCAAAAGCGGAGTGGCCTATCAATTCAAAAAAGTTGCGGGCGTTGTCACGGCCGCCTTCGCGCAGGCAGCGCCAGAGCTGGCGGCAATCTTCATGTGGGGCGGTGCTGCGCAGCAGCAGCTGCAGGTCTTCGCTCGCATCACCCGAGAACAGGGCCAGCCACTGTCCGCGTTCGCGTGCCAGTTCGCGCACGCGCTCCACCACATAGGCCCAGTCGCTGGCCGCGCCCAGGTGGTCGATCACCACCACGCGCGCATGCTGCAGCACATCGTCCACATACATGTCCGCCGACGCGGGCTGGCGCAGCCACATCAGGTTCGCCAGGCGCACTGTGGGAAAGTCCTCGGGCAACGCACCCGCCGCATCGGCCAACAGCGACAGCGTGGTATCCGCCGCGCTGAGCACCACGATGTCACCCGGCGTTTGCTCCACGCGCACCACGCCCTGGCCACCGTCTTCAACGTGGCCGCCGGGGCGGGTGGAGAGCAAATGCATGTTTTATTTCACAAGGTAAGGTTGAACAGTCCATCCTGGCGCAGGTCGATGGGGCGCTCTGCGCAGCGGCATAAAGGAGGAGCCCGCAGGGCGGAGGACAGCCGCGGAGCGGAGTGCCCCGTCGGCCTGTGCCCGCCACAAAACTAAAGCTTCAGCGTGCATTTGGATTCAAGCCGCGACGGGTGCCGCCAGCGCCGCACTCAACTCAGCCTGCAACACAGCCGCATTGAGCTCGGAACCAATCAGCACCAGGCGCGACTGGCGCACTTCATCCGCACGCCAGGGGCGATCGAAGTAGCTGTCAAAGCGCGTACCGACGCCCTGCACCACCAGGCGCATGGCCACACCGGGCAAGGCCACAAAACCCTTGGCGCGGTAAATCTCGTGGCGGCCCACCACATCGCGCAGCGCGGCCAGCAATGCTTCGCGGCCGGTCACGTCCAGCGCCACCTGCACCGAGTCAAACGCATCATGGTCGTGGTCTTCTTCCTCGTCGTGATGCGTCTTGCGCTGGTCGATCTGGTCTTCCACTGCGCGCTCCAGGCCCAGCAACACGCCAATATCGATGCGGCCATGCTGCGCATGCACCAGCTTCACACCGGGCAAGGTTTCGGCGCGGATGGCGGCTTCCACACCCACCAATTCTTCGGCCGTCAACCCATCCGTCTTGTGCACGATCACCAGATCCGCCGTGGCCAGTTGATCTTCAAACAACTCGTGCAGCGGCGAGTCGTGGTCCAGGTTGTCGTCGGCGCGGCGCTGGGCGTCCACGGCCACCGGGTCGTCGGCAAAATCACCGGCGGCCACCGCAGGCGCGTCCACCACGGTCACCACCGCATCCACCGTGAAGGTGTTGCGCAGCGCGGGCCACTGGAAGGCCTGCACCAGCGGCTTGGGCAGTGCCAGGCCAGAGGTCTCGATGATCAGATGGTCGATCTGGTCACGGCGCTTGGCCAACTGCTCCATCACGGGCGCGAACTCTTCCTGCACCGTGCAGCACAGGCAGCCGTTGGCCAGCTCATACAGCTGGCCATTTTCTTCACCGTTCTCGTCGCAGCCAATGCCACAGCCGCGCAGCAGTTCGCCGTCGATGCCGAGTTCGCCAAACTCATTGACGATGACTGCAATGCGACGGCCCTGCGCGTTGGCCAGCAGGTGGCGCAAGAGCGTGGTCTTGCCGCTGCCCAGAAAGCCGGTGACGATGGTGGCGGGAATTTTTCGGGTTTGCATAAGAGTCTCTCGGGTAAAGAAAATTAACGGGGCGCGTCACGGGGAGGCAGGGCCTTGAGGCACTCCACCAGCATCTGGGCGGCCTCGCCCAGGCGGGGGCCAGGGCGTGACAGCAGGTCCATGCGTTCAGTATCCAGCAGGCACAGCTGCTGCTGGCGCACTGCCGGCAGTGCACTCCAGCCGGGGCGGTCTGACAGATTGGCCAGCGTGGCGCGCGGGCCAATGATGAGATCGGGGGGGCGGCGCAGCAGCAGCTCGGGGTTGATCCTGGGGAACAGGCCCAGGTCGCCGCTCACCACATTGACCAGGCCCAGCCTGGCCACGGTCTCGCCAATAAAGCTTTTTTCGCTGGCGGCAGACGACCCTGCCCCCACTTCCACATACACGCTGCGCCCGCGCAATGCGGCGGGCATGCGGCCCGCGGCGATGTCGAGTTCGGTGTCGATACGGACTATCAGTTCGTTGGCGCGGGCCGGTTCACCCAAGGTGTCGCCCAGCTTCACCAGCATGCGTTTCAGATCCGAATGGGTGCGGGCATCCAGCATCATCACCGGCACGCCCAGCGCCTGCAGGCGTTCCCCCGCGCGGCTGCGCGGACCCAGCAAGACCAGATTGGGACGCAAGGTCACAATGCGCTCGACCTGCGCGTCTTCCAGCCCGCCCACCTTGGGCAGCGCCAGTACCGGAACGGGCCAGGTGGAGTGGCGATCGGTGCCCACCAGCTGCGCGCAGCGGCCCAGCGCACACACGGCTTCGGTCAGCGAGGGCGCGAGCGTGACGATGCGCGACACCGGCTGCGAGCTCTGCGCCATCGCGAAGCTGCAGAGCAGCCCGAGAACTGCCAGCAACGAGACCGTGGGCAGCAGGCGCAATGCCATACGTGCAGCAAAACGTGAGCGGAATTCCTCTTCACCAGCCGGGGCCGCGGAACCGGCTTTGCCGGGCCGCAGGCGCAGCGCCCCCTCGGGGGGCAGCGCATTACACGGAGCCGAAGGCGAAGTGAAAAGCGTGGGGGCCATATTTCTAATCTTCAATGCCACGTTGCGCGGGCACGCCCGCCTTGAAGTGGTGCTTGATCAAAGTCATCTCCGTCACCGTATCCGCCAGGTCCACCAGCTCACCCGGTGCATTGCGGCCCGTCAACACCACGTGCACATGCGGCGGGCGCTCGCGCAGGCAGGTCAGGATGGTTTCCAGCGGAATCCAGCCGTAGCGCAGCGGGTACATGATTTCGTCCAGCACCACCATGAAGTGCTCGCCGGCGCGAATGGTGGCTTCTGCCTTGGCCCAGCCGTCGAGCGCCAGTTGCGCCGAATGGTCCAGGTCGCGGCTCTTCCAGCTGAAGCCGTCGCCCAGGCCTTCAATAGGAATACCCAACTGCTCGAACAAGCGGTGCTCACCAAAGCGCGCCGTAGGCACCTTCATGAACTGGTAGACCTTGACGGCCTTGCCCCGGCCGTGGGCACGCAGGGCCAGACCAAAGGCCGCCGTGCTCTTGCCCTTGCCGTGGCCGGTATTGATCATGATCAGGCCACGACGCTCGGCCGTGGGAACGACACGTTCGTAATCGACGGGTGGGGTTTCAATTTGCATGGGGGCTCTCTTTGCAGGATGGTTCACTTTGGGCAGCGCAATCCACTGCCCTTGCAAGGGGTGGACGGCAATGCGTCCGTCAAATACGTCTTCCAGTGCGCGGTGGGTGGCCAGATCGGCGCAGGCGCCTTGGTGGGTGATGCGGCCTTCAGCCATCACGACCATGGTGTCGGCTTGCAGCGCCATGGTGATCTCATGCAGCACGCTCACCACGGTTTTTCCTTCAGCCACCAGGGCACGCACCACGTCCAGCCAGTCGGCCTGGTGCGGCGGGTCGAGGTTGGCCAGGGGTTCGTCCATCAGCAGCACCTGAGCTTGCACTGCCAGCGCGCGGGCCAGCAGCACACGCTGGCGCTCGCCGCCCGACAGCTGCCCCAGGGCGCGCTCGCGCCAGTCCCAGGCGCGGGTGGCGCGCAGAGCCTGCTCCACCGCAGCACGGTCGGCAGCGCTGGGCGGCGCCAGCCAGGCCTGGTGCGGCAGGCGGCCCAGCATGGCCACGTCCCACACCGTCAAATCATCGGCAGAAGTTTCGTTTTGGCCCAGCCAGGCCAGCTGGCGGGCACGTTCACGATGCGGCAGGTTTTGCATCGGCTGGCCCAGCAGCGTGACACTGCCGCTGTGCGGCAGCACGCCGGCCAGCGCCCTGAGCAAGGTGGACTTGCCCGCACCGTTGGGGCCGACGATGCTGGTCCACCGGCCCGCTGCAATGTCCAGGCTGATGCCGTGCAGCACGTGTTGCTTTTGCAAGCCATTTCCGAGGCTGGCCCTTATGGAGTCTGCGCCAACAGCTATTGAATTTATAGCATTTCTCATGCCGCGCGCCCTCCGCCCAGGTTGCTGCTGCGATGCATCAACCACAACAGGTAGCCGCCGCCCAGCACCGCGGTGAGCATGCCCACGGGCAATTCCTGCGGGGCAATCAGCCAGCGTGCCAGCGTGTCGGCAGCCATCAACAGCACGCCACCCATCAGGCTGGAGAGCAGCATCAGGTGGGCGTGCGTGGTCTTGACCACCGAGCGCACCAGATGCGGCGCGGCCAGGCCCACAAAGGCAATCAGCCCGGTTTGGGCCACCGCGGTGCCCGTGGCCAGCGCCAGCACCGCCACCAGCGCCGCCCGCATGGGCGCCACGGGCAGGCCCAGGCTGACGGCGGTGGCGTCGCCCAGGCTCAGGCCGTCGAGCACGCGCGCCAGCAGCCACGCCGCCAGCACACACACGCCCCAGACACTGGCCATGAGCACGCACGAGGTCCAACCGACAAAGGCGGTCGAGCCCAGCATGAAGGCCTGCATGGCCTGCAACGATTCGGGCGAGAACAGCAGCACCAGGTGCGTCATGGCACCCAGCACCACGCCCACCACCACACCGGCCAGCAGCAGGCGCAGCGTGTGGCCCACACCGCGCGACAGCACCAGCGTGAGCATCACCGCGAACACCGCGCCCAGAAACGCCGCACCGGTCAGCCCCAGACGCACCCACAAGCTGCTGGAGAACACGCTGACGGCCATGCCGCCACTCATCATGCTTCCTACCGATCCTCCCAACATACCGGCGCCCCCACCCAAAGCGGCCAATGCCAGCGCCACGCCCAGCGAAGCACCCGAGGCGCTGCCCAGCAAATACGGATCCGCCAGCGGGTTGCGAAACAGGCCCTGGGCTACGGCACCGGCCAGGCCCAGCAAGGCGCCGGCGGCCCAGGCACCCAAGGTGCGCGGCAGGCGGATCTGCCAGATGATTTGCTGTGCCATGGCGGTTTGCTGCGGGTCCTGTGCGGGGTTGAGCAGCGGACGAATGAGGTTCTCCAGCCCCGCGCTGCCCACACAGATGCCCAACGCCACCAAAGCCAATGCCCCCAGCACACCGGCCCAGACCAGCCAGAAAACGCGAGCTTGCATCATGGTTTGGCTCCCGGGGCGGGCGCATTTTTCAGCAGACATTGGGCCATCAGGCGCGCACCTTCAGCCATGCGCGGACCGGGGCGTACCAGCATGTCAGCCTCGTCGGGTGGAAAGATGCAGACCCGCTGCTCGCGCAGTGCGCGGATGCTTTGCCAGCCGGGCCTGGCTGTCAAACCGCCGGCGCTGCGCTGGCCGATCATGATCAGGTCAGGGTTGGCGCGAACGATGTATTCGGGGTTGAGCTTGGGGAACGGCCCGAGCTTGGCCGGCACGATGTTTTTGGCACCCAGGCGCGTGAGCGTTTCACCAATAAAGGACGACTCGCCCGCCGCATACGGGCCCTGGTTGACCTCAAAGTAGACCTTCACATTGCGCACGCTGACCGGCAGCGACTGGGCCGCCGCGGAGACACCGACGTCAATCGCACGCCAGATGCGCGCGGCATCGGGCACATCGAGCAACTGGCCCAGCTTGAGCATCACACGCTGCACATCGGCATGGCGCTTGGGCTCCAGGGCCACTACCTTGATGCCCAACGCCTGTAGCCTTTCGCCCGCGCGCGACGAGGTGGCCATCAGCACCACATCGGGCTTGAGTGCCACGATCATCTCGATATTCGGGTCCAGCCCGCCACCGACCTGAGGCAGCTTTTGCACGCTGGCCGGGAAGTTGGAATAGCGGTCTACCCCCACCAGACGCTGGCATTGGCCCAGCTCGCACACGGTCTCCGTCAGCGAAGGTAGCAGGCTGACAATACGCTGCGGCGCGGCGGGCAAGGTGACGGTGACCCCTCGGTCATCGGTGACCTGCAAGGCACGAGCGACACCCGCCAGACCAAAGGTAAAGGCAAACGCAAAAACGAGCATTACCAAGACGCGGGGCGGCAGAGCGTTTTGCGCAGGTAAAGGAGGAGCCTGCAAAGCGGGCGGGGGACACGGAGCAAAACGCTCTGCCACCCCGCGTCTGTGCAACGGGAAAAGTCTATGAAAGCGGCGGAGGTCCATCTTCATGCCGCATCCTTCAAAGTCAGCGGCAACCCTGCCGCCATCAGCGTCACGCGCTGGCACGCAGCGGCCACATCCTGGTTCAGTTTGCCCAAGGCATCCACAAAGGCGCGAACCTCGCGCCCCATCGGAATCACGCCCAGGCCAATCTCATTGCCCACCAACACCACAGGGCCAGGGGCTTTGGAAATTGCTATCAAAAGAGAAGCTGCTGGCGCACTGTCCATGAGGGCTACAGGCTTATTTGACTCAAAATCCACGGGCATCAGCCGGTTAGTGAGCCACAGCGTCAGACAGTCCACCACCACCAAGGTGTCGGGCTGGCTGTGTTTTTGAATCGCCTCCGCCAGCGCCAACGGCTCTTCCACCGTGGTCATGCCGGGCACGCGCTCGGCGCGATCCGCCTGGTGGCGGGCGATGCGCTGGCGCATCTCCTCGTCCCAAGGCTGTGCGGTGGCAATCAGCACGGCGCGGTGGCCGAGTCTCTGGTCCAGCCACTGGCACGCCAGCAGTTCGGCGCGGCGTGACTTGCCACTTTTCTGACCACCCAGAATCAATTCGCTTTTGGCAATCGTCATCGTGCTCATGATCGGAATGCTCCGGCTTGATCAGCGTCCATCCACTGCAGGATGATCTGGTGCATCCTGGCCACGCCGTCGGTCAGCGCAGCGGGGCCGGGCTGCAGGATGTCGGGGGACTTGATCTCAAACAGCTGGTTGTGACGCACCGCATTCACCGCACCCCAGCCCTCGCGTGCCACCACGTTCTCCGGCCGGAATTTCTTGCCGCACCAGGAGCCCAGTATGAGATCCGGGTTACGGCGGACGATCTCGGCCCCGTCGGCAATGATGCGGTTCTTGCCCAGCGATTCGGCGGCGAGCTCAGGAAAGCAATCGTCACCTCCCGCGATGCCGATGAGCTCCGACACCCAGCGGATCGCGCTGATGTGCGGGCTGTCCCATTCTTCAAAATACACCTTGGGGCGGCGCGCACCCTTGGCGACCCTGGCCGCGACGGCCGCCTGCATGGCACGCAAATCGGCCTGCAACTGTGCAATGCGCTGCGCGCCCTGCTCCGCCTCACCCACCATGGCGGCCAGCTGGAACAGCATGGAGAAAATCTCGGCCACGCTGCGCTGGTTGAAGATCGTGACCTGCACGCCGCGCTTGACCAGGTCCGAAGCAATATCGGCCTGCAGGTCCGAAAAGCCCAGCACGCAGTCGGGCTGCAGTTCCATGATCTTCTCGATCTTCGCGCTCAGGAAGGCGCTGACGCGCGGCTTCTCATCGCGCGCGCGTTTGGGCCGCACGGTGTAGCCCGAGATACCCACAATGCGCTGCTGCTGGCCCAGCAGGTAAAGCCATTCGGTGGTCTCCTCGGTCAGGCAGACGATGCGCTGCGGGCCGGGCTGGTAGTGCAGCAAGTCCGTCATGCAGTCACCTCTACAGGTGCCGTGAACAGCTCCGCCACCGCTTCGGGGCAAGACGGGAACCAGGCGTGGAAGTAACTGGCGCGCACCGCACCTTGCTGCCATACGGCCTCGCCCGCATCCGGCGCAGGCGCGGTGCCCGGCCGCGAGGTGCGTGCCGCGGGCTGTAGCGGCGTGGCCGTGGTCGAGTAATGGAAAGTGTGGCCGCGCAAGGTACCGCTTTCCAGGGCCAGCTGCTGCGGGCCCAGGCCAGCCAGCAGCTTTTGCATGGTCACTTCGCCAGGCAGCACACCCCATTGCACATGGTGTTGGCCATCCAGCGTGACCAGCGTCTCAAACAGAGCCATCATGCCGCCGCACTCGGCCCATACAGGTTTGCCTGCGGAAATGTGTGCGGCCAGGCTTTCCCGCATAGGGGTGTTAGCGGCAATCGCCTCTGCGTGCAGCTCAGGGTAGCCGCCGGGAATCCACAGCGCGTCGCATGCAGGCAGCGCCGCGCCAGACAGCGGCGAAAAAAACACCAGCTCAGCACCCAGCGCGCGCAGGGTATCGAGGTTGGCCGCGTAGATAAAACAGAAAGCGGCATCGTGCGCAACAGCGATGGTTCTGCCTTTCAGCATGGGAGCAATGGGCGCAGAGGCTTCCGGCGCCGCGAAGTCCACCGCCCATCGCTGTAAGTCGTCCAGGGTCATCTGACCCAGCGGCGTGGTGGCCAGCGTATCGGCTGCGGCGTCCAGCCTTTCCATGGCATCTGCCACTTCGGTCGCGACGGTCAGCCCCAGGTGGCGCTTGGGCAAGGCCATGGCGGCATTGCGCAACACCGCACCCAGCCATTGGTCGTTTGCCACGCTGGCCTGCAGCATGCCCGCATGGCGCGCATTGGCCACGCGATTGGCCAGCACCCCGGCCCAGGGCATGTCGGGGCGATAGTGCTGCAGGCCAAAAGCCAGCGCGCCAAAGGTAGCCACCATGCCCGATGCATCCACCACCGCCAGCACTGGCAAGCCAAAGCGCTGCGCCAGGTCGGCCGCGCTGGGCTCACCGTCAAACAGGCCCATCACGCCTTCCACAATGACCAGGTCGGCCTCCAGCGCCGCCGCATGCAGGCGCGCGCGGCAATCGTCCTCGCCCGTCATCCACAGATCCATCTGGTACACCGGCGTGCCGCTGGCCAGGGCGTGCCAGCACGGGTCCAGAAAATCCGGCCCGCACTTGAAAACCCGAACCCGCCGGCCCTGACGTGCATGCAGGCGCGCCAGCGCGCAGGTCACCGTCGTCTTGCCCTGGCCGGAAGCCGGGGCGGCGATGAGGATGGCAGGGCAGCGGACGAAGGTTTGCATGGGTGGTGTGGATGAGGCTTACTTACTGGGGCGCCCAGGTCAGGCCGACGTACGCAGAGCGCCGGCCATTGGCATAGGTGCCAGCAGTCTGGTAGACCTTGTCGGTCACATTGTCCAGCTTGGCGACCAGTTTCCAGTCGCGCGACAGCGCCGTCGTGGCGCTCAGGTTCACGAGCGAATAGCCTGGCAGCACCACGTTGCTGGTGTCGCTGTCGAGTGCGTGCGAGGCCATCACCAGGTCCGTCGCCAGTTGCCAGCCGCCCACCGGCATCTCGGCGCCCAGCGTGCCGTATTGGCGGGAGCGGCGCTGCAGGGTTCGGTTGGTGACCAGGTTCTTCGGATTCTGCAGATCCAGCGAGCCGTGGATGTGAACATTGCCCAGCGTCTCGGCAGCCGTGAATGTCAGCCCCGTGTACTGGGCCTGCGCCGTGTTGGCATAGCAGCCACGATTGCTCAGCACCGTCGGCGGGCCGCCATTGATGCAGGGACCGTTGCCCGTGACGAAGCTCAGCAGGTTGGTCAGGCGGTTGCGATAAGCGGTGACACCGTACTGGGCAGTCCCTTGGCTGTATTTGAGCGCCATTTCCACGCTGCGGCCGGATTCGGGCTTCAAGGTCGAGGTGCCGTAAATGCTGAAACGCTGGTACAGCGTGGGGACCCGGAAGGAGGTGCCGGCGGATGCGGACACTTTCCACTGTGGCGTGAGCGCAAAGGCATAGGCGGCGGAGCCGGTGGTCTTTCCGCCGAATTCGCTGTCCGTGTCATGGCGGGCGTTGAACTGCACCGTGTGCGCGCCGCCGCTCCAGCCGTAGCCCAGGCTCACGCCATCCAGCGAACGGTTCCCGTTGAGGGTGCTCATGCCAGCCGGCACGGCCGAGGAGCCAACCAGGAGGAACACATCGCGACGGCTTTCCAGTGTGGCGCTCAGGAGATGCGCGCCAATGCGGTATTCGTTCTGGAACAACAACGTGCTGATGGTGCTCTTGTCGTAAGAAATCTGCGGGGTCGAGCCGTTCAGGCCTTCTTCACCTGAATCGGTACCTTGCGTGATCGTCAGCTTGGTGCTGTATTGGCCAGACCATTTGGCTTCCCACTGCAGGCCCAGGGTCTGCAGGTCGCTGATGCGGCGAAAGTCGCGTGTGAGGCCGCCGTCGTACTGCGCATCCATATGGCTCTGCAACACATTGGCTTCAATGCGGTGGTCAGGGTTGATCTGCAAACCCAGTTTGGCATTGGCGCTCTGGCTTTTGTAGCCGTCGGCATCGGGGTTTTGAGCCGGGATGGTCCGGGCATTGAAGCCATCGCTTTGTCCCTGCGTCAAGCCCAGCGAATAGTCAAAGCCGCCCGCTGAACCGCTGGCGGCGAGCTCGACCCGGCTGGTGTTGTAGGAGCCGTAGCCGACCGTCACGGAAGGCGAAAAACGGCCTTGGCCGCGCTTGGTGAAAATCTGGATCACGCCGGCCACGGCGTCGGAGCCATAGACTGCGCTGCTGGGGCCGCGCACGATCTCAATGCGATCAATCAGCGAGAGGGGAATGTTGTTCCAGGAGGCGGCTCCAGCCGTCGTCTGCGACTCCACCCTCACGCCGTCTACAAAAACCGGGGTGTGGCGGGTTTCACCGCCACGCACAAAAACGCTTGTATTGCTGCCGATACCGCCGTTACGGGTGATCTGTATGCCTGGCACGCGAACCAGAACGTCAGCCAGCCCCACCGGGCCGGCGCGCTCTATGGTTTCACGGTCAATGACCGTGACATCAGCAATGACATCGCCGATGGGTTGGGCGCTGCGCGTAGCGGTTACCACCATTTCCTTGAGTTGTGGCGCCGCGCCGGCCTGAGCCGCCGGGGCAGTCTGGGACAAGGCGGGAAATGCAGCGGCCACAGCCAGCGGAAGCACGGCAAGGCGTGTGTGGAAAACACAGGTTTTCATGGAATCAGACAATCAACAAAATACCCTCACTGGCTTCCCCGCCAGTGCATGAGCGTTACAAACGCTCATGCCAGTTCATGGACGTGCGCGTTCACCTTGTTGGCCGGTATCCGGGCTGACGGAACTGCCTCCATCGCCTTCCCAAGCGTGTGTTCAAAACGCTCAGTGGCTAGTGATGAAAGCTGAATGGGCTTCTGACTTGACGTCAGGAGCCCATTCGTCCGTATTACCGTTGCGGGGGCAGCGCAGGTTAAAGGTCTCGGCGCCAGCGAATCAGGTTGACCTGATGCATGGCTTTGACCCCCTCCTGCTTCCCGTTGAACTGCAGCGTGCGAACCACACTGCGGGCACCAACAGGGCAGATTCTACGCGGGCCTTCCCCATGTCCGGCCGCAAACCCTACAATCGGAGCTGCCATGTCGAACCAAACCCAAATCGACCAGATCGTCGAACGCGTTGAGCGGCTCCTGCTGCGCTATGAGGAGCTGCAGCGTACCAACGAGCTCCTGGTGGAGCAGGTCGGCGTTCTGACGCACGAACGCGACTCCCTCAAATCGCGGCTGGGCGCGGCACGCGCCCGTGTGGATGCACTGCTGGAGCGCCTGCCCGAAACCAACGGGCATGCCGTCAAAAACACTGTGGGAACCGAGTCATGAAACAGCTCGAAGTGCAGATCATGGGCCAAAGCTATTTGCTGGGCTGCCCCGAAAATGGCGACGCCCGAATGCTGGACGCCGTGAACCGTGTTGACATGGCCATGTGCAGGATTCGCGATGCCGGGAAAATCAAGGCACGTGACCGCATTGCCGTTCTGGCGGCGCTCAATCTCGCCTTTGAGCTCCCCGAGCGCACGCCAAACGCTACGCCCACACCCGCTGCGACAACAGCGGAAACAACCGCCAGTGCTGGCGAAACAACGCATCCGCAACTCACAGCCTTGCTACAGCGGCTTGACACGGCCCTGGGCGTTGACGGCCGCCTGCTTTAAGCCCGCGCACCCCTGCGGTAAATCACTCCCTACTTCGCGCGCGAGGGCCGCAAAGGCCTACAATGAACATGTCTGCGATGCGCATTGGGCTTTATATTTCCTTGAACCAATGCTCTTCGAGCACGGGCTTGGTAAATTGTCCGGCAGGTGTGATCGTCTCGCGTCAGACGAACCCGAAACCTGACTGCCCTCGCCCACCTGAACCCCGGTTCAGGATGACGGTCCAGTGGCACTCGCAGACACCTTTCTTTTCTTGTCCCGGATCCGAACGGAATCCAGGCCGCGAACAAAAACAATAGCCGGTTGTGGGCCCAGCCCGCCGTGCCACAGCAGATCTGATGTCTCTCGAACCCCAACTTATTGCCGAACTTCTTTTGTTGGGTCTGTGCACCGGTTTTCTTGCAGGCCTGCTGGGCATCGGCGGCGGGATGCTGATGGTGCCGTTCATCACCTTCATCCTCACGGCAAAGGGCTACCCGCAGGAATACACCGTGAAAATGGCGGTCGCCACCTCGCTGGCCACCATCTGCTTCACCTCGTTGTCATCAGTGCGTGCGCATCACCGGCGCGGGGCCGTGCTGTGGCCCATCGTTCGGCTGCTGGCGCCCGGCATTTTGCTGGGGTCATTGATTGGCGCCCAACTGGCAGTGGCCTTGCCGGGCAAGATCCTCAGCATCCTGTTTGCCGTTTTTGTGGCGTTTTCAGCCACCCAGATGTTTCTGGGCCGTAAACCCAAACCCAGCCGCACCCTGCCCGGCCGCCTGGGCACCTTTGGCATGGGTGGTGTCATCGGCATGCTGTCTTCACTGGTGGGTGCAGGCGGCGCCTTCGTTTCGGTGCCCTTCATGACCTGGTGCAACGTGAAAATCCATGACGCCGTGGGAACCTCGGCAGCCCTTGGTTTTCCAATCGCGCTGGCCGGCACCCTGGGCTACATCTGGGCCGGCCAGAATCTCCCGCAAATGCCGCCCGGCTCCATCGGCTTTCTGTACCTGCCAGGGCTGGTCATCATCTCGGTGGCCAGTATTTGCACAGCGCCGCTGGGCGCACGCACGGCGCATCGCATGGACATCCAGCCGCTGAAGAAAGTCTTCGCGGTTGTGCTGTACATCCTGGCGGCCTATTTCCTGCTGCGCTAACCCTTGTCGTACTACCGGCGGGCCGCAGCACGCCGGGGCTGTGCCGTTTTGGGACGAAAACCAATTGTCTGCTCGATCAACGCCCCGCCATCGGTCATCAAAAAAGTCTTGAAAGCCTGCGCTACCGGCGTCAGCCGCTTGTTGCGGCGGTGCACGACATACCAATTCAGCATCAGCGGAAAACCCTGCACGTCGAGCACGGTCAGGCTGCCCACCTGAAGTTCGCGGCTGATGGTATGCGCCGACAGAAAACTCACCCCCATGCCCGCGATCACGGCCTGTTTGATGGTTTCCGTGCTCTTGATCTCCATCGCGATGTTGAGGTCGGCCAGGTGCGCGCCGAAGCCCTCCTCCATCGAATTCCAGGTATCGGAACCCTTTTCACGCACAACAAAGGGTTCGCTGGCCAGGCGCGATAGCGGAATGCGCTTTTTGGCTGCCAGCGGATGGTTGGGCGCCGCCACAACAACATAAGGGTGCGGGGCGAAAGGTTCGCTCACTGTGTCCATATCCAGCGGCGGGCGCACCATGACGGCCAGATCCGTCAGGTTATCGGTCAGCTGGCTCAAGAGTTCCTCGCGATTGCAGACGCCGAAGTCCAGCGTCACGCCCGAGTGGCGCCGTGCGAACTCGACGAGCAGGCGCGGAAAAAAATAATCTCCGGCGCTGATCACCGCAACATTCAGCTTGCCGCCGGAGATGCCCTTGAACTGCGCCATGGCTTCTTCCACCTCCTTGAACTGCTGGATGATGATCCGGCTGGAGTGAAGCATCTCAATGCCCGCCGGCGTGAGATGAATTTTTTTTCCGAGCTGCTCAAACAGTGGAAGGCCTGCGTGGTCTTCCAGTTTGTTGACCTGGATGGACACCGCCGGCTGTGTCAAGTGCAGCTCTTCGGCGGCTCGCGAAAAGCTCAAGTTGCGGGCCACAGCCTCGAACACCTTAAGCTGGCGCAACGTCGCATTCTTCATCTCGGCCCCTTTAATCCATAACTCATAAGTAATTCATGGTATCAAATGGGTTAGCAATGAATAATCATTCATTACGGGCCGGTCGACCTGGGCAAGCTTTCGCCCGTAGCTATTTCTGGTCCGCCCACCAGGACTCGCCGAACTGGCCTTGCAGCCAGCCGACAAAGCCGTTGACCTTGGCCGGCACCAATTGGGGCGAAGGATAAACAGCATGGATTTCCTGCGATGGCAGCACCCAGCCGCTCAGGAGGGGCACCAGAGTACCGCTGCGCACCGACTCATGCGCCACATACCGGGGCAAGGCAGCCACGCCCATACCGCCGCGCGCTGCCACCAGCAGCGCCGAGAGATTGTTCGAGCGCAGCGGCCCACTGACCGAGACCTGACGCGCTTGGCCTTCGGCTCCGTTGAAATGCCAGCGCGCATCGCCTTGCACCGTGCTGTAGATCAGCGCATCGTGCGTGACAAGATCCGCAGGATCGGCCGGCGCACCGCGCTTCTTGATGTATTCGGGCGAGGCCACGACCACCCACGGGTTGATACCCAGGTAACGCGCCCCTAACGTCGAGTCAGCGAGCGGCCCCATCCGGATCGCCACGTCAATGCCTTGCTCAACCAGGTTGACATAACGGTCTTCAAAGTTCAGCTCGATTTGCAATTTGGGGTGCATCTGCATGAAACGCATGACCAGCGGCACCAGCACGCGCCGTCCGAAAGCTACGGAGGTAGTGATTCGCAGGCCGCCCTGGACCTGCGACTGCAATAGCGCCGCCACCGTCTCGGCCTCTTCGACATGGTGCGCGATCAGCTTGCACTTGGCGTAATACAGTGCGCCGATCTCGGTGGGCGTCACGCCACGGGTCGAACGATGGAGCAGCCGTGAACCCAGCTGCTTTTCCAGTTGCACCACCAGCTTGGTGGCCGACGGCTGGCCCATACCCATATCGGCAGCAGCCTTGCTGAAAGAGCCGAGGTCAACCACGCGAATGAAAAGCCGGATGGCTTGAATGCGGTCCATGGCCGCAAGTAGACCACGGCGACATCGGCCAGGCAATCATTTATTCCAAATTGGAATAAGCGTAATGCACGGGATGGGGCTTCCCCGCAGCCATCAACGCCGCGACCATCCGTCCAACGATCAGCAACCCTCTAGGAGACTTCAATGGCAAAAATGAAGGCCGCCATGGCCGCCGTTCTGGTGATGGAAAAAGAAGGCATCACGCAAGCTTTTGGTGTGCCCGGCGCAGCCATCAACCCGTTTTACTCCGCACTGCGTGAGCGCCAGTCAATCACGCATATCCTGGCGCGGCACGTCGAGGCCGCATCGCACATGGCCGAAGGCTACACACGCGCCAAGGCCGGAAACATCGGGGTGTGCATAGGCACCAGCGGCCCAGCCGGTACCGACATGATCACCGGGCTGTACTCGGCAATTGCCGACAGCATCCCCATTTTGTGCATCACCGGGCAGGCGCCCCGTGCGCGCCTGTACAAGGAGGATTTCCAGGCAGTAGACATTGAATCCATCTCCAAGCCGGTCACTAAATGGAGCGTGACTGTGCGTGAGCCGGCCTTGGTGCCGCGTTCCTTCCAGCAGGCCTTTCACCTGATGCGCTCGGGACGACCCGGCCCGGTGCTGATCGACCTGCCTTTTGATGTGCAGATGGCCGAAATTGAATTCGACATTGACACCTATGAGCCGCTACCGGTCTACAAGCCGGCTGCAAGCCGCAAACAGATCGAAAAAGCACTCGACATGCTTGCTGCTTCCAGCAAGCCTTTGATCGTCGCCGGCGGCGGCATCATCAATGCCGACGCCTCCGATTTGTTGGTCGAGTTTGCCGAACTCACCGGTGTGCCGGTGATCCCCACGCTGATGGGCTGGGGCACCATTCCCGACGATCACCCCCTGATGGCCGGCATGTGCGGACTGCAAACCAGCCACCGCTACGGCAACGCCACCATGCTGGCCAGCGACTTCGTCATCGGCATCGGCAACCGCTGGGCCAACCGCCACACCGGTTCGCCCGAGGTGTATTGCAAAGGCCGCACCTTTGTGCACGTCGATATCGAGCCGACGCAGATTGGCCGGGTGTTCAATCCGGACTTTGGCATTGTCAGCGACGCCAAAGCCGCACTGGAACTGCTGGTGCAGGTCGCCCGCGAACGCAAGATGGCGAAGAGCCTGCCCGACTATGGCAACTGGGCCACCCGCTGTGCTGAGCGGAAAAAGCTCATGCACCGCAAGTCCCACTTTACCGAGACCCCCATCAAACCGATGCGCGTGTATGAAGAAATGAACAAGGTGTTCCCGCGCGACACCATTTACGTGACAACCATTGGCCTGAGCCAGATTGCCGGCGCGCAGTTTCTCAATGTGTACGGGCCACGCCAGTGGATCAACTGCGGCCAGGCGGGGCCGCTGGGTTGGACCATCCCCGCGGCCCTCGGTGTAGTGGCCGCCGACCCGACACGTACCGTTGTCGGGCTGTCCGGCGACTACGACTTTCAGTTCCTGATGGAAGAGCTGGCCGTGGGTGCGCAGTTCAACCTGCCTTATGTGCAGGTGCTGGTCAACAACAGCTATCTGGGCCTGATCCGCCAGGCCCAGCGAGGTTTTGAGATGGACTACTGCGTACAGCTTGCTTTCGAAAACCAGAACGTACCGGCAGGCGAAGGTGATCTGCGCAGTTACGGCGTGGATCACCAGGCTGTGGTGCAAGGCCTGGGCTGCAAGTCATTGCGCGTGACCGATCCTGAAAAGATCAATGACGCCATGGTCGAGGCGCAGGTGATGGCACGCAAATACCGGGTGCCGGTGGTTGTGGAAGTCATCCTCGAAAAGGTCACCAATATCGCCATGGGCACGGAGATCGACAAGGTCAACGAGTTCGAAGACATCGACTGCCGCCACCCCAAGGGCCGTGAAGGCCTGGAACTGGCCGGCTTGCTTGAGTAAGCCCCTAGCAACGGCCAACGCCCCACCAGCAAAGAAATCATGCCTAAATTTTCCGCCAATCTCAGCATGCTCTATACCGAGCATGCGTTCCTCGACCGCTTTGAACCGGCTGCGAAGGCCGGCTTCAAGGCGGTAGAGTTTCTTTTCCCCTACGCCTTCAGTGCCGCCGATATCAAGGCCAGGCTCAACAGCAACGGTCTGCAGCTGGTGCTGCACAATCTGCCCGCCGGCGACTGGGAGGCCGGCGAACGCGGCATTGCCTGTCACCCTGATCGTGTGGAGGAATTCCGTGCCGGTGTGACCCAAGCCATCACGTATGCCCAGGTGCTCGGTGTAGGTCAACTCAACTGCCTGGCCGGCAAAACACCAGTGGGTGCCAGTGATGCCGTTCTGCGCACGACTTTTGTCAATAACCTGCGCTATGCATCCATCGAACTGAAAAAGGCCGGCCTCAAATTACTGATCGAACCGATCAACACCTTTGACATTCCGGGCTTCTACCTGAACCGCACGGCTCAGGCACTGGACATTCTGGACGAGGTCGGTGCCAACAACGCCTTCGTGCAGTACGACATCTACCACGCGCAGCGCATGGAAGGCGAAGTGGCGGCGACGATACAAAAACATCTGGCACGCATCGCCCACATCCAGCTGGCCGACAACCCCGGCCGCAACGAGCCGGGCACCGGCGAGATCAACTACGCATTTTTGTTCACGCACCTGGACCGCCTTGGCTATGGCGGCTGGATAGGCTGCGAATACAAACCTGCCAGCACGACGGACGCAGGACTGGGCTGGCGCCAGCGCCTGACAAGCTGACCCGCACCATCTCACAAGGACTACGTTTACATGACCTCCAACGCCCTGAAAATCGGCTTCGTCGGCCTCGGCATCATGGGCGCTCCCATGGCCGGCCATCTGATCAAGGCTGGGCATCAGCTGTTTGTCCATACCCTCGGCAAGATGCCCGATGCAATTGCCAGTGGCAGCGCCACGCAATGCGTGAATTCCCGTGGCGTAGCTGAGCGCGCGGACATCATCTTCATCATGGTGCCCGATACCCCTGACGTGGAGGCTGCGCTGTTCAGCGAAGGCGGTATCGCAGCCGGTCTGAAGGGTTCGGCCGCAGACGCAGGTGAACGCAAGGTTGTCGTCGACATGAGCTCCATCTCGCCCATAGCCACCAAAACCTTTGCGCAGAAAATCAACACACTGGGCTGCGACTACCTTGACGCACCGGTTTCCGGCGGCGAAGTCGGTGCCAAAAATGCGACGCTGTCCATCATGGTCGGCGGCCCACAAGCCGTGTTTGAACGCATCAAGCCGCTGTTTGAATTGATGGGCAAGAACATCACGCTGGTTGGCGGTAACGGTGACGGCCAGACCGCCAAGGTGGCAAACCAGATCATCGTGGCGCTCAACATCGAAGCGGTGGCCGAGGCGCTGCTGTTTGCCGCCCGCGCCGGCGCTGACCCGGCGCGTGTACGCCAGGCCTTGATGGGCGGCTTCGCGTCATCGAAGATTCTGGAGGTGCATGGTGAACGCATGGTCAAGCGCACGTTTGACCCGGGTTTTCGCATCGAGCTTCACCAGAAGGACTTGAACCTGGCGCTCTCGACTGCGCGCCTGCTCGGCATCTCGCTGCCCAACACGGCCACCGCGCAGGAGCTGTTCAACTCCTGCGTCGCACACGGCGGCAAAACCTGGGACCACTCCGCAATGGTGCGCGCATTGGAGAAACTGGCCAACTTCGAGATTGGCCAGCAGGCCGGGTGATCGTTGCCGGAACGCGCGCACAAGCGTGGATCCGGCGTCTTTGCGTTGCGTCCGTTTGCACCGGGAGTTAACAGTCCCCAAAGTCGCACCGCACCGCTCATGCAGCCGGCATTGGGCCTGTTATTGGTCCAGCCGAAGAAAAAATCCCATGCGGCCGGATCGCATTCCGTGATGGAACTGCCGAAAAAACTCCAGCCTCCATTTCTCACCCCCACTTGTTCGGGATTGGCGTGCGCACGCAGGCGCGCCGGAAAGTCACTGCACTCTTACCCACCTGCGTGAACCGTACCCTTCGCGCCGGGCATTATTTATATATAACTCATAGATAATCATTTATATGAAATACTTTAACTATCATTAATCATTCATTCTTTCTACAGTTGTCTCAAGCCCGGTGCATCACGCATCGAAAAGTGCCCCCAGAGCATCCACCCATCAAAGGAGACCTCCATGCTCAACGCCTCGCTTGACAACACTGCCGCCGACCGGACCGATCAGACCCGCCACGCCTACAACGCCGCATTCGAAGAGCTCGGCTTGACCTGGCACTGGGATGCACCCACTTATGCCCGATTGCAGGCCCAAGGCCGCGATGCCGTGCGTACCTATCTGGAGACCGAGCAGGCGCATCTGCTGCGAGCCTACGAAGCAGATTTCCTGGTTGAGGCCATCGAAGCGGCCAAGGCCCGCTGCCATGCCAGCATGGTCGCCAGCCGGGCAAACCCGGCTCCTTATGCCGGCTGGTCCAGCCATTCACTCACGCCAGCCAATAGCCGGCCAAAAAACACCACGCCAGCACCCCGGTTCACGCCGAGTGCGCTGTACACGTGAAGGGCCGGAATGTCTAACCGTTGGCTACGTTTCAGGGAAGGCAATTCAACCGGCTTCGGAACTCTCGAGGGAGAGAACATCCGGGTTTGCCAGGGCGACATATTCTCCGGTGCGACACCCACGGACCGGGTGCTGCCGCTGACCAGCGTCGAGCTCTTGATGCCGGTACGGCCAAGCAAAGTCATCGCGATGTGGAACAACTTCCACGCCCTGGGTCAAAAACTCAACCTGGCTGTGCCAGCCGAGCCGCTCTACCTGATCAAGGCGCCGAACTCCTACCTGGATCCAAACGGAACCATCCTCAAGCCCCCATGCAATGGCAAAGTAGTTTTTGAAGGCGAACTGGGCATCGTGATCGGCAAAACATGCAAGCAGGTTCCCGAGCACGATGCGATGGATCATGTGTTCGGCTACACCTGCGCCAACGACGTAACGGTCGCCGACATACTGAACCGTGATGCCTCGTTTGCCCAGTGGGTACGCGCCAAGGGGCTGGATACCTTCTGCCCCTTCGGTCCCGTCGTGGCCACAGGTCTTGATCCAGACAAACTGGTAGTTAAAACCATCCTCAACGGCGAGATCCGCCAGGACTATCCCATCAGCGACATGCGCTTTTCAGTGAAGCAGCTGGTGAGCTTGATATCCCAGGACATGACACTCTATGCAGGCGATATCATCCTGTGCGGTACGTCAATCGGCGTGGGATCCATGAAACCGGGAAGCACGATCGAAGTGGAGATTGCCGGTATCGGCAGGCTCAGCAACCGATTCGAATAACGTTTTTTACCAGGAGTACGGGTGTGAAGATTGCGATCATTGGGGCCGGGGCCATCGGCGGTTATGTGGGTGTGAAATTGGCTTTGGCCGGTGAGGACGTGACCTTCATCGTACGGGGCGCCAACCTGGATGCTATTCGTAAAAAGGGCATGAAGCTGATCATGCACGATGGCACCGAACACGTTGCGGAAAATGTCAAGGCGACCAACAATTACACAGAAGCCGGCCCGCAGGATCTGGTGATCCTGGCCATGAAGGCACATCAGGTAGAGGCTGTAGCCAACGATCTTCCCAAGCTGTTTGGGCGTGACACCACAGTCGTCACCATGCAAAACGGCATCCCCTACTGGTACTTCCATAATCATGGTGGCCCGTTTGAAGGAGGCCAAGTCCATAGCGTGGACCCCAGCGGTACGCTGTCAAAAATGATCCCTCCGCAGCGCGTCATCGGCTGTGTCGTCTACCCGGCCTCTGAACTTGTGGCGCCAGGTGTCGTGAAACATATCGAAGGCGACCGCTTTCCGGTCGGCGAGCTTGACGGCTCAATCAGCGAACGTGTCACGCGAATTTCAGAATGTTTTGGCAACGCGGGGTTCAAGGCGCCCGTTCTGGACAACATCCGATCGGAGATCTGGCTCAAGCTTTGGGGCAATCTCACTTTCAACCCCATCAGCAGCCTGGCCCATTCCACACTGGTGGACATCTGCCAGTATCCGCTGACGCGCGACCTGGCCGCCAACATGATGCGCGAGGCGCAGGAAGTCGCGCACAAGCTGGGCATCGAGTTTCGCGTCACGCTGGACAAGCGTATCGCCGGCGCTGAGAAAGTAGGCAAGCACAAAACATCCATGCTGCAGGACATCGAAGCCGGCCGAGCCCCGGAAATCGATGCCCTGGTGGGTTCAGTAGTCGAACTGGGACGTCTTACGCAAACACCAACGCCGCACATCGACACGGTATATGCCCTGGTCAAGCTGCTCGCAAAAACCATGGACGAAGAGCGCGGACAGGTGCGCCTTCAGCTCGCGGCCTGATTGCCCGGTAACGGCCGGGCTTTGGGTTTGGCACCGACAGGACTGTGACAGCCAATCAGGCCTCATCTAATTGCTGCGGCGCACAACGGCTTTTCCTGGTGCCGCGAGCTGCGGCAAGCCTAAAAAACGATCCGACTCAAGGTCCAAAGGCCAACGATTTCTTCATGGCCTCAACCACCGCGTCCGAAGGAGTGTCGAAATCGAACTTGGCCCCAAGGTCCAACGCCTTTAACAGGAGTGGGTTTGCGTTCTTGAGGGAGTCGAACAGAGTAGCCGCTTTTTTAGTCACATCTGCTGGAGCGCCAGGGTGAACATACAGCCCGTAGCCCCAACTCGCGTTGGCGGTCGGCACAATGACCAGTTGCGCCATATGGATGCGCTCATCGGTACCGTGGTGGCTTTTCATGGTGGCAGCCTGTGCGCTCTGTAGCCGGGTAATCAGACCGGCCCACCGGTCCGCTTGCCAATGAAATGCCGCTTTGGTCGGCAAGTAGCTTTGCCCCAGCCCTTGTTGAGGCAATATTTCGACCACCGTGCCGCAAAAATTCTCGGCTTTTACGAGCGATGTGGTCACACCGCTTTTCATGCCAAAGCAACTGGTCGTCTTGAGCTTGGCGAGCACTTTGGCTTGATCAGCGGGAGGGAGCGTCTTCAACTCGACCGGTTTGCCGTCCTTGACCGTTCCGATGTCAGCCAGAATCAGTACAGCCGACTGGATCGGGTCCATGTTGACAGCCACCGGCTTATAGCCCGAGGCAAGACCGACCACGGGGTTGCCATAGACCCAGCATGGTGGCGCCGGTTTCTTGACGGCTGTCAAAACATCCTGCGTCTCCCGGATGTTGAGCACCGGCGTGACCGACAGCCCCGTGGGGCGGATAAAGTCAACGAGTTCTTTCAGGGCACTTTCGGTTTGCGAGGCTCCCTCGCCCCGGATCACTTGCGGATTAAGGTAAAGACCGCCCTCGCACTGCTGCGCCTGCGCGGTCAAACCAAAAAAAAACAAAGCCATCAGCAACAATGAGTTTTTCATGGCTATTACCTTTCAAAACATTTTTGTGTCCCAGTCATCGCCACGGAACGAAGCGCCAGCCCTTTTGAAATTCATGGTATCGGCGATGTGACACTTTCCTCCTAGGGAGATACGCTATCAAGCGCCCGCCATGGAGCAAAACAGCTCGGGACAAACCCTAGAGGGCATCGAAAATCCCACAAACTTGACCCCTGTCAAGAGTTTTTCGTCCACTTGGTAAGACCATACGCGTGCAATATGCTCCGGCCAGGGAATCAGTAAAGAAGTTCCAAGCCCAAACAGAGTTACCCAATACAGGAGACAACGTGATGAAAACCAGATTTGCGAGCATCAGGAATAAATTGACTGCAGCGGGGACATGCGCCATCGCGGCAGCGGCGCTGACGGCCTTCCCCGCCCATGCAGCCTGGGAGCCCACCAAGCCAGTGGAGTTCGTGGTCCCTGCGGGTACCGGCGGCGGGGCCGATCAGATGGCCCGACTGATGCAAGGCATCATCATCAAGCACAAGCTGATGAAAGAACCGCTGATCGTCGTCAACAAATCCGGCGGTGCTGGCGCGGAGGGCTTCCTCGAAGTCAAGGGCGCCAAAGGTGACCCACACAAGATCATTATCACGCTGTCCAACCTCTTCACCACACCTCTGGCGACAGGTGTTCCCTTCAACTGGCGCGACATGACGCCCGTGTCCATGATGGCGCTCGACCAGTTCGTGCTATGGGTCAACGCAGAAAACCCCGCCAAGACCGCCAAGGACTACCTGGCAGCCGTAAAAGCCGCAGGCCCCAGCAAAATCAAGATGGGCGGCACGGGTTCCAAACAGGAAGACCAGATCATCACTGTCGGCATTGAGCAGGCCACAGGCACAAAATTCATCTATGTCCCATTCAAGGGAGGCGGTGAAGTCGCGGTCCAGCTCGTCGGTAAGCACGTCGACTCTTCCGTCAACAACCCGATCGAGGCCGTCGCCCAGTGGCGCGCCAACCAGCTTCGGGCTCTGTGCGTCTTCGACGACAAACGCATGCCCTACAAGACCAAAGTCACCGACACCCTGTCATGGGCCGACATCCCGACGTGCAAGGAAGCTGGCGTGCCCACCGACTACACCATGCTGCGCGGCATATTCATGGCGCCTGGCGTATCGAAAGACCAGCTCGAGTTCTATGTCAACCTGCTCAAGAAAGTCCGCGAGACCCCCGAGTGGAAAGACTACATGGAAAAAGGTGCGTTCAACCAGACGTCGATGTCCGGCGACGAGTTCGGAAAATGGCTGGGCGGCGCAGAGCAGCGCCATCGTGAGTTGATGAAGGAAGCCGGCTTCATCGCGAAGTAACGATAAAGAAAACCCGTTCGACGGGTTTTCTCCTGCGGGCTGGCCAAGTGTCAGCCCCACAATCAATCAAGTTCGCCCTGGTACAGGGCACTCAATCCAACGGAGTTGCTCATGGAGCCAAACCAAGAATCCGGCGCGCAAGCCCGCTCGGGCGTCGCGACCTATGTTGTTGAAGCGATCGTAGCCACCTGTATTGTCATCCTGGGTGCCGTGGTCATCCAGGGCAGTTGGGCCCTGGGGTCCGGCTGGACCACCGATGGCCCCGGTTCAGGCTACTTCCCGTTTTATATCGGCATCATCCTGTGTATTTCAGGCCTCGGCACCCTCTACCAAGCCTTGTTCGGCAAGAACAGGAATACCGAGGTATTTGTCGACAGAGAGCAACTCAAGCGGGTACTTGCCGTTTTGCTTCCTGCCATTGTTTATGTGCTGGCTGTCCAGTTTTTTGGCCTCTACGTGGCGTCCGCTGTATACATCGCGCTGTTCATGATCATCCTGGGGAAATTCTCCCCGATCAAAAGCGTGATCACCTCCTTCGTTGTGATCGCGCTGTTTTTCTTCATGTTCGAGGTCTGGTTCAAGGTTCCCTTGTTCAAAGGCCAGTTCGACTTGCTGAGCTTCCTCGGCTACTGAGTCATCTATACCCGCATCGAGCCCACTGAACTTTTACCGGATATCGAAATGGAAGAACTAAACTCGCTTTTTCACGGATTCAGCGTCATCCTGACGCCGATGAACATCGTCTTGATGTTCGTGGGCATCATTCTGGGCGTGCTGATCGGCGTGCTGCCCGGCCTGGGCGGCGCCAACGGGGTCGCCATTTTGCTGCCCCTCACGTTCACGATGTCGCCCACCTCGGCAATCATCATGCTGTCCTGCATCTATTGGGGTGCGCTTTTTGGTGGTGCGATCACCTCCATCCTGTTCAACATACCGGGAGAGCCCTGGTCGGTAGCAACCACCTTTGACGGCTACCCGATGGCTCAACAAGGCAAGGCGGGCGCCGCGCTGACAGCTGCGTTCACTTCATCTTTCGTCGGTGCCTTTGTTGCCGTCGTGATGATCACCTTTCTGGCACCCCTGGTGGCCAAGTTCGCACTCAAGTTCGGTCCACCTGAGTTCTTTGCGGTCTACCTTCTGACCTTCTGCAGTTTCGTGGGCATGGGCAAAGGCTCTCCGTTCAAGATCCTCGCGTCCATGACGCTCGGCTTTGCATTGGCGTCCGTCGGCATGGACACCGTAACCGGCCAGCTGCGCCTGACCTTCGGTATCCCGGACCTTATGCGCGGTTTCGATTTCCTGATCGCGGTAATCGGCCTGTTCGGCATCGGCGAGATTCTTCTGTCCATGGAAGAAGGACTGGCGTTCTCGGGCAAAAGCGCCAAGATCGACCCCAAGGTCGTGCTGGAGACATGGAAAAAGCTGCCGAAGTATTGGATGACGTCGGTTCGCAGCTCGCTGATCGGCATCTGGATGGGTATCACCCCTGGCGGCGCAACACCGGCCTCATTCATGAGTTACGGCCTTGCCAAGAAAATGTCGAAGAACGGCCCGAAGTTCGGCACCGGTGAGATCGAAGGTGTCATTGCTCCCGAAACCGCAGCGCACGCCGCCGGCACCAGCGCCCTGCTGCCCATGCTGGCACTGGGGATTCCGGGTTCGCCCACCGCAGCCGTTTTGCTGGGCGGCTTGCTGATCTGGGGCCTGCAGCCCGGGCCACTGCTGTTTGTTGAGCAAAAAGACTTCGTCTGGGGACTGATTGCCAGCATGTACCTGGGCAATCTCGTAGGACTGATCGTTGTGCTGACCACGGTCCCGCTGTTTGCATCCATCCTGCGCATCCCGTTCTCAATCATTGCTCCCATCATTGTGGTCATCTGTGCCATCGGCGCCTACACCGTCCACAACGCCATGTTGGACATCTGGTTCATGATGCTGTTCGGCGTGGTGGGCTACCTCTTCAAGAAACTGGACTATCCACTCGCACCGCTGGTGCTCGCGCTGGTCCTTGGAGACAAGGCCGAAGACTCGTTCCGCCAGGCGATGCTCGTGTCGCAAGGCGAAATGTCCATCATGTGGTCGAACCCGCTGGTGGGTGGCATCACGACACTTGCCCTGGTTTTGTTGCTGTGGCCACTGATCTCCCGTGTTCTGGCCAAAATTCGTCCGCCCAAGAAGACTGAATTTGCAGCGGAACAGCCTGTGGACTGAACCTTCGAGCCCATAATAAAAAAGCCGGGTATATCACCCGGCCTTTTTATTTCCGCTTCGGTCTTCCGTCAGATCTTGCCACGCTGCTTGAGTCGACTTAGGGTTTCTGCCGACAGGTTCAGGTAGGACGCTAATTCTTTCTTGGGAATACGGTCAAACAGTTCGGGATGCTTGCGCTGAAACCGCTTGACACGGCCCGGTGCATCCAGCAAATGCAGCGTAATGGTATGGGCCATGATTTCGCTCATCAAGCGCATTACGTAATACTCGAAAGACTGCTTGATTTCGTGGTGACGCTCCAGAAATGCCACCCACTCCTGCAGCGGCAGCTTTGCCACCCGGACCTTGGTCACGCAAACGGTGCTGTAAGGCGTGGGCGTACCGAGGCGCCACGCGGCATAACTGGTTTCCATGTCGCGTTCGTCGGCAAAACGAAGAATCATCTCCTTGGCCTGCTCATTGGTTACCACCCGCTTCAGGATGCCTTCGAGGATGAAATACTGCTCCATTTCATGAACACCCTGATGCAGGAGCGAGTCACCCTTCTGACCATCAACAATCACCAGATGCGGCTCCAGTTCAGCGCTTTGCTCCGTCGTAATTCCCTTCAGAACTATGTTCTGTGCCAGCTGAACACGAATGACATTTCTATCTGGATGGTTTTGTATGGACAACATGGGTTGGGAGGGTGCGGAACTGACACGTTTGTGCGGTCCAAATACAGAGAAAGTTGACCTCGGTCAAGGGTGAAACCTGAATCAATTCCTATGATAACCCGACGATGCAAATGACCCTCGTGCATGCCAATGGACAGCCAGGCCTGCTCAATTTTTACCCAAGTCAAACGAAGAGACATTTCAAATGACAAAAGACACCCAATCCGGAGAGCAGACAGATGGATTTCACCTGCTGATCGACGCGCTCAAGCTCAACGGCATTGACACGATCTTCGGCTTGCCCGGCATTCCCATCACTGACCTGACGCGCAAGGCGCAGGCTGAGGGCATCCGCATGATTTCGTTCCGCCACGAGCAGCATGCCGGTAATGCCGCCGCGGCTGCCGGCTTCCTGACGCAAAAGCCCGGCATTTGCCTGACGGTGTCGGCGCCCGGTTTCCTCAACGGGCTCACAGCATTGGCGAACGCAACGACCAACTGCTTCCCGATGATCCTGATCAGCGGCTCAAGCGAGCGCGAGATTGTGGATCTTCAGCAGGGCGACTACGAAGAAATGGACCAGCTGGCAATTGCCAAGCCATTGTGCAAAGCAGCATTTCGCGTCCTCCACGCCGAAGACATTGGCGTCGGTATCGCGCGCGCCATCCGCTCGGCGCTGTCCGGCCGCCCTGGCGGTGTCTACCTCGACCTGCCGGCCAAACTGTTCGGGCAGACCATGGATGCTGCAGCCGGCAAAAAGTCGCTCATCGAAGTTGTGGACCCCGCTCCCCGCCAGATCCCGGCGCCCGATTCGGTCAAACGCGCGCTCGACCTGCTCAAAGGTGCCAAACGGCCGCTGATCGTGCTGGGCAAAGGCGCAGCCTACGCACAGTGCGACGCCGAAATCCGTGCCCTGATCGAAAAAACCGGCATTCCCTACCTGCCCATGTCGATGGCCAAAGGCCTGCTACCCGATACGCACGCCCAGTCGGCATCCGCCACCCGTTCCCATGTACTGGCAGAAGCCGACGTGGTGATGCTGGTCGGCGCGCGCCTGAACTGGCTGCTGTCGCACGGCAAAGGCAAGACCTGGGGCGGCCCGAACGCCGACACCCGGCAGTTCATCCAGATCGACATCTCGCCGACCGAGATGGACAGCAACGTACCGATCGCCGCACCGCTGGTCGGCGACATCGGCTCGTGCGTCTCGGCATTGCTGGAAGGTTTGGGCTCAAAGTGGGCAAAACCACCGGCCGAATGGACTCAGGGGATCGCTGAGCGCAAGGACAAGAACCTGTCCAAGATGGCGGCAACCCTGGCGCTGAACCCGCCGACAATGAACTTCCATAGCGCGCTGAACGTCATCCGCAATGCGGTTAAAGCACGCCCCGATGCCATCGTTGTCAACGAAGGCGCGAATACGCTGGATTTCGCGCGCAGCATTATCGATATGTACGAGCCGCGCAAACGCCTTGACGTCGGCACCTGGGGCATCATGGGCATTGGCATGGGCTTTGCCGTTGCTGCCGCCGTCACTACGGGTAAACCCGTAATCGCGATCGAAGGCGATAGCGCCTTCGGTTTCAGCGGTATGGAAGTCGAGACGATTTGCCGCTACAACCTCCCCGTCTGCGTTATCGTCTTTAACAACAACGGCATTTACAAGGGGACCGACGTGAATCCGCTGGGCGGCGACGTGGCACCCACCGTGTTCGTCAAGAATGCGCGATACGAGATGATGATGCAGGCTTTCGGCGGGGTGGGCGTTTTGGCCAACACCCCAGCCGAATTGGCGAAGGCGCTGGACGAAGCCGTTAAATCTGGCAAGCCGACCCTGATCAACGCCATCATCGACGAAACCGCAGGGACCGAAAGTGGTCGAATCACCAGCCTGAATCCGCAGAGTGCTGCAGCAAAGAAGTAATCCAAAGCCATCCCAAGGAGAAATCAAAATGAGCAACAAACCACTCGCAGGCATCAAAATCATCGACTTCACCCACGTTCAGGCCGGTCCCGCCTGCACTCAGATGCTGGCCTGGTTCGGCGCTGACGTAATCAAGGTCGAGCGTCCTGGCTCTGGCGACGTTACCCGAAGCCAGCTGCGTGACATCGAAGGCGCTGACGCGCTGTATTTCACCATGCTCAACAGCAACAAGCGCGGCCTGACGCTGGACACCAAAAAGCCCGAAGGCAAGGAAGTGTTGGAGAGGCTCATCAAGGAATCCGACGTGATGGTCGAGAATTTTGGTCCCGGCGCGCTGGACCGTATGGGATTCACCTGGGAACACATCCAGTCGCTCAACCCAAAAATGATTCTGGCATCCGTCAAGGGTTTCTCTGACGGCCACCATTACGAAGACCTGAAGGTTTACGAAAACGTGGCCCAGTGCGCAGGCGGTGCAGCGTCCACCACCGGCTACTGGAAAGGCGAGAACTCAGGCCCCACCATTTCGTCTGCCGCCTTGGGCGACAGCAATACCGGCATGCACCTGGCCATCGGTATTTTGACGGCCTATATCGGCCGCCAGAAGACTGGCAAGGGCCAAAAAGTCGCCGTGTCCATGCAGGACAGTGTGCTCAACCTGTGCCGCGTCAAAATGCGCGACCAGTTGCGTCTGGACAACCTTGGCTACCTGGAAGAGTACCCGCAATACCCGCATGAAATGGAAGCTTTCAAAGACGGCGTGGTGCCGCGCGGCGCCAATGCCGGCGGTGGCGGACAACCCGGCTGGATTTTGAAATGCAAGGGTTGGGAAACCGACCCCAACGCGTACATCTATTTCACGGTCCAGGGTCACGCCTGGGAGCCGATCTGCGACGCATTGGGCAAACCCGAGTGGAAAACCGACCCGGCCTACACCACGGCCAAGGCACGCCAGCCGCACATCATGGATATCTTCGCCACGATTGAAGCATTCATCGCCGACAAGACCAAGTTCGAAGCCGTGGACGTTTTCCGAAAATTTGATATTCCTTGCGCACCCGTGTTGTCGATGAAGGAGTTGTTGCATGACAAATCCTTGCGCGCCAGTGGCTCCATCGTTGAAGTACCGCACAAGGTGCGCGGTAGCTACTTCACCGTTGGCAGCCCGATCAAGTTCTCCGACACCAAGCCTGAAGTAACCGCATCGCCCCTGCTGGGCGAACACACCGATGAGGTTCTGGCCGAACTCGGCTACAGCAAAGACCAAATCGCGGCCATGCACACTGCAAAAGCAGTGTGAGCGCAATCTTGAAGTAGCGGTCTTGATGGCCCAGAAAGACGGCGTTCAGATTGAGCGCCGTTTTTTTTAAGGCCTCAGTCAGCTTATTTTCGTAACAGGAGTGGACATATGCAAACAACAACCGACCTGAAACAGCTTGTGGAGGCTGTTGGCGATGCCATTGTGGCTTCCGATGCCGGCGGTGCAATTGTCTTGTGGAACCCTGCGGCCCAGCGGATGTTTGGCTTCACAGAAGAAGAAGCCCTGGGTAAATCGCTGGACATCATCATCCCGCAGCGCCAGCAGCAGCGCCACTGGGACGGCTATCACAAGACAATGGCGACCGGACAAACGCGGTATGGCAACGACGTTCTTCGTGTGCCCGCAGTGCACAAGGACGGGCACGGGCTGTCTATTGCCTTTACCGTCGCGCTGTTGCATACCCCGGACAACAAGGTGTCGGCGATCGTCGCGGTGATTCGCGATGAAACCGCCCGCTTTGCCGAAGAACGCAATCTGAAAAAACGCCTGACGGAACTGGAGATGCAGCTTGTCCCTCAAGGCAAAACACCGTAACCCAAAAGACAAAGGCACATCACCGGTGCAGTGATTAACATAGGGGTTGAACCGGGCACCCAGGTGTCCCGCAGCATGGCGCAAGCCATACGGGCATCCATTTCAACCTCCAGCAGGAACTTTCATGAGCAAAGCGTTAGACGGCGTTCGCATCCTTGACTTCACCCACGTCCAGTCCGGGCCTACGTGCACCCAGTTGCTGGCATGGTTCGGCGCAGACGTCATCAAGGTCGAACGCGCCGGCGAAGGCGACGCGACTCGCGGACAGTTGCGCGACATCCCCGGCGTAGACAGCCTGTATTTCACCATGCTCAACCACAACAAGCGCTCGATCACGCTGGACACCAAAAAGCCGAAAGGCAAAGAGGTTCTGGACACTTTGATCAAGGAATGCGACGTGCTGGTGGAAAACTTTGCGCCTGGCGCGCTCGACCGCATGGGCATCACCTGGGAACACATCCAGAAACTCAATCCCCGAATGATTGTCGCCTCGGTCAAGGGCTTTGGCCCCGGCCGCTACGAAGATTGCAAGGTTTACGAGAACGTTGCCCAGTGTGCCGGCGGCTCGGCCTCTACTTCCGGGTTTGACGATGGCCCACCCATGGTCACGGGCGCACAAATTGGTGACAGCGGAACCGGCCTGCACCTTGCCCTGGGAATCGTCGCAGCCCTCTATCAACGCAACACCACGGGGCGTGGCCAGAAAGTGCTGGCGCCCATGCAGGATGCCGTGCTGAACCTGTGCCGGGTCAAACTGCGCGACCAGCAGCGCCTGGAGCGCACCGGCACCATGCATGAATACCCGCAGTACCCAGACGGCAAGTTCGGTGAGGCCGTGCCGCGCGCCGGCAATGCCTCCGGCGGTGGCCAGCCGGGCTCCATCCTCAAATGCAAGGGCTGGGAGACCGATCCCAACGCGTATATCTACTTCATCACCCAGGGCGCCGTGTGGCCAGCCGTGTGCAAGGTGATCGGCGAAGAAGGCTGGATTGACGACGAAGCTTTCGCGACGCCGGCAGCCCGGCTGCTGCATTTGAAGCCCATCTTCGCGCGCATCGAGAAATGGACCATGACCAAGACCAAGTTCGAGGCCATGGAAATCCTGAACAAGTACGACATTCCCTGCGGTCCCATCCTGTCTATGAAAGAGATCTCGGAAGAACCCGGGCTCCGCGAAACGGGCACCATTGTTGAAGTCGACCACCCCACCCGTGGCAAGTACCTGACCGTGGGCAATCCGATCAAGATGTCCGACAGCACCACTGAAGTCACGCGCTCCCCCCTGCTGGGCGAGCACACCGACGAAGTGTTGACGCAACTGGGTTACGGCGCCGACTACATCGCCGAATTACGCGCCGAGCGCGTCATCTAGGTCGGGCAGCCCACGCCAGCCATACAGCGAGCCACTACGCTTCATGAACCATCCCATCATTCCCATCGCCGTCATCGACGCCTCCAAGCAGCGTAAACGCCAGGCGCCCAAGGGTCGCCGCGTTGACCCGCAGGCGCTGGCCGACGTGCAACGCCTGTTGGGCTCCGAGTCGCGCAGGCCAGACTTGCTGATCGAACACCTGCACAAGATCCAGGACGAGTTCGGCCACCTGTCGGCAGCGCACCTGGCCGCGCTGGCCCAGGAGATGCGGCTGGCCCAGACCGAGGTCTATGAGGTGGCAACCTTCTATCACCACTTCGACGTGGTCAAGGAAGGTGAAGCCGCTCCAGCCGCATTCACGGTGCGGGTCTGCGATGGCCTTTCTTGCGAGATGGCTGGCGCCAAGGACCTGCTGGCCAAGCTCCCTGCCTTGCTCGGCCGCGAAGTCCGGGTCATTGCCGCACCTTGCATAGGCCGCTGCGAGCAGGCGCCAGCAGTCGTGGTGGGACAAAACCCGGTACCCAATGCCAGCTGCGAGACCGTAATGGCGACCGTCGCAGCAGCAACTGTGCAGCACGTTCCTGACGGCTTTATCGACCTGCCCACTTACCAGTCAGCCGGTGGTTACGCTTTGCTCAAGCACTGCATTTCGGGCGAACGCGATGTCGAATCGGTTCTCAAGACCATGGAAGACTCCGGCCTTCGTGGGCTGGGTGGCGCCGGCTTTCCTTCAGGCCGCAAGTGGCGCATCGTGCGTGCCGAAAAAGGCCCACGCCTGATGGCGGTGAATATCGACGAAGGCGAGCCCGGCACCTTCAAGGACCGCGTCTACCTGGAGCGTGACCCGCACCGTTTCCTCGAGGGCATGCTGATCGCCGCCTGGGCTGTCGGCATCGAGAAGGTTTACGTTTACCTGCGCGATGAATACCACGGCTGCCGCAACATGCTGCAAGCCGAACTGACCAGGCTGCGCCTGGACCCACTGATGGTCGGCATGCCAGAGATCGAGCTGCGCCGCGGCGCCGGCGCCTACATCTGCGGCGAAGAGTCGGCCATGATCGAATCCATCGAAGGCAAACGCGGCATGCCCCGCCTGCGCCCCCCCTACGTCGCACAAGTGGGCTTGTTCGGCCGGCCGACGCTTGAGCACAACTTCGAGACGCTGTATTGGGTGCGCGACATCCTGGAAAAAGGCGGTGAGTGGTTCGCTTCGCACGGCCGCAACGGCCGCAAAGGCTTGCGCTCATTCTCGGTGTCCGGACGGGTCAAAGAGCCCGGCGTCAAGCTGGCGCCGGCCGGCATCACCATCCAGGAACTGATCGACGAATACTGCGGCGGCATGCTGGAAGGCCAGAAGTTTTACGCCTACCTGCCCGGTGGCGCGTCGGGCGGCATCCTGCCGGCCACGATGAACACCATTCCGCTGGACTTCGACACGCTGCAACCCTATGGCTGCTTTATCGGCTCGGCTGCGGTGATGATCCTCTCCGACAAGGACACGGCCACTGATGCCGCGCGCAACATGATGCGTTTCTTTCACCATGAGTCCTGCGGCCAGTGCACGCCGTGCCGTGTGGGCACAGCCAAAGCAGCACACCTTATGGAACAGCCGAAGTGGGACCTCGCCCTGCTGGCAGACCTGTCCCTGGTCATGCGCGACGCATCGATCTGCGGCCTCGGCCAGGCGGCTCCCAATCCCATGGACTGCGTCATCAAGTACTTCCCACACGAGCTGGCTTGAGCACCGCGTCAACAAGACAAGAGGCACCACGATGAATGCAATTACCCGCCAGGAACTCGCCGAACTCGACGCACCGCTTGTGAGCTTCAGCCTCAACGGCCGTGAGGTCCAGGGCCGCGCCACCGAATCACTGCTCCAGGTCGCCAAGCGCGAAGGCGTGGAGATCCCGCACCTGTGCTTCAAGGAAGGCATGGAAGCTGTCGGTAACTGCCGATCGTGCATGGTTGAAATCAACGGTGAGCGCGTACTCGCTCCCTCATGCTGCCGGGCACCTGCAGCCGGCATGAAGGTCGTCACCGACAGCGAACGCGCCGTGGCCTCGCAAAAGCTGGTGCTCGAGCTGCTGCTGTCAGACATGCCCGAAAAGGAATACACCCGCAACAACGAGGTAGACCAATGGGCTGCCAAGATCGGCGTCGGCAAGCCCCGTTTCGAGGCACGCCAACAGGTGCGCCAGGATGTATCGCACCCCGCCATCGCCGTGAACCTGGACGCCTGCATCCAGTGCACACGCTGCCTGCGCGCTTGCCGTGACGAGCAGGTCAATGACGTGATCGGGCTGGCCTTCCGCGGTGACCAGGCCAAGATCGTCTTCGATATGGATGATCCCATGGGTGCGTCCACCTGCGTGGCCTGCGGCGAATGTGTACAAGCCTGCCCGACGGGCGCCCTGATGCCGGCCCGCGAGGCTGCCTTGACCGTGCCGGACAAGCAGGTCAAGTCTGTGTGTCCCTACTGCGGTGTGGGTTGCCAGCTGACCTACAACGTCAAGGACGACAAGATTCTTTTTGTGGAAGGCCGCGACGGCCCCGCCAACCATGAACGCCTGTGCGTCAAAGGCCGTTACGGCTTCGACTACGCGCATCATCCGCACCGACTGACAAAACCGCTGATCCGCCGCGAAGGCATGCCCAAGACCGGCGACTTCACGATGGACCCGGACCGCGTGATGGACGTGTTCCGCGAAGCCAGCTGGGAAGAAGCGCTGGAATTCGCCGGCGGCAAGCTCGCCGCCATCCGTGACCAGCACGGCAAGAAATCGCTGGCCGGCTTTGGCTCGGCCAAGGGCAGCAACGAAGAAGCCTACCTGTTCCAGAAGCTGGTGCGCACCGGTTTCGGCAGCAACAATGTGGACCATTGCACGCGCCTGTGCCACGCGTCCTCGGTTGTCGCCCTGCTGGAAGGCATTGGATCTGGCGCCGTCTCTAACCCCGTCATGGATGTCACAAAGGCCGATGTGGTCGTGATCATCGGCGCCAACCCGACGGTGAACCACCCGGTGGCCGCCACCTGGATCAAGAACGCCGTGAAAAACGGCACCAAGCTGATCGTGATGGATCCGCGCCGCTCCGACCTCACGCGCGTGGCGCACCGCCACTTGCAGTTCAAGCCCGATACCGATGTGCCCATGCTCAACGCGATGATGAATGTCATCGTGACCGAGGGCCTGGTGGACCAGGCCTTCATCGACAGCCGCACTATCGGCTACGAAGAACTGCGCAAGAACGTTGAGGGCTACACACCCGAACTGATGGCGCCGATCTGCGGCATTGACGCCGACACGCTGCGTTATGTGGCCCGCCTGTTCGCCACTTCCAAAGGCTCGATGATCCTGTGGGGCATGGGTGTGTCGCAGCACGTGCACGGCACCGACAACGCGCGTTGCCTGATCGCCCTTTCGCTGATGACCGGCCAGATCGGCCGTCCTGGTACCGGCCTGCATCCTCTGCGCGGCCAGAACAACGTGCAGGGTGCGTCCGACGCGGGCCTGATCCCCATGATGCTGCCGGATTACCAGCACGTCTCCAAGCCCGAGGTCCGCGCCAGCTTCGAGAAGGCCTGGAACGTCGCTCCCGGCTCCCTGGACGACCAGGTCGGCCTGACGGTGGTCGAAGTGATGCACGCCATCAAAAAGGGCGGCATCAAGGGGATGTATGTGCAAGGCGAGAACCCGGCCATGTCCGACCCGGACGCCAACCACGCGCGCGAAGCCCTGGCTGCGCTCGATCACCTCGTGGTGCAGGACATCTTCCTGACCGAAACCGCCTATCTGGCGGACGTGATTTTGCCGGCCAGTGCCTTCCCGGAAAAAGACGGCAGCTTTACCAACACCGACCGCCTCGTGCAGATGGGCCGCAAGGCGATCAACCCGCCCGGCGATGCACGCCAGGACCTCTGGATCATTACGCAGATCGCCAACCGCATGGGTTGTGGCTGGCACTACAACCATGTCAGCGAAGTCTTCGACGAGATGCGCCACACCATGCCGAGCATTGGCGGCATCACCTGGGACCGGCTTGACCGCGAGCATTCGGTCACCTACCCCTGCATGAAAGAAGGCGATCCCGGCCAGTCGGTCGTGTTTGTGGATGACTTCCCCCGCGAAGGCGGCCGCGCGAAGTTCGTGCCGGCCGACATCATCCCGGCCAATGAGCGCCCGGACACCGAATATCCGATGGTGCTGATCACCGGGCGCCAGTTGGAGCATTGGCACACCGGCAGCATGACACGGCGCGCGACGGTGCTCGATGCGATCGAGCCCGATCCTGTCGCCCTGGTACACCCGCTCGACCTTGCCGCCATGGGCGGCAAGCCCGGCGACGTGGTGACCATCGAGTCACGCCGCGGCAAGGTGGAGCTGTACGCCCGCGCCGACGAAAGCTCGCCACGCGGCGCAGTTTTTGTACCTTTCTGTTACTACGAGGCAGCCATCAACAAGCTGACCAATGCCGCGCTAGACCCGTTTGCGAAGATCCCGGAGTTCAAATACTGCGCGATCCGCGTGTCGCTGGGTGGCGTGCCACCCGAGCAGGACAGCTACGGTGGCGGACAGGCGCTGAAGAACTCGATCGCTCTTGCGGGGTTCTGAGTATTTTTTGGCAGCAATGAGAAGCAGGGCATGAGCGGCCGCCTCTGCTGCTCAAAGACAGCGCGTGAGTGCTATTAAATTTATAGCTGCTTACGCCCTTTTTTATTGGGGTTGAGGCCGATTTTTCCAATATTCCATCCAGCCCCCGCTGCAAACCTCTGTGCCCGGCGGTAGAGCGCCTGGATTACAAGCGCCCTGCGTCTACGCTTGCGCAGGCGCCGGCATCACCACCACCCCATCCTCGTCGGCGTAGAGCCAGTCGCCCGGCCGCACCCAGACGCCCTGTATCTGCACAGCGATGTCACGCAGGCCCGCCTGGCGCCTTTCCGTGGGCAGCGGCATGCTTGCCAGGGCGCGGATTCCGGTCTGGCATTGCGCCAGCTCCGCCACGTCGCGCACGCAACCGTCAATCAGCACCCCTGCCCAGCCGTTTTTGGCGGCGGCGGCGCCCAGATTGCCGCCCAGCAGCGCGCGGCGCAGCGAGGCGCCCCCGTCCACCACCAGCACGCGCGCCTCTCCGGGCGACTCCACCGCCGCCTTGACCGGCGTGTTGTCTTCAAAGCATTTCACCGTGACGACGGGACCGCTGAACTTCTGAAGGCCGCCATAGCTCCTGAAAACAGGCGGGAGCACCCTGAAATGACCCGAGGTGTCGCCTTTGTGGAGGTCGCAGAGATCGCAGGTGGCGAAGGAGGCGAGATTGTCTTGGCTCATTTTCCGGTGACTTTCTTGATGACGGGTTTGATGTCTTCGCGCCGGGCGGGCAAGACCACCGCATTCTCGCGGGGGGCGTTCAGCACGATGGAGGTCGAGGTCTCGGTGAGGATGCAGAACTTGGTCACCACCGCGTCCAGGTGCGCCACGTCGATCACCGCGATTTCCAGCACCCAGCTGTCCTCGCCGGTGACGTTGTAGGCATTGATCACTTCGGGCGTCTGCTCGATCAGCTTGACCACCCGGGCGTACTCGACCCGCCCTACCCGCGCGATAGCGCGTATGCCGTAACCCAGCCGCGCCAGGTCAACCTCGGCCCGGTAACCTTTGATCACGCCGCCCAGTTCGAGCTTGCGCACACGCTCCGTGACTGCCGGCTGGCTCAGGTGAACGCGGCGACCCAGCTCGGCCATGGTGATCCGCGCATCGCGCTGCAGTTCGCCGAGGATGCGGCTGTCGTAATGGTCCCATTCGGTGGTTTCGGTCATATCGCTTTTCAAGCTTTAAATTTAAAGGCCAGCTGCAGTTTTGCCGTTAGTTTTGCATAGTCTGAGGGCGTTTGGCAACCTACCATGCAGGCATGACCTCCACATTCATTTCATCCTCCGCCACCGGCAAAGCGCCGGCGCTTTTGATCCCTGCCCTGCTCGCCTGTTACCTGGTGTGGGGCTCCACTTACCTGGCAATCCGCTTTGCTCTGATCAGTTTTCCGCCTTTCTTCCAGATGGGCACGCGTTTCCTGGCGGCCGGCCTTCTGATGATGGCTTGGGTGCTGATACGCGGGCACAAGCTGCCCAGCAGGCGCGAGTGGGCCAGCGCCGCCGTCATCGGCACCCTGATGCTGGGCGGCGGGATGGGGCTGACAGCATCGGCTGAACTTCACATCGGCTCCGGACTGATCGCCACCTTCATCGCGGTGGTTCCCATGATGGTGTCGGCCTGGGGCCTCCTGCTGGGCCAGCGGCCCAGCAGGCTGGAGTTCCTGGGCATGGTGGTAGGGCTGGCAGGTGTGCTGATGCTGGTGCAAGGCGCCAGCTTTAGCGCTGCTCCCGTCGGCATGGCGTGCATTGCGGGGGCGACCTTGCTGTGGTCACTCGGCTCGGTGCTGTCCACCACCCGGCTGCCGCTGGCGAATGGCCCCGCGGGTTTTGCCAGCGAAATGTTGTGTGGCGGCGCGGTGTTGATGGCGATTTCTCTTGCATTGGGTGAGCACCGCGAAGCCGCTGCCAACTGGCCCGCGCAGCCTGAAGCCGTGCTTGCGTGGCTCTATCTCGTGGTGTTTGGCTCGCTCATCGCCTTCAGCGCCTACCTCTATCTGCTGGCCAATGCCTCACCTGCAGTAGCCACGAGCTATGCCTTTGTGAACCCCTTGATCGCGATTTTTCTGGGTGCATTCTTCGCCGGAGAGCACGTCACTGGGGGCGAATGGGCCGCTTGCGGCGTGATTCTCATGGGCGTTTTCCTGATTTTCAGAGGTAAATCTGCAACATCCAGGCGCAAATAAAGTGCGTTTGCACTAGGAAACTGCGTTTTTCTCCAGTAGCATCCGCATTGCCACAAGGAAGAGTAGTTATCCGTGTGGTGATTTATCAACTTCTAGAAGGAAAATCAATCATGGCAACTGCAAAAAAAGCACCGGCTAAAAAAGCGCCTGCAAAAAAGGCTGCTCCGGCAAAGAAAGTAGCTGCGAAGAAAGCAGCTCCTGCAAAGAAGGCTCCTGCGAAAAAAGCAGCGCCTGCGAAAAAGGTAGCCGCGAAGAAGGCAGCTCCCGCCAAAAAAGTTGCGGCCAAAAAGCCAGCAGCGAAAAAAGCGCCTGCCAAAAAGCGCACGCCCAATGCAGCGTTCATGAAGGCACTGACCTTGAGCCCGGCACTGGCAGCAGTGGTTGGCGACAAGCCTCTGCCACGTACCGAGATCGTCAGCAAGCTGTGGGTTTACATCAAATCCAAGGGCCTGCAGGACAAGGTCAACAAGCGCATGATCAACGCCGACGAAAAATTGCGTGCCGTTTTCGGCAAGGCGCAAGTGTCGATGTTCGAGATGGCTGGCCTTATCGGCAAGCACGTCAAGTAATCGGCTCCCGCCGATATCAAAAGGCCGGTTTGCACCGGCCTTTTTTTATGCGCGGCTGGTAAGAGGGCACCTACCGCACCCCCAACCGCTGGCACGCTTCCTGCGTTGCACTCGCATGCTCCCGCGCCATGCCACCCTCTTCCATTAACGTCCAAAGCCTCCTGAAACGTATGCTAATGCCATAGGGTTACTCGGTAGCCCGCCACCAGCGGCACAGTCGAAAAACGACGCTATTGTTGCTAAGATAAAAATCCCCCTTGCGGCACCGCCCGCACCAGACCAAATAGAACAGACCCATGTTGATGCCATTGCAGCTACTGCATTCAAAAACCGGGGCGGCGGAAAACCCCGCGTGCCCTGCCTGTCGCCACCGCGACGGGCACTCGCCAGCCCGCGTCAAGTCCTGCCTTAGCATCCCGCGATAATGCTGCGCTTTATTTTTACCCGACTGAGCCTGATCATTCCCACCTTTTTGGGGATGACTCTGCTGGCTTTCTTCCTGATCCGCATGGTGCCCGGCGACCCGATCGAAACCATGGCGGGCGAGCGCGGCATCGATCCGGTGCGCCACGCGCAATTGCTCAAGGAATACGGCCTGGACCGACCCGTCATGGTGCAGTACGGCATCTACATCGGCCGGGTCCTGAAAGGCGACCTGGGCAAGTCCCTGATCACACAGGAGCCTGTACTGCGCGAATTCCTCACGCTGTTTCCGGCCACCATCGAACTCGCCGTGTGCGCCATTTTGTTTGCACTGCTGATCGGCATCCCCGCGGGCATCCTGGCGGCGGTCAAGCGAAACTCCATACTCGACCATGGCGTCATGGGGGTGTCCCTCACGGGGTATTCCATGCCGATTTTCTGGTGGGGATTGCTGCTGATCCTGCTGTTCTCGGTGCAGCTCGGCTGGACCCCCGTATCGGGCCGGCTGTCGGTGCAGTACTTCATTGAGCCCACCACAGGCTTTCTGTTGATCGACTCACTTCTCTCGGAAGACAAGGGTGCTTTCTGGTCGGCCGCTTCCCACCTGATATTGCCCATGATTGTGCTGGGCACCAACCCGCTGGCGGTGATCGCGCGCATGACGCGTTCGGCCATGCTGGAAGTGCTGGGCGAAGACTACATCCGCACCGCGCGCGCCAAAGGGCTTTCCAACCTGCGCGTGGTGGCCCTGCATGCGCTGCGCAATGCATTGATCCCGGTGGTCACCGTGATCGGCCTGCAGGTCGGCGTACTGTTCACGGGCGCCATCCTCACCGAAACCATCTTTTCCTGGCCGGGCGTCGGCAAATGGCTGATCGAAGCCATCAGCCGCCGCGACTACCCCGTTCTGCAGGGCGGCATCCTGCTGCTGGGCGCCATCGTCATGGCCGTCAACCTGCTGGTGGACATCACCTACGGCATCATTAACCCACGCATCAGGCACCAGCGATGAGCACGGCCACCTTGAAATCCGCCCCCCCGAAACCGGGCACGCCCCCGGCGCCACCGCACCCTCTGCGCGAGTTCTGGAACTACTTCAGCGCCAACAACGGCGCCGTGATCGGCCTGGTCATCGTGATTGGCGTGCTGCTGCTGGCGCTCTTTGCGCCCCTGCTGGCGCCGCACGCACCCAACATCACCAACAACGCCGTGTTCCTCAAGCCACCGGCCTGGCAGACGGGCGGCTCCTGGACCTATCCCCTGGGCACCGACGCCATCGGCCGGGACATCCTCTCGCGCCTGATGTACGGCGCCCGCCTGTCGCTGGTGATCGGCCTGGCCGTGGTGGCGCTGTCGGTGGTTGTCGGCACGGTGCTGGGCCTGCTGGCAGGCTTTTTCCGCGGCATCTTCGAGATCGCCGTGATGCGCCTCATGGACATCATCCTGACCCTGCCCAGCCTGCTGCTGGCCATCGTGATCGTCGCCATCCTCGGCCCCGGGCTGATGAACGCCATGCTGGCTGTTGCCATCGTCGTGCTGCCGCATTACGTGCGCATCACGCGCGCCGCCGTGATCGCCGAAACCTCGCGTGACTACGTGACCGCCGCGCGCATGAGCGGCGCCAGCCGTATCCGCCTGATGTTCAGCGAAATCCTGCCCAACTGCACGGCGCCGCTGATCGTCCAGGCCTCACTGGGCGTGTCGACCGCCATCCTGGACGCCGCCGCCTTGGGCTTCCTGGGCCTGGGCGCCCAGCCACCCTCACCCGAATGGGGCACCATGCTGGCCGATGCCCGCGAATTTGTCTTGCGCGCCTGGTGGGTGGTCACCTTCCCCGGCCTCGCAATTTTGATCACTGTGCTGGCCTTCAACTTGCTCGGCGACGGACTGCGTGACGCATTCGACCCCAAGCTGAAGCGCTGAAAGATTCCGTATGGCTTTGTTAGAAATAGAAAACCTCTCCGTCGAGTTCCCCTCGCAAAACGGCATCATGCACGCCGTTGACGGCATCAGCCTGTCGCTGGAAGAAGGCGAAGTCCTCGGTATCGTCGGCGAATCTGGCTCCGGCAAAAGCGTCACCATGATGGCCTTGATGGGCCTGGTGGCTTACCCCGGCCGCGTGAAAGCCGACAAACTACGGTTTGCCGGACACGACCTCCTCAAGCTGTCGCAAGGCGAGCGCAACAAGCTCATCGGCAAAGACGTGGCGATGATCTTCCAGGAACCCACGACCAGCCTGAACCCCTGCTTCACCGTCGGCTTCCAGATCACCGAAACCCTGCGTCTGCACCTGGGCATGGATAAAAAGGCCGCAACACGCAAGGCCATCGAACTGCTCGAGCAGGTCGGCATCAATTCACCCGAAAGCCGCCTGAAGGCCTATCCCCACCAGCTCTCCGGTGGCATGAACCAGCGCGTGATGATCGCCATGGCGATCGCCTGCAACCCGCGCCTCCTGATTGCCGACGAGCCGACCACGGCGCTTGACGTGACCATCCAGGCGCAAATCCTGGACCTGCTGCGTAGCCTGCAAAAAGAGCGCGGCATGGCCCTGGTGCTGATCACACACAACATGGGCGTGGTGTCCGAAATGGCACAGCGCATCGCGGTGATGTACGCCGGCCAGATCATGGAAGAGCAAAGCGCACACGCCCTTTTCAACACGCCCCAGCACCCCTACACCGAAGCCCTGCTTTCGGCCCTGCCTGAGCGCAGCGACGGCAGCTCCCGCCTGGCGACCATCCCCGGCATGGTGCCCGGCCTCTATGACCGCCCTACCGGATGCCTGTTTGCTCCGCGCTGCGCCTATGCCACCGAACATTCCCGCAACGAGCGCCCGCTGCTGCGCGCCTGGAAGGACGGCATGGTTCGCTGCCACTACCCGCTGGGTGATCCCAGCCGCGAGGCCAACATCGAGCACGACACCCCACTGGTGGAGGCCGCGCAATGAGCACCGCCACCACTTCCACCACCCTGCCGACCGAGCCCGTCGTTGAAGCAAAAAATCTCAAGCAGGTCTATGAAATCCGCCGCGGTTTCATGCGCAAGTCCGACCACCTGCAGGCCGTCGGTGGCGTTTCCTTCTCGGTCCACGCCGGCAAGACGCTGGCCGTTGTAGGCGAATCGGGCTGCGGTAAATCCACGCTGGCCCGTATGGTCTCGCTCATTGAAACGCCTACGGGCGGCGAATTGCGCATCACCGGCATAGACGCGGTGAACAGTGGCCAGGAAGAGCGCCAGGGTCTTCGCAAGGCCGTGCAGCTGGTGTTCCAGAACCCCTACGGCTCGCTCAACCCGCGCAAGAAAATCGGCGCCATCCTTGAGGCGCCACTGGAAATCAACACCAGCCTGACAGCTGAAGAGCGCGCCGCCAAGGCCCGCGCCATGCTGGCCATGGTGGGCCTGCGCCCCGAGCACTACGACCGCTATCCCCACATGTTCTCGGGCGGCCAGCGCCAGCGCATTGCCATTGCACGCGCGTTGATGCTCAACCCCACGGTGGTGGTAGCTGACGAGCCGGTATCGGCCCTTGACGTCTCCATACAGGCCCAGGTGCTCAACCTGCTGGCCGACCTGCAGCAGTCCATGGGTCTGGCCTATCTGTTCATCTCGCACGACCTGGGTGTGGTGCGCCACATCGCCCACGACGTGTTGGTGATGTACCTGGGCCATGCCGTTGAACAAGGCGAGAAAAATGCCCTGTTTAACCGGCCCCTGCACCCCTACACCCAGGCCCTGCTGGCCTCCACACCCGGCCTGGCCGGCACCGGGGTGAAGCAACGCATCGTGCTCAAGGGCGAGCTGCCCTCGCCGCTTAACCCGCCCACCGGCTGCGTGTTCTCTACCCGTTGCCCGCACGTCACCGACCGCTGCCGCGCCGAAAGGCCGCAGCTGCGCGAAGTTGCAGAGCGGCAGGTTGCGTGCCACTATGCTGAAAACTTTCTCACTGCGTGACCTGAAACCATGCGCTCAAGCACCGGTTTCAGGCCACGTTTTTCAATGACCAGGGCGCACAACGTCACAAATGTTGTGCAATCTGGCCGCAAGCCCCCGCTGCAAAAGCAGCATTAACCTCCAAAGGGATCGTCAAATGATTCAGACCAAACCAAGTGCAAACCGGCTGCGCCCGGTCCAGCGCGCATTGCTGTGCGCTATTGCCCTGCCAGCGCTGCTGGCACTTTCACCCGTCTCCGCGAAGACGCTGGTGTTCTGCTCTGAAGGCAGCCCCGAAAACTTCTACCCTGGCGTCAACACCACGGGTACGTCGTTTGATGCCAACGAACCCGTCTACAACCGCCTCGTCGAATTCGAATACGGCGGCACCAAGGTCGTTCCCGGCCTGGCCGAAAAATGGGACATTTCCGCCGACGGCCTGACCTACACCTTCCACCTGCGCAAGGGCGTGAAATGGCATGCCAGCAACAAGGCCTTCAAGCCAACGCGCGACTTCAACGCCGACGACGTGCTGTTCATGTTCGAACGCCAGTGGAAAGAAGACAACGCCTTCTTCAAGGTCACCAGCCCCAACCACTCCTACTTCAGCGACATGGGCATGCCCAAGCTGCTGAAATCGGTGGAAAAGGTCAACGACCTCACTGTCAAGATCACGCTGGACAAGCCTGAAGCGCCATTCCTCGCCAACCTGGCCATGCCTTACGCGGCCGTGCAGTCCAAGGAATACGCCGACGCCATGCTGAAAGCCGGCACGCCGGAAAAAATCGACCAGGACCCGGTGGGCACCGGCCCCTTCTACCTGGTGCAGTACCAGAAAGACGCGGTCATCCGTTACAAGGCCTTCCCGCAATATTGGGGCGGCAAGGCCAAGATCGACGACCTCGTGTACTCGATCACGCCTGACGCTTCGGTCCGCTGGGCCAAGCTGCAGAAGAACGAATGCCACGTCATGCCCTACCCCAACCCCGCCGACCTCGACGCGATCCGCAAGGACGCCAACGTGACGATCGTCGAGCAGGCCGGCCTGAACGTGGGCTACCTCGCCTACAACACGACCAAGAAGCCGTTTGACGACGTGCGCGTGCGCAAGGCCATCAACATGGCGATCAACAAGAAAGCCATTGTTGACGGCGTGTACCTGAGCACCGGTGTTGCCGCCAAGAACCCGATCCCGCCAACCATGGCCGCGTACAACAACGCCATCAAGGACGACGAGTACAACCCCGAAGCCGCCAAGAAATTGCTGGCCCAGGCCGGTTTCCCCAACGGTTTCACCACCGACCTGTGGGCAATGCCCGTGCAGCGCCCATACAACCCGAATGCCAAGCGCATCGCCGAGTTGATGCAGGCTGACCTGGTCAAGGTCGGCGTGACCGCCGAGATCAAGAGCTTCGAATGGGGCGAGTACCGCAAGCGTTTGCAGGCTGGCGAACACCAGATGGGGATGCTGGGCTGGACCGGCGACAACGGCGATCCTGACAACTTCATGTACACCCTGCTCGGCTGCGCTTCAGCCCAGTCCGCCAGCGGTTCCAACATCGCCAAGTTCTGCTACCAGCCGTATGAAGACCTGGTCCTGAAAGCCAAGACGGTGACCAATCCTGCCGAGCGCATCAAGCTCTACCAGCAGGCCCAGGTCATCTTCAAGGAGCAAGCGCCCTGGTTCACCATCGCCCACGCAGTGCAGCTCAAGCCCATCCGCAAAAGCGTGATCGGCTACAAGAACAGCCCGTTCGGCCGCCACAACTTCTACGCAGTGGACATCAAGGAATAGTCCTTCATGGCTTGAAGTGGCTTTGTCATAAAGCCGCTTCCATTCAAAACCCTCCTTCTTCAAGGAGGGTTTTTTCATTGTGGCGCCTTGTTTTTCGCGAGCCGCTGTACGTCTTTACAGGTCTGCACTAACCCGGCTTGTGAAGTCTCCTCCGACTGGAGGGTGCATTTTCCCGTGGAATGGAGGAATATCCATTTCCCCGAATTCTGCAGGCCGAAGGCCGGCGAAGGAACAAGAAATGGGACAGACACTCGGAGCGGTCAAGACGAGGCAACAGGGCATCCTGACGGATGCGGCCCGGCGTTGGGAAGAGCGCATGAAGCAGCGCGAAACCGGCCTTGAAAAAATCCGGAACCAAGGCCCAGGCGCCGCCGACACACCCAAGCGCCAAGCGGAATGGACAGCCCGCCAATTGACCAGGGCCGCGGGCGGCTTTCCCCTTTTCCCCGAGCGTGTCATTGGTGCGTGGAATCCCGTGGAATACGCGCCCAGCGTCCAGGCCTCGGACGCCGCGAAACCCGTGGCCCGCATCGTCCAGCAGCGCAGCGCCAGCCATACGCCCATCGGCGTGGCCACGGGCCTGTTGATCGGGTTCGACCTGCTACTGACGAATCATCACGTGTTTCCTTCAAAGATTGACGTCGACGGCCACGCGGCGAATTTTTTCTACGTGCGCGATGAGTACGGCATCAACAACGGCAAGTACTACGACTTCGATCCAGACCGTTTCTTTGTTACCGACCCGGCCCTCGACTTCACCATCGTGGCGGTGCAGCCCCGCAGCCGCGAGAGCGACCAGATTGCCTCATGCGGCTGGACGCGGCTGATCGAGGCAACGGGCAAGGTGTTGACGGGCGCTCCGGTCAATATCATCCAGCACCCCGCCGGCGGGCCGCGGGCCTTCGCCATCAGCGACAACAAGTTGATGGACATCCTGCCCACCGGCTTTCTTCACTATGAGACGGACACGCGGCCGGGCTCCTCCGGCTCCCCGGTCTACAACACAGACTGGGAACTGGTGGCGCTGCACCACTGCGGCGTGCCGGCGATGCGGGACGGCCGGATCCTGGACAAACGGGGCGCCCCCTGGGACCCGGAGTCGCAAAGCGACGACGACATCCAGTGGATCGCCAATGAGGGCGCGCGCGTCAGTTTCATCGTTGAAAGGCTTAAATCCATGTCGATTCCAGAATCCATGCGCATGATCGCCCGGCAATTGCTGGCGACCACGGCAGACCCGCTCACCGGCACAGAGAGCGTGCCGGCCGGCACCGCCTCGTCATCCCTCTTACCTCTCGCCTCACGGCCCGGAGGCGGCAACACCTTCAATTTCTCGGGGCCAGTAACCCTGCACGTCTATGGCGGGCAGGCGCTTCAGCCCGGCGTGCCTGCCGCCGCTGCACCCGTGTCGGTGCCTGCACCCGCGGCGCCCGCGCAAGTTCGTTTGCCTGATGGTTCCGGTGCGCCTTCGGCGGATGGCCTCTTCACCGCCTTTCAGGAAAAATCCCTGGTTTTCGACGAGAACTACGCGGGCCGCAAGGGATACAACCCGAAATTCCTCGGCCAGGAGGTTCCTGCCCCTGTGGCCCAGTCGCGATGGGATGGTGCCCTCTATTCGGTTGCCGATTATGAGGAATTCAATGCCGGTGTGGACGACGTGCCCGCAGTGAAGACAGGCCACCTGGCGCCGGCCGATCCGCTACCGCTTGACTACCACCACTTTTCCCTCGTAATGCACAAGCCGACACGCATGTGCCTGTGGACCGCCTCGAACTACGACTACCGCCCCAAATCGCGCACCGACCCGCGGAAGCGGGCGGATTTCGGAGGGGAAAACTGGCGAGAAGACCCGCGGCTACCGCTGGAATACCAGCTGCTCAACAAGGACGTCTACGGCCCGGCCAAACGGATTGACCGCGGGCACATTGTCCGCCGCGAAGACAACTGCTGGGGCGCCGACGCGGACGAAACCGAATTCGCGAACGCCGACAGCTACCACTGGCCCAACTGCACGCCGCAGCATGAGGCCTTCAACCAGGAGAACCCCAATGACCGCAGCGGCCAGCGCGTCTATGAAGGCGGGGTGGTCGGTATCTGGGGCCAGTTTGAGCGCCTGCTCACCGACCAGGTTCAGGAGTCGGGCGGGCGCGCCGTGCTGTTCGCGGGGCCGGTGCTCACCGAATTTTTCGAGTCCAAAAACTGGGGAACCGGCAAGGTCAAAATCCCCAAAAAATTCTGGAAGGTCGTGGTCGTGCCCGAATCGCAAAAACGCGGCGCGAAGCTGCTGGCCTATGGTTTCGTCTTCAGTCAGGAAAAACCGATCAGGCAGTTCGGCGACACCTATGAGTCGATAGACATGCCGGCCTTCGAACGCAACCAGGTCGCCATCGCGGATATCGAGGAACTGGCCGGCTTGAAGTTCGACCCCAAAATCGTCGCCGCGGATCAGTACGCAGGCCAGTAGCTATCCGGCAGCGGCCCGCATTGCTGCAATGGTTACGGCGCCTTGGCCAGAGCGTTTTGCGTAATCGCCGACAAGGTGCCACGCGTGGTGATGACTTCCGGATCCAGCGTGACCTCAATCACCGTGCCCTCCTTGCGAGCCAGCGCCGCAAGCAATTCCGCCTCAAACTCCGCGGTGCGCGTGATGCGCACGCCGGCGTAACCGTAGGCTCGCGCCAGCGCCGCAAAATCCGGATTGTTCAGGCTTGAACCACTTTGGTGTGTTGGATACTCCCGCTCCTGGTGCATGCGGATCGTGCCGTACATGCCGTTGTTGAGCAGCACGATGATGCTTTTGGCGCCGTGCTGCACGGCAGTGGCCAGCTCCTGGCCGTTCATCAAAAAGTCGCCGTCACCCGCGATGGTGAAAGCCATCCGTCCTGTCGTGATGGCCGCAGCAATACCGGCCGGCACGCCATAACCCATCGCGCCCACGGTGGGCGCCAGCTGCGTCTTGTGGCCTTTGACGAGACCGTGATGCCGAAAGAAACGATGCACCCAGCTGGCAAAGTTGCCGGCGCCGTTGGTCAGCACTGCATCCGCCGGCAGGTGCTTTTGCAGCATGCCGACGATGGCGGGCATGTCGATATCACCCGGCAGGTTCGCGGAAGGTGTCGGCTTGAGGTTTTCCAGGTAGTCCTCGTTCGCGGATGTGGTCCAGGCTTCCCAGGCCACAGACACCGGCGCCGTGAGGACCTCCAGCGATCGCGCAGCCGCGTTCATGGTGGCATTGATGGCCAGATCGGCCTGGTAGACGCGGTTGAGCTCCTCGGCGCTCGAATGGATATGCACCAGCTTTTGCTTGGGCCGGGGCGCCTCCAGCAACGTGTAAGTACCGGTCGTCATCTCACCCAGGCGCGGGCCGATGGCGATGATCAGGTCGCTGGCCTTCACGCGTGCGGCCAGCTTCGGGTTCAGGCCGATACCCACGTCGCCCGCGTAGAGCGGATGGTGGTTGTCAAAGGTGTCCTGGAAGCGAAAGGCATTGCCCACCGGCAACTTCCAGTTTTCGGCAAAGCGTTGCAGCGCCTGCGCCGACTGCGGCGTCCAGCCGCCGCCACCGGCGATAACGAGCGGGCGCTCGGACTTGAGCAGCATCTCGCGCAGCGTACGCAGCGAGCCCGGGTCGCTCCAGGCCTGCACGGCCTCCACACGCGGCAGCGGCTGCGCGGCCGTCATGCGCGTCAGCATGTCTTCAGGCAAGACCAGCACCACGGGGCCAGGCCGGCCGTTCATGGCGGTAGCGAAGGCACGCGCCACATATTCGGGGATGCGGTCGGCCTCATCGATGCGCTCCACCCTCTTGGCAAAGCCCTTGGTGCTGGGCCCGAAGAAACTGGCGTAGTCGACCTCCTGGAAGGCTTCACGGTCGCGGCAGTCGCTGGCCACGTCCCCCACCAGCAGCACCATGGGGGTTGAATCCTGGAAGGCCGTGTGCACGCCGATGGACGCATTGGTGGCGCCCGGCCCGCGCGTGACCATGCACACGCCCGGCCGCCCTGTCAGCTTGCCGTGCGCCTCGGCCATGAAGGCCGCGCCGCCCTCTTGCCGGCAAGTGACGAACTGAATCTTGTCCTGACGCGCATGCAGGCCGTCAAGCACCGCCAGGTAGCTTTCACCGGGAACGCCAAACGCATGGGTAACGCCTTGGGCCAGAAGGCAATCGACGAGAAGGTGGCCAGCGAGTTGGGAATTCATGAAGCCTATTGTGCCGCTGGAACAGACACTGGCGCAGCGACTGAATATGGGGCTCTTCAATCAAGCAGGGGCCGCGGAACCGGCTTTTGCCGGGCCGCAGGCGCCGCCCCCTTGAGGGGGGAACAGGCTACACGCAGTGAGCCTGGACGGGGGTGGAACAATTATTCAGGCGTAGCCGCGTCGCCATCGCCGCCGCCAGCCTCGAGGGCTTGTCGCGCCAGCTCTTCGTCACTCAGCGGTGGCGCTCCTTCAAGGGCCCTGAGTTCTTCGAGAAACTCTTCCGTGGGCTGCTCGTGTTCGAGCAGCACCTCTTCGAGCTTCTGCCGGCCGGTCTCTATATGCACCGAGGGAGAATGCAGTTCGGATGGCGGTACCGGAAATTTTTCGCCCAGTTCAAATTTGAGCGCCTCGGCCTTCTGGTCTACCCAGTTTGCGAAGTCGCCATCTTTCGGCGTGTCTGAATTGTTCATGGCCATCTCCTTTGCCTCAAGGGCACCGGCGCGGGCGGCCGGTACCTGCTTCATTATGGAGGTACCCTTGGCCGCTGTCTGTCATCCAATAACGATGCCGTCCGGGTATTCTTGCTTTAATTCACCAAATAGTTAAATTCTCGCCATGCCGACCCCTAAAACAAAGCCCGCCGAACCCCGTTCACGCGATGCCGACCGCTCCCAACTGGCCATCCTGCTGGCGGCCCGCGACGAGTTCGCGCAACACGGCCTGGGCGGTGCGCGGGTAGACAGGATAGCCGAGCGCGCCGACGTCAACAAACGCCTGATTTACTACTACTTCAAGAGCAAGGACGAACTCTTCCTGGCGGTGCTGGAAAACGCCTATGCCGACATCCGCGCCGCGGAAACAGAACTGCATCTGCGCGACATGGATCCGGCGCAAGCCATCCGCCGGCTCACGGAATTCACCTGGGAATACTACATTGCCCATCCGGAGTTTTTGACGCTTCTTAACAGTGAAAACCTGCATCAGGGGCGGCATCTGGCCATGTCCAGCCGCGTGCAGGAAATGAACTCGCCGCTGGTCCAGACGCTGGCGGAAATCCTGGAGCGCGGGCGCGCAGACGGGCTGTTTCGCGGCGGCATCGACCCGGTACAGCTTTACGTATCCATCGCCGGAATGTCGTATTTCTACCTGTCGAACAACCACACGTTGTCGGCCATCTTCGGGCGCGATCTCATGACGCCCAAAGCCCGCCATGAGCGGCTCTCGCACATGTGCGAAGTCATCCTAGGGTATGTCCTTAGAAACTGATCCTGAGCGGTCATTGACGCAGCGACGAGGCCATTTTTACAATTCGTAATTCACTTAATGGTGAATTACGAGTAAACTGCATTCCGGTACCCCAATAACACCGGCGGCATGCACAGGTCTTTCGCAGTCCTTCAATGACCCCTTTCAGGAGACAAAGCACATGAAATTCACACGTCGCGCAGCACTGGCCAGCCTCACCTGCATGGCGGCGCTGTCACCCCTGGTGGCCAGCGCCCAGGGCGCCTACCCCAACAAGCCCATTCGTGTCATCGTGCCTTTTGCCGCAGGCAGCACCACCGACATCATTGCCCGCGCCATCACCGACAAGATGAGCCAGAGCATGGGCCAGACGCTCGTGATCGACAACCGCGGCGGCGCCAGCGGCACCATCGGCCAGCAGGCCGTGGCCACGGCCGCGCCGGACGGCTACACCATCATGATCCACTCGTCCTCGCACACGGTCAGCCCCTCGACCTTCGCCAAGCTGCCTTTCGACACCATGGGTGACTTCACGGGTGTGACGCCGATCTCGAGCACGCCCAATGTGCTGGTCATGTCGCCGTCGAAAAACATCAAGACGCTGCAGGAACTGCTGGCCGCGGCGCGCGCCAAACCCGGCAGCATGAACTTCGCCTCGGCCGGCCAGGGCAGCGCCACCCACTTGAATGCCGAAAAATTCAAGCTCGCCGCCAAAATCGAAGCCACCAACATTCCCTTCAAGGGATCCGGCGAAGCGGTGACCGAAGTCATGTCCGGCCGCGTCGACTACTACTTCTCGCCGATCGCACCTGTCATCGGCCAGATCAAGAACGGCCAGCTCGTGGCTCTCGCGGTCGGTTCACCCAAACGCGCCAGCGCCCTGCCCCAGGTTCCCACCACGGCGGAAGCCGGCGTTCCGGGTTCAGAGTTCAACTTCTGGATCGGCATGATGGCCCCCGCGAAAACACCGCGCGACATCGTCAACCGCCTGCACGACGAAGTGATCAAAGCCCTGAACACGCCCGAAGTCAAGGAACGCTTCGCCGCCCTGGGCGCCGACGCCTGGACACTCTCGCCCGAGCAGTTCGACGCCTACATCAAGGACGAGATCAAGAGCAATGCCGTACTGGTCAAAGCTGCCGGCCTTCAGCCCACCCAGTAACTTCCGCCCAGTTCCCCGCAGCGTCCCTCCTTCCAATACCCGTGGCCGGGCCAAGGTGAGGCCGCCGCATTTTTCACCTCCTCAAAGGATCCCATGGCTACTCAACGACTAGGAATCATCATGCACGGCGTCACCGGACGCATGGGCATGAACCAGCATCTGATCCGCTCCATCGTCGCGATCCGCAAACAGGGCGGCGTCACGCTCTCCAACGGCGACAAGGTGATGCCCGACCCGATCCTGATCGGCCGCAACGCCGAAAAAATCGAAGCCCTGGCCAAAGCCCATGGCCTCGCGCGTTGGGGCACCGACCTCGACGAGGCGCTGAAGAACAAGGACGACACCATCTTCTTCGACGCCGGCACCACACAGATGCGCCCGACCCTGCTGGCCAAGGCCATTCGCGCCGGCAAGCACGTCTACTGCGAAAAGCCGATTGCCACCAACCTCAACGAAGCTGTCGAGATCGCCCGCCTGGCCGAAAAGTCCGGCCTGAAACACGGCGCCGTACAAGACAAACTCTTCCTGCCCGGCCTGCGCAAGCTCGACATGCTGCGCCGCGCCGGTTTCTTCGGCAAGATGCTGTCGGTGCGGCTTGAGTTCGGCTACTGGGTCTTCGAAGGCGACCTGCAGCCTATCCAGCGCCCCAGCTGGAACTACCGCACCGAGGACGGCGGCGGCATGATCCTGGACATGATGTGCCACTGGCGCTACGTGCTGGACAACCTGTTCGGCGAGGTCAAGTCGATCTCCTGTATTGGTGCCACCCACATTCCCGAGCGCTGGGACGAGGCTGGCAAGCCCTACAAGGCGACCGCCGACGACGCGGCTTACGCCACCGCCGAACTCATCGGCCACAGCGGCGAGCCGGTGATTGCCCAGATGAACATGTCCTGGGCCACCCGCGTGAACCGCGAAGACCTGGTCACCTTCCACGTCGACGGCACGCATGGCTCGGCCGTTGCGGGCCTCTCCTCCTGCAAGGCCCAGTCGCGCGTCAACACGCCGCGCCCGGTCTGGAACCCGGACGAGAAGCAGACGATGAATTTCTCTGACCAGTGGCAGGAAGTGCCGGACACCCAGACCTACGACAACGGCTTCAAGATCCAGTGGGAGCACTTCATCCGCCATGTGGTGGAAAACGAGCCCTACAAATGGACGCTGCCCGAAGGCGCCAAAGGCGTGCAGCTGGTCGAAGCCGCGCTCGAAAGCTGGAAAGAACGCCGCTGGGTGGACGTTCCAGCGCTACAAGTTTGATAGCTGCTCGCGCCCATCAGATAAGGGCTACAGGCACATTTTTCATACAGAAAAGGTAGATTCATGGCTTTAACCCTTTCCCTGCCTGTCGCCGCGGGCGGCCTGCGGCCTTACACGCTGCAAGGCCGCACACCGGTGAAGCCCGCACCGGGCGTCAAATTCAACCGCATCGCCTATTCGGCAGCTCACGTGGTGGCCGACCCATTGGCCGCAGTGGATCCCTGGGTCAACTGCGCGATCGACTGGGACACGACCATCGCCTACCGCCGTCACCTGTGGTCGCTGGGCCTGGGTGTGGCCGAAGCGATGGACACGGCGCAGCGCGGCATGGGCCTGGACTGGCCGACCTCGCTGGAGCTGATCCGCCGTTCGCTCGATGCCGCCAAAGACGTGCCGGGCGCACTGGTGGCTTCAGGCTGCGGCACCGACCACCTGGTGCTGGAAAACGTCAAGAGCGTCGATGAAGTCATCGCCGGCTACGAAGAGCAGATGGCCGCGATTGAAAAGCTCGGCGGCAAGCTGATCGTGATGGCCAGCCGCGCGCTAGCGCGCGTCGCCAAATCGCCGGCCGACTATGAGCGCGTCTACGACCGCATCCTGAGGCAGGCAAAACAACCGGTGGTGCTGCACTGGCTGGGAGACATGTTCGACCCTGCACTGGCTGGCTACTGGGGCAGCGGCAATGTCGAAAAAGCCATGGACACGGCCCTTGGCATCATCAACGCCCACCCCGACAAGGTCGACGGCATCAAGATCTCGCTGCTCGACAAGGACAAGGAAATCGCGATGCGCCGCAGATTGCCCACGGGCGTTCGCATGTACACAGGCGACGACTTCAACTATGCCGAGCTGATTGCCGGTGACGGTTTCGGGAAGGAAGCGATGCACGGCCAGAGTGATGCGCTGCTGGGCATCTTCGACGCCATCGCACCGGCCGCCAGCGCCGCGCTGGGCGAGCTCGCGCAAGGCAATGTCGAGAAATTCCACGCCATCCTCGGCCCCACGGTGCCGCTGTCGCGACACATTTTTGCCGCGCCCACGCGTTTTTACAAAACTGGCGTCGTCTTCATGGCCTGGCTTAACGGCCACCAGAAGCACTTCACGATGGTCGGCGGGCAACAGAGCACGCGTTCGCTGCAGCACTTCGCCGAACTGTTCCGCTTGGCCGATGCCGCCAACCTGCTTGAACAACCGGACTTGGCGACCCAGCGCATGAAGACGCTACTGGCGCTACACGGCATGTAATGGCTCCCCCCGTTGCCGGCTCACTGCGTGTAGCGGCCTCCCCCCTCAAGGGGGCGGCGCTGGCGGCCCGGCAAAGCCGGTTCCGCGGCGCCCGCTTGAAATGTTACCGAGCGCTTCCACTCAAATCGCTGAATAAATTTAACAGGAGACAACATGAAGACACGCACTTTCCTCAAGGCCAGCCTGGCCGCCGGCCTCGCAGCCGTCGCCTTCGGCGCCGCAGCGCAGGCTTATCCCAGCCGCCCGGTCAAGGTCATCATTCCCTTCCCGCCCGGCGGCACGCTGGATGCGGTGGGCCGGCAGCTGGCGCAAAAACTCGGTGAGCAGATGGGCCAGCCCTTCGTGGTGGAAAACCGTGCGGGCGGCAACGGCACCATCGGTGCGCACGTGGTCGCGCAGGCGCCTGCGGACGGCTACACGCTGCTCTTCAATGCCTCTACTTTCACCACCGCACCCATGACCATGAAGTCCGTGCCCTACGGTGTGGTGAAAGACTTCACGCCCGTCTCGCTCGTCGCCAAGGCGCCCTTGTCGATTGCCATCAACAAGAACCTGCCGATCACTGATGTGAAGTCGCTGATTGCCCACGCCAAGGCCAACCCCGGCAAGATGACGTTTGCGGTCGGCTCCATCGGCTCGGCCGGCCACCTATCGACCGAGCTCCTCAAGCGCGCCGGCGGCATCGAATACACCGTGGTGCCCTACAAGGGCACGGCGCCGGCTTTCCAGGATTTGATCGGTGGCCAGATTGATGGTTTCATCGACCCCATCCTTGGCTCGCTGCAGTACCACAAGAGCGGCCTGTTGCGCGTCGTTGCCATCACCGGCGACAAGCGCGTGCCCAACCTGCCTGATGTGCCAACCGTGGCCGAGACGATTCCCGGCTACGAGTTTTACAGCTGGTACGGCCTCTGGGGCCCGGCAAAATTGCCGGCAGACATCACGCAGAAACTTAACGCCGAAACCAACAAGGCGCTAGCCAGCGACATGCGCGAGAAACTCCTCCAGCAAGGCCTGGTGCTGACGCCCGGCACACCGGAGGACTTCGCGAAATTCCAGAACAGCGACATGGCGCGCTCACAGAAGATCATCACGGACGGGAATATCCGTGTTGAGTAACATGCACGACCATGGCCACTGAAGATGTGAAACGCGCCTTGGTCACGGGCAGCAGCTCCGGCATTGGCCTGGCCATTGCGCAGGCACTGCTTGACCAGGGGTGGGACGTCGTCGGACTGGACCTGGCGCCTGCGCGCATCGTGCATCCGGCGTTTTCCTCCACCGAAGTCAACCTGTGCAACACCGAAGCGACGGAACGTGCCGTGCGTTCAGCGGGCGGGGTACAAGCGCTCATCCACGCCGCCGGCGTGCTGCGCGTGGGCCCGCTCGGCGCGCTTTCCGGTGAAGACTCGGCGCTGATGTGGCAGCTCCATGTGGATGCCGTCATGCGCATCGCCAACCTGGTGGTACCCGCCATGGCACAGGCCGGCGCAGGCCGCGTGGTGCTGATCGGAAGCCGCGTGGCACGCGGCATGGCAGGCCGCAGCCAGTACGCAGCCACCAAGGCCGCGCTGGTGGCGCTGGCGCGCAGCTGGGCTGCTGAAACCGTGGCTTCGGGTGTCACCGTCAATGTGGTGTCCCCGGCCGCCACCGAAACAGCCATGCTTGCCGACCCGGCTCGAACGACGGTCCCGCCGAAGCTGCCGCCGCTGGGCCGGCTGATCCAGCCGCGGGAGATCGCCGCGCTGGTCACCTTCCTGCTCTCACCCGACGCCGCGGCCATCACCGGCCAGGAGATCCAGATCTGCGGAGGCGCGTCGCTTGCGGCGTGAAGGCATGGCCGCAAACGCTGTCGGCATTGTCGGTCTGGGCCTCGTCGGCACCGCGCTGGCGCAGCGCCTGATGGCCGCCGGCTTCCAGGTCACCGGCTTCGACCTGCGCGAAGAAGCCCGCGCGGCCCTCACCGCCCAAGGCGGCCGCGCTGCCGGCACCCTGGCCGAAGTTGCCAATGCGGCTTCCTGCATGGTTCTGGCCGTCTTCAATACCGACGATGTGCTCAAAGTGGTCGAAGGGCCGGGTGGCCTGCTGTCCGTTTTCGGCGTTCGCAGCATCATCGACTGCTCCACCGGCACACCTCACGAACTCGAAGCCCTGGCCGCGCGGCTCGCAGCACGCGGCATCAACTTCATCGAAGCGCCGCTCTCGGGCTCCAGCCAGCAGATCGCCGCCGGTGAAGCCACCCTGCTGCTGGGTGGCGAGGCCGGGGCATTGCAGGCGTGCGAATCCGTTCTGGCCGCCATTTCAGACCAACGCATCCACGTCGGTGGCGCCGGCATGGGTGCCAAAGCCAAGCTGGCCACCAACCTGGTGCTAGGCCTGAACCGCGCAGTACTGGCCGAAGGCATGGTCTTCGCCGAAAACATGGGCATTCCCCCCGAGCAATTCCTGGCGCTGGTGCTGGCCAGCCCAGCCACGTCAGGCGCGGCCGAGGCCAAGGGCCGGATGATGGTGGACGGGGACTTTACGCCGCAGTCGCGCATCCACCAGCATCTCAAGGACGTCAGGCTGATGATTGACAGTGCCGCGGCCCAAGGCCAGAAACTGCCCTTGTCCGAAGCCCATGCAGCGCTGATGCGCGCAGCGATTGCCGCCGGCGATGGCGAGCTCGACAACGCGGCCATCATCCGCGAACTGCGCCGGCAGAAAACCGCGCCACCGTCCAACTGACTTCACTAAAACTACACCCCTACCTTTACCGCATGCGTAATTTTTCCCAGGACCACCGCTGGCTCTCCATCAACACCGCAACCGTGCGCAAAAGCCGCGGCGTCGAGCAGCCGCTGACCACCATCATCGAAGCCTGCGTGCAGCGCGGCATCAAGGCGATTTCGCCGTGGCGCGACCAGGTCGCGGCCGCCGGCCTGCCCGCTGTTTCGAAACTCGTCAAAAACCACGGGCTTGAACTCTCCGGCTACTGCCGCGGCGGCATGTTCACCGCAGCCGACGCCGCCGGCCTGCAGGCTGCCCACGACGACAACCGCCGCGCCGTCGATGAAGCCTGCGAGCTCAAGGCCGCTTGCCTGGTGCTGGTAGTGGGCGGTTTGCCCGGCGCGCTGGCCGGCAAGGCGGCACACAAGGACCTGGCGCTGTCGCGCAGCCAGGTGAGCGACGGCATTGCCCAATTGCTCGAATACGCCAGAAGCTGCAATATGCCACTGGCCATCGAACCGCTGCACCCCATGTATGCGGCAGACCGCGCCTGCATCAACACCATGGAGCACGCACTCGACGTCTGCGACGCGCTCGACCCCTCAAAGAGCGGCGCGCTCGGTGTGGCGGTGGACGTGTACCACGTGTGGTGGGACCCCAAACTGCAGCCGCAAATCGAACGGGCAGGCAAGGAGCGCCTGCTCGCCTTCCATACCTGTGACTGGCTGACGCCCACGGCCGATTTGCTGAACGACCGCGGCATGATGGGAGACGGTGTGATTGACATCCCGAAAATCCGCGGCTGGATGGAAGCGCAAGGGTTCGCGGGTTACAGCGAGGTGGAGATCTTTTCCACCAGCAACTGGTGGCAGCGCGAAACCGGCGAGGTGCTGGACACCTGCATTGCCCGGCACCGCAGCGCAGTGTAAACAGGCCTCTTCATTCTGCTGGCAGACGGGCTGCTAAACGACCATCTTGAGGCGGAGCTCCAGACGCGAACCTCGCTCTATGGCCTGCGCAATCCGGGCCTGCCGTTCAGTTGCAGAAAGTGTCTTGTCGTCGTTGATGGCCTGGCGGGTCTTGAACATTTCCAGGTCGGCAATAGGGATCAGTTGCCGGTTACTGGAAGACCGGAACCGGGACAAGCCGTTGACAGCCAGGAGGATGCGCTTTTCGCCAGGATCGCTCTCTGCAAACCCGACGACGAACTTCCGGATGGACGCCTTCAACGGGTCCGGCAGCGTTGCCTTCCAGAGCAATGGGGATTGCGGTATGAGGGGTGATTCCCAGATGACTTTTACCTCCCTGGCAAGGTCCGCAAAGTCGCGCTGAAAGAATGCAAGCTCTTCATTGTTGGCCGTCGCCACATCAATTTGCTTTTTCGATACCTTCAGCAGGTTTTGCTGGTGGCTCCCAGTCTCCACTGACTTGAAAATTTCCGCGGGCTTGCTCACGCCATTCTTGGAGAAAGCAAAATACAGCGGCACCAGATGCCCGGACGTACTCTTGGGATCGCCATCGCCAAAGCGCAGGCCGGAAGCATTTTCAATCAGCGGCTTGAGCGCCTCGATTTGCGAACTGCGATGGGTCACCAGGATCGATTTGTAGCCCACGCTGCCGTCCCCCGTGACCATCTGCGCAAAAACACCACCCGCGCCGGAGGCCACCACATCCAGAGCAGGAACATTGCCCATCCAGGCCAGATCTATTTCCCCACCAATGAAGGCGGTTACCAGCGCGCCCTGCGACTCATAGACACGCAGATCGATCGGACGGCGGATGGCCGCGCCCAGGAGTTTGACGAAGGGCTCCCAGCTCGCGCGGGTCTCCGCAGCCGCCCTGGGCGAGATCAAACCAAATGTCAGCATCGGCTCTGCAGCAGGCTGCGCCATCACTGGTGAAGCAAGCAGTGGCCCGGCGCACAGCCCGGCAAGGCCGTGGAGGACAATTCGACGTTGAAGGCTCATATCATTTTCTCCATCAGGCTGAAACAACAGAAACACCCCGTTCGGGCAGGTGAAGGGTTACGGCATCACCCTGGAACCAGTCGGATGCCGCGTCCGGGGACACGACGAAGATGGGGCCCAAGCTGGTGTCGACAGTGAACTCGCGGACACTACCCAAATAGGCTTTCTTGGAAACCACACCGGGCAAACCTTCATCTCCGGGCGGTGCAATCGTCCAGGCTTCAGGACGAATGGCCGCTTTCACCGCACCAGGCTCGACGGGATGCAGGGCTTTCACACGCAGCGCTCCCACCTGGATCCGGCCGTCCGCAAATGCCTCGCCGGGAAACAGCATGGCCTCACCCATGAATCCAGCAACAAATTCGCTGTTGGGACGCTCGTAAAGCTCCGACGGGGATCCTGCCTGGGCAATCACCCCCTGGTCCATGACAATGATCTGGTCGCTTACAGCGAGGGCCTCACTTTGGTCGTGGGTGACGTAAGCAACGGTCAGTCCGAGGCGCTGCTGCAACCCGCGGATTTCTTCACGCATGGAGCGCCTCAGCCGTGCATCCAGATTCGAGAGCGGCTCGTCAAACAGCAGTACGGACGGCTCCAGCACCAAGGCACGGGCGACGGCTACACGCTGCTGCTGCCCGCCGGACAGCTCACTGGGCAGCCGATCGTCATAGCCGGACAAACCGACCGCCGACATGGCGACCTGCGCGCGCTCAAGCAGCTCTTTGGCATGGACACCACTGACGCTCAAGCCATAACCCACGTTCTCCAGCACGCTCATATGCGGGAACAAGGCATAGCTCTGGAACACCATGCTGACGTTGCGTTCGGCGGGTCCGAGATGGGTCACGTCACGGCCGTCGATCAGGATTTGGCCCACACTGGGCGTCTCAAGCCCGGCAATCATGCGCAGGGTCGTGGTTTTTCCGCAGCCCGAAGGTCCCAGAATCGTCGTCAGCGTGCCTTTGGGAACGGTAAAACTGATTCCTTTGACCACCAAGGGCGATGGATCGCTCCCATAACGTTTTTGCACGTTCTTGAATTCAATGCCGAGTTGGCTCATGTGCAGACTTTCTTTGTTGATGTGAAAGAAAAAGAAGACAAAGAGGATAAAAATAGCAAGGTGAAAGCGATGCCGGCGGACAGCTGTTCCGCTGACGGCTTCTGCCCATCACGCAACCGCCGCATGGAGCTTTCCCAAAAAATCACTCGCGATAAGTTCGTTGTAGTCGCGCACGCTGGCAATCACGTGCGGCCCCGAGAGCTCTTCAGCGCTATGGCTGGTGCAAACCGCCACAGCCCGCATGCCGGCCCGCCGCGCGGCTTCTATGCCAAAGGGCGCATCTTCAAACACGACGCAGGCGGCGGCCGCAACCTCCATGCGTCGTGCAGCCTCCAGAAATATGGCGGGCTCGGGTTTCCCTGCCAGGCCTTCGTCGCCACCTACAACAGCATGAGGCGGGGACACCATGGCAAGCCCGGCCATCGCAAACGCGATGTTGTGCTGGTCACCCGCAGTTCCCACACCCACTTTGAACCCCCGCGCCATCGCCAGCCCGGCAAAGGCCTTGAAGCCCGCAACCTCGGCAAACACCGGCGCGAAGAGTTCTCGATAAATGGCTTCCTTTTCCGCAACCAGCAGCCGCGCCTCTGAAAGTTCAATGTCACGCTGGAATAACTGGTTCATGGACTCGGTGCCGGTGCGCCCGGTGGTGCGCCTGAGGATGTCAGCCAGCGCCATCTGGACGCCGTGCCGCCTCGCGAACTCGCTCCACGACCTGGCATGCCACGGCATGGAGTCGATCATGGTTCCATCCATGTCAAAGATCAGTGCGTCAGTTCCAGATGCACCGAGCGGGGCTTGTAGGGTCATCAGTTACTCCTGTCTCAAAGACGCTTTGATCAATGAAACGTTGAATCCGCCATAACGCCTGGCTATGCTTTTGAAATCAGTGCCTGCCTGAGTCATTGGTAAATATCCTTGTTGTACGCAAAAGGAGGCGGTCTGGAATGTCATTGACGGTGGACTACCGGTTGGCACCTACCGTGCGCCGCCCCAGCTTGCGTTCGCCAACAAGGAACTGGATCAATGCCGTGGCCATAGACATCAGGACGATCAGCACAGTGCAGTACGCCAGCGCCACGCCATAGTCGCCAGTTCCTACCCTGCCAATGATGTAAGTGGTGGCCAGCTCGTACTCGGCCGTCACCAGAAAAATGACGGCGGAAACCGTGGTCATCGAGCGCACGAAGCTGTAGACCAGTGCGGCAACAAGGGCCGGCTTGAGCAAAGGCAGCACCACGCGGCGCAAGGTGGTCAGGCTGCTGGCCCGCAGCATGACAGAGGCTTCGTCGAGGGACCGGTCCAGCTGCTTGAACGATGCCGTTCCGGCCCGAACCCCGACCGGCAGATTGCGAAACACAAAGCACAGGACAATGACCAGGCCGGTACCCGTCAGCTCCACCGGCGGCACGTTGAAAGCCAGGATGTAGCTGACACCCAGCACCGTGCCGGGAATGGCAAACGTCAACAAGGCGGAAAATTCAAACAGGGCCTTGCCCCTGAATTCGGTCCGCGCCAGCAACCAGGCGATCAGCAAGCCGATGCTCGCGCAAACCGGGGCCGCAATGGCCGAAAGCGTGATGGTATTGAACAGGGACGCCCAGGCAGTTCCTGCCCAAAGCAGGCCATGCTCACCCCATTGCATGTCAAACGCAGTTTTGAAGTGCATCAGGGTTAGCGTGTAATCGCGCCCCCAGACTTTGACGAACCCACCCGCGAAGGCGAAGAAATAAACCACCATCGTGAAGGCGAGCCAGGGGCCTGCGACCCAGGTGCACAGGCGGCGCACCCCTGTCGGCAGTGCCATGGGCACGCCGGCGTCGCCTTTGCCGGAAACGGTGGTGAAGCTGGTTTTACCCAGGATGCGCCGCTGCACGAAGAAGACCGTCAACGCAAACGTCGTCAGCACCAGGGCCAGGGCCGCGGCCATACCCTGGTCCAGTGACGCACCCACAATGGCAAAAAAGATTTCCGTTGAAAGGACTGCATAGCCGCTACCCAGAATGATGGGGTTGCCGAAATCGGAAATGCTTTCGATAAACCCCACCAGAAACGCATTGGCCAGGCCAGGCGCCAGAAGCGGCAGCGTGACGGTCAGGAAGGTTTTCATCCGGCTTGCGCGGAGGGTCTGCGCCGCCTCTTCCAGGGATGGGCTGATGCCCTGCACCACGCCACGCATGATCATGAAGGCAATGGGTGTGAAAGCAAACAGCTGCGCGAGCCAGACGCCAAATACACCATAGAACCAGCGGGTGGGCGTAACGCCGAAAGACCACTCCATCAACTGGTTGACGATGCCGGCGCGGCCAAACAGCAGGATCAAACCCAGGCCCACGACAAACGGTGGCGTGATGATGGGCAGCATGGCCAGGGCGTTCAGTGGTTTTTGCAGTCGCTTGCCGGCGCTGCGCTCGGCGATGAGCGCGATCATGGTTCCCAGCACGGTCGTGCCAGCCGCGGTCAGCAGCGCCAGGTACAAGGTGTTCCACGCCACGCCGCAACTGGTCCCGCCACCCAGGCACCCGACACCCCACACGCGCGCAGTACCGACCCGCTCCCACAAGGCCCCCAAGGCAAAGCCTCCGTCTTCGGCATAGAAGGCAGCGGACAAGGACTTGGCGACCGGAAACACCACAAACAGGCACAGCAGTGCCGCGCATCCCACGACCGCGGCGGCCACAAACACGTCGCCACGGAAATAGCCCAGACGCGCGATGCCGGATCCCAGCAGCATGACAAGACAGACCAGGACCACAAAACCGCCCCAGCCGATGCCAAATTGCCCCTGCGGGAGCGTGCCCAGAGCCGCATTGAGCCATTCATACGACCACCCCGTGGCCCCGATCATGAAACCGCTCACACCCAAACCCAGCAGGCCGGTTACGGCGCCTGCCACCAGCACAGCGCCCTGGCGCCTGCTGGCAGGCATCAAGGCGCCGCATCCCGCCACCAGCAGACCGGCCACGCCGGTCCAGAGCCAGTCCCGGCCATGCATGGCAGCCTGCGTCAGCCCGTTGGCCGTCACAGGTTCGGTAAAAAGCCTGGGCAAGGCAAAGAGCAGCGAGCCACTTTGCAGGTAGTACCACGGCAGCGCCAGGTAAGCGGCTAAGCCGATGAGCACCCAGACGTAAATCGTCCGCTGGGTTCGTTCAGTGAATTGGACTGGCATGGGAGTGGCAAAAATAGTGGCAAAGATTCGAGCTGGATCGGCAGCTCTTTAGATTGAAGGTTGTCAGCGTCACGTCGCTGCCGCGTAGATCACTTGGCCTGGTTGAAGACCTTGCGTTCCCAGTTGAGGATCAGTTGCCGGCGAACCGCCGCTTGCCCGTACTTGGCGTAGTCGTAATCAATCAGCTTGATTTTCTTGAAGTCGGGAACACGGGGGTCCATGGGAGTTGCCTTGTTGGAGGGCAACTGGAACTGCTTGACTGCGGCACCAAATTGCTGCGCGCCCGGCGTGAGAGCCCATTCGTAAAATTTCCTGGCATTCGCCAGATTGCGCGCGCCCTTGATGATGGACATGGAGCCTACCTCGACGCCGGTGCCATCGGCGGGCGTGACGGCATCCACCGGAAAGCCCTGCGCCTTTTCACCGGTGACGTCATGGACAAAACTGATGGAAACCGATGCCTCGCCACGGGCAACCGCCTTGATGGGCCCCACGCCCGAGCGTGGATAAGTGCTCACGTTTTTATGCAGTGCCGAGAGATACTCGAATGCTTTTTCCTCCCCCATCATTTGCACCAGCGTGGCGATCATGGTGTAGGCCGTTCCGCTGGCACGGGGGTCCGCGACCAGAATCTCGCCTTTGTATTCCGGCTTGAGAAGATCCGCCCAAACCTTGGGAGCCGGCAGTTTTCTTTTGGCCAGAAGTTCCGTGTTGTAGCCGAAGCCCAGTGGCCCGGAGTAAACGCCGACGGTCTTGAAGCCTGATTGCTCCGCCTGTTTTTGCGCCCAGGCATGCAACTGGGGCAATGACGGGGACTTGTATTCCAGCGTCAGGTTCTGTTCCGCGGCCAGCATATGCGGGTCACCCGTGCCACCAAACCAGAGATCGGTCTTGGGGTTGGCACGCTCGGCGGTGATCTGCGCCAGCGCTTCACCCGATCCTTTCAGCGTCATGTTGACCTTGATGCCGCTGGTCTTGCCAAAGGTGGTTTGCATCAGGTTGCACCAGTCCGCCTGGGCGGCGCAGATGATATTGACCTCCCCTTCCTGGGCAAACACCGGAAGTCCGAGGGCCAGCAGCAAGGGAGCTGCGAAGAGTGCTGTCTTTTTCACGTTAATCTCCTGAAGGATGGGCGGCGAGGCCCGATTGAATGCGTGCAGTGTGTTGATGTGTTCAGTCAAAGGGCATCACCACACTCACCCCTTGTGCGCCCAGATGCACGCTGACCGGCGAGCCCACCTGGCGGACCAGTGTCTCGCTTTGCACCAGGACCATCAATGTCCCCAGTGCGGTCAGCACGTGGTACTCGGTGTTGCGCCCCAGGTAGGCGTGTGAGAGAACTTTTCCGGGCAGGCCTTCTCCGCTGGCGGGTGCCAGCCGCCAGGCATGCGGGCGCACCACGAGGCGGACTTTTCCCTGCCGCCGCGTCAGTCCGGGCGCGATGCGCAGGGGCCCCAGCTGAATCGCGCCGGATGCATCAGCCTGGGCGTCAAACATCACGGCGTCTCCCATGAAGGCCGCAACGAATTCGCTGTGCGGCGTCTCATAGACTTCCTGCGGTGTGCCCACCTGCGTGACCTGTCCTTCATGCATCACCACCACGGTGTCGCTGACCGCCATGGCTTCGCCGTGGTCATGCGTCACGTACAGCACGGTCAGCCCCAGGTTTTGCTGAAGGGCGCGTATGTCCTCCCGAATCTGGCGCCGCAAACCCGCATCCAGATTGGACAGCGGTTCATCCAGCAGCAACACCTTCGGCTGCAACGCAAGCGCCCGGGCCAGGGCCACACGCTGCTGCTGCCCCCCGGACAACACAGCGGTGTTGCTCCCGGCGCTGGTCTGCAGCCCCACCATGCCCAGCGCAGCCCGCGCGCGCTCGTCACGCTCGCGCGGGTGCAGTCCCAGCATGCGCAGCCCGTAACGCACGTTGTCCAGTACGTTGAGATGCGGAAACAAGGCGTAGCTCTGGAACACCATGCTGATGGGACGTTGTTCGACGCCCATGTCGGTCACATCCACCCCGTCGAGCAGGACCCGGCCCGAGGTGGGCCGTGCCAGTCCCGCCACCATTCGCAACAGGGTCGTCTTGCCACAACCGGACGGCCCCAGCAAGGTCGTCAGTTGCCTGGACGGTATGCGCAAGTGGATATTGCACAGGGCACGGACCCCATTGGGAAAGGTCTTGCTGATGGACTGGAACTGGACGGCGCTACTCATGGGGCACTTCCTGGGGCCACCGGACGACAGCATCCACCCCCACCACATGGTTGTCTTGCACGCGGTTGAACAAATCCACTCCGGCGTTCATCGACAGTGCAATCTGGCGGCAAATTGACAACCCCAGGCCGACGCCAGAGGTTCCCGACGATGACTGGAAAGGCTCGAACAGGCGGGCCTGGACAGCTTCATCCATGCCGCCACCGTTGTCCCAGATCAGCAGTTCGGTTTCGCTGGGCAAAGCCCGAATCACCAGGCCCAGAGCGCCGCCCTTGGGCGTGTGCTGAATAGCGTTGGACATCAGGTTACGGATCAACTCTCCCAACAACCAGGGATCGGTGATCAGGCGCACCGGAATGGCCTGCATCGAGAAATCAAGTTTCTTGCGGGCCAGCAAGGGCGCAAATTCCATGACCACATCACGTGCGGTTGTGGCCAGGTCCACTTCAACCCAGTTGGCCCGGCGTACCAACTGTTCCATCTTGGCGACGGACAGCAACTGGCGGACCAGCTCACTGGAACGGTCCACGGTATTGAGCATCTTGGGCAGCGTTTCCCGCACGTCCAGCTGCCCGGACATGGCGCCCTGCAGCTGGGTGCGCAGCACCGCAAAGGGCGTACGCAACTGGTGGGAGGCATCGGCCAGAAACTTCTTTTGCTGATCCAGCGATTCCTGCTGCTGCTGCATCAGCCAATTGACCGTCCTGGCCAATTGCTGCAGCTCAACCGGCTGCTGATTCGTGACCGGCCGCAAGTCTTCCGTGCGGCGGCTGTCGAGCTCTTGCCCCAACACCACAACGGGTTTGAAGGCCTGGCGCAAAACCCACCACAGGCCGGCAGCAAACGCCAATACCTTGAACAGCCACCAAAGTCCTGCAGGCAATCCAAAGAGTGTCTGGGGATACGCCGCGCCCATCCAGTTCAAAAAGCACCAGGCCAACAGCAGCCCCAGCGACCAGGCCCAGACAAACAACCGGATTGATCGCCGGGCCCGCCATGGGCGCCAGACCGTCCATGACTTTCCCCGCAACAGGCTCACTGTTTTCACGGCTGATCCTGCCTTTCAGCCAGGGCATCATCCATCAGGTAGTAGCCAACCCCCCGCAGGGTGACAAGACTGGCTCCGGACCCCAGGATGCGTTTGCGTAACCGGTGCACCAGCACCTCAATGGCATCCGCACCAGCCGAGCCTTCGTCACCAAAGACGGTCTGGAGCAGGTCATCCTTGGCCACAGCCTTGCCGGGATGCATCATCAGCGCCTTGAGAAGGGCTAGTTCACGCCCCGACATTTCAAGCGGCAGTGCGCCGCGAAATACCTGTCCGTTGTCCAGGTCCAAGCGCAGGGTGCCACAGCGGAAATCTTCCACGCCCAGGCTGCGGCGCACCAGCGCCTTCAGGCGGGCCACCAGTTCTTCCACATCAAAAGGCTTGATCAGGTAGTCGTCCGCGCCGGAGTTCAATCCCAGCACCCGGTCCTCGACCGCGGTACGCGCCGTCATGACCAGTACGGGAAGCCGGGAACCTTCGTCCCTCAGGTGCTGCAGCAAATCCAGGCCATCCATGCCGGGCAGGCTCAGGTCGAGCAGGGCCGCATCAAACGGACGATGCCGTGCCATCACCAGCGCCTCTTTCCCGTCGGCACAGCAAACGACGTGGAACCCGCGGGCAACCAGCATGCGGCTGAGGGCGTCCACCAGATTCAGGTCGTCTTCAACCAGCAGGATATTCATGGAACGAATAATGCGGGAGGACGGACGGCTAAACCACCGAGGAAACGCCGACACCTGGTGAAAGCTCGGTGAAAGCTGGGAGGCAAAACGCAAAAATGCGGTGCGCCGGCACTCCCGGCAGCATGCACCGGCAAGCTGCGCCGCTAAAAACACGCCCTACAGGGGAAACAGGCGCCAGCTTTTCACGTCTGCGGCCGGATGACTCCGGACGCCGGGCTAGCGGAACCGATACGACACGGCGATAAACCCGGTGTCCTGCGTCCGGCGGCTGACCAGGGGACTGCCCTGAACCGAAGACCCCAACCACTTGCGACGCAGTTGCATCGTCAGCATCCAGGGATCACCGAGCGGCACATCGACCCCCAGGCCCAGCGTGGGCGCTGTCGAGGCGCCGGCGTTGTAGTTTGTAAACCCGCTGGCGGCTGACTCGGCCGGGGTCACACCGTAGAGGTAGTTGTTGTATTTGGCGCTGGTGTGTTCCAGCCCCACCTGCGGAAAGAACGACCAGCTGCCGACCTTGAACTCCGCCGCGTATGTGGCTTCCAGCAATGCACCGTGCGATTTGTTGGCGTCCACAAACGCGTTCACGAAAAACCCGCCGTAAGGCGTTTCCTGAAAGGTGCCTATGCCCAGCGGAATCGGTCGCTTGCGGTCCTTGAGTCCCGACAGCGCGGCGGTATCGGCGCGCCAGCCGTCCTGGCTGATGCGGCCGGAAAATTCCAGGTAGCCGTAGCCCATCCTTGCGGTTTTGATGCCCAGCGTGTCGACACGCGCAAAGAAGCGGCCATAGTCCGCATAAGCATAGGGCAGCAAGACGGTGTCGTTGCTCTTGCTGCGAATCACGCTTTGTGTGCCATACACGGCGCCGCCGATGTCGCCCGTCAGCTGGTATTTGAACGGGGCGGGTTGTGCCTGCACCATGCCCATAAATGCCAACCCAGCCAACGCAATGAGGACCACAGCCTGGGAAGCAGGAGAAGAAGCCCGGGTAAGACGTTTCATCGCATGCCTTCTTTCCGGAGATGATGCGATCCAGTATAGGACCGGGCAGGAAAAACTGCGCATCCGTCCTGCAGGCGCGTCGCGGGGCCGCGACACATCGAGCCCGGAATGCTCAGGCCGTGGCGAGTACCGTGCGGCGCACCCGGCGCACATTGAAGGCGCTGGCGATCAGCACCGCCTGCATCAGCGCCAGGCCCAGCAGGACGCCGCGGTAATAGCCATGGTCCATCATCGCGCCGAAGATCAGCGGCGACACGGCCTGGCCGATGTCCAGGCCTGCATACACCACGCCGTAAACCCGGCCCGAGGCGTTTTCGGGGGTTGAGCGCTTGACCAGCAGGTCACGCGACGGCCCGGCGATGCCGGTGGCGAAGCCCATGATGCCGAACAGCACAGGCACGACCCATGCGGGATAGCTGCCTGCGGCCAGCAGCACCGCCACGGCAGCCGCCGCACCAAACCCGATGCCCACAATGCGCTCGCAGCGCGCGGGATCCGATGCCAGGAAGCCGCCAAAAACCATGCCGCCCGCGCTGCACACCATATAAACCGTCAGGCAGATAGCCACCAGTGCGAGCGGCACGTTATGCAGGTGGCGCGCAGCTTCAGGTGCAAAAGCCTGCACCACGCTGAGAACGATGGCATACCAGAAGAAGAAAGAAAAACACATCCAGACGGCCGGTATCTTCAGAAAACCCAGACTGCTGTCGGCCGCGGGCGCGCCCTTGACCGGCGCCGCCATCGTGAGGGTGAGCTTGTCGCGGTTCATCACCAGCACCGCCAGCACGGCAAAAGCCAGCACACCGGCGGCAGCCAATGCCACACGCCACGAATAAGCAAACGTCAGCGTCACCACCACTGCGGGGGCCAGCGCCCAGCCCAGGCTGCCGGTGATGCCGTGCACGCTGTAGGCGTGGCCCAGGCGCGGCGCACTGACCTTGCGGTTCAGTAGCGTGTAGTCCACCGGGTGAAACACACCATTGCCGACACCGGCAATTACAGCAAAGCCGGCCAGCATCCAGTAGCTGGTGCTGATGGAATAACCAAAAGCCGCCACGCCCAGCAAACTCAGGCCGGCGAACAATATGGGGCGCGGGCCGAAGCGGTCGACGACAAAACCCGAGAGCGCCTGCACCGCGCACGACACCACAAAAAAGATCGTCATCAAAAACCCCAGCTCCGCATAGCTGACGCTGAACTCGTCCTTGAGCCAGGGAAACAGGGGCGCCAGCAGCAGCTGGCTGAAATGGCTGATCATGTGCGCCAGGCCCACCAGGCTGATCACGCTGGCGTCGGTGCGAAAAGGGACTGCAGCGGGCGCGTTCAGGGTCGTACTTGAAGTATTCATGGCGCTATCGTAGTATTGGCCAAGCCTTCTGAAATGCGACATAAAGCCATGTTTCATCGAATTTCGGACAAACCGCTTAATGACCTTCGTCCCTGCGATCACATCATCTGATTCAGGTGGATAGACCTTCCGACACGCCAGATGCCGCAACGTAAAGCCCCGCTTCATTTCGTGCCGGTGGGCGACACCGACAACTTCACGCCCAGCCGCCAGCGGCCAGTGCGCGTGCGGGCGCGGACGCTGGAAGCAGACACGCATTTCAAGCCCCATTCCCACGCCTGGGCGCAACTGGCCTACTGCTCCACGGGGGTGCTGCAGGTCACGGCTGAGCAGTCGGGCCATGCGGGCGGCGAAATCACCTACATCGTGCCGCCCTCCCGCGCGGTGTGGATCGCCCCTGGCGCGCAACATCACGTGACCGTGCTGGAGGCCGCCGAATTCCGCACGCTGTACCTCGACGCAAGCGCCACCCCGAAGGGCTGGACCGGTTGCCGCGTATTGGTGGTTTCGCCGTTACTGCGTGAGTCCATCCACGCGCTCGACGCGGCCACCCCGGAGCGGCCGCTGCCGGCCACTCGCGAACAACTTCTTTCCAGCCTGGTGCTGGACGAGCTCGCAGGCGCCGACACCCAGGCGCTCGGCGTGCCCATGCCGCATCCGCAAACCGGGGACAAGCGGCTGCGCGCCCTGTGTGAAGCCGTGCTGCGCGCACCATCAGAGCGGGCCACGCTGGCCGAATGGGCCGCCGATACTGGCGCCAGCGAACGCACGGTGGCCAGGCTTTTTCGCGACGAACTGGGCCTGAGCTACCAGCAATGGCGCCAGCAGGCCATCCTTGCCCACGCCCTGCCCCTGCTCACACGCGGGCAATCGGTCAGCACCGTGGCGGCGGCCAGCGGTTATGCCAGTGACAGCGCCTTCACCGCGATGTTCAAAGCCGCCATGGGCCAGCCACCCAGTCATTTTCAAAGTAAAAACAGGCTGTAAGGCAATGAGGGCAAGCGCAAGCAGCTATCAAAAAAGTAGCACCTTCAAGTAACCGACAGTGCGTTGGCTCGCAACCTACAGATCCCCGGCCGCCTGCCAGAGGGTTAGCGAGCCGATCGTGGGAAGCCACAGGAGGAACTTCTGGCGGTGGCTTTCGAAAGGCTCACCCAGCGGCGACCGCGGATCCTCGCTCAGCGCGTAAGCCATGCCTTCGACAAACCATTGAGGTTTGAGCAGCAGATAGAGCGTGCCAAGACGCTCGGCCTGCAAATAGTGGATCAGCTCATGCCGAACGTAAAACGGCTTCCAGAACGGCTTCCAGGCGCGCGGCCCCACAACGGTGCCGAAAGTACCCAGGGTGACGGCCGAACGCATCCCCAGGCCGAAAGCATCGGCGCACGCCTGTGTTGAGCAAAAGACCATCTTCGGCATACCCTGGATCGCACCGACCCTGGCAGACACGAAGGCCATGCCCTCCGCATGCAGCCGGGCAGCCTCTTCAAATCGGGCTTTGTCGTCCACACACACCGAGGTGCTGAAGCATGAAACACCGGACAGTTCCGGCGCGATCACCCGCACGGGCCTGACGGCAAACCACGCCACTACCGGTACAAGCGCCAGCATGGCCAGCAGGCGAACTTTGAAGGAAGGACGACTCAGGCGCATGCGAAGCAGGTCAAGCGGCAGGTTTGAGGCATTGGGCAGGCGTTGAGTACAGGCAGTCAGGATGTTTCGCAAATCCTGACCGGCGTCAGGTGACCGAAGTTTAGCGGCCCGTTCAGCGGTGAAAAGTCATCCTCCCAATTGCGAACTAAATTCACCTTCCGGCCCTTGGAGATGAGCGCAAGCGGCTATCAAAACAATAGCACTCCACGTCAGCCGTACAACAGCACGCCACCGGGCCCGGCTGGTTATCATGGCCCGATGAACTTCCTCAGCGCAGCAAGAAAAACCGGCAGGAGATGGGGTCACGCGACGGCTTCAATGGCTGTTGTCATGTTTGCAACCACAGGCCATGCCCAGGCGCCTGCCGAGCCGCACCCCACGCTGCTGCGCGAACTGAACCGGGTACGGGAGGACGGTTGCGACGGGCGCGGCGCCAAGGTTTCCCTGCTGCGTGAAAACAGCGTCCTGTCGCGGGCGGCGCAGCTCATGGCCAGCGGCCGCACGATGGACGAGGCACTGAAAGCTGTCGACTACCGCGCGGTGCGGGCCGCGCAGATTGCCGTACGCGGCGCAACGGGCCCCTCAGCGCTCGCGCGCAGGACCCTGGGCAAATCATGCAGCGCGGTGATGCACGCCGAGCTCGCTGAAGCCGGCTTCTACCAGCGCGGGGCGCAAACCTGGGTGGTGCTGGCCGCGCCCTTCTCGCCCCCGGCTGCGGCCCAGGCCGGCGATGTACAGGCACGGGTGCTGGCACTGGTCAATGAAGCGCGCTCCAGGCCACGCCGTTGCGGTACGCAGGCCTTCGCGGCCGCAGGGCCGCTGCAATACAGCCCCGTGTTGTACAGCATCGCCGGGGGGCATGCCGCAGACATGGCGCGTTACAGCTACTTCAGCCACACCGGGCGCGATGGCAGCGATGTGGCCAGCCGCGCAACACGCGCAGGCTACGGCTGGAAAGCCATCGGCGAGAACATCGCCGCGGGGCAGATGCAGGCCGACACCGCCGTGCAGGGCTGGTTGAACAGCCCCGGCCATTGCGCCAACATCATGGCGCCGGCGTATACCGAGATGGGCACGGCCTTTGCGGTCAACATCCAAAGCAGCGCCGGTATTTACTGGGTGCAGGTATTCGGGGCGCAGCGGTAAGTCGCCCTTGCCCGGGGCCCGCAGCTTTCAGCGTTTTTCAAACGCCGCGTTAAGGCGGCGCAGCAAGGGCTTGTTCAGCTCGCGCGTGTGCCTGTTCCAGCGCTCCATGGACCGCTGCAGCTCAATCTGCAGGCGTGCGCTGGTGGCGGTATCCCCGTTCATCGCGGCCCAGATGGCGTATTCAGCGCGGCTTTCAAAGCTGCCGAAACGGTCCACGGCGGATTCAAACTCCGCTTTCGCGTCCACACCCCTGCCGGCGCCGCCCAGCGCCTGGGCAAGCAGCAGCGACACCAGCTCCGCGCGAAAGGCGGGGTCGGTCTTGCGGATGAATTCAAGGTGGGTAATCGCCTCGGGATAACGCTCGCAGGCGAAATAGGCCCTTGAGGCGCCCAGCCGGATTTCCAGGTCGGAGGCGAACGGGCCCTTGAGGCATGCGTCGTAACTCTGCGCAGCCTCCAGCGCCTGGCCGGCTTCGAGCAGCGCGGAGGCAAGCCGCATCTGGTTCTGCGCGGTGGGCGTGTAGTCAAACGCGGCGTGTGCTTCCCGCAGCTCGCGCGTCGGGTCCAGTGTTTTTGCGGCTGCGGCCACGACCTTGCGCGCGCCGCGCTCCAGCCGCGAGTCGGGCAGGTAGACCGCCAGGAAGTAAACGAGGCTGCCCAGCATGGGAAACGAAAACAGGATGATCAGCCAGTACATCTGCTGGCCGCTGCGCAAGGCATGGACGGCAAAGAACACCGCCACAATGAAATGAAGTCCCAGTCCAACAAAAGGCATGGCCCATCCCTCCAGTTATTTTTGGGGGATTCTAAAGGGGCGTCAAGGAATGGGCCAGACCTTTCAGTTACCAGCAGGAAGCACTGTCTCGTCCCCGTCGCCATCGAACAGGCGCAAGGCGAGCAGGCCGTGCCCCACGCTGGCGCCTGCCCGCACAGCCGCCGCAATCAGAACCACTTCCGCCAGCTCCTCGCGGGTCACGCCCAACCGCCTGGCCGCACGGGTGTGCACGTCCAGGCAATAGCCACATTGGGTGGTAAGCGCCACGGCCAACGAAATCAGCTCCCGCACACGTGGCTCAAGATGGCCGCCTTCGCGCTTGGCCGCATGGTCAAACGCGAGGAAAGCCTGGGCTTCCACAGGTGCCAGCCGCACGAAGGCTGGCGCCAGTTGCAGGTCTTGGGGTGACTGGTAACCGGCGCTCATGGCTGGCCTTTGCTGTCCGCTGGCCTGTGGCGCCGTGCGATGGTTTCAAACAGGCCAACAAGCCAGCACATGGGGCAGCCGCGCATCAACACCAGCGCACCCGCCAGAGGAAGCACCGCCCACAGGGGATGCACCTGGAAAACCAGGGCGGCACATGCGAGCAGGGCCAGCGCGCCTATCCCGCGCAACACATGCTGGGTGACCGAAGTGCTACAGAACACGGGCGCCTCCGGTGGATGCGGTGCCACCCATGGTGCCGCCCCGCGCACAGGCGGAAAGATTTCGTTGCGGAAAAAACATCAGGAGCTCCTTGTCGGTGGTTGATACCGGCAAAGAGGCCCGCATTCGGCAAAAGGATTCGGGTTTCCTCAAAGAAATTTGAACGGCGCCGTCACCAGAACGCCAATCCCTTCAGGTCAAACCTCAGATCAGGCGCTTGAGCAAGCCCATCACCTGGTCAAACCGTTTTCCATAAGGCGGATAAAACAGGTCTCCCCTCGCCCACTTTGACTGCACCAGCACCGGCTTTTGCTGCGTCAGCCGCAGAAAACCGGTTTCGCCGTGGTAGCTGCCCCAGCCGCTGTCGCCCACGCCGCCGAAAGGCAGGTTCTCGTGCGCGATGTGCATCAGCGTGTCGTTGACAGTGACGCCGCCGCTCACGGTGCGCGCCAGCACATGGTCGCGAGAACCGGTGTCGGTGCCGAACCAGTACAGCGCCAGCGGCCTGGGGCGGGCGTTGACATAGCCAATCGCGTCATCGATCGACGCATAGGGAATCACCGGCAGGATGGGGCCGAAGATTTCCTCGCTGAGCAGTTTCGAGCCGGCGGGTACATCGAACACCAGCACCGGCGCCATCTGCCGCGACGCCGCGCCCACACCGGGTGCACCGGCCTGGAGGGTTTGCAGGCGCGCGCCCTCGCCTTCAGCCTGGGCCAGCAGCGCCTGCAGGCGTTCATGGTGGCGCGGGCTGATGATGGCGGCGTAATCGGGGTTGCCAGCAATGGTGGGGAACAGCGTGGACACGGCGCGCGCAAAGGCTTCGCCAAAGGCCGTCTCGCTGCCTTTCGGCAGCAGCACGTAATCGGGTGCGATGCAAGTCTGGCCGGCGTTCAGCAATTTGCCGTGGGCAATCTTGATGGCAGCCTTGTCGATGTCGCAGGACGCGTCGATGATGCAGGGCGATTTGCCGCCCAACTCCAGCGTGGTGGGCGTGAGGTTGGCGGCCGCCGCTTCGGCGACCTTGCGGCCCACGGCGGTGGAGCCGGTGAAAAACAGGTGGTCAAACGGCAGCCCGGCAAATTCGGCGGCCAGGGCGCCGTCGCCCTGCACCACGCACAGCTCGTCAGGTGCGAAGGATTGTTCAATCAGGGTTGCCAGCAAGGCAGAAGTTTTCGGCGTCAGCTCACTGGGCTTGAGCATGACGCGGTTACCAGCCGCCAGCGCGGTGATGACAGGCCCAAGCGACAGCTGCACCGGGTAGTTCCACGGCGACACCACGCCCACCACACCCAAGGGCTGGCGCTGCAGGTAGGCCCGCGCGGGCTGCAAGTACAGCGGCGTGCGCACCTTCACGGGTTTCATCCACTTTGGCAAATGCCGGAGGGTACTGGACAGCAGCGAGCGCAGCACAAAGATGTCGGCGATTTCGGTCAGCTGGGGCGACCGCACGCCGAAGTCGGCATTGACGGCCTGGGCCAGCGCGCTGCCGTGCTCGTCCAGTAAGGTACGGATGCGCAGCAGGCGTTCCCGCCGCAGGGCCAGCGGCACCTCGGGCTGCGCGCGGCTGGCCTGGTGCTGGGCTTCAAACAATGTTCGAAGGACGGACGGAGGTGTGCTGGAACTCATCCGGCCATGATAGGGGCCACAGGGGCAGCGCAGTAGGGACGCAACTCCAGCAGCACTGCGGGTTGACCCTGAGGTACTTGACCCCATTTGCAGACTTGATGCAGAACCTATTGACGGTCTAAACGGGTTCTCAGGCATTTGACTGACAACCGCGCCGGCACTTATCCGCTATGGTGACTGGCAGGTAAACCATCCCTGATGAAAGTGTTTCATGGAATTCAAGGATTACTACAAGGTCATGGGCGTAGAGCGCAGTGCCACGCCCGACGAGATCAAAAAGGCACACCGCAAGCTGGCACGCAAATACCATCCCGACGTCAGCAAGGAAAAAAACGCCGAGGCACGCTTCAAGGAAATCGCCGAAGCCTACGAGGTGTTGCGCGATCCTGAAAAGCGCACCGCTTACGACCAACTGGGCGCCAACTACCAGGCCGGGCAGGACTTCCGCCCGCCGCCGGGCTGGAACCCGGGGCAGGCCTCGGGGGGTGCCGCCGGCGCTCCCCATTTTGGCGGAGCCGAAGGTTTTGACCACAGCGACTTTTTCGACGCGATCTTCCGCGGCATGGGCGGAGGGCCGCAAGGCCGGGGTGGTTTTGACGATATGCGCGGCAGCCGAAGCTTTGACATGCATGGCCAGGACCAGCACGCCAAAATCCAGATCGACATCGGCGACTCCTACAGCGGCGCCACGCGCAAGCTGCAGTTGCGCATGCCGATGGAGAGTGAAGCCGGCGTGACGATGCAGGACCGCAGCATCGAGTTCGTCATCCCCAAGGGCATACGCGCAGGCCAGCACATTCGCCTGGCGGGCCAGGGCTCTCCCGGTATGGGTCAGGGCAACCCGGGCGACCTTTACCTGGATGTTGAATTTCTGCCGCATGCCCTGTACCGTGCCGAGGGCCATGACGTGTATATGAATCTGCCCGTCGCGCCATGGGAAGCCGCGCTGGGCGCCGAGGTGGAAGTGCCCACGCCCACCGGCGAGGTGGAGCTGAAAATCCCGGCGGGCTCTGCCGGCGGGCGCAAGCTCAGGCTCAAGGGGCGCGGGCTGCCGGGCAAGACCCCGGGAGATTTTTATTTTGTGCTGCAGGTGGTCCTGCCGGCCGCGGACACGGATGCGGCAAAGAAAGCGTACGAAGACATGGCGGCGGCATTCAAGGCCTTCAGGCCGCGCGCCGCCCTGCAAACCTCGGGAGCCAAGGCATGAACACCCCCACCCGCTACCTCGCCGGCTTCATCCTGGAAGACCAGGATGAACTCACCCTTGACGATCTCTGCCGGGCCTGTGCCGCGCAGTCGGAGCTCATCGTGGACCTGGTACACGAAGGCGTGCTGGCGCCGATGGGAGAGGCTCCTGAGGTTTGGCGCTTCACCGGCGTGCACTTGCACCGCGCCACCGTGGCCGTGCGCCTGCAGCGCGACCTGGGGGTTAACCCAGCCGGTGCGGCGCTGGCACTGGAACTGATGGACGAACTGGACAACCTGCGCCGACAGCTACACCGTCTGCAGGACAACTGACCCACTGGCGCGGGCAATCTTTTATATAGGACAGATCATGGCGCTCGCTGCCAAAGCAGCATGGGAGAATTCGCGCCATGTCCACCGAAGCCGCGCCCGCCCTGAAAAACATCTTCGACAAGGCGCGCTATCGCCACATCGCGGCAGAAACCGCCGTGGTCTACCCACGTTTTGACAGCAAAAAGTTTCTCTCGCTCGCGCTGCCCGGCCTGGACGACCTTTCGCTGATGCAGCGCCTGCGCCGCACCAGCGAATGCCTGCACGCCACGCTGCCCGACGACTACCCGAAAACCATTGCCATCCTGCGCAAGCTGGCCCCGCGCATCAACAGCGGCTTTGTCACCCTGGTGCTGCCTGACTATGTGGGCCTGTATGGGCGCGATGATTTCGACACCTCCATGGAGGCGCTGAAGTTTTTCACCGCCTTCGGGACCTCGGAGTTCGCGATCCGCGAATTCGTCCGCCAGGATCCTGCGCGCACGCTGGCCGTGATGAAGACCTGGGCCAGGGACGAAAGCGAGCACGTGCGGCGCCTGGCCAGCGAAGGCAGCCGCCCTCGCCTGCCCTGGTCTTTCAGGCTGGATGCGCTGATGGCCGATCCGGACCTTGCCGCACCCATCCTGGATGCGCTCAAGGCCGACAGCAGCCTCTACGTACGCAAGTCGGTGGCCAACCACCTCAACGACGTCACCAAGCTGCACCCCGACTGGGTGCTGGAGCGCCTGAAGAGCTGGCCACTAGACAACCCGCACACTGCGTGGATTGCCCGGCACGCGCTGCGCACACTGATCAAGCAGGGCGACAGGCAGGCGCTGGGTGTGATCGGCGCCGGTAAAAAGGCGGACGTCGGCATCACCGGTTTGTCCATCACCCCCAAGAAACTCACCCTGGGCGAGCGGATGGCACTGTCGTTCACGCTGCAATCCACCTCGCGCCAAAGTCAGCGGCTGGTGGTGGACTACGCGGTGCACTACGTCAAGAAATCGGGCAGCAGCTCGGCCAAGGTATTCAAACTCAAGGAGTTGACGCTGGCCGCCGGCGAAAGCGTGCAGCTGTCACGCAGCCAGGTCGTGCGCGACTTCACCACCCGCGTGCACCATGCCGGGCGGCATGCGGTGGACATCATGGTCAACGGGGAATGCCTCGCGAGCGGGCATTTTGACCTGGTGAAGACCTGAAATGGCTACAACCCAATAGGGACGCGCGCCAGTAGCTATCAAATGTATAGCTATCCAATATACTAGCCTGACACAGGGCCGCGCAGCCCAGGCACCTGGCGGCGGGCTTTGTACAGTAGCTACCTGACGCCCTTCCGCCACCCTTCCGATTCCCATACCAAGCACCAAGGACATGTTCATGCGCCCACTCACCCTGCAACGATTCAGCCCCGCCTATTGCGCCCTCAGCCTGGTGCTGCTTCTGTCCGCCTGCGGAGGCGCCGGCGGTGAAGAGATCGGCGCGGTCGACACGGTCTTCAAATTCATCGGACCGGACCACAAGATCGTGGTGGAAGCCTATGACGACCCCAAGGTGAGCGGCGTCACCTGTTATGTCTCGCGCGCCAAGACGGGCGGTATCAAGGGCGCATTCGGCGTGGCCGAAGACAAGGCCGAAGCCTCGATAGCCTGCCGGCAGACCAGCGTGATCAGTTTCCCGGGAGGCAAACCCATCGAGAAGCAGGAAGAAATGTTCAGCGAACGCATTTCGCTGGTCTTCAAAAAGCTGCGTGTGGTGCGCATGGTGGACACCAAACGCAACACCCTCGTTTACCTCACCTATTCCGACCGCGTGATCGAAGGTTCGCCGCAGAACAGCGTGACAGCGGTTCCGGTGCCTGCGGGCACGGTGATACCGGTGAAGTAAAGGGCCGGCCACGGTCTTCACGGCTGGCGGGCCTGAATACCCACGCGGACCGCCGGGACTAGCGGGCTGCGCCTTCAGCATTTTCACTTTTGACAACAGAATTTCGACCCATGACCCAAACCACCGCCACCTCCCTGACCGATTTCCCCATCACCCGGAAATGGCCCGCCCAGCATCCTGACCGCATCCAGCTGTATTCGCTGCCCACGCCCAATGGCGTCAAGGTATCGATCATGCTGGAAGAGTGCGGCCTGCCCTACGAGCCGCACCTCGTCGACTTTGGCAGCAACGACCAGACGTCGCCGGCCTTTATGTCGCTGAACCCGAACAACAAGATCCCGGCCATCCTTGACCCCAATGGGCCCGGCGGCAAACCACTCGGTCTGTTCGAGTCCGGCGCCATCCTGATTTACCTTGCCGAAAAAACCGGGAAATTCCTGCCGGCGGATGCCGCGGCCCGTTACGAAACCATCCAGTGGCTGATGTTCCAGATGGGCGGGATCGGCCCGATGTTTGGCCAGCTCGGCTTTTTCCACAAGTTTGCCGGCAAGGACTATGAAGACAAGCGCCCGCGCGACCGCTATGTCGCCGAATCCAGCCGCCTGCTGGGTGTGCTGAATCAGCGGCTCGAAGGCCGCAGCTGGATCATGGGCGACGACTACACCATTGCCGACATCGCCACCTTCGGCTGGGTGCGCAACCTGATCGGGTTTTATGGCGCCGGTGAGCTGGTGGAAATCCAGAAATTTCCCAACGTGACGCGCGTGCTCGACGCGTTTGTGGCGCGCCCTGCGGTCGTCAAGGGGCTGGGCATACCCGCGCGCGGCTGACGCTCCCACGCGAATACGGCGGACAGGCCGGGATGGTCAAAGTGGCTATCATGGCGGGCATGTCCGCCAAGCCAGCTCCTACCCCGGAACAGATTACAACGGATCGCTTTCGCCTGCTGGTGGATGCGGTGCAGGACTACGGCATCTTCATGCTCGACACCGCGGGCAACGTGATGTCATGGAATATCGGCGCCCAGCGCATCAAACAGTACCGCGCCGACGAGATCATCGGCCGCAATTTCTCCACCTTTTACCCCCCTGAGGCCGTCGCCGCCGGATGGCCCGCCGAGGAGTTGCGCCGCGCGGAAAGAGATGGGCGCTTCGAGGAAGAAGGCTGGCGCATCCGCAAGGACGGCAGCCGTTTTTGGGCCAATGTCGTCATTACCGCGCTCAGGGACGAGAACGGACAACTCGCCGGCTTCGGCAAGGTCACACGCGACCTCACGGAACGCCGGGCTCACGAGGAAGCGCTGCGCGAGAGCGAAGAACGCTTCAGGTTCATGATCGAAGGGGTGCGGGACTACGCGATCTTCATGCTCAGCCCCGACGGCGTGATCGAGAGCTGGAACAGCGGCGCGCAGCTCATCAAGGGCTACAGCCCGAGCGAAGTCATCGGCAAACATTTCAGCCTGTTTTACCGTCCTGAAGACCTTGAGGCCGGCAAACCCCAAGCCGAACTGAAGGCGGCCCTGGAGTATGGCCGGGCTGAAGAAGAAGGCTGGCGCGTTCGGCGGGACGGCTCGGTGTTTTGGGCCAATGTGGTGATTGCCCCGGTGTATGACACGGGCCGGCAACTGCGCGGCTTTGTCAAAGTCACACGCGACATGACCGAAAGGCGGCGCCTGCACGAGCTGGAAAAATCCAGCAAGCGCATGAGCGAGTTCCTGGCCATGCTGGCGCACGAGCTGCGCAACCCGCTGGCCCCCATCCGCAACGCCATCACCATCCTGCAACTGGAACCCTCCCCCAGCCCGCTGGTTCGAAGCAGCCGCGACATGATCGACCGGCAGCTCACGCACATGACACGCCTGGTCGACGACCTGCTCGATGTCGGGCGGCTGACCACCGGCAAGATCCGGTTCAAGGCGGAGCAGGTTTCCTACAACCAGGTGGTGGCCCGCTCCATTGAGGCCGTGCGCCCCTTGTTTGATGCGCGGCGCCACCGCCTGAAGGCAGACATCCCGGCCGCGTCGCCGCTGGTGCAGGGAGACGCCACACGGCTTGCGCAGGTCCTGCAGAACCTTCTGGTCAATGCCGCAAAGTACACCCCCGAGGCGGGCCTGATCGAGCTGAAAGTCTGGCAAGAGGGCACGCAGCTCTACACCTCGGTCCACGACAACGGGCTGGGTCTGTCGTCCCAGGCGCTCAGCCAGATCTTCGAGCTGTTCTCCCAGGGCGACGCGCAGACCGCCGCGCGGGAAAGCGGGCTGGGCATCGGTCTGACGCTGGCACGCTCCCTGGTGGAAATGCACGGCGGCGCACTGCATGCTGAAAGCGAGGGCCCCGGCCGCGGCAGCACATTCACTTTTTTCCTGCCCAATGCGCAGACAGGCGTGCACGGCACCGATGACGCAAGCGGTCCGGGCGCAGCCATCCTGGTGGTGGACGACAACCGCGATGCAGCCAACAGCCTGGCGGAAATTCTCAGGCTGATGGACTGCCAGGTGAAAGTGGCCTATGACGGCCCCGCTGCGCTGGAGATGTTTCGCCAGCAGGCACCCCAGGCCGTTTTGCTGGACCTCGGCATGCCGGGAATGAACGGCTACGAGGTGCTGGCAGCCCTGCGCGCCCTGCACGGCGGCGAGCAGGTGACGGTCGCGGCCCTCACCGGCTTTGGCACGGACGAAGACAAAAGCCGCGCGCTGGCCGCCGGGTTCGACGAGCACCTCACCAAGCCGCTGGACTTTACCGCCCTGCAGGCATTTCTGCAGACCGCCGGCGTGGTGGTTTGAGCGTTTGGGCGGCCGGGAAGGCTGTTTTTACCCATTTTCAGGAACAAAAAGGCCTGCAGCCTAATAACAACGTGCGCCAGCAGCTATCAAATAGATAGCAACTCCAGGGATGCCAATGTGCCTGGCTCGCCCGCAAGCCCCGCCAGCAGGCCACTGTGGCCATGGGTGTATAACCAGAGCCCTCGGTTCCGCGCTTTTCCCCACCCCGCGCGTGGCCGCTCACCTCACATCAATAAGCATCAAGCCGGGCGCATGAAGCGCTGCGGCATACCAAGGAAGATCAAACATGGGCGCGCAGTGGAAAGCAAAAGGCAAGGAACTGGCCGCAAATGCCAAAGGCAAGGTATTTGGAAAACTGGCCAAGGAAATCATGGTGGCCGCGCGCAGCGGTGCCGACCCGTCATTGAACGCCCGCCTGCGGCTGGTGGTGGAGCAGGCCCGCAAGGTCTCCATGCCCAAAGACACGCTGGAGCGCGCGATCAAGAAGGGCGCCGGCCTCACCGGCGATGCGGTTCATTTTGAACACGTGATCTACGAGGGTTTTGCCCCGCACCGCGTGCCGGTCATGGTCGAATGCCTGACCGACAACCTGAACCGCACCGCATCCGAAGTGCGCGTGTTGTTTCGCAAGGGGCAGCTGGGCACTTCCGGCTCGGTGTCCTGGGATTTTGACCACGTGGGCATGATTGAAGCCGAACCTGCAGCAGCAGGCGCCGACCCCGAACTGGCCGCCATCGAAGCCGGGGCCCAGGACTTTGAGCCGGGCGAAGAAGAAGGCACCACCCTGTTCCTGACCGACGCTGTCGACCTTGACCTTGTGAGCCGCGCACTGCCGGCCCAGGGTTTCAGCGTGCTGTCGGCCAAACTGGGCTACAAGCCGAAAAACCCGGTCGATCCGGCAACCCTCAGCGCCGCCGACCTCGAGGAAGTCGAAGCCTTCCTGGCCGCCATCGATGCCAATGACGATGTGCAGACCATTTATGCGGGCTTGGGCAGCTAGGGCCTGGTTGTTTGCGTTCCGCGGGCGCGTCCCGTATCAGTTGCCCATCAGCGCACGCACGTGCGCCGCCGTGCCGCTGGCCAGGCCTTCCAGGCTGTAGCCTCCCTCGAGGACGGAAACCACGCGGCCGTCGGCGGTTTCATCGGCCACCTTCATGAGCTCCCGGGTGATCCAGTGGTAATCGTCGTCTGTGAACTTCAGGCCGCCCAGCGGATCCAGATGATGGGCATCGAAGCCCGCGGAGATGATCAGCAGCCCGGGTGCGAACCTGCGCAGGGCCGGCAACAACTGGTCGGTCATCGCGGCGCGGAAGGCGACTGACCCGGTGCCCCGCGGAAACGGCATATTCACGATGTTTCCGGCCACGCCGGTTTCATGGCGCGCGCCGGTGCCGGGGTAAAACTGCGATTGGTGGCAGGAACCGTAGAACAGGTCAGGGTCGTCGTAGAACGAGTTCTGCGTGCCGTTGCCGTGGTGCACGTCGAAGTCCACCACCGCAACACGCTGGATGCCGTGCCGCTGGCGCGCATGCAGCGCTGCAATGGCCGCCTGGTTGAACACGCAAAAGCCCATGGCCTGATCTGCCTCGGCATGATGTCCGCAGGGGCGGGTAGCGCAAAAAACGTTGCTCGCCTCCCTTGTCACCACATCGTCCACGCCGGCACAGGCTGCGCCCACGCAACGCATCACCGCCTCCAGCGAGCCCGGTGACAGGATGGTGTCACCGGCATCGAGCGCGCGGTAGCCCTCGGCCGGCGACACCGCCTGCACCTGCTCCACATAGCCGGGTGTGTGCACGTGGAGCACCTGATCGAACGAGCCCAGCGGCGCATCGCGCCAGAGCGCCTTCGCAAACTCCGGTGTCTTCAGTGCCTGCAGCACGGCTTCAAGACGCTCGGGCGACTCCGGGTGGTGCGGGCCGGGACGATGGTCGAAACAGGCTTCGTGGGTGTAGATCAGGGTGCTCATGGGCGTTTGTCTCCTTTGCAGCGCCGGCGCCGCCATGCAGCCGATGGCTTTCATGGCTGCGGGTTTTGTGCGGTCTCGTGAATGACTTTAACGGATCATGGCCGCAAGCGGCTCTGCCAGCCGCCCCAGACGGCGAGCAAGAAAAAGCCCGTTGCCTGCGTGCGCAGGAACGGGCTTTTGTCTTTTTCACATCAAAAATGGCCACTAGCCCCCGGCTGGCCGGCGCGAGCAGCTATCAATCCGATAGCAAGCTGCAGCGCCACCCAGCCCGGTCTCACCCGGCCGCCGCTTCGAAACTGAACACCCCCGGATTCTGGATCGGGTCCACATCGACCGGGATGGTGCTCTTGGGCGGGAACTTGCCTTCAAGCAGCAACTTCGACAGCGGGTTTTCAATGCGCTGCTGAATCGCACGCTTGAGCGGACGCGCGCCAAACACCGGGTCGAACCCGACCTTGGCGAGCTCGGCAATCGCCGCTTCCGACACCTCCATGTTGAGGTCCATCTTCTGCAGGCGTGCTATCAGCGTACGCAGCTGGATGCGGGCGATGGACTCGATGTTTTTCGCGTCGAGCGAATGGAACACCACGGTCTCGTCGATACGGTTCAGGAACTCGGGCCGGAAGTAGTTCTTCAGCTCGCCCTCTACCGCCTCTTTCACATCCTCATACGGCTGTCCCACCATGGACTGGATGATTGGCGAGCCGATGTTGCTGGTCATCACGATCACGGTGTTCTTGAAGTCCACGGTGCGGCCCTGACCGTCGGTCAGGCGGCCATCGTCCAGCACCTGCAGCAGCACATTGAAGACATCGGGGTGGGCTTTTTCCACCTCATCGAGCAGCAGGACGCTGTAGGGCTTGCGGCGCACTGCTTCGGTCAGGTAGCCGCCTTCTTCATAGCCGACATAACCCGGGGGCGCGCCAATCAGGCGTGCCACGGAATGCTTTTCCATGAACTCGCTCATGTCGATGCGGATCAGGTGGTCTTCGCTGTCGAACAAAAAGCCGGCCAGCGCCTTGCACAGTTCGGTCTTGCCGACACCGGTGGGGCCCAGGAACAGGAAAGACCCCGTAGGCCGGTTCGGGTCGGAAAGACCCGAACGCGAGCGGCGGATGGCATTGGCCACGGCGCCGATGGCTTCGTCCTGGCCGACCACGCGCTCGTGCAGCTTGCCTTCCATGAGCAGCAGCTTGTCGCGCTCGCCCTGCATCAGCTTGCTGACGGGAATGCCGGTGGCGCGCGCCACGACCTCCGCGATCTCTTCAGCGCCGACCTGGGTGCGCAGCAACGTGGGCGCATTGGACTTTCCCTTGCTGGCTTCGCTAGCCTGCGCTTCTTTGAGGCGCTTTTCCAGCTCGGGCAGCTTGCCGTATTGCAGCTCGGCGACTTTGTTGAAGTCGCCCTTGCGGGTGAATTCCTCAATCTGGAAGCGGATGCGGCCGACTTCTTCCATCACGTCCTTGGAGCCGAGCGCCTGGGCTTTTTCGGCCTGCCAGATTTCATCGAGATCGGATATCTCCTTTTGCAGCTTGGCGATCTCCTCTTCAATCAGGTCGAAGCGCTTTTTCGAAGACTCGTCTTTTTCGCGGCGCACGGCTTCGCGCTCGATCTGCAACTGGATCAGGCGGCGGTCGAGTTTGTCCATGACCTCGGGCTTGGAGTCCATCTCTATCTTGATCTTGGCCGCGGCTTCATCGATCAGGTCGATGGCCTTGTCGGGCAGGAAACGGTCAGTGATGTAGCGGTGGCTCAACTCGGCCGCGGCCACGATGGCCGGGTCGGTGATCTGCACGCCGTGGTGCTCTTCGTATTTCTCTTGCAGGCCACGCAGGATGGCAATCGTCGCCTCCACGCTCGGCTCGCCCACCAGGATTTTCTGGAAGCGGCGCTCCAGCGCAGCGTCTTTTTCGATGTACTTGCGGTATTCGTCGAGCGTGGTGGCACCCACGCAATGCAACTCACCGCGGGCCAGCGCGGGTTTGAGCATATTGCCCGCGTCCATGGCGCCCTCTGCCTTGCCGGCGCCCACCATGGTGTGCAGCTCGTCAATGAAGACGATGGTCTGGCCTTCGTCTTTGGCGAGTTCATTGAGCACGGTTTTCAGGCGCTCTTCAAACTCGCCGCGGAACTTGGCGCCGGCCAGCAGTGCGGCCATGTCCAGGCTCAGCACACGCTTTCCCTTGAGCGAATCGGGCACCTCACCCGCGACGATTCGCTGGGCGAGGCCCTCGACGATGGCAGTCTTGCCGACGCCAGGCTCCCCGATCAGCACCGGGTTGTTTTTGGTTCGGCGCTGCAGCACCTGGATGGCGCGGCGGATTTCATCGTCGCGGCCGATCACCGGGTCGAGCTTGCCCAGGCGGGCGCGCTCGGTCAGGTCCATGCAGTATTTCTTGAGGGCTTCGCGCTGGCCTTCGGCGTCGGCGCTGTTCACGCCCTGCCCGCCGCGCACGGCGTCGATCGCCGCTTCAAGCGCCTTGCGGGTCAGGCCGTTTTCTTTGGCCAGCCGGCCCACGTCGCTCTTGCTGTCGGCCACGGCCAGCAGGAAGAGCTCACCGGCGATGAACTGGTCGTTGCGCTTGATGGCTTCTTTTTCGGTGGCCTGCAGCAGCCTGGCGAGATCAGGGCTGACCTGGATCTGGTCCTGGCCCTGCACCCGCGGCAGTTTTTTAACGGCTGCATCAGCAGCCTGCGTGAGGCCGCCCACGTTGACGCCGGCTTTTTCCAGCAGGGCACGCGGGCCGTCTTCCTGGCGGAGCATGGCGGCCAGCAGGTGAACCGGCTCGATATAGCCGTTGTCGTTGCCCAGCGCGAGGGACTGCGCATCGCTCAGGGCTTCCTGGAATTTGGTGGTTAATTTGTCTTGTCGCATTGAATTTGACTCCGCAAAGGGGCTCGGGGCTCACGAAGGAGCGGTTATTGCCGAGTTTGGGGCTTTTGCGCGCCTTTTCAAGTCATTCAGCCGCAAGCACGGCAAGCCATTGGGCCGCGTTTGATGTGCGTCAAGCCCACGCCGGCCTCAGGCGTTGCTGGCGCTGATGCCCCATTTCGCCAGCGCCGCGTCGTCGCTGACCCGGGCATCCACCCAGCGGGCGCCTTCCGGCGTTTCTTCTTTCTTCCAGAACGGCGCCTGGGTTTTCAGGTAGTCCATCAGGAATTCGCAGGCCTTGAAGCTTTCGCCGCGATGGGCTGACACTACGGCCACCATCACCACCTGGTCCAGCGGCTGCAGCAGGCCGACGCGGTGGATGACGCGGGCGCCAAAAATATCAAAACGCGACATCGCCTCATCGATCATGGCCTCGATGGCTTTTTCGGTCATGCCCGGGTAATGCTCCAGTTCCATGCTGCTGACGCTCAGGCCGTCATTGCGGTCCCGAACCGTGCCGGTGAAGGTGCAGACGGCGCCGACGCGCTTGTCGTTTGAGCGCAGCGCGGCAACTTCATCGGCGAGGTTGAAGTCATCGGTGGTGATCAGGACGCGGGGGGAAGACTGGGCCATAGTGGCAATTTTGCCACTGGGCCACGCAGGCCGGTGCATATTCAATGCCGAAACAGTGCCACAGCCCGGCCCCTCAAGTAATATGGCAGCATGACTGGCCACATTCACCTTCTTGCCAACCGGACGCCCGACAGCGCCCGCGGGTTTGAGGCGTGCGCCAGCAAATCGAAAAAACCGTTGCTCATTTGACCGGGGCTGCGGTTCCGTCGTCGAATGAGCGATGGAACCGCCGGTTACTTTTCCAGAGTCTTTTGCGGACACCTTCACTTGTTCTGATGACGGCCTTTTTAGCCGGTCAGTTTTTTGGGATGTGTCTTCATGCAAACAGCGCTCAATGCCGATCAGGCAAATCAAGCCACTCAGGCAACTCACGATTTCTCGGGACTCTGGATCCCGCTCGTTACCCCGTTTGACCAGGACAAGGTCGACTACGGTGCCTTGAAACGCCTGGTAGCGCACTACCAGGCCAGCGGCATCGCCGGGCTGGTGGTATGCGGCTCTACGGGTGAAGCTGCCGCGCTCAGCGATGAAGAGCAACTTGATGTGCTGCAAACCGTGATGGCCGAAGCCCCTGACCTGCCGGTGATCATGGGTTTGTCTGGCTACCACCTGGGTAAAACGGCTGCGCGCGTTCGTGCTTTGAGCCCACTGAACCTCGCGGGCATCTTGCTGCCGGCGCCCAGCTATATCCGGCCCTCGCAGGCGGGCCTGGTCGAGTGGTTTACCACCCTGGCCGATGCCAGCGCGGTGCCGGTGGTGCTTTACGACATTCCCTACCGCACGGGCAGCCAGATGGCGCTTGAGACCATCCGGGCGCTGGCGGCGCACCCGCGCATACAGGCCGTCAAGGATTGCGGGGGTGACACGGCGAAAACGCGGGCACTGATCGCCGATGGGCAATTGCAGGTGCTGGCCGGTGAGGATGCAAACATCTTCACGACTGTGGCAGCAGGCGGCCGGGGCGCTATCGCGGCAGCGGCGCATTTGCATACGTCGCGATTTGCGGAAATTGTTCAGCGCCTTCGAGCGGGCGACGTGGCCGGGGCCGAGGCTTTGTGGAAACCGCTGCCGCCGCTGATTGAAGCCCTGTTTGCAGAACCCAATCCGGGCCCGCTCAAGGCATTGCTGGCGCGACAAAATTTGCTGCGTGACGAGTTGCGCAGCCCGATGACGCGCGCATCTGCGGCGTTGGTGGACCAGCTTGTGAAGCTGGATGCTCAGGTGGCCTGAGCCGCCGCGAGTGAGTGGATCAGCCGCCGGTGACGGGGGGGAAGAAGGCGACTTCGCAGCCCTCGCTGAGTACAGCCGACTCATCGCTCATGACCTGGTTGAGCGCCATGCGCACCGATTTGCCGCGCGCAAGCGCCGCAGCATGCGCGGGCGTGGCCGCCAGCAGTTCGTCGCGCAGGGCGGCCAGCGTGGTGGCAGAGGTGTCGCGCACCTCGCTGCCCTGCCCGATAGCTTCGCGAATCGAGGCAAAGTATTTGACGATGATTTTCATGGGGGGCCTTACCGCAGTGCCTCTACGACATCAGCGCCGAAAATGGAATGAACTGCACCGTGTCGCCATGCGCAATGGCCTGGCCGGCGGGGTTGTCGATCACACCGTCGCCCCAGACCGCCGAGGTCAGCACACCCGAGCTCTGGTTGTTGAACAGCTCCAGCCCGCCGGACGCGTTGCGCTTGACGCGCAGGAATTCGCGGCGCTTGTCGGCTTTGGGCCAATTGAAATGGGCCGGCGCCGCAATCGGGCTGACGGCGGTTTGCACAGCCCCTTGCAACTTGAGCAGGAAGGGCCGCACCAGGACCAGGAAGGTCACAAAACTGGACACCGGGTTGCCAGGCAGGCCGATGAAGTGAGAGCCTGCAATCTTGCCGTAGGCGAAGGGCTTGCCCGGCTTCATGGCGATCTGCCAGAGCGCCAGTTCGCCCAGCGCCTGCACGGCGGGCTTGATGTGGTCTTCTTCGCCCACCGACACGCCACCGCTGGTGAGGATCAGGTCGTGCTGCTCGCTGGCGCCCTTGAGCGCGGCGATGGTGGCGTCCAGGCGGTCGGGCACGATACCCAGGTCGGTGACCGTACAGCCCAGGCGCAGCAACAGCGCACGCAAAAAGAAGCGGTTGGAGTTGTAGATGGCGCCAGGCTTCATGTCGGCAGGCGCAACCTCGCCGGGCATGACAAGTTCGTCGCCGGTGGAAAACAGGGCGACGCGTACGCGGGGCGCCACCTGCAGTCTGTCGAAGCCGATGCTGGCGGCAAGGCCGAGCGAGGCCGGCGTCAGGCGCTCGCCACGGTGCAGCACCACGGTGCCCGAGGTCACGTCTTCACCACGACGGCGAATCCATTGACCGGACTGGGGTTGTACCTTGATGCGAACGCCGGCGTCAACCACATCGCAGTCTTCCTGCATCACCACTGCATCGGCGCCTGGCGGAATGGGCGCGCCGGTGAAGATGCGTGCCGCAGAGGCCGGCTCCAGCATGTGGCCGCTGCTGCCGGCCGGAATACGCTGGTTGACCTGCAGCACCGCATCGGCTGACCAGTCGGCAACACGCACCGCATAGCCGTCCATGGAACTGTTGTCGTGTGCCGGCACATCAAGGCTGGACACCAGATCCTGGCCCAGCACCCGGCCGTCGGCATCGAAGGTGGAAACCGTCTCGGCGCCGGGCAGCAAAGCCGCGCGGTCCAGCAACTCGGCCAGCGCCTGGTCCAGCGGCTTCAAGGGGGCCCGGCCGGGCTGGGGCGCAGGCGCCAGGCCGGCGGGCGTGGGGGAAACAGAACTCATGGTCGGGGTGTCCGGAACAAAAACCTGAACGGAACGAAAAAAGCCTGCTTTGGCGAACGTTTAACCGAAACGGTCTTCAAACGAATAGGCGAAGCGTTCCTGATTGTTGACCAGGTACTCTGCCACGGCGTCGGCATCGTCCAAATCCAGCACCGGGCGCAAGGTTGCTTGGGGCAGCTTGCCGGGGGCATCCGTGGCGACGGCGACGATGAAGTCGTCGTCCGGGTAGAGCGGGGGCTTGCCGGCATAGTCGGCCGAAGGCGCACGCCAGACTTCGATCTTGAGCAGGTCGCTGCTCTTGAAGCCCTCCACCAGCACCCAGTCCACGCCGCCGTACAGCTCGGCGATCAGCTGGTGAACGGTGAGCTCGGACGGCTTTTCAAATTCGCGCATCAGCGCAAGCCGGTTTGGCGAGGCCACCACCACTTCAAAGGCACCGGCCTGGCGATGCCGGAAAGTGTCTTTGCCGGGATGGTCTATGTCGAACTTGTGGTGCGCATGCTTGACCACTGAAACACGCAGGCCTCTGGCCTTCAGTGCCGGGATCAGCTTTTCGACCAGTGTCGTCTTGCCCGAACCGGAATACCCGGCAAATCCGACCACGTTCATGATGTCGCTCTCACAGAAAGAAAGGCCGGAAGACGCCCAGGTTGCTATTAAAAATATAGCTGCTTGCGCAAGTCAGATAAGGGCTACAGCCCGATTTAATGTACATTTTCGACAATGTAGCGTTTGATCACGGCTGCATCGGCCGGCAGCACCACGACGCGTTTGGGCAGGGCCTCAATGCCTTCAAACTTCGCAGGCCGCGTGGGCAATTGGCCCAGGGCCTCTTCAATGGTGGCCGCGAACTTGATGGGCAAGGCGGTTTCCAGCACGATCATGGGCACACCGGGCTGGAGCTGCTCGCGCGCCACCTTCACGCCGTCGGCGGTGTGGGTGTCGATCATGGTGCCAAAGCGCTTGTAGGTGTCGCGGATGGTGGCCAGCCGGTCGGCATGGGTGCTCTTGCCGCTCACAAAACCGTAGCGCTGCGCGGCCGACTTGAAGGCGGCCTCAGCGCTCAGGTCAAAGTAGCCCTGGCTGCCGAGCTGGTCACGAAACAAGGCTCTGGTCTTGCTACCGTCGCGGCCCAGCAGGTCAAACACAAAGCGCTCGAAGTTCGAGGCCTTGGAAATGTCCATGGAGGGGCTGGAGGTTTCATGGGTGTCGGCGCTGCTGCGCACGCGGTACACACCGGTGCGGAAGAACTCGTCGAGCACGTCGTTCTCGTTGGTTGCGACGACCAGCTTGGCGATGGGCAGGCCCATCATGCGGGCGACATGGCCTGCGCAGACATTGCCGAAGTTGCCGGAGGGCACAGTGAAGTTGACCGTCTCGGTGTTGTTGCTCGTGGCCTGGAAATAACCGGCGAAGTAATACACGACCTGTGCCATCAGCCGCGCCCAGTTAATCGAGTTGACCGTGCCGATCTTGTACCGGCGCTTGAAGGCCAGGTCGTTGGAGACGGCCTTGACGATGTCCTGGCAGTCGTCGAACACGCCGTCAACGGCGATGTTGTGAATGTTCTCATCCTGCAGGCTGAACATCTGCGCCTGCTGGAAGGGGCTCATGCGGCCGTTCGGCGAGGTCATGAAGACGCGAACGCCCTTTTTGCCGCGCATGGCGTATTCGGCTGCGCTGCCGGTGTCGCCGCTGGTGGCGCCCAGGATGTTGAGCTCTTCGCCGCGGCGTGCCAGTTCGTATTCGAACAGGTTGCCCAGCAGCTGCATGGCCATGTCCTTGAAGGCCAGCGTGGGGCCGTTGGACAGGGCTTCGAGGTAGAGGCCGTCTTCAAGCTTTTTCAGCGGGACGATGGCCTGGGTGCCGAACACCTCTTCGGTGTAGGTCTTGTTGCAGATGGCTTTGAGGTCGACGGCTGGAATATCGTCGACATAAAGCGAGAGGACTTCGAACGCGAGCTCGGCGTAAGACAGGCCGCGCCACTTCTGCAGCGTGGCAGCATCCACCTGCGGATATTGCTCGGGCAAGTAGAGGCCACCGTCGGGCGCGAGGCCTTCGAGCAGGATTTCACAAAAACGCTTGCGGTCGGCATGGCCGCGAGTGGAGATGTACAACATCAGGCCAGCTCCTCCTTGCGGATGCGCGTGATGGGCGCCAGCACCGTGGGCAGCGCCTGCATTTGCGCCAGGGCTTCGTTCATCTTTGCTTCCACGCACTCGTGCGTGAGGATGATGAGGTCGGTGTGCGTGGAACCCTCACCGCCCACTTCATCAGCTTCGCGCTGCAGCACCGCATCAATGCTGATGCCCGCGCCGGCCAGGATCCCCGTGACCTTGGCCAGCACGCCGGCTTCGTCGGCGACTTTCAGGCGCAGGTAGTAGCTGGTGACAACTTCGGACATGGGCACCACGGGCAAATCGCTCATCGCGTCGGGCTGGAAAGCCAGGTGCGGCACGCGGTGTTCTGGGTCTGCGGTGTGCAGGCGGGCAATGTCCACCAGGTCGGCGATCACGGCGCTGGCGGTGGGCTCGCTGCCCGCGCCCTTGCCGTAGTACAGCGTGGTGCCGACGGCGTCGCCCTGCACCACCACGGCGTTCATCGCGCCTTCAACGTTGGCGATCAAACGTTTGGCCGGCACCAGGCTGGGATGCACGCGCAGCTCGATGCCGTTGGCGGCGCGCTTGGTGATGCCCAGCAGCTTGATGCGGTAGCCAAGCTGCTCGGCATAGCGGATGTCTTGTGCGGCGAGACCCGTGATGCCCTCAACGTAGGCCTTGTCGAACTGCACCGGGATGCCGAAAGCAATGGCTGACATCAGCGTGACCTTGTGGCCGGCGTCCACGCCTTCGATGTCGAAGGTGGGGTCGGCTTCGGCGTAGCCCAGGCGCTGCGCTTCTTTCAGCACGACGTCGAAGTCCAGGCCCTTGTCGCGCATTTCGGACAGGATGAAATTGGTAGTGCCGTTGATGATGCCGGCGATCCACTGGATGCTGTTGGCGGTGAGGCCTTCGCGCAAAGCCTTGATGATGGGGATGCCGCCGGCCACGGCCGCTTCAAACGCCACCATCACGCCCTTGCGGTGGGCCGCCGCAAAAATCTCGGTTCCGTGCACAGCCAACAGCGCCTTGTTGGCGGTGACTACGTGCTTGCCGGCTTCGATGGCTTCGAGCACCAGCTGTTTGGCGATGCCATAGCCGCCAATGAGCTCGATCACGATATCGACGTCGGGGCTGGCCACGACCTTGCGGGCGTCGTCGACCACCTGCACACCCGCGCCCACCGCGGCTTTGGCGCGCGCCACGTCGAGGTCGGCCACCATGGTGATCTCAATACCGCGGCCGGCGCGGCGGCGGATTTCTTCCTGGTTGCGCTGCAGTACGTTATAGGTGCCGCTGCCCACGGTGCCAATGCCCAGAAGGCCTACCCGGATCGGGCTCAAATTCGTCGGTTTCATAGTCGCTGAGGTTCTTGCTGTACGTTGATCTTGGAGACCTGCCCTCAAGAGGGTAAGGAAAAGAAAAGAAGCTGAATGCAGGATCAAGTTCGGTTGTTGCGGTAGTTCTCGAGGAACTTTGCAATACGGCCAATGGCTTCACGCAGGTCTTCCTCATGCGGCAGGAAGACGATGCGAAAGTGGTCCGGCTCGGGCCAGTTAAATCCCGTGCCCTGCACCAGCATGACCTTGGTCTCCTTGAGGAGCTCCAGGAAAAACTGGCGATCGTCCTTGATCGGGTAGACCTTGGGATCAAGCCGCGGGAACATGTAGAGCGCAGCGCTGGGCTTGACGCAGCTCACGCCCGGAATGGCGGTGATCAGCTCATAGGCCAGGTCCCGCTGGCGGCGCAAGCGCCCGCCTTCGCAGGTCAGGTCGTTGATGCTCTGGTAACCGCCAAGCGCAGTCTGGATGGCCCACTGGCCGGGCACGTTGGAGCACAGCTTCATGTTGGCCAGCATGTTCAGGCCTTCGATGTAGTCCTGCGCCTGCTTCTTGGGGCCGGACACCACCATCCAGCCGGCGCGGTAGCCGCATGAGCGGTAGCTCTTGGAAAGCGAATTGAAGGTCACCGTGAGCACGTCGGTCGAGAGGCTGGCGATGGCCGTGTGCTTGACGCCGTCGTACAACACCTTGTCATAAACCTCGTCCGCGAGGATGACCAGGCCGTGCTCGCGTGCGATGTCGATGATGCCTTTGAGCAGCTCGTCGGAGTACAGCGCGCCCGTCGGGTTGTTGGGGTTGATAACCGCAATGGCTTTGGTTCTGGGTGTGATCCTGGCGCGAATGTCGTCAAGGTTGGGCATCCAGCCGTTGCTTTCATCACACCGGTAGTGCACCGGCGTGCCGCCCGAAAGGCTGGTGGAAGCCGTCCACAGCGGGTAGTCGGGCGCAGGCAGCAGCAGTTCGTCGCCGTCATCGAGCAAGGCGTTGGTAGCCATCGAGATCAGTTCGCTCGCGCCATTGCCGAGGTAAATGTCGTCCAGCGTGACGCCCTTGATGCCCTGCTTTTGCGTTTCGTGCATCACGGCCTTGCGCGCCGCGAAAATGCCCTTGCTGTCCGAATAACCGGCCGAGGCAGGCAGGTTGCGGATCATGTCCTGCTGGACTTCTTCGGGCGCATCAAAACCAAACACTGCCAGATTACCAATATTGAGCTTGATGAGCTTTTGGCCTTCTTCTTCCATCTGCTTGGCGGCATCCATGATCGGACCGCGGATGTCATAAAGGACATTGGCCAGCTTGGCAGATTTGGTGATCGGTTTCATGCGGTTTTATCGGTATGTGGGCAAGGCCTCGGGCCCCACCATGCTGGCAACGGGGAAGAAGCGTCAGCACTGCGGCGGGAAATTCGGGCGGAATCTATAATTTGACCACATAAAAGAGGGTTTTCGCCTCTAAAACCCGTCAAACCGTCCCGTGCATCGGCGTCCTCCGCACCATCGAAACGCCCAAATAATCCCGTATGAAACTTCAGCCAGACCGTCTCGATGTTCAGTCCATCCTTGGCTACGGTCCAGGCTGGGTCGGCCTGGGAAGCAATGGTGTCGCGGAGAAAATCGAACACAGCATCGTGATTGGCTCAAGGGGCGAGAAGTTTGACTGGAACTGCACGCGTTTTGAGCAACTCACGGCAGAGCATTTCGCCCTGCTTGCCGCGACGCAGCCTGAACTCGTGATTTTTGGCAGCGGCTCCCGATTGCGCTTTCCGCCTCCGGCCTTCCTGCGCACACTGATGGAGCGCCGCATCGGCATTGAGACCATGGACACTTTGGCAGCATGCCGCACCTACAACATCCTCGCGGGAGAAGGCCGGCAGGTAATTGCTGCCCTGCTGATTGAAACAGAAGGAACAGAAGGCTGAAATGCCCTCTCTTTCAGGGTAAAATCTAGGGTTGCACTTGGCACCACATCCAGGACTCGCGTCCCGGGCCGGTTGCCAAAAGGCGCGGCTAATTACAACTACTTTCGTCAGGGTCTACTCAGTATGGCAGTCGTCGTCAATAAACCACTCCCCGAATTTGAAGCGATCGCCACGAGCGGCATCAAGGTTTCCAACACATCCCACCTCGGCAAAGTCGTTGTGCTGTACTTCTATCCCAAGGACAACACACCGGGTTGCACCACGGAAGCCATGCAGTTCCGTGACCGCTATAAGGACTTCGTCAAGGCCGGCGCAACCGTGTTCGGCGTGTCCCGCGACAACATGAAATCCCACGACGAGTTCAAGTCCAAGCTTGAACTCCCGTTCGAACTCATCGCGGACACCGAAGAAAAAATGTGCCACATGTTCGGCGTGGTCAAAAACAAGATCATGTACGGCAAGAAGGTCAAGGGCATCGAGCGCAGCACCTTCCTGGTGGGCGCCGACGGTCAGCTGAAAGAAGAATGGCGCGGCCTGAAGGTGCCCGGCCACGTGGACGACGTGCTCAAGGCCGTCAAGGCGCTCAAAAAGGCCGCCTGAAACAGCCCTGACGCCAGTTAGCAACAAAGAATTGCAAAGGATTGCCCTGTCACGCGAGTTGTGCATAATGAACTCATGCTGTTGACCTTCGCAACTGCGCCAAAAGAACAAGCCGCCCTGGTTTCAAGGCGGCTTTTTCGCTTCTGGAACCCTTCTTTTTTAGAGAGTTTTAAGCACTATGCCCCTGCCCCCTGCCCCGACCAAACGTGCCGCCCTGCTCTCCCCCGACGCGCTTGACGCGCCTGCCCGCTCGCCCTCCAAAGCACGCAAGACGGAAAGTGCCGAATCCGCCCAGAAACCCCCGGTGATGGACCTGTTTGACAGCCGCGCAGCAGGGGATGGCAGCCAGCATCCGTCAGCGTTTCAAGGAAAAGAGCCTGCCAACCCTTCAAGGACGAGCGCAAGCAGCTATAAAAAAGAGAGCATTCCACTGCCGCAGCCGGCTGCCAAGCCCAAAAAGGCCAAGCGCACTGGTCCCACCAAATTGTTCGTGCTCGACACCAATGTGTTGATGCACGACCCAATGTGCCTGTTCCGGTTTGAGGAGCACGACATCTTCCTGCCCATGATCGTGCTTGAAGAGCTCGACGGCCACAAAAAGGGCATGACCGAGGTGGCGCGCAACGCCCGCCAGACCAGCCGGACGCTGGACGCGCTGGCAGGCACCCAGGGCGCTGACATTGCCAAAGGCCTGAAACTGGACACCACCGGTCACCCTGAAGCTGGTGGCTGCCTGTTTTTCCAGACCAAACCGCTGGATTACACCCTGCCCATGAGCCTGCCGCAGGGCAAGGCCGACAACCAGATCCTGGGCGTGGTCGAGGCCTTGCGCAAGGAATACGCGCCGCGCGAGGTGGTTCTGGTGTCCAAGGACATCAACATGCGCGTCAAGGCCCGCGCCCTGGGTCTGGCCACAGACGACTACCAGAACGACAAAACACTGGAAGACGGCGACCTGCTGTATTCGGGCTCGCTGGCCCTGCCGGCTGACTTCTGGACGCGCCAGAGCAAAACCGTCGAAAGCTGGCAGCAAGGCAGCCACACCTTCTACCGCATCACGGGCCCCATAGTGGGCAGCCTGCTGATCAACCAGTTTGTGTTTTTTGAGGCCCCCGGCGAACCCCCGCTGTATGCCCGCGTGACGGAAATCCGGGCGAAAACCGCCGTTCTGAAGACCCTCAAGGACTACAACCACCTCAAAAACGCCGTCTGGGGCGTCACCACACGCAACCGCGAGCAAAACTTCGCGATGAACCTGCTGATGGACCCCGAAGTGGACTTCGTCACGCTGGCTGGCACGGCAGGCACGGGCAAGACGCTGATGGCGCTGGCCAGCGGCCTCACGCAGGTGCTGGATGACCGTCGCTACACGGAAATCATCATGACGCGCGCCACCGTGAGTGTTGGCGAGGACATCGGTTTCCTGCCGGGCACCGAAGAGGAAAAAATGGGCCCCTGGATGGGCGCACTGGACGACAACCTGGAAGTGCTGGGCAAAACCGACAGCGGCTCGGGCGAATGGGGCCGAGCCGCTACCAACGAACTAATCCGCTCGCGCATCAAGGTGAAAAGCATGAATTTCATGCGCGGCCGAACCTTCCTGAACAAGTACGTCATCATCGACGAAGCGCAAAACCTGACGCCAAAGCAGATGAAAACGCTGATCACTCGGGCCGGTCCGGGCACCAAGATCATCTGCATGGGCAACCTGGCGCAGATCGACACACCGTACCTGACTGAAGGCTCATCGGGCATGACCTTTGCCGTCGACCGCTTCAAGGGCTGGCCGCACGGCGGCCACATCACGCTGGCGCGCGGCGAACGTTCGCGGCTGGCTGATTTCGCGAGCGAAGTGCTCTAAGCCCGACGGCGAAAAACGGCGCTTATCGGTGCTTACGGCGCCGAAATGAAAAAAGGCCAAGTCGCAAGACTTGGCCTTTTTTGTTCTTCAAATTCTGGTGGGCGGTGCAAGTTTCGAACTTGCGACCCCTGCAGTGTGAATGCAGTGCTCTACCCCTGAGCTAACCGCCCTATTGGTCAGCCTAAGATTATATGCTGTTTCGAACAGCTTTATGGCTTACGCCGCCAAAACACGCCAAACCGTTTTACCCTTGCTGGCCTTGTCAATATCCGCCAGCAGCTTTTCATGGTCGGCGATCTCCTGGTCGTTGGCGGCCAACAGCGGCAGGTCAAAGGTGCTGAGATCAATCTGGGGCACGTCACTATCGCCTTCCCGGGCGCTGTCCCCTACATCCATCACCAGCGCATTCTGGCCACGTGTCAGATTGATGTAGACGTCGGCCAGAAGTTCGGCGTCCAGCAAGGCGCCATGCAAGGTCCGGCCCGAATTATCAACCTCGAGCCGGTCGCACAAGGCGTCCAGCGAGTTGCGTTTGCCCGGGAACAGCTCCTTGGCCATCATCAGGCTGTCGGTGACCTTGGCCACACAATGCTTGATGGGCGGCCTGCCGATGAGTTCAAGCTCCTTGTTGAGGAAGCTCACATCGAAAGGCGCGTTGTGGATGATGATCTCGGCGTCCTGCAGGTATTCCAGCAGTTCGTCGGCCACGGCCGAGAACTTGGGTTTGTCTTTCAGGAACTCGTTGCTGATGCCGTGAACCTTGAGCGCGTCTTCGTGGCTGTCGCGCTCGGGGTTCAGGTAGAAGTGGCGGTTGTTGCCGGTGAGCTTGCGGGCCACCAGTTCCACACATCCGATTTCAATGATGCGGTCGCCATTTTCAGCGGAAAGACCGGTGGTTTCGGTGTCAAGAACGATTTGGCGCATGGCTGGATTATCGCTGTGCTGGGTCAGTGGATGTTTTTCCGCCGGGCCGCCCCTAGGAAAAATGCGCCCCCCCGGGGGGCAGCGCAGCACACGCAGTGGCAAGCGTGGGGGCTAATGATTCTCCTTTGCATGGTTGATGGAGTATTTGGGTATCTCCACCGTCACATCCGACTGGGCAAGGAAGGCCTGGCAACTCAGGCGCGAATTGGGCTCCAGGCCCCAGGCGCGATCCAGCAGGTCTTCTTCGCTCTCGTCGAGCTCGTTCAGCGATTTGAAGCCTTCGCGCACGATGACGTGGCAGGTCGTGCAGGCGCAACTGAGGTCGCAGGCGTGCTCGATGTTGATCTTGTTGTCGAGCAGAGCCTCGCAAATCGAGGTGCCGGCCGGCGCACTGATTTCAGCGCCCTCTGGGCAGTATTCGGGATGAGGCAGTATTTTGATGATGGGCATGGTTGTCAGTCGGTTCAGACCGCCTCGATGTTTTTTCCGGCCAGGGCTTGCTTGATGCCCCTGTTCATGCGCTGGGCGGCAAAGCCTTCGGTGCCTTTGGCCAGCGCCTGGGTGGCTGCTTCGATTGCGGCCGCATCACCGTGGGCACGCATGTCGGCAAGACCGACGATCAGGCTGTCGATCTGCGCCCGCTCATTGGGGCTCAGCAAGTCGGCATCCGCCGCCAGCGCGCTTTGCGCAGCCAGAATCATTCGATCGGCATCGACCTGGGCCTCGGCCAGTGCGCGAGCCTGCATGTCTTGCTGGGCGGTCGAGAAGCTGTCTTGCAGCATGCGCGCAATATCGTCGTCCGACAGGCCATAGGAGGGCTTCACGTCGATGCGCGCCTCGACACCGCTGACCTGCTCTTTCGCATTCACGCTAAGCAGGCCGTCGGCATCGACGGTAAACGTCACGCGGATACGGGCAGCGCCCGCCACCATGGGCGGAATGCCGCGCAGCTCGAAACGGGCAAGACTGCGGCAGTCGGCCACCAGGTCGCGTTCGCCCTGCACCACATGCAGCGCCAGCGCGGTCTGGCCGTCCTGGTAGGTGGTGAAGTCCTGCGCCATCGCCGTGGGGATGGTCTGGTTGCGCGGCACGATGCGCTCAACCAGCCCGCCCATGGTCTCGATGCCCAGCGACAGCGGGATCACGTCGAGCAGCAGCAGGTCGGCGCCAGTGTTGTTGCCAGCGAGCTGGTTGGCGGAAATGGCCGCACCCAGCGCCACCACTTCATCGGGGTTGAGATTAACCAGCGGCTCGCGCCCGAAGAAACTGGCAACCGCCTTGCGCACCTGCGGCATGCGTGTGGAGCCACCTACCAGCACTGCGCCCTGAATATCTTCCTTCGCCAGCTTGGCATCGCGCAGTGCCTTGCGAACGGCCGCCAGGGTACGCTGGGTCAGGTGGGCGGTAGCGGTTTCAAAATCTTCCGCCTTCATTTCGAAGTTGACGAGGGCTTTGGCCAGTTGCACCGAAAAAGGCACAGGGTTGGCAGCTGAAAGCGCCTCCTTGCAATTGCGCGCAGTGCGCTGCAGTGCCGCCTTGTCAGACGGAGTGAGCGCATCCGCTGCAAGGCCCGCCTTGGCCAGCACCCAGTCGACCAGCGCGCGATCGTAATCGTCGCCACCAAGCGCGGAATCGCCGCCCGTGGCCACCACCTCGAAGACGCCTTGGGTCAAACGCAGTATGGAAATATCGAAAGTGCCACCGCCAAGGTCATAGACGGCGTAAACGCCTTCACTGGCGTTGTCCAGTCCATAGGCAATGGCAGCGGCCGTGGGCTCATTAAGCAGGCGCAATACATTGAGGCCAGCCAGTTGCGCAGCGTCTTTGGTGGCCTGACGCTGGGCGTCGTCAAAGTAGGCCGGCACCGTGATTACGGCGCCATAAATATCGTCATTAAAAGTGTCTTCGGCGCGGTAACGCAGCGTGGCCAGAATCTCCGCGCTGATCTCGACCGGGCTTTTCTCGCCGGCGACAGTCTGCAGCGTGACCATGCCCGGCTTGTCGTTCAACTCGTATGGCAACTGAGCGCGGCTGCCGATGTCGTCAATGCCGCGGCCCATCAGACGCTTGACAGAAGAGATGGTGTTGCGCGGATCTTCCACCTGCGCGGCCAGGGCTTCATAGCCGATTTGGCGCTTGTCGTCCTCAAGGTAGCGCACCACGCTGGGCAGCAGCACCCGCCCCTGCTCATCGGGCAGGCATTCAGACACACCACTGCGCACGCTGGCGACCAGCGAATGTGTGGTGCCCAAGTCAATCCCCACCGCGATGCGTCGCTGGTGCGGGTCGGGCGTCTGGCCGGGTTCGGAAATTTGCAGGAGTGCCATGCGCGGTTGTCGTACTTTTTCTGTAATGCTTTATTGTCCCAGCTGGTCGATGCGTGCATCAACCTCACTGGCAAAGCGCTCAATAAACATAAGGCTTCTGACCTGCTGGGCTGCGGCAGGAAAGTCCTTGTCCACGTCCAGCAGTTGCTCTATTTTTGATAGCTGCTTGCGCTCGTCAGCTGTGGCTTGGGAGGCTATTTCTTCAAAATCTTCAGTTGTTTCGGCATCGTCGAGCGCTTCGCGCCACTGCATCTGCTGCATCAGGAAGTCGTGCGGCATGGCGGTGTTGTTTTCGGCGTTAATGGGCGCACCGTTCAGCTCACACAAATAGCTCGCCCTCTTGAGCGGGTCTTTCAGCCGCTGGTAGGCCTCGTTGATGCGCACCGACCACTGCATGGCCACACGCTGGGCGGCCGTACCCTGAGCCGCGAATTTGTCAGGATGCGCTTCGCGCTGCAAATCCTTCCAGCGCGCGTCAAGCGTCGCGCGATCCTGCGCGAAGCGCTGGGGAACACCGAAAAGCTCGAAGTCGTTGGATTGGAGATTCATGCCGAGAAAAAGCCGCCAGCACAATCAGTGGAGGCGGCTTCAGTAAGGGTGCAGCACGCGATCGACCGCTCGCCCGTCAAACCCGGAAACTTTCGCCACAGCCGCAACGATCACGCTCGTTGGGGTTGATGAACTTGAAGCCTTCGTTCAGGCCTTCACGCACAAAGTCCAGCTTGGTGCCGTCGATGTAGGCCATGCTTTTCGGGTCGACCAGCACCTTGACGCCGTTGTCTTCAAACACGACATCTTCCGGTGCGATCTCGTCGGCATATTCCAGCTTGTAAGCCAGGCCGGAGCAGCCGGTGGTCTTCACGCCAAGGCGAACGCCCACACCCTTGCCGCGCTTGGTCATGTAGCGGGTCACGTGTCGGGCTGCAGCGTCAGTGAGGGTAACGGACATTTAAATCACTCGAAAAAAACAGGTGACGGGTGATGCGTTGATCAGTGCGTGTGCTTTTGCTTGTAATCGTTCACGGCGGCCTTGATGGCGTCTTCCGCCAGGATGGAGCAGTGAATCTTCACAGGCGGCAGCGCCAGCTCTTCAGCGATCGCGCTGTTCTTGATGCTTGCCGCTTCGTCCAGCGTCTTGCCCTTGACCCACTCGGTCACGAGCGAACTGGAAGCAATCGCGGAGCCGCAGCCGTAGGTCTTGAAACGTGCGTCCTCAATCACGCCCGTCACCGGGTTGACCTTGATTTGCAGCTTCATCACGTCGCCGCAGGCCGGTGCACCAACCATGCCGGTGCCTACCGATTCGTCGCCCTTTTCAAAGGAGCCAACGTTGCGGGGGTTTTCGTAGTGGTCTACCACTTTTTCGCTGTATGCCATTTTGTTTACCTCTTTAAGCTGTCTTGAATTGCGGGCCGGCCTTAGTGGGCGGCCCACTGGATGGTGGACAGATCCACGCCATCCTTGAACATCTCCCACAGGGGAGACAGTTCGCGCAGTTTGGCCACGTTTTCCTTGATGGTGGCGACCGCGTAGTCAATTTCTTCTTCGGTGCTCCAGCGGCCAATCGTCATGCGAAGGCTACTGTGCGCCAGTTCGTCGCTGCGGCCCAGGGCGCGCAGCACATAGCTGGGCTCCAGGCTGGCCGACGTGCAGGCCGAGCCGCTGGACACGGCCAGACCCTTGATGCCCATGATCAGCGACTCGCCTTCGACGAAGTTAAAGCTCATGTTCAGGTTGTGCGGCACGCGCTTGTCTGCATGGCCGTTGAGGAACACTTCTTCCACATCCTTGAGCCCGTTGAGCATGCGCTCATGCAGGGCCAGGATGCGCTTATTCTCTTCATGCATCTCGGCCTTGGCGATGCGGTAGGCCTCGCCCATGCCGACGCACTGGTGCGTGGGCAAGGTGCCCGAACGCATGCCGCGCTCATGGCCGCCACCGTGCATTTGTGCTTCAAGGCGAACGCGTGGCTTGCGGCGCACATACAAGGCGCCAATGCCCTTGGGGCCATAGGTCTTGTGCGAGGTCAGGCTCATCAGGTCGACCGGCAAGGTCGCCAGGTCGATATCAACACGGCCGGTAGCTTGCGCGGCATCGACATGGAAGATGATGCCTTTTTCACGGCACAGCGCACCAATGGCCGGGATGTCCTGAATTACGCCGATTTCGTTGTTGACGAACATGACGCTAACCAGAATCGTGTCGGGGCGGATAGCGGCCTTGAACGCCTCCAGGTCGAGCAGGCCGTCGGCTTGCACGTCCATGTAAGTCACTTCAAAACCCTGGCGTTCCAGTTCGCGGCAGGTGTCCAGCACGGCCTTGTGCTCGGTCTTGACCGTGATGATGTGCTTGCCCTTGGTCTTGTAGAAATGGGCCGCACCCTTCAGAGCCAAATTGTTGGACTCGGTTGCGCCGCTGGTCCAGACGATTTCACGCGGGTCGGCACCAATCAGGTCGGCGATCTGCTCACGCGCTTTCTCGACGGCGGCTTCTGCTTCCCAGCCCCAGGCATGGCTGCGCGAAGCGGGGTTGCCGAAATGCTCGCGCAACCAGGGAATCATGGCGTCCACTACCCGCGGGTCGCAGGGATTCGTGGCGCTGTAGTCCATGTAGATGGGAAAGTGAGGGGTGTCCATGTGGCTAGCTCTTTAAATTCACAGGCTGGCTGGCAGCGCGATCAATGAAGTCAATGCAATCGGGTCACAAAGGGATGAAGCCGGGCAGACGCCCGGCATCGCTCCATCAGGATTTGGAAAATGCATTGCCCAGTGCGAAGACCGAGTTCGGCGCATTCACGCGGATCGGCTTGACAACCGGCGCTGTGAAAATGGCTTTTTTGACCTGCGGGGTATTCTCGATCACCACGCCCTTGGCGAGCTGGTCTTCCACCAGTTTTTGCAGGGTCACGGAGTCCAGGAACTCCACCATGCGGCTGTTCAGTGAAGCCCACAGCTCGTGCGTCATGCAGCGGCCGCCTTCGCCCAGGCAGTTTTCCTTGCCGCCACACTGGGTGGCGTCGATCGGCTCGTCCACCGACACGATGATGTCAGCCACGGTGATCTCGGAAGCCTTGCGGCCCAGCGTATAACCGCCGCCGGGGCCACGGGTGGATTCCACCAGTTCGTGACGGCGCAGTTTGCCGAACAGCTGTTCGAGGTAGGAAAGGGAAATCTGCTGGCGCTGGCTGATAGCGGCCAACGTGACCGGGCCGTTGTTCTGACGCAATCCCAAATCAATCATCGCGGTGACCGCAAAGCGGCCTTTGGTCGTGAGGCGCATAACAAGCTCCTTTAAATGGCTTGACTGTCGTTTTCACCCTGAAAGCTTGTGGCTTACAGGGAACTCTTCCTCCAGCCGCCCAGGTCAGTCAACCGGTATCGCGGGGGCTTTTGTTGTTCTGGTATTGTTCTTGACTGTTTTCGTCAAGTATAACACAAGCAGGGTTTTTCCCGCTGAGACGGCCCCAAACATGGGGACTAACCCGTAGGCAGAGCCATTTAATGCACCGTTTCGGTGCATTAAATGAACCCAGGGGGCTGGTGGATCTAGGCGCGGGCTTGGCCTGCAGAGGTCAGCGGCACGACATTATCGGTGCCAGGCGCACCAAAAGCCTGTTCCTTGAGGATGTGCAGCTGGTCCCGGACCCGGGCGGCCTTTTCGAATTCGAGGTTCTTGGCGTGTTCGATCATCTGCTTTTCCAGGCGCTTGATTTCGCGGGCAATATCCTTCTCGCTCATGTCTTCCACCAACGCCTTCTGCATCTCGATTTTTTCGGCTTCCTTGCCGGATTTCTCGCTGTAGACGCCGTCGATCAAATCGCGGATGCGTTTGACCACGCTGCGCGGCGTGATGCCGTGCTCCAGGTTGAAGGCAATCTGCTTGTTGCGCCGCCGTTCGGTCTCGTCCATGGCTTTTTTCATGGAGTCCGTGATGCGGTCTGCATACAAAATCGCACGGCCGTTCAGGTTGCGGGCCGCCCGGCCAATGGTCTGGATCAGGCTGCGCTCTGCACGGAGGAAACCCTCTTTGTCGGCGTCCAGGATGGCCACCAGCGACACCTCAGGAATGTCCAGCCCTTCGCGCAGCAAATTGATACCCACCAGTACGTCAAAGGCCCCCAGCCGCAGGTCGCGCAGGATTTCCACGCGCTCGACCGTGTCCACGTCGCTGTGCAGATAACGCACCTTCACGCCGTTGTCGCTCAGGTAATCCGTCAGCTGCTCGGCCATGCGCTTGGTCAGCGTGGTGATCAACACCCGCTCATTCTTTTCGACCCGGATGCGGATTTCCTGCAGCACGTCGTCGACCTGATGGGTAGCCGGCCTCACTTCCACCTGCGGATCCACCAGTCCGGTGGGCCTGACCACCTGCTCCACCACCTTGCCGGCGTGCTCTTTCTCATAATTTGCCGGTGTGGCCGAGACAAAAACGGCCTGGCGCATCTTGGCTTCAAACTCTTCGAACTTGAGCGGCCGGTTGTCCAGCGCGCTCGGCAGGCGAAAACCGTATTCCACCAGCGTGGTTTTGCGTGCGCGGTCGCCGTTGTACATGGCGTTGAGCTGACCGATCATGACGTGGCTCTCGTCGAGAAACATCACGGCATCCTTGGGCAGGTAATCGCACAGCGTCGAAGGGGGCGAACCCGGCGGGGAGCCGCTCAGGTGACGGGTGTAGTTCTCGATTCCCTTGCAGTGGCCGATTTCACTGAGCATCTCCAGGTCAAACCGGGTGCGCTGCTCAATGCGCTGGGCTTCCACCAGCTTGCCGTCCGCGACGAACTGGGCCACCCGCTCGGACAGCTCCAGCTTGATGGTTTCCACGGCGGTCATGACCTTGTCGCGTGGCGTGACGTAGTGGCTTTTGGGATAGACCACAAAACGCGGGATTTTCTGGCGTATGCGGCCTGTCAGTGGATCAAACAACTGCAGCGACTCGATCTCGTCGTCGAAAAGCTCGATGCGTATGGCCAGCTCGGAATGCTCGGCCGGGAAAATGTCGATCACGTCCCCGCGCACCCGGAACGTGCCGCGCGCGAAGTCCTGCTCGTTGCGCGTGTACTGCATGCGGATCAGCCTGGCGATCACGTCGCGCTGGCCCATCTTGTCGCCGATGCGCGCAATGAACCGCATTTGTGTGTAGTCCTCAGGCGCACCTATGCCGTAAATCGCGCTGACCGTGCCGACGATGATGGTGTCGCGCCGCTCCAGCACGCTCTTGGTGGCCGACAGGCGCATCTGCTCGATGTGTTCGTTGATGGCCGAGTCCTTCTCAATGAAAAGGTCGCGCTGCGGCACATAGGCTTCAGGCTGGTAGTAGTCGTAGTAGCTGACGAAATACTCGACCGCGTTTTTCGGGAAAAACTCGCGGAACTCGCTGTAAAGCTGCGCGGCCAGCGTCTTGTTGGGCGCAAACACGATGGCCGGCCGACCCAGGCGGGCAATCACATTGGCCATGGTGAAGGTCTTGCCGGAGCCGGTCACGCCCAACAGGGTCTGGAACACCTCGCCGTCGTTGATGCCCTCGACCAGTTGGTCAATTGCCGTGGGCTGGTCGCCCGCAGGTGGATAGGGCTGGAACAGCTCGAACGGCGAATCCGGGAAACGCACGAACTGGCCCGCAGCGGGGTCGGTGTTGACTGAATCAGTTATGACTTCCATAGCTTCTGGCATAAAACCTCGATCAAGCCCCGTTAAAATTCAGGGCAACCAAACAGAATACGACATTCGGCCGAAAATGGAAATTGCAATCCCTATTCGCCTTGTAGTTGCCCCGCTATCGCTTTTTGACACCTCTTGTAGCCTTTTTTCCGGTCAGCTTGTGACCTAAATCCGTGACCTGAACCCCCTATCGTCGCTTTCGCCTTCTTTTTACTTCTCTGAGGATATTTCATGTCTTTGTTTACCGCTGTCGAAATGGCCCCGCGTGACCCCATCCTGGGCCTGAACGAGCAGTTCAACGCCGACGCTAACCCTGCCAAGGTCAACCTGGGCGTAGGCGTGTACTACGACGACAACGGCAAACTCCCCCTGCTGCAATGCGTTCAGGCGGCAGAAAAACTCATGATGGAATCTCCCAAGGCACGCGGCTACCTGCCCATTGATGGCATCGCCGCCTACGACGCTGCCGTCAAGGGTCTGGTTTTCGGCGTCGACAGCGAGCCCGTCAAAAGCGGCCGAGTGGCCACTGCACAGGGCATTGGCGGCACGGGCGGCCTGAAGATCGGCGCCGACTTCCTGAAAAAGCTCAGCCCCAATGCCAAAGTCCTGATTTCCGACCCAAGCTGGGAAAACCACCGCGCGCTTTTCAGCCAGGCCGGGTTCGTGGTTGAAAGCTATCCTTACTACGATGCAGCCAAGCGCGGCGTCAACTTCGAGGGCATGCTCGCCGCCCTCAATGCAGCCGCCGAAGGCACCATCGTCGTGCTGCACGCGTGCTGCCACAACCCGACCGGCTACGACATCACCGCGGCCCAGTGGGACCAGGTGATCGCGGCCGTCAAGGCGCGAAAGCTCACGCCGTTCCTCGACATGGCCTATCAGGGCTTTGGCCACGGCATCGCAGAAGACGGTGCCGTCATCGGCAAATTTGTGGCTGCCGGCCTGAGCTTTTTCGTGTCGACGTCCTTTTCCAAAAGCTTCAGCCTCTACGGCGAACGCGTGGGCGCCTTGTCGGTTCTGTGCGAATCCAAGGACGAAGCCGACCGCGTGCTGTCGCAGCTCAAACTGGTCATTCGCACCAACTACAGCAACCCGCAGATCCATGGCGGCATGGTGGTGGCCACGGTGCTCAATACCCCCGCGTTGCGTATCCAATGGGAGCAGGAACTGGCGGAAATGCGTGTGCGCATCAAGGCCATGCGCCAAAAGCTCGTGGACGGCCTGAAGGCCGCCGGCGTCAAGCAGGACATGAGCTTCATTACCGCACAAATCGGCATGTTCAGCTACTCGGGCCTCAGCAAGGACCAGATGGTGCGCCTGCGCAATGAATTCGGCGTTTACGGCACCGACACCGGCCGCATGTGCGTAGCCGCCCTGAACAGCAAGAACATCGACTACGTCTGCGCGTCGATTGCCAAGGTCGTCTGAGGCCGTACTCCCGGATGAATTCATCCGGGACGCGCTGAAAAACCGCCACAACCGGTTCATTCTGGAACACCTGCCTGCGCTGGGACTGCCTGACGCATGGCTGGTGGCGGGATGCCTCTTCCAGACAATCTGGAACCTGCACTCGGGGCAATCGCCCGAAGCCCACATCAAAGACTACGACCTGTTTTACTTTGACGCTGCAGACCTTTCAGGCGCGGGCGAAGCAGCCGTCAATGAACGTGTCAGCGCCCGCTTTGCGGGCCGGGGCATTGTGGTGGAAGCCAAAAACCAGGCCAGGGTCCATACTTGGTATGAGGAGTATTTCGGTTTCCCCTACCCCGCCCTGCAAAGCTCCCGCGATGGTATTGACCGGTTTCTGGTGAGCTGTACGTGTGTCGGCTTAAGGGCAAATACTGCGGAGCGGACGGATGTAGAGCTTTATGCGCCCAACGGCCTGGCGCAGTTGTACGAGGGCAAGCTCAGCCCCAACCCGCTGTGCAACCACCTGCCGCTGTTCGAGCAAAAAGCGAAGGCTTATCGGGATCGCTGGAGCTGGCTGCAGGTTATCCATCCGGAAGTGGCCTGACCGGCCCCCAGCACGGCAGTGGCAAAAGCCAGGCTCCTCAAAGAAAATAGGTTACAGCCCATGACTGACGGGCGCAAGCAGCTATCAATTCAATAGCGCCTCAAGCTACCTGACACTCCGCTCCAACAGATTCATCCCCAAACAACCGACCGCATGGAAATGGAGCCGGCCTGAAAGCTGGTGTTGAAAAACCGCATCGGCTCCTTCGCATCAACCGCGCCTGCGGTGTACAGCAGCGGAAGGTAGTGCTCATGGGTGGGGTGCGCCATCTTCGCCACCTGGCCCAGCTTCTGGAAGTTCTGCAATGCGTCCAGATTGCCCTGCTGCAGATAGCCACCAATCGTCTGGTCGAACTCCAGCGCCCAGTCGTAGGCCTGGTTACCCGCGGCCCCCCGCTGCATCTGGCGCAGGTTGTGCACGATATTGCCGCTGGCCACGATCAGCACGCCGCGGTCCCGCAACGCCTTTAACTGCTTTGCCAGCGCATAGTGCTCCTCGGGCGCCCGGCTGTAATCCATGCTGAGCTGGATGACCGGGATGTCCGCATCCGGAAACATGGGCTTGAGCACCGACCAGGCACCGTGGTCCAGTCCCCATTCACCTTCGTCCAGGCCGAGCGGCGCCGACGCGCGCTGCCTGACCAATTGGCTGATCACCTGCGCCGCCGCGGTGTCGCCGGGCGCGGGGTATTGCTGGTCGAAGAGCTCCTGCGGAAAGCCGCCAAAGTCGTGGATGGTTTTGGGCTTGTCCATGGCCGTCAGCCACCAGCCTTCGGTCAGCCAATGGGCGGAAATGCACAGAATCAGCTGCGGCCTGGGGAATTTCGACCCAAATTCGGCGCCCAGCGCCTGCCAGCTGCGCCGGTACTCGTTGTCGCCGATGGCGTTCATCGGGCTGCCGTGGCCCACAAAAAGGACCGGCATATGGTCTGATTTCTTCAGGGAGGCCAGTTGATCCAGCGAGGAGGCGTCAATCGGGGGAAGCATGTTGTTTTTCCTGTTGAAGGGCTGCAGCTTCAGGGCGGGCAAAGACCACCGGCTGCAGGCAGAATGGTAAGTGTTCTTTCAATTCCGCAGGTGGTGGCGGTTTCTCGGTCCGCAAGCCAAGCTGGCACCATCGTGGTGCTTTTGGCGTCAACAGTGTGAAAACCGCCCGGTATTGGTGGTTATCCTCAAATCAGTGCGGCAACCCCCTGTTATATTGCACTGCAACATATTACGATTTACCGAAGTAACCCTAAACCCAAGGTTGACCCCGATGCTGTACCAAGTCTATGAAGCCCAACGCACCTTGATGGAGCCTTTTGTCGACTTTGCGCAAGCCGCTGCAAAGCTCTACGGCAATCCCCTGTCGCCCATGGGCCAAAACCCGTTTGCCCAACGCGTCGCTGCCGGCTACAGCCTGATTTACCGGCTGGGCAAAGACTACGAAAAACCGGCCTTTGACATCCGGACGGTGGACGTCAACGGCACCGAGGTCAGCATCCACGAACGCGTGGAAATCGACAAACCCTTTTGCGAGCTGCGCCGCTTCAAGCGCTTCACCGACGATCCCGCCACACTGACAGGCCTGAAGGGCGAGCCCGCCGTGCTGATCGTGGCGCCGCTGTCAGGCCACTATGCCACCTTGCTCCGGGACACCGTCAAGACCATGCTCAAAGACCACAAGGTCTACATCACCGACTGGAAAAATGCGCGCACCGTGCCGCTTTCCGAAGGTTCATTCAACCTGGACGACTACGTCAACTACGTCCAGGAGTTCATTCGCCACCTCCAGGGTATTTACGGCAATTGCCACGTCATCAGCGTCTGCCAGCCCACTGTGCCGGTGCTCGCTGCCGTGTCGCTGATGGCCTCCCGAGGCGAAACGACGCCCTTGAGCATGACCATGATGGGCGGCCCGATCGATGCCCGAAAATCGCCCACGGCAGTGAACAACCTGGCCATGAACAAGAGCTACGAGTGGTTTGAAAACAATGTGATTTACCGCGTGCCCAGCAACTTCCCGGGCGCAGGCCGTCGTGTGTACCCCGGCTTTTTGCAGCACACCGGCTTCGTCGCGATGAACCCGGACCGCCACGCCAGCAGCCACTACGACTACTTCAAGGATTTGCTCAAGGGCGACGACGCCAGCGCCGAGGCGCACCGCAAGTTCTACGACGAATACAACGCCGTGCTCGACATGGATGCCGACTACTACCTCGACACCATCAAGACGGTGTTCCAGGAGTTCAAGCTGGTCAACGGCACCTGGGACGTCAAGGGTGTGGACGGCCAAATGGAGCGTGTGCGGCCCGAAGACATCAAAACCACCGCCCATTTCACGGTAGAAGGCGAACTGGACGACATCTCCGGTTCTGGCCAGACCGAGGCGGCACACGGTCTTTGCCACAACATCCCCAAGGCGCTGCAAAAGCACCTGGAAGTCAAGGGTGCGGGCCACTACGGGATTTTCAGCGGCCGCCGCTGGCGCGAGATCGTCTACCCGCAAGTCAAGGCCTTTATTCTTGAGAACAATCGGGCCCCAGCCCAATCCAAGCGCGCGCCAGCAGCTACCAAAACGATAGCAAAGCCAGTGCGCACCGCAGCAGCAAAGCCTGCCGCCAAAGCCGCCCCGAAGGCCGCAGCAAAGCCGGCGGCAAAAAAAGCAGCACGCAGCAAGAAGGCTTGAGGGCGGCGGCAAGGCCGGGTCGAGCGCAGACAGAGCGGGGGCCATGACTGGTAGGACAATAGGCGGGTGATCTCCCCCCCCGACTCCAGCCTTTTCGAGCGCATCAACGCCGCCCTGCCCCAAACCCAGTGCACCCGCTGCGGCTATCCTGACTGCGCGGCGTATGCCACGGCCATTGCAACAGGCCAGGCCCCCATCAATCAATGTCCGCCAGGCGGCGCTGAAGGCGTGCAGCGGCTGTCGGCCATCACCGGTCAGCCCGTTCAGCCGCTCAATCCCTCCAACGGCACAGAAGGCCCGCGTGCTGTCGCCTTCATCGATGAAGACTGGTGCATAGGCTGCACCTTGTGCATCAAGGCCTGCCCGACCGACGCCATCATGGGCAGCAACAAGATGATGCACACCGTCATCGAGCCCTGGTGCACGGGCTGCGAGCTGTGCATCCCGGTCTGCCCTGTTGACTGCATCAGCCTGGAAAACGTCACGGGCGAGCGCACAGGCTGGACGGCATGGTCCCCGCAAGAGGCCGACACCGCCAGGGCCCGTTATGAATTCCATCAGGCCCGGTACAGGAACAGCACAAGCCCGAAGGAGATGGGCGCAGGCAAAGTGACAGACCCGCCACAGGCCCCGCTACCCGCCTCGGCTGCACGCCCCGGAGACGACCCCGCCGTGACAGACCGCAAGCGCATGGTGATTGAAGCCGCCCTGGCCCGCGCCCGCACACAGCGAGAGAGCGGCAAGAAGGACTGAGCAGCTCAACCCAAGGCGGCAAACGCCTTGATCACTTCGGGCGGCGCCTGGACCATTTCAATCAGCACGCCTTCACCCGAAACAGGAAACTCGTCGTTAGCCTTGGGGTGCAGGAAACAGATGTCAAAACCCGCGGCGCCCTTGCGAATGCCGCCGGGCGCAAAGCGCACGCCCTTGGCTGTCAGCCATTCCACAGCCCTGGGCAGGTCGTCTATCCACAGGCCCACATGGTTGAGCGGCGTGGTGTGCACCGCAGGCTTCCTGTCCACATCCAGCGGCTGCATCAGGTCGACCTCAACCTTGAACGGGCCGCTGCCGATTGCGCAGATGTCTTCATCGACGTTTTCACGTTCGCTGACGAAGTTGCCAGTGACCTCCAGGCCCAGCATGTCGACCCACAGCGTGCGCAGCCGGTCTTTGCTGGTGGCGCCAATGGCGATCTGCTGGATGCCCAGCACCTTGAAAGGGCGTCCGGTGCTCATGCCTGAAATTCCACAATCGGTTGGTCCACGCTCAGCGATTCACCCTTGGCTGCCAACACCTTTCCCACCACGCCGTCAGCGACAGCGAACAGCACGTTCTCCATCTTCATCGCTTCAATCACGGCCACGCGCTCCCCAGCCTGCACTTTCTGGCCCACCTGCACGGCAACGTCCACCAGCAAGCCCGGCATGGGCGACAGCACATAGCGGCTCATGTCCGGGGGCGCCTTGTAGGGCATGAGCGCATGCAGTTGCGCCGCACGCGGCGACAGTACCAGGGCATCAAGCCGTGTGCCGTTGTGTGCGATGCGGATGGCCAGCGGGTTGCGCCCGACACCGCGTTCGACCTGTGCAGCGAACGGCTGGCCGTTCACGGTGCCGCGTATGCGCGCACCGCCCAAATGCCAGTTGCTACAAATTTCATAGCTGCTTGCGCCCGTATCTACTGTTCCGGAGCCTGATTGCGCTTGATAATTTCGCACAGTGACAGGGTGTTGCGTGTTCTGTCCCGCAGCGTCCAGGCCGACTACCACGAACTCCTCCCCTACCGTCACGCCATGGCCCGGCAACTGCCCGCTGATGCCGGCGGCACGGCCCAGCATGCGGCGATTAACGTAAGCGGCCAGCGCCAGCAGGAACGAAGGATCATCGTGCGGCACATCTTCGGCGTGAAAGCCTTTGCTGTAGTTTTCAGCAATGAAGCCGGTATTGAAGTCGCCCGCCACAAATTTCGGATGCGCCAGCAAAGCCGCCTGAAAAGGAATGTTGCTCGATATGCCGCGAATCACAAAACCATTGAGCGCCTCACGCATCTTGGCGATGGCGTCTTGACGGTCCTTGCCGTGCACGATGAGCTTGGCGATCATCGAGTCATAAAACATCGGGATTTCGCCGCCGTCCTGCACGCCGGTATCCACGCGCACGCCGTACAACTGCGAGGTGTCTGCCGCGAACATGGTTTCCTTGGGCGGCTGAAAGCGCACCAGCCGGCCCGTGGACGGAAGGAAGCTGCGGAATGGATCTTCAGCGTTGATACGGCATTCAATCGCCCAGCCATTGCGCTGCACGTCTTTCTGCGCGATCGGCAGCTTCTCGCCGGCCGCCACGCGAATCATCAACTCCACCAGGTCCAGCCCGGTAATGCATTCCGTCACCGGGTGCTCCACCTGCAGCCGGGTGTTCATCTCAAGAAAGTAAAAACTCTGGTCCTTGCCAACCACGAACTCCACCGTGCCGGCGCTCTGGTACTTCACCGCCTTTGCCAACGCCACGGCCTGCTCGCCCATAGCTTTGCGCGTCGCGTCGCTGATGAAAGGCGACGGCGCCTCTTCAATCACCTTCTGGTGGCGCCGCTGGATGGAGCATTCGCGTTCATTCAGGTACACCACATTGCCATGGCTATCGCCCAGCAACTGGATTTCGATGTGGCGGGGTTCTTCGACAAACTTCTCGATAAAGACGCGGTCGTCGCCAAAGCTGTTGCGCGCTTCGTTGCGGCAAGAGGTAAAGCCTTCAAAGGCCTCCTTGTCGTTGAACGCCACGCGCAAGCCTTTGCCACCACCGCCGGCAGAGGCCTTGATCATCACCGGGTAGCCAATGCCCTTGGCAATCTCCACGGCCTTCTCGGCCGTTTCAATCGCATCGTTCACGCCGGGAATGCAATTCACGCCCGCCGCGCCGGCCAGCTTTTTCGATTCAATCTTGTCGCCCATGGCGGCAATCGAATAGTGCTTGGGGCCGATAAAGATGATGCCCTCTTCCTCGACACGTTTGGCAAAGCCTGCGTTTTCGCTCAGAAAGCCATAGCCAGGGTGCACTGCCTGCGCACCCGTTTGCTTGCAAGCCGCAATAATTTTGTCGGCCTGCAGATAGCTGTCACGGCTGGGCGCCGGGCCTATGTTGACGGCCTCGTCCGCCAACTCAACGTGGCGGGCGTCTTTGTCGGCGTCGGAATACACCGCAACAGTCTTGATGCCCATTTTTCGGGCGGTGAGAATGACGCGGCAAGCGATCTCGCCCCGATTCGCAATCAGTATTTTGGTAAACATCGTTTTACTTCCTGTCCTGTTTGGCGAGCAGCGCCTTGCGCTCGGCCGTAAAGTCCCACCACGGCTGTTTCGGTCCGCCGTTCATGAATTTTTTCGCTGCCATGAAGGTGTCAAGAACGCATGGGTCGTGACGCCGGCCCATGGGATCACGCAACGCCTCGTACATCTTCAACGCGTTCATGCGCTTCACATCCGACGGGGCTTGAATGCCGACGGACTGCAGATCCGCCGCCAGCGACTTTCCGATATTCGGTATGTCGGTCAATACCCTCACCTCTGCAGCATGCATTGCCTTGGCCATCACGCGGTCCCTACAGTGGAATGTTCCCGTGCTTGCGCCACGGGTTCTCAATCTTCTTGTCGCGCAGCATCACCAGCGACCGGCAGATGCGCTTGCGCGTCTCATGCGGCAGGATCACGTCGTCGATAAAGCCGCGCGCGCCAGCGACAAAAGGATTGGCAAAGCGGGCCTTGTATTCGGCCTCTTTGGCAGCCAGCTTGGCCGGGTCACCCTTGTCTTCGCGGAAGATGATTTCCACCGCGCCCTTGGCGCCCATCACGGCGATTTCGGCGTTGGGCCAGGCGAAGTTGACGTCGCCGCGCAGATGTTTGGAGCTCATCACATCATAAGCGCCACCATAAGCCTTGCGGGTGATCACGGTGATCTTGGGCACGGTGCATTCGGCATACGCATAGAGCAGCTTGGCGCCGTGCTTGATGATGCCGCCGTATTCCTGGCTGGTGCCGGGCATGAAACCGGGAACGTCGACAAAGGTAATCACCGGAATGTTGAAGGCATCGCAAAAGCGCACAAAGCGTGCAGCCTTGATGGAGCTTTTGATGTCCAGGCAACCCGCCAGCACCAAAGGCTGGTTGGCGACGATGCCGACCGACTGGCCTTCCATGCGGGCAAAGCCGATGATGATGTTTTTGGCGTACTCGGGCTGGATCTCGAAGAAGTCGCCGTCGTCCACCGTCTTGACGATGAGTTCCTTCATGTCGTAGGGCTTGTTCGGGTTCTCGGGCACCAGCGTGTCCAGGCTCAGGTCCATACGGCCAGCCGGGTCGGCGCTGGGGCGCACCGGGGCTTTTTCACGGTTGTTGAGCGGCAGGTAGTTGTAGAGGCGGCGCAGCATCAGCAGCGCCTCGACGTCGTTCTCGAATGCCAGGTCGGCCACGCCGCTACGTGTGGTGTGGGTGGTGGCGCCGCCCAGTTCTTCGGCCGTTACTTCCTCATGGGTCACGGTCTTGACGACTTCGGGCCCCGTCACAAACATGTAGGAGCTGTCCTTGACCATGAAGATGAAGTCGGTCATGGCGGGGGAATACACGGCGCCGCCGGCGCTCGGCCCCATGATCATGCTGATCTGCGGAATCACGCCACTGGCCATCACGTTGCGCTGGAACACATCGGCATAACCGCCCAATGACGCCACACCTTCCTGAATACGGGCACCGCCCGAGTCATTGAGGCCGATGACCGGCGCGCCGACCTTCATGGCCTGGTCCATCACCTTGCAGATTTTCTCGGCATGAGCTTCGCTCAGGGCGCCGCCAAACACGGTGAAGTCCTGGCTGAAGACAAACACCAGGCGGCCGTTGATCATGCCGTAGCCGGTGACGACGCCGTCGCCCGGAATCTTGTTGTCCTGCATGCCGAAGTCGGTGCAGCGGTGTTCGACAAACATGTCCCACTCTTCAAACGTGCCTTCGTCGAGCAGCAGCTCCAGCCGTTCGCGCGCTGTCAGTTTGCCTTTGCCGTGCTGCGCATCGATGCGCTTTTGCCCGCCGCCCAATCGGGCCGCGGCGCGTTTCTTTTCGAGTTGTTCAAGGATTTCTTGCATGGTGTGTTCCGCTTTTTTTGGGACGGTGAAAATTTATTTGGCAGGTTCAAACAAAAGGCGGGCGGCGGCCTGGCTCATGCGGCGCGACTCGTGCCCCACGCCCGGCACGGTGGCACGCTCCCAGGCCAGGGGTGTGCCCAGCTTCTGCGCCTGCGCCTGGGCCTGCTCGAAGAAGTGGGTGCCGCGCTCAAAGCGGTTCACGCCTTGGGCTGTGGCTTGCCTGGCCTTGGGAAGGTTGGCCTCATCGGTTTTTATGTCAGTTTCACCAAGCAGCACGATCAGCTTGCGGGCAAAAACCTGCCTGAGTTTGTCGGGGCTGACAATGCTTTCGTTAAGCGCGTAGGGAAATTTGTCTTCCATCAGGCCTGGATATCGGGGCATGGTGTAACTGCCGGCATTGGCCGCCACGGCGACTGAAACGCGGGGTGCCTCGGCCAGCAGCATAAAGCGGTGCACAAACTGCCCGCCCGCCGAGTGGCCGAACAGCAGGTAGTCGCTCGCCGCGAGGCCCTCACCAGCACGGACAAAATCGAAAAGATGCTCGACGATCTGGAAAGACCACTGGGCCCGGTCACGGCTTTCAATGCCGCCCATGTTGAACAACCTGGAAGAAAACCGCGCCTCGTCAAACTCCGGGGCCAGCACGATGAGTTTATTTTTCTCCGCAAAAGGCATCCAGTTGTCGCGCATGCGCGAGCCCTGCCGTTCCGCGCCGTGGATCACCATCATTACCTTGGCATCGGGGCCGGCGCTGCGCGCCTTGTAGTAATGCACCGTGACGGGCTTGTCCGCGAAATAGCCTTTGTCGGTGAAGACAAAACTCTGCGGCTCGCCGGCGACCATGCCGCCGGCCCACGCCAGGCATGCCTGAAAAAGCAGCACGAAAAGAATGGCGATTTTCTTCATGCATTCCATCCTTTGGATGCCAGGGCCAGCAAGCTCCTGGCGGCTGTCGATGCCGCGACTTCACCGCGCGCCACTTCGGCCAGCAAGCCGGGCAGGCGCTCACGCACCTGCGGATCCTGACGGAAAGCCTGCTTGAGGCCGGCGTCTATGCGCTCCCACATCCATGACAGCGACTGCTGCTGGCGCCGGGCGGCCAGCTGGCCATTGGCAGTCTGCAGGGACTTGAACTGCATCACGGCTTTCCAGAACACGTCCACGCCTTTGTTGTGCAGGGCGCTGAGCTGGATGACTTGCGGATGCCAGTTTTTGTCGAAATTAGCGGCCTGCGCGCCGTCCATGGCGTTGTTGACCAGACCGAACAAGCGCATGGCTGACGTGATCTGCGCCTCAGCGCGCATCGCCGCGTCGGCATCGATGTCGGCCTTGTTGATGATGACGAGGTCGGCCAGTTCCATCACGCCCTTTTTGATGGCCTGCAGGTCGTCACCGGCATTGGGCAGCTGCATCAGCACAAACATGTCGGTCATGTTGGCGACGGCGGTTTCGCTCTGGCCCACGCCCACGGTTTCCACAATCACCACGTCGTACCCGGCGGCTTCGCAGACCAGCATCGCCTCGCGCGTCTTTTCGGCCACGCCGCCCAGGTTTCCGCTGGAAGGGCTGGGCCGGATATAGGCACGGTCATGCACCGAGAGCTTTTCCATGCGGGTCTTGTCGCCCAGGATGGAGCCGCCTGAGACGGAAGAAGAAGGATCGATCGTGAGCACGGCCACACGGTGGCCCTGGGTGATCAGGTACAGGCCCAGTACCTCGATGAAGGTGGACTTGCCCACGCCGGGAACGCCGCTGATGCCCAGGCGCATGGCCTTGCCGGTGTGGGGCAGCAGGGCCGTGAGTAACTCGTCTCCCTGGGCGCGGTGGTCGGCGCGGGTGGACTCCAGCAGCGTGATGGCCTTGGCGATGGCGCGGCGCTGCACCATTGGGTCCGGGCCCATGATGGCCTGGAGGAAATCGGGCGCGGCCATCACGCGACCGACTCCGTGGCTGGCCATTCGTAGTGCAAGTCGACACCCTCTTCTCCTTGCAGCACAAAGCCGTGGCGCATATAGAAGCGATTCGCATCGCTCCCTTTCAGCGCAGTCAGCCTGACGGCCAGGCTACGCTCGCGTGCCTGCCTGATCACCTGCCGCAGCACCCACGAACCTATGCCCTGACCGCTGGCGTTGCTGCGCAGATAGAGATGATCGAGCCGCAGGGCTGCATCACCCTCAGGCTTGAGCGTGAAGAAGCCCACGCGATTGCCGTCAAGCAGGATGTGTTGCATGTACGGCGGAAAAAATCCCGCGGACAAGCGCTCGCGCGAGCGCGCAAGATCGAAGCGGCCAACGCGCTCCAGGCTGGGGCGCATGGCATCGATGCGCAAAGCCAGCATCTCCTCGAAATCACCGGCGATAACCGGCTGCAAGGACAGGCGGGAACTGATATCCGTCACCGCAGACTCATTTCGCAACAGCTTTGCGAATCTGCTCCAGCACATCCTTGGCGCTGGCCGGGATCGGCGTGCCCGGGCCGTAGATGCCTTTCACGCCGGCTTCGTACAGCATGTCGTAATCCTGCCTTGGAATCACGCCGCCGACAAACACGATGATGTCGTCGGCGCCCTGCTTCTTGAGCTCGGCGATGATGGCCGGCACCAGCGTCTTGTGGCCGGCCGCCAGCGTAGAGACACCGACCGCATGCACGTCGTTCTCAATCGCCTGGCGCGCGCACTCTTCGGGTGTCTGGAACAGCGGCCCCATGTCCACGTCAAAGCCCAGGTCGGCAAACGCCGTGGCCACCACCTTGGCGCCGCGGTCGTGGCCGTCCTGGCCGAGTTTGGAGATCATCACGCGTGGACGGCGGCCCTGCTCTTCAGCAAAAGCATTGATTTCGGTCTTGAGAGTTTCCCAGCCCTCGGCCGAGTCATATGCGGCAGCGTACACACCGGTCACCTTTTGTGTATCGGCGCGGTGGCGCCCGTAGACTTTCTCGAGGGCATCGCTGACCTCACCCACCGTGGCGCGCAGACGCACGGCCTTGATGCTAAGGTCCAGCAGATTGCCGTTGTTATTTTCGGCGGCTGCCGTCAAGGCGTCCAGCGCGGCCTGCACAGCAGCGATGTCCCGCTTTGCCTTGATAGCCTTGAGCCGGGTGATCTGCCCGTCGCGCACGGCCACGTTGTCAATGTCGCGCGATTCAATCGCGTCTTCGGTCTTGAGTTTGTACTTGTTGACGCCGACGATGACGTCCTTGCCGCTGTCGATGCGCGCCTGCTTTTCAGCCGCGGCCGCCTCGATCTTGAGCTTGGCCCAGCCGCTGTCGACGGCTTTCGTCATGCCGCCCATGGCCTCGACTTCTTCAATGATGGCCCAGGCGGCGTCAGCCATGTCCTGGGTGAGCTTTTCCATCATGTAGCTGCCGGCCCAGGGATCGATGACGTGGGGAATGTGGGTTTCTTCCTGGATGATGAGCTGGGTGTTGCGAGCGATGCGGGCGCTGAACTCGGTGGGCAGGGCAATCGCTTCGTCAAACGAGTTGGTGTGCAGGCTCTGCGTGCCGCCAAAGACAGCAGCCATCGCCTCGATGGTGGTGCGCACCACGTTGTTGTAAGGGTCCTGCTCGGTCAGACTCCAGCCCGAAGTCTGGCAGTGCGTGCGCAACATCAGGCTCTTGGGGCTCTTGGCATTGAAGCCCTTCATGATGCGGCACCACAGCAGGCGGGCGGCGCGCATCTTGGCGACTTCCAGATAGAAGTTCATGCCGATGGCCCAGAAGAAACTCAGGCGCCCGGCGAATTCATCCACGTCCAGGCCCTTGCCCAGCGCGGTTTTCACATACTCTTTCCCGTCGGCCAAGGTGAAGGCCAGTTCAAGCGCCTGGTTGGCACCGGCCTCCTGCATGTGATAACCCGAGATCGAGATCGAATTGAACTTCGGCATGTTCTGCGCCGTGTATTCAATGATGTCGCCGATGATGCGGATGCTGGGCTGGGGCGGAAAGATATACGTATTGCGGACCATGAACTCCTTGAGGATGTCGTTCTGGATGGTTCCGCTCAGTTTTTCCTGGCTCACGCCCTGCTCTTCGGCCGCGACCACATACCCTGCCAGCACCGGCAGCACCGCGCCGTTCATGGTCATGGAGACGCTGACCTTGTCCAGCGGGATCTGGTCGAACAGGATTTTCATGTCCTCGACCGAATCAATCGCCACGCCGGCTTTGCCCACGTCGCCGGTCACACGCGGATGGTCGCTGTCGTAGCCGCGGTGCGTGGCCAGGTCAAACGCCACCGACACGCCCTGCCCTCCCGCGGCCAACGCCTTGCGATAGAAAGCATTCGACTCCTCAGCCGTGGAAAAGCCGGCGTACTGACGGATCGTCCATGGGCGCACCGCATACATGGTGGCCTGTGGGCCGCGGATGAAAGGCTCAAAACCCGGCAGCGTGTTGGTGTGCGGAAGGTCTTTGGTATCTTCGGCGGTGTAAAGCGGCTTGACGCTGATACCGTCTGGCGTCTGCCAGTTCAGCGCGCCCACATCGCCGCCAGGCGCCGATTTGGCAGCGGCTTTGGCCCATGCTTCGAGGCTGGCTGCAGGAAATTCAGGTTCTTTGCTGGGCTTGGACATGGGATGGGTTTACCGTAACGGGTCTTCACGCCGGGTGCTGCGATAGAAACAGCATAGGCTCAGCATGAGAGGAAGTCATGAATCCGGCCAAGTTTACATCATTTATAATTATTGATGCAAAATTCAGTTTGAAGTAAGATGCCCACTAACTCGCGTGCAGCGCTGATCGAAAGCAGCGCCCACTCGAAGCTTTCGCACATTCAAAAAATTTATACCCATGGCCGCAGTGTCCCTGACCCCTCGAGCGCTTTACGAAGAAGTGGCGGAGCTTTTGCGCCAGCGCATCTTCAACCGCGAACTGACGCCGGGCAGCTGGATTGACGAGCTCAAGCTGGCCGAGGAATACGGCATCAGCCGAACGCCGCTGCGCGAAGCCCTGAAAGTGCTGGCCACCGAAGGCCTGGTCACGATGAAGGTGCGGCGCGGCGCCTATGTAACCGAAGTGTCTGAGCGGGACCTGGCCGATGTGTATCACCTGCTTGCGCTGCTGGAGAGCGACGCGGCCGGTGTGGTGGCCACCCAGGCGACGCCTTCCCAGCTCAAGGAACTGCAGGGCCTGCATAACGAACTCGAGAAAGCCGTCGGCAACCGTGAGCGGTTCTTCGAGATCAATGAAGCCTTTCACATGCGCCTGCTGGAAATCGCCAACAACCGCTGGCGCGACCAGATGGTGGCCGACCTGCGCAAGGTCATGAAGCTCAACCGCCACAACTCGCTGCTCAAAAGTGGCCGCATTGAAGAGTCGCTTGCCGAGCATCGCGCCATCATGCAGGCGCTGTCGTCAGGCGACGCGAATGCCACCGCGCAGCGCATGCGGGAGCACTTCAGGAACGGACTGGAAGCGGCGGCCTGACAACCCCACCTTCCGGCCGACCCCTGAATGAAATCAGGCCTGCGGCAGCGCCTCCCAGTGCTGCACCACCTTGCCATGCTTGTCCACACTTTCAAGCAGGACGGGAAAACCCCAAAGGCGCGCAACATGCTTGATCACCTCCTGGACATCGTCCGTGAGCGTTCGGTCGTTGTGGCGGCTGTGGCGCAAGGTCAGGGAGCGGGTCCCGCGCACGTCCACGTCCCAGACCTGTATGTTGGGCTCGCGGTAATTCAGGTCATGCTGGCGCGACAGCGCCTCGCGTACATGCCGATAACCCGCGTCGTCATGAATGGCCGCCACTTCAAGCTCGGACTTGCTCGCATCATCCACCACTGAGAAGAGGCGGAATTCGCGTATCAGACGCGGCGAAAGGTATTGCCCGATGAAACTCTCGTCGCGGAAATGCCGCATCGCGTAGTCCAGCGTCTCCAGCCAGTTGGAGCCGGCAACGTCCGGCAGCCACTGCCGGTCTTCTTCCGTGGGAGACTCGCAAATGCGCTTGAGGTCGCTGAACATGGCAAACCCCAGCGCGTAGGGGTTGACGCCGTTGTAGCCCGGATGTGTCACCGGCGGCTGGTAAATGACATTGGTGTGGGATCGCAGGCATTCGATCATGAAGCCGTCGGTCAGCAAGCCCTCGTCGTACAGGGAATTGAGCAGTGTGTAATGCCAGAAGGTGGCCCAGCCTTCATTCATGATCTGCGTCTGGCGCTGTGGGTAAAAATACTGGCCGATCTTGCGCACGATGCGGATCACCTCGCGCTGCCAGGGTTCCAGCAGGGGCGCGTTCTTCTCGATGAAATACAGGATGTTTTCCTGCGGCTCCGGCGGAAAACGGCGATGGGTTTTTTCGGCCGGCTTGTCGGCAGACCTGGGGACTGTGCGCCACAGGTCATTGAGCTGCTGCTGCAGATAAGCCTCGCGGTCCTTGCGGCGGGCTTCTTCCTCCGCCAGCGACAGCTTCTGCGAGCGCTGGTAACGGTCCACGCCGTGGCTCATCAGGGCATGGCAGGAATCCAGCAGCTGCTCGACGGGCTCCCAGCCGTGGCGCTCTTCGCACTCGGCAATGTAGGCCCGCGCGTATACCAGGTAGTCGACGATGGCGCCGGCGTCGGTCCACATCTGGAACAGGTAGTTTCCCTTGAAGAAGGAGTTGTGCCCGTAGCAGGCATGCGCCATCACCAGCGCCTGCATGGGCATGGTGTTTTCTTCCATCAGGTAGGCGATGCAGGGGTTGGAATTGATCACGACTTCGTAAGCCAGCCCCATCTGGCCGCGCCGGTAATTTTTTTCCGTCGAGATGAACTGCTTGCCGAAGGACCAGTGCCGATAGTTCACCGGCATGCCCACCGAGGCATAGGCATCAATCATCTGCTCGGCCGTGATGACCTCGAGTTGCACCGGGTAGGTGTCCAGGCCGAAGGACTTTGCCTTTCGCGCAATCTCGCCGTGGTAGAGCTCGATCAACTCGAAGGACCAGTCGGACGGGCTGGGCAGGCAGGCATGCCGGCGCCCGGTGCCGGACAAGCCAGGCGCCGCCACTTCGGCAGGCTTTCTCTCGCTCTTTGTCATGGCTTGACGCCTTTTTTGAACAACTCCCTGAACACCGGGAAAATCTCGTCCGCGGCTGCGACCTTGCGCATCGCGAAATTACGGTTGTCCTCTTGCACCTGGGTGTACTCCTCCCAGAGGTTCTGGTCCTCTTCACCGACCTGGACATAGGCGAAATACCGCGACACCGGCAGCAGCTTGCCGACCAGCAATTCGCGGCAGCGTGCCGAATCCTGGTGCCAGTTATCGCCGTCCGAAGCCTGGGCGCCATAGATGTTCCAGTCGCCGGGAGGATAGCGCTCCTGGATGATCTGGTGCATCAAGGCCAGTGCGCTGGACACCACGGTGCCACCGGTTTCGGTGGACTGGAAGAATTCCTCTTCGGACACCTCGGTGGCCTGGGTGTGGTGGCGAATGAAGATGACGTCGGTTTTCTCGTAATGCTTCCTGAGGAACAGGTACAGCAGGATAAAAAACCGTTTGGCGATGTCCTTGCGCGTTTCGTCCATGGAGCCCGATACATCCATCAGGCAAAACATGACCGCCTTGGCACTGGGCTGCGGCACCCTGACCCGGTTGCGGTAACGCAGATCGAAGGGATCGAAAAACGGGATGGCCTTGAGGCGCCGGCGAAGCGCGTCGACTTGTGTCCTCAAGGAAAGAATCTCGTCAGGCAGGTCCGGCGCGTCGCGCAGCGCCAGCGCCAGCTGCGCCTCCAGCTCATGCACCTGCCGCCGCGTCTCCCCGCCTATGGCGATGCGCCGGCTGAGCGCGACCCGCAGCGAACGCACCACGTGCAGGTTGGTCGGCGTTCCGTCCGAGATGAAACCGGCGCGGCGGGACTTCCATTCCGGCGCATCGGGCAAAAGCTGGGTACGTATGAGATCGGGCAGCGCAAGGTCGTCAAAAAAATACTGCATGAACTCTTCGCGCGTGATGCGGAAGACAAAGTCGTCCTCACCCTCACCGTCGGGACTGGCCTCACCGCCCGACCCGCCGCCGCTGCCGCCCTGCGGCCGCGCGATGCGGTCGCCGCGTACGTATTCGCGGTTACCGGGGTGCACAGTCTCGCGCGTGCCGCCGGTATGACCAAACACCGGCTGGTAAACGTCGCGCCGCGGCAATGTGACGTCTTCGCCCTGTTCGATGTCATGGATGCTGCGGCCCGCGACAGCACGGCGCACGGCGTCGCGTATCTGCCCACGGAATCGGCGCAGGAAACGCTCGCGGTTGCCGATGGACTTGTTCTTTCCCGCCAACCGCCTGTCAATGACTTGCTGGAGCACGTTGATCTCCGGTCACATACACATGACTACACCTGACACAGGACGCGCCGCCACGGCGCGCCGCGGCCCTCAGGAACTCTTGCGTACCCGCAGGTACCAGTCGCACAGCAACCGGACCTGCCGCGTGGTATACCCCTTGGCGACCATGCGGTTGACGAAGTCTTCGTGTTTTTGCTGCTCGTCCGCGCTGGCCTTGGCATTGAACGAAATCACTGGCAGCAGGTCTTCGGTGTTCGAGAACATCTTTTTCTCGATCACGGTACGGAGTTTTTCGTAGCTGGTCCAGACCGGGTTCTTGCCCGCATTGTTGGCCCGCGCGCGCAACACGAAATTGACAATCTCGTTGCGGAAGTCTTTCGGGTTGCTGATGCCGGCAGGCTTCTCGATTTTCTCGAGCTCGGCATTGAGCGCCGAGCGGTCAAAGATTTCGCCAGTATCGGTATCACGGTATTCCTGGTCCTGGATCCAGAAGTCGGCGTAGGTCACGTACCGGTCGAAAATGTTCTGCCCGTATTCCGAATAGGACTCCAGGTAGGCCGTCTGGATTTCCTTGCCGATGAACTCGGCATAACGCATGGCCAGGATTTCCTTGATATAGGCCAGGTACTTCTGCTCGGTTTCAGGCGGGAACTGCTCGCGCTCGATCTGCTGCTCCAGCACATACATCAGGTGCACAGGGTTGGCCGCGATTTCGGTGGAGTCGAAGTTGAACACCTTGGACAAAATCTTGAAGGCAAAACGCGTCGAGATCCCATTCATTCCCTCATCGACACCCGCATAGTCGCGGTATTCCTGGTAGCTCTTGGCTTTCGGGTCGGTGTCCTTGAGATTTTCGCCGTCATACACCTGCAGCTTGCTGAAGATGCTGGAGCTCTCGGGCTCCTTCAGGCGCGTCAGCACGGCAAACTGCGCCATCATCTTCAGGGTGCCGGGCGCGCAGATGGCGTTGTGCAGCGAGGAGTTGTGAATCAGCTTTTCATAAATCTTCACTTCCTCCGACACGCGCAGGCAATACGGAATTTTGACGATGTAAATCCGGTCCAGGAAAGCCTCGTTGTTCCTGTTGTTCTTGAACGCCTTCCACTCGCTTTCGTTGGAGTGCGCCATCACGATGCCGTCGAAGGGAATGGCGCCAAAGCCCTCCGTGCCCTTGAAGTTGCCTTCCTGAGTGGCGGTCAGCAAGGGATGCAGCACTTTGATGGGCGCCTTGAACATCTCCACAAATTCAAGCAAGCCCTGGTTGGACAGGCACAGGCCGCCGGAATAGCTGTAGGCGTCCGGATCGTCCTGGGCGTAAGTCTCCAGCTTGCGGATGTCGATCTTGCCGACCAGCGAAGAGATGTCCTGGTTGTTCTCGTCGCCAGGCTCTGTTTTGGAAATGGCGCACTGCTTCAGTATGGAAGGAAAGCGCTTGACCACACGGAACCGGCGAATATCCCCGCCGTACTCCTCGAGGCGCTTGACCGCCCACGGCGACATGACTCGCTGCAGGTAACGCGGTGCAATGCCGTACTGGGACTCGAGCAGCGGAAGGTCCTCTGCATTATTGAACAGGCTGAGCGGAGACTCATTAACAGGCGATCCCTTCAAGGCGTAAAAAGGTACTTGCTCCATCAGCTGTTTGAGCCGCTCGGCGATCGACGATTTGCCGCCACCCACAGGGCCCAGCAAATAGAGGATTTGTTTTTTCTCTTCCAGGCCCTGCGCAGCATGGCGGAAATAGGAAACCACCTGTTCGATGGGATCCTCCAGGCCGTAAAAGTCGCGGAACGCCGGGTAGATCTTGATGACCTTGTTGCCGAACAGACGCGACAGGCGCTGGTCATGCCGGGTGTCCAGCAGTTCAGGCTCACCAATGGCGGCGAGCATGCGCTCAGCCGCGGTGGCGTAGACGAGAGGACTGCGCTTGCAGGCGTCGAGGTAGTCCTCGATGGACAACTCCTCTTCTCGCGTCTGTTCATAACGCGTCAGAAAATTACGGACGACATCCATAAAGCCTCCTTTGCGCGCGGGAACCGAAGCACCCCGACTCATGATGGAAATCTGCTTCAGATTCCGCGCAATGCATCGACTGTTATCTCACACCATGCGATTGGTAGATCGCAGCATCAACGGAAAGTTCCAGGGAACAATCGTTTCCATTATTTTCCAAATGCGCGAATAGGTACAGCGTATTTTTTAACGAATGCGGGCGATATGTATGCGTGTGTGCACCTTGCCGGAACCATCGCACGTCCGTCTTCATGGTCGTTGAGTTTGCTATCTTTTTAATAGCTGAGTGCGCAGGCGATCTGGCAGCTTTGAAGGTTTTGTTGAAGAATGAAAAATCGCTGGCCGTGATTCATTTCAAAGCCGAAGCGCATTCAACAGACAAAAATCAGACACACGCGTTGCATGGACAAACAGCAGACCGCAAGCTGAAGTCACCAATGCGTGTCAGGAATTTCAAGTGCCTTCTGTCAGTATCGGCCCTGAATGTTTTTTAGTCAGCCCTTTGTCGGCGCCCGTTACAAAAAATACGCCGGGCAGTATCAATGCGGCACCCACCGCGTGGTGCCAGCCCAACGGTTCGCCCAGCACGCCCCAGGCAGCCAGCGCCGCATAGAGAGGACCCAGGTACAGCGACACTGCCACACGGCTGGCACCCAGGATTTTTTGCGCCCAGCCGTAAATCCAGTAAGCGCCCAGCCCCGGCACAATTGCGGCCACCACGATCAGCCACAGCCCGTAGCCGCTTAACGACAGGGCATCAGGCCGCGACATTTCCCAAACAGTCAAGGGAAGCAAGACCAGGCTACCGCCTACGCAGATGGCCGCCAGCCTGGCCGTGGCGCCAAGCGGGCTGGGCCACTGCTTTTGCAGCAAGGCATAGGCAGCCCATGACACCGTGGCAGCCACGATCCACAGGTCTCCTGCCGAGAACTGCACGCCAGCCAGTGCGGTCCATTGGCCTTTGACCACGACGTGCACCACACCGGCGATGGCCAGCAGCACCCCCAGGCCCTGGCGCAGGCCCAGGCGCTCACCGAGCCAGATCACTGCCCCCAGACCTATCAGCACCGGCGACGCTGCATAAATAAGCGCGATATTCATCGCACCGGTGGACCGCGCCCCCTGGTAAACCCAGGCGCCGCAAATCACCATGCCCAAGGTACCGAGCACCAGATACTGCCACCACACTTTGGCGATGTGGCCGCGCTGGCGCCACAGCTCGGACCGCGTAAGCAGCAGCAGAAGCAACGCCGCCAGGCCCCAGCGCCCGAAAGCCAGCAGATAAGGGCCTATCACGCCCGGCGCCTTGCGCGCCACGATGTAGTTGACTGTCCAGAGCGCCGGTACCAACCAGAGCAAGGCCAACGCCTGGCGCGCCTGTTTTTGCGCGGAATCAGGCATCGGCCATGGCGGTGGTGTCGGCTAGCGTCGATGGCGACGAAGCCGGCATTTCGTGTGCCAGCGCCATCACGGCATGCGGCGGGAGGTCGCGCAGGCGGTGGTCACTCCAGACCTGGCGCCAGCGCCGCGCACCGGGCAAGCCGTTGCGCAGGCCCAGCATGTGGCGCGCAATGGCGCTCTTGGGTGTGCCATGCTCAGCGGCCTCGCGCACCATGTAGTCGCACATCTGCGATTCCACAGCTTCACGGGTCGGCAGGGATTCGGCAGCGCCGAAGAAAGCGCTGTCCCAGGAAGCCAGCCACCAGGGGTTGTGATAGGCCTCACGGCCTATCATCACGCCGTCAAGCGCGGCCAAATGCCCGGTCACCTCTTCCTGCGTGTTGATGCCGCCGTTGATGCAGATGACCAGGCCCGGCAATTCCTTCTTGAGGCGGTGCACCAACTCATAACGCAGCGGCGGCACCTCGCGGTTTTCCTTGGGGGAAAGGCCCTTGAGCCAGGCGTTGCGCGCATGCACGATAAAGACCTTGCAACCGGCCTCGCTCACCGTGCCCACAAAGTCGCGCACGAATTCATAGCTTTCAGCCTTGTCGATGCCGATGCGGTGCTTCACCGTGACCGGCACATCGACCACATCGACCATGGCTTTCACGCAATCGGCCACCAGCTGCGGCTCGGCCATCAGGCAGGCGCCGAAAGCCCCGCGCTGCACGCGCTCGCTGGGGCACCCGCAGTTGAGGTTGATTTCGTCATAGCCCCATTGTTCGCCCAGCTGCGCACAGCGCGCCAGATCCGCCGGCTCGCTGCCGCCCAGCTGTAATGCCACGGGATGTTCTTCGGCGTCGAAGCGCAAGTGGCGCTCCACGTCACCGTGGATCAAGGCACCCGTGGTCACCATTTCGGTGTAGAGCAAGGCGTGGCGCGACAACAACCGGTGAAAGTGGCGGCAATGCCGGTCGGTCCAGTCCATCATCGGCGCCACGCTCAGCCGCCAGGGATGGCCCGGCAATGCGGCAGATGCGCCGGATACAGGCGCAGCGGGAAATGGAAATGGGGCTGACATAGCCCCATTTTCCCAGAAAGGACGCACCCGCAGCGGCGCAGGGTTTTGGCCCGGAGAAGCCCGCCCAAAAACCGTCAGACCTCGGCAGTTTTGAATTCGTCCATGAGTTCCATTTTGCGCTGGCTTAGCTCGTCGGCCAACGCAACCAGGTCCAGCCTGGACTTGCGGGCCTTGACGAACATTTCCTCGCGCTCCTCCTTCACATGGTGGTCGATGTATTCGCCCAGTACCGTCACACGAGCGTCATACAGGTCGTCTTCCGGATCCATGCCCGATATCTGTGCGATCAGGTCTTTGGCCGTACCGTGCTCCACTTCTGCCTCGTCGAGCAGCGCGTCGTCATTGATGGCCGCGCGCACTTGTGGATAGAAGATTTCTTCCTCAATTTGCGCGTGCACCGTCAGCTCCTGGCAGATCTTGTCGGCTACTTCGCGCTTCTCCTCGCCGGACGCATGGCTGTCGCACAACTTCTTGAAGGTGGTAAACAGTTTTTTGACGGCAATATGGTCGGCATCCAGCAGGTCTACGGCATCGTGCTTTTTCGGAGGTGCTTTGCTCATGGGGATCCTCTTTGGGGTTAATGGTCAGTCTGTTTGTGGGTTGAAATTCAATGCGGCCAGCAAAGCCAGCCGCCAAGCCAATTTAGGCCGACGCTCGCGCGAGATTTGTGGGAAACCCGGGAGCGCTTGTGTAGGAATACAGGAACCTGTCGGAGTCGGGCAAAAACCGTGGCGGCCTTGCTGCAGAGGCCCGGGAATTCGCCCAAACCGGCGTGCCGCACTCCGGCAAGCGGGTAATATGGACGGTTACACCATCCGACCAGCTCAGGCCTTGAAGTGCAGGAAAAAATGACGCCGACCATGCCGCACAATTCCACTCCACACCCTCACCTTCCGCCCGCGTATCGCATGTATCCGCTTGCCCTGCTGCTTCCGCTGGCATTGCTGGCCGCCTGCACTTCGGTACCGCTTCCGCCATGGACGCCACCCTCCACACAGACTTCTGCGCCCTCACCAGCCCCAGCGCCCGCCGCGCAACGTCCTGCGCCTGCGGCCGCTGTAGTCCAGACCTCGCCCGTGGCGCCCCCGACAGCAACGGGCGGCCAACCAGCACCTTATAGCGACGCGGTTGCCGCGCGCTTTCCAGCGCCCTCCGTTGTTTACAACACGCCTGGACTGCAAGCCGGCCGCACCACGTTCACCACGCAGGCCGAAATCCAGGCATGGCTGCGCGAACAGGCCGCCGCAGCTTCCCGCACGCCCGGGGTCAGGGCTGCCGTGCTGCCCATAGGCCGGTCACAGCGCGGTGAAACACTTGAAGCACTGGTCCTGACCCGCGCCGGTGGCACGGACCCCACGGTAATGCAGTCAGCAGGCAAGCCCACGGTGCTCCTGGTAGGCCAGCAGCATGGCGACGAGCCTGCCGGCAGCGAGGCGCTGCTGGTCATCGCCCGGGAGCTTGCACAAGGCTTGCTGCAGCCCGCGCTGGACCGCATCAATGTAGTGATTGTTCCGCGCGCCAATCCTGATGGTGCAGCGAATGAGCAACGTGCGACCACAGGCGGGCTGGACATGAACCGCGACCACATGCTGCTCAACACGCCGGAAGCCCAGGCGCTTGCCAGGCTCGCCCGTGATTACCACCCCACTGTGGTGGTCGACGCCCATGAGTACACGGTCGTGGGCCGCTTCCTGCAGAAGTTCGGCAGCGTGCAGAAGTTCGACGCGTTGTTCCAGTACGCCACCACTGCCAACCTGCCCGAGTTTTTGACCAAGGCCGCGGAGGAGTGGTACCGGCGCCCTCTGCTAACTGCCCTCAAGGGCCAAAACCTCACCACGGAGTGGTACTACACCACCTCAAGCGACCTGGCCGACAAAAAAATCTCGATGGGCGGCACCCAACCCGACACCAGCCGAAATGTTTACGGACTGAAAAACGCCATCAGCCTGCTGATCGAAACACGCGGAGTTGGCATTGGCCGCCTGCATATCCAGCGGCGCGTCCACACCCACGTGACAGCCATCACCAGTGCGCTGGCGAGCACCGCCCAGCGCGCGAACGAGCTGCAACAGCTGCGGCCCTACCTCGACAAGGAAGTCGGCGCCAAAGCCTGCAAGGAGGAAGCCGTCGTGGAGGCCGCGCCTACTTCCGCACAGTACGACTTGCTCATGCTCGACCCCGTGACAGGGGCCGACAAGACAGTGTCCGTGGACTGGGATTCTGCCCTCGCGTTGCGCAGCCTTAAAGCTCGCGCACGCCCCTGCGGCTATTGGCTGTCGGCGTCCTCCACCGTGGCCGTCGACCGGCTGCGGCTGCACGGTGTCCAGGTGCAGCGCGTTGCCGAACAGGGTTCCATGCTCGGCGACAGCTATCGGGAAACGTCCAGCACCTCGGGTGAACGCCAGGACGTGCGCGGCACCATCGCCGACGGCAAAGCCGTTCTCAAGGTCCAGGTCAGCCTGACACGCGGCGTGGTGGACGTGCCTCGCGGCAGCTACTATGTGCCTCTGAATCAACCGCTTGGCAACCTAGTGTTTGCTGCACTGGAGCCCGACACCCAGAGCAGCTACTTCGCCAACCAGCTCCTGCAGGGCCTGCAAAGCACCGTGCGTGTGATGGCTGAGCCGACCATCAAGCTTGAGGACTTGTAGCCCCCACGGTCGCTCACTTCGTGTAGCTTCCTGCCCCCCGAGGGGGCCGCTGCGCCTGCGGTCTGGCAAAGCCAGTCCCGCGGCCCCTGCTTGAAGCAGAAATTCCATACCTATCAACGGCCCTTGACGTCTGTGTCTGACAGGAAGAGGATGTGATTGCTGACCGGAAATTTACAGTTTCCGCGCCTTAATGATTCGTTGAACCAACGCAATGCATGAAAGGACTCGCCATGAAGAACTTCGAACTGACCAAAAAAATGCTCAGTATGGGTGGTGTGTTTTATCCCACCGGCTACGCGTTCATCATGTTCCCGAATCTTGAAGACGCCAGGCACGTGGCCCATGAACTGGAAATGGCCAGCAACGGCATCATGCTGCTGACACCGGAAGACATCCTCGAAGACATCGGCAAGGCGGATGGCCATTCGGACGTGAACCTGCCGCGTGTAGGCACCGAGGGCGCGACGGTCCACAAGTACGTGGACCTCGCGAGGGAAGGCCACCACGCGCTGATGATTCCGGTGCCGTCCAAGGACGCCACGGAGCGCATCATGGAAGTCGTGCGCACGGTGCCTTTTTCCTATGCACAGAAGTACCACAGCCTGGCGATCGAGGACCTGGAGTAACGCCTGTCCCGCAGGTGCCCAAGGACAATCGGGGCAGGTTGAAAGCCAGCCCGGGTTTAAGGCACACTGCGCCTCATGCCCCAGTCCAGTCACACTCCAGACCTGCCCACTACGACGCCCCGCGCCCGCCAGCTCATTGAACAGCTGCGGCTGCAGCCGCATCCGGAAGGCGGCTGGTACTGCGAAGTGTTTCGCTCCACACAACAAGTGGCGCCGCAAGACGGAAGACCGGCTCGCAATGCCCTGACCTCGATTTACTTTTTGCTTGACGCCACACAGCACTCACGCTGGCACTGCGTTCTTTCCGACGAGGTGTGGGTACATCTGGAGGGCGCACCGCTCGATCTCTGGACATGGAACGCGGCGGACAACCGCCTGCGCGGCACGGCACTGGGCCCCGTCAGCACGACAACCACCCCTCAACACATTGTGGCTGCCGGCCTGTGGCAGGCGGCCAGGCCGCGGGCGAATGCGGTAGCGGGCTACACCCTCGTGGCCTGCATGGTGGGTCCGGGCTTTGATTTTTCTGATTTCCGGATGATGGAGCCGGGCGGCAACGAAGCCCGGAAAATCGCCGCCGACCATCCACAGCTGGCGCCATTGATCTAGCGCTCAACAAGTTCAAGAACCTCGAGGATTTCCCATGATTGACCTGCACTACTGGCCCACACCCAACGGCTGGAAGATTTCCATCATGCTGGAAGAATGCGGCCTGCCTTACCAGCTGATCCCGGTGAACATCGGCAAGGGTGAGCAGTTCACGCCGGAATTTCTCGCGATCAGCCCCAACAACCGCATGCCGGCCATCGTTGATAACGCACCCGCCGGCGGCGGCACGCCTCTGGCGGTATTTGAAAGCGGCGCCATCCTCATGTACCTGGCCGAAAAGACTGGCCGCTTTCTGCCTGCCGCGACCGAACTTCGCGAGCGCTACCAGGCTATGCAGTGGCTGATGTGGCAGATGGGTGGGCTCGGTCCCATGGCGGGGCAAAACGGGCATTTTCTTTTGTATGCGCCGGACAAAATCCCCTATGCGATCGAGCGCTACAGCAAGGAAGTGGACCGCCTTTACGGCGTGCTCGATGCGCAACTGGCACGAACCGGTGCGCATGTGGCGGGTGCTGCTTACTCCATCGCCGACATGGCCATCTTTCCCTGGGTGCGTACACACAAGGCTCAGCAGGTTGACTTGCAAAAATTTCCCCATGTACAACGCTGGTACGACGCCCTGTTTGAAAGGCCTGCCGTCAAACGCGGGCTGAACCTGGGCAAGGAACTGCGCGCACCGGCGCTGACCGATGAGGCGCGCAAGGCCCTGTTTGGCCAGACAGCGCAAAGCGTACGGGACGGCGCGCACAAGGTTTCCTGACCCCCTTTTCCTTCCTCAAAAACCGGGATACCCATGATTGAATTCTTCTTCGACTGCTCCAGCCCCTGGACCTACATCGCTTTTCGCAACATCCAGCCGCTGGCAGCCGAGTTAGGGGAAGCCATTCGCTGGCGGCCGGTGCTGGTAGGAGGCATCTTCAACAGCGTCAACAAAGGCATTTATGCCGCGCGGGAAGACATGAATTCACCGAAGAACCGCTATACGCTCAAGGACGTGCAGGACAACGCACGCCAAGCGGGCCTGAAGATTGCATTTCCACCCAAGGTATTTCCGGTCAACAGTGTCAAGGCCATGCGCGGCTGCCTGTGGATTGCACAGGATGCCACGGCCGAGCCGCACTACCTTGAATTTATCGAAGCCACCTTCGCAGCCTATTTCACACGTGAAGAAGATATCTCGCAGGATGACGTGCTGGCCGCGATTTGCCGGCAAGTTGGCATTGATCCCGCAGCGTTTCTGGCTGGCATCGCAAGGCCCGACATCAAGGATCAACTCAAAAGCAACACCGACGAAGCGATCCGGCGCGGTGCGTTCGGTTCACCTACCTTCTTTGTGGGCGACGACATGTATTTCGGCAACGACAGGCTTGCGCTTGTGCGCTCCGCCGTGTTGCGGGCCAGAGCAGGCGCCTAATGCGCTGCGGTTGACGCGCCGGCGCGCTCCAGCACATGGCGCGCCATGGACTGTGCCAGCTCCTGCTCACCGAGGAAGACCTTGCCGGCCTTCTCGTTGTCGAGCAGGCGCGCCTCGGCCTCGTTGTGGGTGCGCACCACGGTTTCGATGGCTGGATTCAGTGAACGCGCAGTGGCGACCATACGCCTGACGTCCAGCGTGTCGGGTGTCGCAATCACGAGCATGCGCGCCTGCGCAATGTGGGCCTGAACCAGAACTTCCGCCTCCACCGCATCGCCAGACACGGCCGCAATACCCTGCTCCCGAAGCCGTTCCACTGCCTCGCGATTCTGCTCTGCCACCACAAACGGAATGTGATGGGCCTTCAGTGCATCGGCAATGCGCCGCCCTACCCGTCCGTAGCCCACCAGCACCACATGGTTCGACAAATACTTCTGGTCGGTCGTGGCCGGCAACTCGGCCGTCGGGTCATCGCGGGCCTCCAGCTTGCGCGCCAGAGGTGACTTTGCCAGGATCCATTGCTGCAAGGGTTCAACTGCCTTGAAGACCAACTGGTTTAGAGCAATCGAGATCAGCGCACCCGCCAGCACAAGGCTTTGCCCTTCAGGGGGCAGCAGGCCCAACGACGCACCCAGGCCCACCAGGATGAAAGAGAACTCCCCGATCTGCGCGAGACTGGCCGAGACGGTGAGCGCGGTGTTCAGCGGATAGCGAAATGCCATCACCAGCAAGCCGGCCGCCAATGTCTTGCCGACGATGATGATGCCCACCACGGCCAGCACCTGCAGTGGCCGCTCCAGCAATACCCAGGGGTCGAACAGCATGCCCACCGATACGAAAAACAGCACGGCGAAAGCGTCGCGCAAAGGCAGCGACTCTTCGGCCGCCCGGTGGCTGAACTCGGATTCGCGCATCACCATGCCGGCGAAGAAAGCACCCAGGGCGAAAGACACGCCGAACAGCGCCGTCGCGCCGAAAGCGATGCTCACTGCGGCGGCCACCACGCACAGCGTGAACAGCTCGCGCGAACCGGTGCGCTGCACCTGCCACAGCACCCAGGGAAAGAAGCGGCGCCCCACCACCAGCATCAGCGCCACAAAACCGCCCACTTGCAGCAGCGTAATGCCCAGTGTTTTCCACAGCGCATTGACATCGGCATCGACCTTGCCCGACAGCCAGCCGCCCAGCGGCGGAAGCAGCACGAGCACCAGCACCATGGCCAGGTCCTCCACGACCAGCCAACCCACGGCAATCCGCCCATTGACCGAGTCGAGGATGCCGCGGCTTTCAAGGGCCCGAAGCAGCACCACGGTACTGGCGACGGACAGCGACAGGCCGAACACCAGCGCTCCCCCGAGATTCCAGCCCCACCAGTGCGCGAGGCCCATGCCGAGCGCGGTGGCGACCGTCATCTGCACGATGGCGCCAGGCACCGCAATCTTGCGCACCGCCAGCAGGTCGTCCAGCGAGAAATGAAGCCCGACTCCGAACATCAGCAGCATCACCCCGATTTCAGCGAGCTGGCTCGCGATCTCCGCATCCGCTACAAAGCCGGGAGTGAACGGCCCGATGATCACACCCGCGAGCAGGTAGCCCACCAGCGCGGGCAAGCGCAGCCGCACGGCAAGAAAACCAAAAATCAGGGCCAGGCCCAGGCCGGCGGCAATCGTGCTGATCAATGAAACGCTATGGGGCATGCAGGAGGATTCCTTCTCGAAAGCGAAAAGCGGTTAAGAGTCGTTCGGACTCCAGGGAAGGCCTGCGACACAGCCCGGTGTGCGGGCTGTCCCGTCGAACGTGTCTGTTTAATTTACTACAGACGATTGAAGTGACCCATTGCGAAGTCCCCACGCGTTTGACGGCTTTGCAGGTTGTTTGCGACAAACAGCCGGGCACAAAAAAACCCGCCGTAGCGGGTTTTCAGCCACGGGCCGGTGAGGGCAATCAACCCATGTGCAGGCCGCCATTGAGCGAGAAGTCGGCGCCGGTCGCATAGCCGCCTTCATCGGACGCGATCCACGAAATGATGGAGGCGATCTCCTCGGGCTGGCCGAGCCGTTTGGCGGGCACGCCTGCGACGATTTTCTCCAGCACGTCAGGGCGTATGGCTTTGACCATGTCGGTGCCGATATAGCCGGGGCTTACCGTGTTGACCGTCACGCCCTTGGCCGCGACCTCTTGCGCCAGCGCCATCGTGAAGCCGTGCAGGCCGGCCTTGGCCGTGGAATAGTTCACCTGGCCGAACTGGCCCTTCTGGCCGTTGACCGACGAGATGTTGATGATGCGCCCGAAACCCGCTTCAATCATGCCCTCGATGACCTGTTTGGTCACATTGAACATGCTGTTGAGGTTGGTGGAGATCACGGCATCCCAATCGGCCTTGCTCATCTTGCGGAACTGGCCGTCGCGCGTGATGCCGGCGTTGTTGACCAGCACAGCCACGGGGCCATGCTCGGCCTTGACCTTGTCAAAGGCCGTGACGGTGGAATCCCAGTCGCCGACGTTGCCCACGGAAGCATAAAAAGTATGGCCCAGGGCTTTTTGCTCGTCGAGCCATTTGGTGAAGTCGCGCGTGGGGCCGCAACCGGCGATCACCGTGAACCCGTCCTTGTCCAGTCGTTGGCAGATGGCAGTTCCAATGCCGCCCATACCGCCCGTGACATACGCTACTTTCTTTGCCATTTCGCTCTCCTTGATTTTGTGAATTATCTGAAACCGTTACCTGGTGACTTCCCTGCCGAACGGCCCACCGTGATTCGCTATCGATTTAATAGCTGCTTGCGCACGGTGCAAGCCAGTCTCAGCCTCTTTTACCTTATATTCAGCGTTCCAGTGTGAGGGCAACCCCCATGCCGCCGCCGATGCAGAGGCTGGCAATGCCTTTTTTCGCATCGCGCCGCGCCATTTCGTGCAACAGCGTCACCAGGATGCGGCAGCCGGACGCGCCGATCGGGTGGCCGATCGCGATGGCGCCGCCGTTGACGTTGACCTTGCTAGTGTCCCAACCCATTTCCTTGTTGACCGCGCAGGCCTGGGCGGCAAAAGCTTCGTTGATTTCGAGCAGGTCGAGGTCCTGGGCCTTCCAGCCTGCGCGCTGCAGTGCCTTGGTCGATGCGGGGACCGGGCCCATGCCCATGTAGGCCGGGTCGAGGCCGGTGGTTGCGTAGCTGGCGATGCGCGCCAATGGCTTGAGACCCAGGGCGGCGGCCTTTTTGGCCGTCATGACCATCACCGCGGCAGCGCCGTCGTTCAGGCCCGAGGCATTGCCGGCCGTCACACCACCGGCCTTGTCAAACGCCGGGCGCAGGCCCGCCAGGCCTTCGGCGCTGGTTTTGCGGTTGATGAATTCGTCCGCGGCAAATATCACCGGATCACCTTTTTTCTGCGGAATGGTGATGGGGATGATTTCATCCTTGAACTTGCCGGCGTCCTGCGCGGCCGCAGCCTTGGTCTGGCTGCCCAGGGCCAAGGCGTCCTGCGCTTCCCGATTGATCTCGTATTTTTTTGCCACGTTCTCTGCGGTAATGCCCATGTGGTACTGGTTGTAGACATCCCACAGGCCGTCGACGATCATGGAGTCGATCATCTTCCAGTCGCCCATGCGCTGGCCGTCGCGCGAACCGTTGAGTACGTGCGGCGCGGCGCTCATGTTTTCCTGGCCGCCGGCAATGACGATTTCGCTGTCACCCGTGGCCACAGCCTGCGCCGCGAGCATGACGGCTTTGAGGCCGGAGCCGCAAACCGCATTGATGGTCAGGCCCGGAATGCCGTTGGGAAAGCCTGCCTTGATGACCGACTGGCGCGCCGGGTTCTGGCCGACGCCGGCCGTCAATACCTGACCCATGATGACCTCGCCGAGCTGGTCGGCATTGAGGCCGGAACGCTCCAGCACACCCTTGATGACGGCTGCGCCGAGTTCGGTTGCGGGTATTTTGGCGAGCGAGCCGCCGAATTTACCGACGCCGGTGCGGCCGGCAGCAACGATAACGATGTCTTCCATGATGTGTCCCTTTTGAAGTTTTAGGATGCGTTTATGAATGCGTTTTTATGAATGCGGTTTGGCGAGGCGCGGGTTGCTGTGTCAGGCTTTTGCCTTGACATAGCGGCCCGGCGCAGCCTCAATGACTTTGTACTTGCGGCTGCCATAGGTTTTCGGTGCAGCAATTTGCTTGCCAGCATGGCCCTGGAGCCATCCGGACCAGTCGGTCCACCAGCTGCCGGGGTGTTCTGTCGCGCCCTCGAGCCAGCCGGCTTGCGTCTCGGGAAATTTCCCCTGAGGCAGTTTGTCCCGGGTCCAGTAGCTTCGTTTTTTCTTGGCCGGTGGATTGATCACACCCGCAATATGGCCGGAAGCACCCATGACAAACCGCTTTTTTCCAGGCAAATGCTGTGTGGAGGCATAAGCGCCGCCAATCGGCACGATGTGGTCTTCACGCGAGCCGTAGATGTACACAGGAATGTCGACCTTGCGCAAGTCTACTTTCTGGCCGCACACCACGGTCTTGCCCGGCTTGATGAGATTGTTCTCGAAATAGGTATTGCGCAGGTACCAGGCGTAAAACGGGCCCGGCAGGTTGGTGGAGTCGCTGTTCCAGTACAGCAGGTCAAAAGGAGGCGGTGTTTCGCCCTTCAGGTAATTGCCGACCACGTAATTCCAGACCAGGTCATTCGGACGCAGGAAGCTGAAAGTGGAAGCCAGGTCCTGACCCTTGAGCAAGCCGCCCTCCCCCATCTCGGCCTCGCGGTACTTGACCGAGGTTTCGTCGATGAAGATATCAAGGATGCCGGTGTCGGTGAAATCAAGAAACGAGGTGAGTAGCGTTGCACTGGCCACCGGCTTTTTACCCTGTGCGGCCAGCACGGACAGCGCTGTTCCGAGGATGGTGCCGCCCACGCAAAAACCCAGTGCGTTCAGGGTCTTTGCGCCGGTGATCTCCTGCACCACGTCAATGGCCTTGATGGCGGCGTGCTCGATGTAGTCGTCCCACGTTTTTTTTGCCATCGACTCATCGGGGTTGCGCCAGCTCACCACAAAGGTGCGGTGCCCCTGGCTGACGGCATAGCGGATCAGCGAGTTTTCGGGTTGCAGGTCAAGGATGTAGAACTTGTTGATGCATGGCGGGATCAGCAGGAAAGGCTTTTCGTACACCTTTGCTGTCAGGGGCTTGTATTCCAGCAGTTGAAAGAATTCATTTTCAAACACCACCGCGCCTTCGGTGGTGGCGACGTTTTTACCGACCTCGAACACACGCTCGTCGGTCATGGACACGTGGCCCTGCTTCAGATCATGCAGCAGGTTGGTGAGACCCTGGGCGATGCTTTCGCCCTGGCTCTCGATGGCTTTTTGCTGCGCCTCGGCATTGAGCGCCAGGAAATTGCTAGGCGCCGTGGCCGCCATCCATTGCTCGACCGCGAAGCGCACGCGTGCGCGGGTCTTTGCGTCGCCTTCGACGGCGTCGGCCAGGGCCATGAGGGTGCGGGCGTTCAGCAGATAGGTGGAAGCCGAAAATTTCGAGACGGGGTTGGTCTTCCAGGCCGCGCTTGAAAACCTGCGGTCAGACGACACCAGCGTATCGGCGCCCTCCTGCAACCCCTGGTTCCACAGGGCTGAGGCGTCTGCGATATAGCGCTGCTGCAATTCCTGGAGCCTGGCCGGATCGAACTGGAGTGCCGCTGGGGTTTGGCCTGGGCTGAATGCACTCATTGGTGCGAATCCGTTGTTTGCACCAGTATTGAAGCCGGCGCCTGATCCGGCGTTTGCCATGACACTCATGGCCTGCTGCAGGCCTGCCGCAAAGGTCTCTTGCATCTGCCGGGCCGTTTCGGCCTGCTTTGCGTCAAAATTCATCTTGTCTCCCCGATCCATGTTGAGTCCTGGTGACTCTTTTGAGCACACCAACAGTATCGTAGGATTTGCATTACAAATTGCTCACCAGGGCCGCGGAGTTCTACGTATTTATGTATTTGATTGTCATCGCCTGGATTTACGTTGTGCTCATGATGAGTGTTGCCGAAGCCACCAACAGCAACGGCACACTTCTGGGGGCACTGGTCACCTTTGTACTCTATGGACTGGGTCCTGTGGCATTGGTGGTTTACCTGATGGGTGCACCTGCCCGCAGCAAGGCGATCAAGAAACGCGCTGCAGCAGAGCGCCTGCAGCAAACTGCAGGCGTGGACGCAGCCCCAGACAAATCCTCACCGTCACACGCGCCAGATACAGGCGGCCATGCGCCCCGTGGTGCCAAACCCATTACCAGTGACGCCGGCATCCCGTCGGTGGGAAAAGAACCTTGACGGATTGCCCACGGTGCACCAGGCATTGCTGCCGTCATTGCCGTACACCTGTGTAATCCCCAGCGCCATGAGGCGCAACCGGGCCAGCGCCGGCAAGTCGGCAAGGTATTTATCGCTGCCGCACGGCGTAAAGCAGCAGCCGGCGTCAGGCTGAACGGTTTCGAACGCGGCCTTGACTTCAGCGCCGACTTCGAACGCTGCAGGCCCGATGCACGGACCGAGCCATGCTATTGTTTTGATAGCTGCTTGCGCTTGTTTTTGTTGGGCCAGAGCCCGAAATGACTCATAAACTGCCTCAAGTACACCGTGCGGACTCGTCGGACTTCCTGCCAGCCCACGCCAGCCCGCATGCGCTGCGGCCACCACAGCGCCGTCTTCGCTGGCCAGCAGCACCGGCAGGCAATCGGCCACCATGATGGTGCAGGCAAGTCCCGCCTGATCCGTCACGCAGGCATCGGCTGTCTGGCCGTCGGCGGCATCGGCGCTCAACACCAACACTTCGCTGCCATGCACCTGCTGAAGGAACACCGGGTGACTGCCCATTGCCCGCCGCAACACGTCACGGTTCGCCGCAACATTGGCCGGCTGGTCGCCGACGTGGTCACCCAGGTTCAGGCTGTCATAGGGAACGGGCGACACGCCCCCGGCACGTGTGGTGAACACCGCGCGCACGCCGGCAGGTGCTGGCCAGTCGGGAATCAGCCAATCAGTATGCAAAGCAGGCACCGGTAATTTTCCGACGGGCCGCCCTTAGGAAAATTGGCCCCTGAGGGGCTGGAGCCTGCGGCTCCAAACCTGCTTGAGCAGGTTTGGACAGGCGACAGAGGCGTAGCGTCTCGCAAGCCGCGGCCTGCAAGGCCTCGTGAACCACACGAAGTGGGGAGCGTGGGGGCCACATTCTCAGGCTTCGTTGTCGGGGCAGGCCGAAGGCTGGGCCTTCTGGAAGGCCGGCAGCGCCATACAGGCGTCGAACGCGGCCATGGTGCGAGGCAGTCTGTCAAAACTCACGTTAAAGCGTTTGGCATTGAATATCTGCGGCACCAGGCAGCAATCAGCCAGTGTTGGTGTATCGCCATAGCAATAGGTCGATGCCGGCAATTGCGCCAGCTGGCGTTCAAAGGCCTCCAGGCCTTCGCGGCACCAGTGCACATACCAGGCGTTCTTTGCAGCTTCGTCGAGCTTGAGTTCCTTGACCAGGTATTTCAGGACGCGCAGGTTGTTGATGGGGTGGATTTCGCAGGCGATGGACTGGGCCAGCGCGCGCACCTTGGCGCGGCCCACCGCGTCGGCGGGCAACAGGGCCGGTGTGGGGTGTTTTTCATCGAGGTATTCGATGATGGCCATGGACTGCGAAAGTTTTTCACCGTCGACTTCGAGCAGCGGCACCAGGGTGTCGGCGGCCAGGGCGGCGTAAGACGGCTGCTTGTGCTCGCCTTTGGCGATGTGCACGGGAATGTAGTCGTAGCTCAGACCCTTGATCTCCATCGCAATACGTACACGAAACGACGAAGAAGAGCGGAAATAGTTGTGGAGTTTCATCTCTAAAGCATAAACGATGGCCCCCACGGTCGCGCACTTCGTGTCACCCCCTGCCCCCCGAGGGGGCGCTGCGCCTGCGGCCCGGCAAAGCCGGTTCCGCGGCCCCGGCTGGGTTAGATACATCCCCGCCGTAGCGCACTTCGTGTGGCTTCAAGCTGAGCTGGTTAAGCGACCATCAGTGGCAGGGCAATCGCGTGGGCGACTGACGCGCGGGCAGTCCGCCACTACCATTGCCTTTTTGCATTCGCCACTCCCGGAGACACCCATGAGCGCCATCGCCACCCTAGCCAACCACCAGATTCGCCTGGCAAGCCGTCCCGTCGGCCTGCCCACCCGTGACAACTGGAGCTTCACCACCGAGCCGGTCGCCGAACCCGGCCCGGGCGGCGTACTCGTCAAAACCCTGTACCTGTCGCTGGACCCGGCCATGCGCGGCTGGATGAACGACGCCAAGAGCTACATCCCGCCGGTGGAAATCGGCGCCGTGATGCGCGCCGGCGGTGTAGGCAAAGTGATCGCCTCACAAAACCCGGCCTTTGCCGTGGGGGACTACGTGAACGCCGCTCTCGACGTGCAGGAGTACTGCCTGATCCCGGCCGACCAGGTCAAGCGCAGCGGCATGTTCAAGATCGACCCGCGCCTGGGCCTGACATCCTGGCTCAATGTGCTGGGCCTGCCCGGCATGACGGGTTACTTCGGCCTGCTGGAAGTCGGCCTGCCCAAGGCCGGCGAAACCGTCGTGGTTTCCGGCGCGGCCGGCGCCGTGGGCCAGACAGTGGGCCAGATTGCCAAGCTCAAGGGTTGCCGGGTGGTGGGCATTGCCGGGGGCAAGGCCAAGTGCGACTGGGTGGTCAAGGAACTGGGCTTTGACGCCTGCATCGACTACAAGAACGGCGACGTGCGTGCCGGATTGAAGGAACATTGCCCCAAGGGCATCGACATCTACTTCGACAACGTGGGCGGCGAGATCCTGGACATGGTGCTGGCGCGGCTGGCGCGCGGCGCCCGCATCATCATCTGCGGCGCCATCAGCCAGTACAACAACACCACGCCCGTGAAGGGCCCCGCCAATTATTTATCGCTGCTGGTCAATCGCGCCCGCATGGAAGGCATCGTGGTATTCGATTACGCCGACCGCTACCACGTCGGTGTGGCTGAGATGGCGGGTTACCTCAAGGCCGGCACCATGAAAAGCAAGGAAGACATCGTCGAGGGACTGGACACTTTCCCGGAAACACTGCTCAAACTTTTCAACGGCGAGAACTTCGGCAAACTGGTGCTGCAGGTGGCCAAAGACTGAGGCCCGATGCGCCGGCTGCCGCCGGCGTTGGGTGCCGCTTACTTCGCATTGCGCACCAGGCGCACGACGGCCGCCGTGGCGCGCGGGGCTTCACCGGCGCTGCCGTCGCTGAAACCCACAAAGGTGAAATAGCCCGGGCCGGTGCTGCTCGATGTCCAGAAGCGCGCCACGGGCGTGCCCGGAAAAGCACTAGGATCTATCGCCGCCTTGTCCACGTCAGCCTCTCGTGCAGAGACGATGCTGGAGAGTTCTTTGAGAATCGGCAAGCGCCATTCGGCCTCCGGCGCGGAAGCCGCCTTGGCACGCGCGGCCGCATCGGGATGGTTCAGGAAAGCCGGTTGCCCGGTGCAGGTCTTGCCCTTCCAGACCATGCCTTCCGCGCAGCGCCGCCAGACCAGGCCGGTGCGGCTATCGGTGACTTCCTGGTTGTCTGCGGACACGCTGAAGCGCTCCTGCGCAAAACTTGCACTGGACAAAGCCAACAGCAAAAGGGAAAGACCCAAGGTGTGAACAGAATTGCGGTGCATAGAAATCTCCATGGCCGGAGTGGCCTCGCAGCCTTACGACTTGTTACCAATACTAGGCAAGTTATCTCGCTGCAACCATAGGGAACCTATGTAGGGGGTAGTACTTAGCACACACGCACTGTTTGTGTGCGGGCGCATTCAGGCGTCAGGGCTGATGCAGCTGGTAGTCATGCCCGAGCCCGCCACCATCAAGAACCTCCTGCGTGACCTGCTCAACCAGAAAATCCAGCAGCACGCGCACGCGCGCCGGCAAGCGGCCGCCCCGGCCGACAAATACTGCATGGATGGGTTCGCGCTCGCCCGGGTTCAGGCTTTCAGCCACCGGCACCAGGCGGCCCGCGTCAATGTCGCGGCCGACGTGGAACATCGACATGCGGGCCAGCCCGGCGCCCGCCAGCACCAGGTGGCGCAGCGCCTCGCCGTCGCTGGCACGCGCATAGCCGGTGATCGGCAACTGCTGAATCTGTCCGTCTACCCGCACCGGCCAGTAATGCATATTGCGTTTGAAGGTATGGGCCAGGCGCTGGTGCGCCTCCAGCTCTTCCAGCGTGCGCGGCGTGCCGTGTCGCGCCAGGTAATCAGGGCTGCCGACAATCACCTGCGCGGTATCACCCAGGCGCCGCGCCACCAGTTGGGACGACGCGAGTGCGCCCCAGCGGATTGCCACATCGGTGCGCTCGTCCAGCAGGTCGACTACGCGGTCGGTCAAGGTAATGTCCAGCAAAATATCCGGGAAGCGCTCGTGAAAGGCCGGCACCAGCGGCAGCAGCAAGCAGTGCGCGGTGGGCATGCTGGCGTTGATGCTGACGCGCCCGCGCGGCATGGCGCCGGCCGCGGCGCCGCGCTCGGCCTCGTCCATGTCGGCCAGCACGCGCGTGCTCTGCTCGTAAAACGTCGTGCCTTCGGGTGTGAGCTGCAGCTTGCGTGTAGTGCGGTTGACAAGCCGCGTACCCAGCCGCGCCTCCAGCCGGGTCACCAGCTTGCTGACGGCCGAAGGGGTCATGCACAGCTGCCGGGCGGCGGCCGAAAAACCGCCTTTGTCCACGACCTGGACAAAGGCCTCCATCTCGCCGGAGCGGTTGACGTCTATGCGGGGCATGATCTGGTATTTTTCGCGAATTACTGTGAATTGAATTCACAAATGATTGTCTTTATGACATTCTAGTCAAGATAGCACTTCGTCTCCACACTAAGCACATCCTCTTTTTAGGCGACTTTCATGGATGCGCGCAAATCACTCCCTTCACTTCCTTTAGGCCTTCTGGCCCTCACCGCCGGCTCCTTCGGCATCGGCACGACAGAATTTGTCATCATGGGCCTGCTGTTGCAGGTCTCCGCCGACCTGGGCGTCACCATCGCCTCGGCCGGGCTGCTGATTTCCGGCTACGCCCTGGGCGTGGCGGTGGGTGCACCGGTGCTGACGCTGGCCACGCGCAAGCTGCCGCGCAAAACCGTGTTGCTGGCGCTGATGGCCATCTTCACGCTGGGCAACCTGGCTTGTGCGCTGGCGCCGGACTACGGCAGCCTGATGGCGGCCCGCATCATCACCTCGATGGCGCATGGCACCTTCTTTGGCGTGGGTTCCATCGTGGCCACCGGCCTGGTCGCGCCCGAGCGAAAAGCCTCAGCCATTGCCATCATGTTCAGCGGGCTGTCGCTGGCCACACTGCTCGGCGTGCCCGCTGGCGCCTGGCTGGGGTTGCATTACGGCTGGCGCTCTACCTTCTGGGTGGTCACGCTGATCGGCTTGCTGGCTTTTGTGGTGCTGGCCATTTTTGTGCCGCGCAGCGCGGCTGAAAACGGTACCTCGACCATCCGGCAAGAACTGGCCGGCCTGGCCCGCCCGCAGGTTCTGCTGGGCTTGTTGATGACCGTGCTCGGCTTCGCCGGCCTGTTTGCGATCTTCACTTATATCCAGCCCATCCTCACGCAGATCACCGGCTTCAGCGAGGCGGCAGTGTCGCCCATCCTGCTGGTGTTTGGCGGCGGCTTCTTTGTGGGCAACCTGCTGGGCGGGCGCCTGGCCGACCACGGGCTGCGGATGTCGCTGCTGCTTACGCTGGGCGCGCTGGCGCTGGTGCTGGGCGTGATGGGCTTTGTGCTGCATTCGCCGGTGGCCACGGTGGTGTTTGTCGGGCTGCTGGGCGCGGCCTCTTTTGCCACGGTGGCGCCGCTGCAGATGCGCGTGCTGCAGCAGGCGCACGGCGCGGGCCAGAACCTGGCGGCCAGCCTCAACATCGGCGCCTTCAATGTGGGCAATGCGCTGGGCGCCTGGCTGGGCGGTTTGGTCGTCAGCAGTTCCTTCGGCCTGGGTGGCCTGAGCTGGCTGGCTGCGCTGATCACGGTGGCCGGCATCGCGGTCACGTTGTACAGCCTGTCGCGCGACAAGGCCGAGCCGCGCGCCATCCCCGTCATCTGCTGAGAGAACCACACCATGAACACATTTTTCATTCCAAAGCGGCGCGCGCGTCAAGTCCTTCTTTCATTCACGTTGCTGGCCGCCAGCGTTTTGCCGCAGGCGCGGGCAGCCGATGTCAACGCATGGACGCCAAGCTGGACGGCCAGCCCCCAGCCGATCTGGCGCGATGACTTTGTGCTGCCGCTGGGCCTTCCCGCCACGCTTCACGACCAGACAGTACGCCAGACCGTCCGGGCCAGCGTGGGCGGCTCACGCGTGCGCATTGTGCTGTCGAACGAATACGGCTCGCAGGCCTTGCAAATAGGCGCGGCCCAGATAGCGCCCACTGACGGAGCCGGCAAGGCATTGACCTTTGGCGGCCAGCAGACAGTCGCCGTACCGGCAAGCGCTGTCGTGATGAGTGACCCGGTCGAGATGCCGGTCGCGCCGCTGAGCCGCCTGTCGGTCAGCCTCTACTTCCCACAAACGACACCACTCACCACCATCCACTGGGACGGCCTGCAGCCCGCGCAGATTGCTGCAGGCAATGCCGCGAACGCGAGCGTCCTTAAGGCAGATGCCACGGTGAACAGCCGCCTCTTTCTCAGCGCCGTGCTGGTGGAGGCCGCACCGGGCACACGCAGCGTGGTGGCCTTTGGCGACTCCATCACCGACGGCGCGGCATCAACTCCAGGCACCGATCAGCGGTGGCCGGACTTCCTGGCGCGCCGCCTGGCCGGGGACAACGTGGCTGTCCTCAATGCCGGCATCTCGGGCGGGCGGGTTCTCAAAAACCACATGGGCATGAATGCGCTGGCGCGCTTTGAGCGCGACGTGCTGAACCAGCCCGGTGTCACCAGCGTGGTGCTGCTCATGGGCATCAACGACATCAGCTGGCCCGGCAGCACCCTCGAACCCAAGGAGCCCGCCATACAGACCGACGCGCTGATAGCCGGTTACCGCCAGCTGATTGCGCGCGCCAGAAGCCGGGGCGTGCGCATCGTCGGCGCCACGCTGACACCCTTTGAGGGCGCGCTGACCATGCCGGGCTCGCCGATTGCCAATTACTACAGCCCCGCAAAAGACGCCGTGCGACAGCGCATCAACGCGTGGATGCGCAGCGGCGAGTTTGATGCGGTGCTGGATTTCGATGCGGTGGTGCGCGACCCGCAGAACCCGCTGCGCATCCTGCCCGCCTATGACTCGGGCGACCACCTGCACCTGGGTGATGCCGGCAACAAGGCGGTTGCCGAATCCATTGACCTGAAGCTGCTGCTGGGCGAACGCTAATAAAGCGCCTGCGGCTTAACCACCGACGACCAGGCGCAAGCCCGGCATCAGGCTTTCGGTTTCGGCGCGCCGCTGCAGCGCCATGCGCATGTTCATCTGCGCGACCTCGGTGTGCTCCACCGCCAGCGCCTGCGCACGCGCGCCCTCCCCAGCCTTGAGCGCTGCAAACAGCATGTGGTGCTGGCGGTGCGCGTAGTGCATCCAGTCCCGGTCCTGCTCCAGCGTGGACTGCATGGGCAACATGGCCGAGGCAGACGCGAAGGGGAGCTTGTCGTTCAATTCGATCGCGCGTTGCAGTGCACGGTTGCCGCTGGCCTCCAGGATGAGCGCGTGGAAGCGGTCGTTCATGGCCGCATAGGCCGCGTAGTTGTCATAGCCCAGCGGGTTGGCCGCTAGCGCGCGGTCACCTTCATCCAGGCAAGACTGCAAATCGAGCTGCAGCTGGCGTGACACGCCGTGCTCAGCCACCAGCCGCGCCCCCATGCCTTCCAGATGGCCACGCACTGCAATCGCATCGGCCACTTCGCGCGGGGTGAACTGGCGCACCAGGTATTTGCCGGTGTCGTTGGCCTCGACCAACCCTTCCTGCTCCAGCGTGACCAGCGCGGCCCGCACCGGTGTGCGCGAGGCGCCCAGGCGTTCGGCCAGTTGCTGCTCGGCCAGGCGCTGGCCCGGCTCAAACTCGCCACGCAGGATCAGGTCGCGCAACTGCATCAAAACGGTTTCTTGCAAGTTCATGCCCGAGAATGTACACTGAATTTTAATTTCGGTATACCGTTTTGAGGTCTCCATGAACGCTGAACAGAACGAACTGCTCACCCGCATCACCGCGGGCACGCCCTGCGGCAAGCTGCTGCGCCAATACTGGCAGCCCGCTGCACTGGTGGATGAGTTCAATCCGGCGCTGGACCCGCGCATGGAAATCCGCCCGGTCAAGGCCTTGAAGCTGTTCGGCCAGGATCTGGTGCTGTTCAAGGACGCCTCCGGCGCATGGGGCCTGCTGGACCGCGACTGCACACACCGCGGCGCCGACCTGTCGTTTGGCCGCCGCGAAAGCGCCGCGCAAGGCGGCGGCCTGCGTTGCCCTTTTCACGGCTGGAAGTTCGCCACCGACGGCCGCTGCCTGGAAACCCCGGCAGAGCCCACAGGCAGCAAGTTGTGCGAACGCATACGCCAGCGCAGCTATCCCGTCATTGAAAAAGCCGGCGTGCTGTTTGCCTGGCTGGGCGACGAAGGCAGTACACCGCCGCCCTTCCCCGCTTTTGACTGTTTTACCGCACCGTCCACGCACAGCTTTGCCTTCAAGGGTTTGTGGAACGCCAACTGGCTGCAGGCTTTCGAGGTGGGAATCGACCCGGCGCACCCGTCTTTCCTGCATCGCTTTTTGCAGGACGATCCGCTCGATGAAATCGGCCAGAACCCGGCCGGCAAGCAGTTTCGCAGCGCCAGCGCCGGCACGAAGGATGGCGAGCAGTGGCCGATGACGCGCATCATGCGCGAGTTCGCCCAACCCGACATCAGCTTTGAAAGCAAGCCCTGGGGCATGCAGCTGACCGCGCTGCGCGCCATGACCGATAAACTCACCCATGTGCGCGTGACCAACGCGATCTTCCCGGCCACGTTTGTGATTCCGCTGTCGGAAACCATGACCATCACGCAGATGCATGTGCCGGTAGACGACACGAACACCTACTGGTACACCTTCTTCACCAGCTTTGGCGCCCCGCTGGACCGCGAGAGCATGCGCGCGCAGCGCCAGCAGTTCATTGCCCTGCCCGATTACATCCCCAAAGCGGGCCGCCACAACAACTGGGGCTTCAACGCCGAAGAGCAGATGAGCACCACCTACTTGGGCATGGGCGAAGAAGACATCAATGTGCACGACCAATGGGCCGTGGAAAGCATGGGCGAAATCCAGGACCGCACACGCGAACACCTGGCCACCTCCGACAAGGTCATCATGGCCAACCGGCGCGTGCTGCTCAAGGCGATTGAGACCGTGCAAAACGGCGGTGTGGCGCCCGGCATTGCCGACCCTGCGCAGGCCAGGGTGATCACCGGTCCCGATACGGTGGACGGCATTGCGCCGGCCGGTGAATGGGCCGCGTGGTGGCAGCAAACCGCCCGCACCAAACGCGAGAGTGCGCCGTGGCTGGGCGCCGGGGCCACCTCCAACTCACCCAGCACCGTCACTCAACCATGAGCAGCTTTGCGGTGCAATGCGGAGTGCACGACGCCGCAAGGCAGGCTGCGCTGGCCGATGCCACGCGGCGCATCGAGGCGCGCGGCCTGGAGCTGGTACGTTTTGCCTGGTGCGACCTGCACGGCATGCTGCGCGGCAAGACACTGGTGGCCTCTTCAGCCGGACAAGCCATGACGGACGGCGTCGGCATGGTGAGCACATTGCTGCTCAAGGACACCGCCGACCGCACCGCGTACAAAGTGTTCGAGGCCGGCGGCGCCGACGAACTGCCGGGTTTTGAATTTGGCGGCAATGTGATGCTGCTGGCCGACCCGGCAAGCTTGAAAGAATTGCCCTGGGCCGACAAAACCGGCTGGGTGCAATGCCAGCCATGGTTTCCCGACGGCCGCCCGGTAGAACTCGACACGCGCCGGGTACTGCAAGATGCTCTCGCCAAACTGGCGGAGGCCGGCTACAGCATGAAGTGCGGGTTGGAGATCGAGTTCCACATTTACCGGATTTCCGAGGGTGGCAACGCTCCCCAGCTTGACCCGGCGCTGGCCGACTGGCCGGGCTTGCCGCCGGAGGTGCGCATGATCCATCCCGGCTACCACCTCCTGTCAGAGCAATGGGCGGACATGGCCGAAGAGCCGCTGCGCATCGTGCAGCGCACGGCGCAGGCGCTGGGCCTGCCACTGCTGTCGCTGGAAATCGAACTGGGGCCCAGCCAGGTCGAGGCGGTGTTTGAAGCCACCGATGCGTTGACTGCCGCCGACAACATGGTGCTGTTTCGCAGCGCGGTGAAGCAGGCCTTGCGGCGTGCCGGTTACCACGCGACCTTCGTGTGTCGCCCGCCCTTTCCCAACATCATGTCCAGCGGCTGGCATCTGCACCAGTCACTGGTGGACCTGAAAACCGGTGCCAACGCCTTCAAACGCCAAAGCCCCGCGGACGGAAGCACACCCGTGCACGCGCAGTACATGCTGACCGAAACCGGCGAACACTACCTCGCCGGGTTGCTCGCGCATGCGCGCGGCATGACGGCCTTCTGCACGCCCACCATCAATGGTTTCGGCCGCTTTCGGCCGAATGCGCTGGCGCCCCAATCGATTTTGTGGGGCCGGGACAACCGCGGTGCCATGCTGCGCGTAGTTGGCCAATGCAACGACAACGGCACACGTATCGAGAACCGCCTCGGCGAACCCGCCGCGAACCCTTATCTCTATCTGGCCTCGCAAATCCACGCCGGGCTGGACGGCATCGCGCGCCGCCTGAAAGCCCCGCCGGCCACCGACGCGCCTTATGGTGACACCGCCGAGAAATTGCCCACCAGTCTCGAAGAGGCGCTGCAAGCCTTGCAAGGCGACAGGGCGCTGGTGGAGGCATTCGGCAGCGCGTTCGTGGCTTACCTCACGCGAGTCAAACAGGCCGAAATCACCCGCCATGCCGAGGCCCAGGACCAGGACGACTGGCAAAGACGTGAATACTTCAGCCGGATCTAGCCGCCACGGCCATCCCTAAAAAAAACATGATCACCATCCATTTCATCGAATCGGGCGGCCGCTCCACGCCGGTAAAAGGCAAGGTTGGCAAAAGTCTGATGGAAGCCGCAGTGGCCGCAGGCATTGACGGCATTGCCGCCGACTGCGGCGGCCTGCTGACTTGCGCCACCTGCCATGTACACGTGCAGGAGCCTTTTTCCTCGGACACGCAAACCCTGCCGCCACCTGATGGCGAAGAGCTCGGCATGCTGGCATTTACCGCCGCGCCGCGCCTTCCCAACAGCCGGCTCAGTTGCCAGATCAAGCTCACGCCCGCGCTCGACGGATTGACGGTAGAGTTGCCGGCTACCCAGTATTAATTACTTCAGAAAGTTGTTCATGATTCTCGAACTCGCCGACATCCGCATTCACCCGGGCCAGCAAGCAGCTTTTGACGAAGCCATCCAGCGCGGCATCCGCGAAGTCATTTCCAAAGCCAGGGGCTTTCAAGGTTTCAAGGTCAACAAGGGCATTGAAAGCCCTGAGCGCTACATCCTGCAGATCTTCTGGGACACACTGGAAAACCACACCGTCGACTTTCGTCAGTCGCCCGCCTTTGCCGACTGGCGAGCCATTGTCGGGCCCTTCTTTGCCGGCCCGCCCACGGTGGAGCATTTCGCCCTGGTGGCCAAGTCAGCCTGAGCCTTTGGCCAGGGCCTGGCAAACAGGCAGACAATAAAAAACGGGGCTGACGGCCCCGTTTTTTATTGTCTGCGCGCAGTTCCGATGCCGGCTACCTGGCCGCGTTTTCGTGGCCGCTGATCAGCTTCCCAAGCAACACGCCGAGCTGCACCCGCTCGTCATCATCCAGCGGACTCACGATGCGCTGCTGTGCCTTGCTGACAGCACGTTTCATCTGCAGTGCAACTTTTTCCCCTTCGGGCGTCGTCCACAGCAATTTGCGGCGCTTGTCAGATGGGTCAGCCTCCCGCTTGACCCAGCCTTTGGCTTCCAGCCGACCGATCACCGAGCCGAAAGTGGCCGGGTCAAAGGCAACGCGGCCCGACAGCGTGATCTGGTCTTCGCCCGGGTCGTCCATCAAGGCGTTCAGGATGGCGAACTGCACAGGCGTCGCGTCAAAACCGGCTGTTTCCTCCATGAAGATCGCAACCGCGAGTTGTTGCGCCCGGCGAATCAAGTGCCCGGGGGCCTCGCTGAAGTTAAAGCTTTTTGCCATTTGCCGAGTTTACCGTTCAGCTTTGCGCTCAGGGTATGTACTAGGGACATACATGATAAGCATACTTATCATTGTCAAAGCCCCCCTGATACCCTCTCACACATGTCACACACATCCCCCATCCTCATCTCGGGCGGCGGCATCGGCGGGCTGGCCGCGGCCCTGGTGCTCGCGCAGGACGGGCGCGCCGTGACACTCATGGAGCAGGCGGCGAGTTTTGGCGAGATCGGCGCCGGCATCCAGCTCGGTCCCAATATTTTCCGCATGTTTGACTACCTGGGCCTCACTGAAGCCGTCAACCGTGTGGCGTTCTTTCCCACCGGTCTTGGCATGAACGATGTGCGCACGGGCGAGAAGGTTGTCCGTGTCCCGCTTGGCGACCTGGCCCGCGCCACCTATGGCTTTCCTTATGGCGTGATTTACCGCGCCGACCTGCACCAGGTGTTCCTCAATGCCTGCCGGGCGCAGCCCAACGTCACCTTGCGCACCAGCGCCAGGGTGGAGTCGTTTGACCAGTCGGAAAGCGGCGTGACTGTGCACCTTGCAGGCGGAGAAACCGTTGAAGGCAGCGCGCTGATAGGCGCAGACGGCATCTGGAGCCGCATCCGTGAAGCCGTGGTGGGCGACGGCAAACCTCGCGTGTCGGGGCATATCGCCTACCGCGCCGTGCTCAGGCGTGAGGATGTTCCGGCTCATCTGTGGAGCGACGATGTGCTGCTTTGGGGCGGCGAGAAAACCCATCTGGTTCACTACCCACTGCGCCGCGGCGAACTCTTCAACCTGGTGGCTGTTTTTCACAGCAACAAATACGATGAGGGCTGGAACACCTTTGGCGATACAGCCGAGCTTAACGAGCGTTTCGCCGATGCCTGCCCACAAGTCAAGGAACTGCTGGGGAAAATCGAGACCTGGAAGATGTGGGTGCTGTGCGACCGCGAACCCGTGAAAAACTGGACCGACCGGCGCGTGACCCTGCTGGGCGACGCCGCCCACCCGATGCTGCAGTACCTGGCCCAAGGCGCCGGCCAGGCTATTGAAGACGCCGTCGTGCTGCGTGAAGCGCTGCGCTTTACCCGCGGCGATGTGCCAAAGGCTTTTCAGAAATACCAGCAAAAGCGCTACCTGCGCACTGGCCGCGTGCAATTGACTGCCCGTTTTTACGGTGATATTTACCATGCGGCCGGTGTTCAACGCGAATTGCGCAACCAGATGTTCCAGAGCGGCACCGAGAGCGCGGGTTTCGCCGGCCTGAAGTGGATGTACGACGGAATCGAGCCGTCAAAACTGTTCCAATGACGGTTTCAAAAGCCCCAGGGATTGTCATGACTCTTCTTCCCAACACCGCTGCCCTCCGGATAATTGCTACGCTTTTGATAGCTGCTTGCGCTTATCCCTCGTGGGCTGCATCTCCAAAAGACTTAAAAGATGCGGCCTGGCCGACCAGGCCGGTGCGCATCCTGGTGGGGTTTCCGGGCGGCTCTACGCCCGACATGGCGGCGCGCAGCCTGGCCGAACCCCTGAGCCACGCCCTCGGCCAACCCGTGATTGTGGAAAACAGACCCGGCGCGTCAGGCAACATCGCGGCCGACCAGGTCGCCAAAGCCACTGACGACCATACGCTGGGCGTCGTCATCAACGGCAACCTGACCTCGGCCAAGCTGCTGTACTCCAGACTGCCCTATGACCCGGCCAAAGACTTTGCGCCCATTTCATTGCTGACCACCGCACCGCTGGTGCTGGTAGCGCCTGCGAGCCAGCCCGGTGGCGCCGAATTCTTCGCTGCCGCACGCCAGGGCGGCAGCCAATGGAACTATGGTTCAGTCGGCAACGGCTCGGTCGCACATCTGGGCATGGAACTGCTGAAAAGCCGCATGCCCGGCGTCACACCTGTTCACGTGCCCTTCGCCGGCAACCCGCAGGTGGTGACCGCCATGCTGGGCGGCCAGATCCAGATGGCGCTGATCCCGCCCGGCGTGGCCATGCCGCATGTGCGGTCGGGAAAGCTTCGGGCGATCGGCCTTGCCGGCGGGCGCTCTTCTCTTGTGCCCGAGGTGCCGCCGCTGGCCGATGCCGGCGTGACCAACGTCAACCTCGAAGTGTGGACGGCGCTGATCGGCCCGGTGGGCCTCTCCAAAGCCGCCCAGGCGCGGCTGGCGCAAGAAGTGCCGCGCATCATCCGCGACGCCGACACGCGGCAAAAGTTGTTTAACCAGGGGTGGCAAGCTGTGGGCACTTCGCCCGACGGCCTGAGGAGCCGCGTCAAAGACGAAGCCGCCATTTTGGGCGGCATCATCCAGTCGCGCGGTATCAAACTCGAATAGGCAGCGAAAGACAGCCATGCCCACGATCACAGAGCCCGCACGCCCCCTGCCCGTCTACGGCGAATTCGATGTCGTCGTAATCGGCGGCGGGCCAGCAGGGCTTGCTGCCAGCGTCAGCGCCGCGCGGCACGGCGCACGCACCTTGCTGGTGGAACGCTACGGCTTTCTAGGCGGCATGGGCACAGCCGGCGGCGTCACCAATTTCGCGGGCCTCTACGGCCGCAAAAGCGGCCGGATACAACAGGTGGTGCGCGGCGTGGCCGACGACCTGCTGCAGCGCATTGACGCGCTGGGTGGCCTCAACGCGCCGCAGGACGGCATGCAGGGCCGCATCCGCGTGCGCTCCTACGACGTGTCGGCTTACAAGTGCGCAGCCGACCAGTTGCTGGTGGCGGCCGGTGTGCAAATCCTTTTTCACGCCTGGGCTGCTGCGGTGGTGATGGAGGGCAACCGCATCAGCGCTTTGGTGGTCGAGACCAAATCCGGCCGCCAGGCAATTCGTGCCGCGCGTTTCATCGACTGCTCGGGCGACGCCGATGTGGCGAACTTTGCCGGTGTGCCGTTTGAGCTGGGCGACGGGCACGGCAGCGCGCTGTTTCCCTCCACCATGTTTCGCGTCGGCCACGTGGACGCACCCCGCGCGCTGGCGGCTGTGGGCGAATTCAAAGCCATCAACATCTTGATGGCCGAGAGCCAGGCGCGTGAGCCAGGCCGCTACAAGTTTCCCCGTGAAGGTGCCATCCTCCGCCCCCAGAAGAACCCGACCGAATGGCGCGCCAACGTCACGCAGATACGCAACGCGCAAGGTACGGCCATGGATGCCACCGACGCGCGGCAGCTCAGCGAGGGCGAGCTTGAAGGCCGGCGCCAGATCACCGAATACTTCCGCTTCCTGAAGCATGAAGTGCCGGGTTTTGCGGATTCGGCCATCGTCGACATCGCGCCGCAGGTCGGCATCCGCGAGACGCGCCGTATCCAAGGGCTCTATGCACTGAGCGGTGAAGACATCCTTTCATCGGCCCGCTTTGACGATGCCATCGGCATCAATGCCTGGCCAATGGAACTGCATGCCGATGGCCGGATCGACTGGCAGTTTCCGCACAACGTGGACGCGGCTGAAGGCCGCGCCTACAACGACTTGCCCTGGCGCATGCTGGTGCCGCAAGGTGTCGCCAACCTGCTGGTGGCCGGTCGCTGCGCCTCGATGACGCACGAAGGCCAGTCGGCCGCGCGCGCCAGCGGCGGTTGCTTTGTGATGGGCCAGGCAGCGGGCACGGCGGCGGCCATGCCGGGCGCCGGGCAGGCTTTTTCCGATACCGACGTGAAACAGCTGCAGCAGTTGCTCACGCGGGACGGCGTGTATTTCGATAACGACCTTTAAGCGGCGATCTTTCACCCCAGAGACTGGACATCCATCATGGACATGACGCCCCCTACCGCCCCAGGCCGGCCCTCAGCACCCCACGGCGCAGCACGCAAGGCCTTTTATGAAGCCATCTCGGCGCACAGCATGACGCCGCTGTGGGAAGTGCTGCATGCGCTGGTGCCGCAGTCGCCCAGCACGCCTTGCCAGCCGGCGCTGTGGAAGTACACCGACGTATGGCCCTTCCTGATGAAGTCGGGCGAACTGATCACGGCCGAAGAGGCCGTGCGCCGTGTGTTGATCCTGGAAAACCCCGGCCTGCGCGGACAGTCGTGCATCACGCAGTCGCTGTACGCAGGCCTGCAGGTGATCATGCCGGGCGAAATAGCGCCCAGCCACCGCCACACACAAAGCGCATTGCGCTTCGTGGTGGAAGGCCATGGCGCCTTCACCGCCGTGGATGGCGAACGCACGCAGATGAAACCCGGCGACTTCATCATCACCCCCAGCTGGACCTGGCACGACCATGGCCACGAAGGCCGTGTCGAATCTGACGCGCCCGTAGTCTGGCTGGACGGCCTGGACATACCCATGCTGCGCTTTTTCGATGCCGGTTTCGCCGAAAACGGCACGGCCAGGCAACAGGAAGTCACCAAGCCCGAAGGCATCAGCACCCACCGCTATGGCGCCAACATGCTGCCGATGCGGTATGACGCCCCGTTCGGTGAAACCTCGCCCATCTTCAGCTACCCCTACGACCGCACGCGCGAAACCCTGCACCAGCTGGAAACCCATGCCGACATCGATGCCTGGGACGGCGTCAAGCTGCGCTATGTGAATCCGGCCACCGGCGGCTCACCCATGCCGACCATGGCCACCTTCATGCAGCGCCTGCCGGCAGGCTTTGCAGGCAAGCCCTGGCGCCAGACTGACGGGGCCGTGTTCAGCGTGGTTGAGGGCACGGGCTCCGTTGACATTGAACGGAACGGCGAAACCCGGACGTTCGAGTTTGGCCCGCGCGACCATTTTGTGATTCCGTCGTGGCACACTGCGCAATTGCGTTCGGCGCAAGGTTGTGTGCTGTTCAGTTTTTCAGACCGCCCGGTGCATCTGGCACTGGGCATACACAGAGAAGAAAGGTTGTCATGAGTTTTGTCATCACCCCACCGGCCGCGGTGTCCGTCCCCGTTGTCGGCACCAAAGACCGGTTTCCGGTCAACCGCATTTATTGCGTGGGCCGCAACTACGAAGAACACGCCAAGGAAATGGGCTTTACCGGCCGTGAGCCGCCCTTCTTTTTCCTCAAACCCGCGAATGCCGCTGTCGTGGTGGACGCCGGCGCGACGGGCACCATCCCCTACCCATCGCTGACCAAGAACCTGCACCATGAAATCGAGCTGGTCGTGGCCATTGGCACCGGCGGTAAAAACATCAAGGCCGCCGACGCGCAAAAGCACATCTACGGTTATGCCGTGGGCCTGGACATGACGCGCCGCGACCTGCAGGGCGAGATGAAGAAGCAAGGCCGCCCATGGTGCATTGGTAAAGCCTATGACCACTCCGCCCCCATCGGCCCTATCACACCCGCTGGCCAGGCCGGTGACGTGGCCAATGCCGAGCTCTACATCCAGGTGAACGGCAAGGATCGCCAGCGCAGCAATGTCTCCAAGCTGATCTGGAATATTGCCGAAACCATTGAACACCTGTCGGCAGCATGGGAGCTGCAGCCCGGCGACCTGATTTACACCGGCACGCCCGAAGGCGTCGCGGCCGTGGTTTCGGGCGACACCATGGTCGGCGGTGTAGCGGGGCTGGAAACACTCACTGTCAAAGTCATCTGAACAAGGTGTTGGCAAGCGCATGTCACGGCGGGGCAGCTGCGCGATAACCGCGCAACTGCTTTAATCACCGCGCAAATACCCCGTTTTACCCGGGGTAACCCGCCTGACTGCTTGCCTCCTCAATTCTGATAATCGGCTTACCCGGTTTTTGGGAGCTCCCAAATGCCAAGACCTGCTTTTTGGAGAGCCTTCTTGAAAATCCTGCAGTCCCTTGCAAAATTCTGCGCTGTGCTGGCCGGCGTTCTGCTCACGGTGATCACGCTCATGACCTGTGCCAGCCTGATTGGCCGCAACCTGCTGGGCGCGACCCTCGTCGGCGACTTCGAACTCACCGGTGTGGTCACCGGGGCCGCGATCGCGCTGTTCATGCCCCTTTGCCAGATCAAACGCGGCAACATCATCGTCGACTTCTTCACCGCCAAACTGGGCGAAACCTCGAACGACAGGCTGGACCGTTTCGGTGCCTTGCTGTTGGGCCTGGTGTTTGCCCTGTTGGCCTGGCGCACGGTGCTGGGCGGCCTCAATTCGTACAACACGCACTCTGAAACCCAGATCCTGGGATTTCCCGAATGGACGGTGTATGCCGCCATGGTTCCGCCCTTTGTGCTGACCTGCGTGATCGGTGTGTACCAATCCGTCTTCGGCTTCGGCGACGCCCATGCGCCGCACAATCCGCTGGACGAGCTGGAGGCACACGTATGAGCTCCATCACGCTGGCTCTCGTCATTTTCGGCATCATGCTGGTCTTCATGGCCGTGCGCGTGCCTATCGCAGTTGCCATGTTTACCGCGGGCGCCATCGGTTACGTGATGCAGACCGGCTGGGGGCCGTTTTCCAGCTTCCTCAACACCCAGGCCTTTGCGCGCTTTGCCAGCTACGACCTGTCGGTGATTCCGCTCTTCATCCTGATGGGGCATTTCGCGACGCAGGGCGGCATCAGCCGCGCGCTGTTCGGTTTTGCGGCAGGCGTGATGGGCCGCTTCAAGGGCGGTCTGGCCATGGCGTCCATCCTGGCTTGTGCGGCATTCGGCGCCATCTGCGGCTCCTCGGTGGCCACGGCCGCCACCATCACCGGCGTGGCACTGCCAGAGATGAAACGCCACGGTTATTCAGGCCGGCTTGCCACGGGCACTCTGGCAGCCGGCGGCACCCTGGGCATCCTGATCCCCCCATCGGTGCCGCTGGTGATTTACGCCATCCTCACCGAGCAGAATATCGCCAAGCTGTTTGCGGCGGCCATGGTGCCGGGCATCATCGCGATGTTCGGCTACATGGTGGCCATTGCCATCTACGTGCGGCTGGTGCCCGGACAGGCGCCCGAGGTAGACAACGACAGGCCGCCGATGACGATGGCCTCCGCGTTGGGCATACTGCCCATCGCCATCATCTTCCTGATCGTCTTCGGCGGCATTTACGGCGGCCTGTTTACGCCGACTGAAGGCGCCGCGGTGGGTGCCGCCGCCACTTTCGTAGCCGCCTTGCTCAAGCGCGAGATCACCTGGGCCAAATTCAAGCTGTGCTTTTATGCCACGGCGGAAAGCTCGGCCATGATCTTCCTGATCTTTATAGGCGCCGACCTCATGAACTCCGCCCTGGCCCTGACGCAGGTGCCTAACCAGCTCGCCGGCGTGGTCGGCGGTTGGGGACTGTCGCCGCTGATGGTTGTCACGGCCATCCTGCTGTTTTACGTGGTGCTGGGGGCCGTGATGGACGAGTTGTCCATGCTGCTGCTGACGATTCCCATCTTTTTCCCGATGGTGATGGGCCTGGATTTCGGCATGGCCAAGGAATCCACCGCGATCTGGTTCGGCATCATGGTACTGATGACGGTCGGCTTTGGCATGCTGGCGCCGCCGGTGGGCCTGAACGTCTATGTGGTCAATGGCCTGGCCAAAGACGTGCCTATCAGCGAAAGCTACAAAGGTGTCATGCCATTCCTCATCAGCGACACCATCCGCACCACCCTGCTGCTGCTGTTCCCGGGCATATCGCTGTGGCTGGTGAAATACATCAGCTAGGGTCTATGGCTAGGGCTTTTACCGCTTCTCAAACCCATCCGCTTGCCTTAAGTTAGTCAAATTGTTTATAGGAGACACGCCATGATTCAGCGACGAACCCTTCTCAAGACCAGCGCCGCCGCAGCCTTGGGCGCACCGGCGCTGTCGGGCCTGGCCCAGCAGGCCGTGACACTGAAGTTCCATACTTTCATGTCGCCCTCGTCCAATGTCTGGCTGGCCATGCACAAGCCCTGGATGGACAAGGTCGAAAAAGAATCCGGCGGCCGTATCAAGTTTGAAGGCTACCCGGCCATGCAGCTGGGCGGCACGCCTGTACAGCTCTACGACCAGGCCAAAGACGGCGTGGTTGACGTGGTGTGGACATTGCCCGGCAATACGGCCGGCCGCTTCCCGCGGATCGAGGTGTTTGAGCTGCCCTTCATGATGTCCAACGCCGAAGCGACTTCCAAGGCGTTCTGGGAATACGTGCAAACCGTTGCACCCGATGAATTCAAGGATACGCAGGTGCTGGCGCTGCAGGTGCACGGCCCCGGTGTGATCCACACGGTCGACAAGCCCGTCAAGTCGATTGCCGACATGCGCGGCCTCAAGCTGCGCGCGCCGACCCGCCAGGTCACCAAGCTCATGGGCGTGCTGGGCGCCACGCCCGTCGGCATGCCGCTGCCGCAGATTCCCGACGCGCTGAGCAAGGGCACCATTACAGGGTGCGTGATTCCGTGGGAAGTCGTGCCTTCGGTCAAGGTCAACGAGCTCACCAAATTCCATGCCGAGTTCGACCCCGCCGGCGGCAGCCTTTACACCACCACCTTTGTGATGGCCATGAACAAGGCGAAATACAACTCGCTCGCACCCGACCTCAAGAAGGTCATCGACAACAACTCCGGCATGGCCACCTCGGCATGGCTGGGCAAGGTGCAGCAGGGCAACGACGTTCCCGGCCGCAAGACCGCCAGTGACCGCGGCAACACGATTTACACCGTGAGCGCGGCCGAAGCCCAGGAATTCCGCCGCAAATCGCGTACGGTGGAAGTCGAATGGGTGGAAGACATGAACAAGAAGGGTTTTGACGGCAAGAAGCTGCTGGACACGGCACGCGCCCTGATTGAAAAGCACACCAAGACGACCAAGACTTGATCAATACCCGTGCTGGGTGCGCATTCATGAAACCGGGCTTATGCCCGGTTTTTTTATGCCCTACCCATGTTCTTATGCCTTTTCGGCTTTCAGCCCAATGAATACGGGCGCAATCGGCTCCTGATTTAATAGCACTCCACTTCGGGCAAAACCAGCACGACAGCCGGGTTACTGCGGCTGCGGCTTCATTCATGGCGCGCCTGCATAAGAATCCACCCGGTCCCCGTATGACGGGTGAGTCCGGTCCATCATTCCATTTACCCAAGGAAGTTTTTTCATGTCACGCTTTTTGAAAACCCTGGCAGCCACCATCCTGGCCTCAAGCCTGAGCGCTTCTTTCACCTTGCCCGCTTTTGCGGCCGGCCCCATGGTCAAGAGCCAGGCGCCCGGCTACTACCGCGTCACGCTGGGCGATTTTGAAGTCACCGCCCTGTCGGACGGCACTGTCAAGCTGCCCGTGAAAGACCTGCTCACCAACACAACGCCGGCGAAAGTCGGCGCGGCACTGAAGCGTTCTTTTTTACCTGACGCAGTCGAGACTTCAGTCAATGCCTACCTCATCAACACCGGCAGCAAGCTGGTGCTGATCGACACGGGTGCGTCCGGCCTCTTCGGCCCGACGCTGGGCAGCCTGCAGGCCAACCTCAAAGCCGCCGGCTACCAGCCCGAGCAGGTCGACGAGATCTATATCACCCACATGCACCCCGACCACGTGGGCGGCCTGGTGGTGAACGGCGCCATGGCGTTTCCGAATGCCGTTGTGCGTGTGGACAAGGCGGACGCCGACTTCTGGCTGGATGAAGCCAAAATGAACGCAGCGCCCAAAGAATCCCAAGGCTTTTTCCAGGGTGCCATGGCGTCCATCAAGCCTTACGCAACGGCCGGCAAGCTCAAGACCTTTGAAGGCGTCACCGAGCTCGTGCCCGGCGTGAAGGCGCAGCCCGCTCACGGCCACACCGCCGGCCACAGCGTGTATGTGGTGGAAAGCAAGGGGGAGAAGCTGATGCTGTGGGGCGACCTGATGCATGTGGCGGCAGTCCAGTTCGACAACCCGGAGGTCACCATCAAGTTTGACTCCGAGTCCCCACCGGCCGCCAAGGAACGCGCCAAGGCCTACGCCGATGCCGCCAAAAATGGCTACCTGGTCGGCGCGGCGCATATCGCCTTCCCTGGCCTTGGCCATGTGCGCAAGGGCGCGGGCAAGGCATACGCCTGGGTCCCGGTGAATTACTCGTCACTCAAATAGGAAGGGTAAGCAAAATAGGCCATGCACCCAATAAGCATCGGCGTAAGCAGCTACGTTTTTTATAGCACTGCGGGGGGCCTGCAGTGCCCCCTGGCAGGCCTCGGCCGGCGCAAAGCCGCTACACTCATCTGATGCAACGTCCGCCCCTGAACCACTGCCGCGTCTGCGGCACCGCCGTGGCTTATCGCTTGCCGGACGACGGTGACACGAAAGAGCGGGCCGTCTGCCCGGCCTGCAACACGGTTCACTACGAAAACCCGCTCAATGTCGTCGGCACCGTGCCCAGCTGGGGCGAGGACGGCGCGCAAGTGCTGCTCTGCAAACGCAATATCGAGCCGCGCCGGGGCAAGTGGACCTTGCCTGCCGGCTTCATGGAGCTGGGCGAAACCACCTCGCAGGGCGCAGCCCGTGAAACCGATGAAGAAGCCGGCGCCCAATATGAAATGCAGGGCCTTTTCACGGTTATGAACGTGGTGCGCGTCGGGCAGGTGCACATGTATTACCGGGCTCGGCTTTTGAGCACCGAATTCAATCCAGGCCATGAGACCATGGAGGCCAAACTGTTCACTGAGGCCGAAATTCCCTGGGACGAAATTGCCTTCAAGACGGTCAAGCAGACGCTGGAGCAGTACTTCGAAGACCGCCGCAAGGGTGCCTACGGCATCCATTCGTTTGATATTGAATGAAGGTCTTCAAGCCCTTGCCGGCCGTTACATTCTGCAGACAGGGCGCCCGGTAGAATTTCTCTGTATCCGGCTGGTTCTCACCGCGGATTTTCCGCCCCCTCATCGGCCTTCCGGCAGTCTCTTTTTTAACCTCTTCCCCGGATTTCATGTTCAACACCGCAATCTTTTTCCGCATTGCCGACGATTTTGTGCTTCCTCCGCTGGACGTGCTTGAAGAAATTTTCCAGTCCCACCGTTTCGTTCCCTGCGGCGCAACAGAGCCTGAATCCAGTGGCTGGGTGCCACCGCGCGGCAACAAAAGCACCGTACTGCTCGAAAGCGTGGGCCGCCAGTTAATCGCCCGCCTCTGCACCGAACGCCGCCCTGTGCCTTCGTCCGCCATCAAGGCCGCGGTGGAAGAACGCATCGAAAAATACAAGGAAGAAACCGGCCGCGAACGCGTGGGCGCCAAGATCAAAAAAGAGTTCAAGCAGGAAGTCATGCTGGACCTGCTGCCGCGCGCCTTCACCAAACGCTCGACCACCACGCTCTGGATCGACGTCGTCAACAAATTCCTGGTGGTTGACTCCGGCAACCTCACAGGTGCCGACAAAATCGTGAGTTACTTCGTGGAAGCGTTGAGCGAGGTGCCGGGCGCCCTGCCCGGCCTGAAGGTCAGCCCCGTCCAGACGCAAATGTCGGCCGCTGCTGCCATGTCGCACTGGCTGTCGACCCGGGAAGCGCCATATAACTTCACGGTAGACCGCGACTGCGAGCTCAAGACACCCGATGACCAGAAGTCCACGGTGCGCTATTCGCGCCACACGCTGGAGATCGACGAAGTGGCCCAGCACATTGCTGCCGGCAAACTACCCACACAGCTGGCGATGACGTGGAACGAGCGCGTGTCTTTTGTGCTGACGGAAACCGCGCAGCTGAAAAAACTCAAGCTGCTCGATGTGGTGCTGGACGGCGTACAGGAAAGCGGCAAGGACGACGACGGCTTTGACAGCCATGCGGCCATCATTACCGGCGAGCTGTCTTCGCTGATTCCGGACATGCTGGAGGCATTGGGAGGGGAACTCGCTGAGGGAGAAGTCACACCGCACCCGGCCACCTCGCCTGCTGCCGACCCGGTGCCAGAGCCCGCGTAGCAAATACGGAGACAGGTCATGCCCCAACACATCGGTATCGTCGGCTGCTCCGCCGAAGGCGCTGCGCTTTGTTATCAAACCATCTGTGTGGAAGGCGCCGGGTCCATGGGGCCGCATGCCCACCCTGAAGTGTCCATGCATACGCCGTCGCTTTCAGATTACATGGCGTGCATCTATCGCAACGACTGGGACGGCGTGGGCGACATCATGCTCGCCTCCGCGCACAAGCTCGCAAAAGCCGGGGCGGACTTCCTGGTCTGCCCCGACAACACCATTCACCAGGCGTTTGCTTACGTACAGGAACGATCCCCCCTGCCCTGGCTCCATATCGCAGAAGTCGTTGCCGAAGAAGCGGCCAGGCGCGGGTTCCGGCGCATCGGCATCACCGGCACGCGATGGCTCGTCGACAGTGAGGTCTACCCCGACAAGCTCGCGGCCCGCGGACTGCAATACCTGCGTCCAGATGGCGCGGAGCGCGACGAAATCAACCGCATCATCATGGACGAGCTGGTGTACGGTGTCTTCAAGCCGGAAGCGATCGGGTATTTTCAGAAAGTCATTGACCGGATGAAAAGCAACGGCTGTGATGCTGTCGTCCTGGGCTGCACGGAAATCCCCCTGATCATGAGCGATTCAAACTCGCCCCTGCCGACTCTGGACTCCACACGCCTGCTGGCGCGCGCGGCGCTTGTCAGGGCGACGCAGGCCGCGCGGCCTTCGCCTGATTGAAAAGATTCAGTGCTGGCCCGGCGTGGCGCGAAGCCGTGAAACGATTGCCGGCAAATCCTGCCAGACCGGTTCCGAGGGGGCATAGCGTCCGCGCATATAAGCAGCCAGCGCTGCAACCTGGGCATCATCCAGGCTATGGCGAAAAGCCGGCATGAACCCGATATCTTTGCTCGCCGGTGACTGAATTCCCTCAAGGATCACCCGCACCAGATTGTCGGGCCGCTCGCTGTGCAGCTTGCTGTTAAGGGCCAGCGGCACGTTCACACCCAGCAGTCGCGGGCCGTCGCCATCGTGATGGCACGATGCGCAAGCGCCATTGAACAGGCGCTGGCCAGGGCCCGGCAAGTTGCCGGCAGATTGCCGGGTGGACAAGACGACCTGCCTGCTGCGTTGGACGCTTTCGGCTTCCGTAGTTGGCTCATTAAAAGACACGAGGTAAGCCGCCATTGCACGAATATCTTCTTCGGGCAAGGCAGCCAGTTCCTTGATCACAGGCGCCATGGGGCCCACGGCAATACCGCGCTGCGAAGAGTAGCCGCTACGCAGGTAGCGGTACAGTTCCGCGGCGTTCCAGGGCACGGGCGCACGCGAGAGCGCGGTCAGCGCCGGAGCGTCCCAGCCATCCACCACGGCCCCGCTTAAAAAAGCCTTCCCGCTGCGCTCTGCGCCCGCGGCGTTGCGTGGCGTGTGGCAGGCGCCGCAATGGCCCAGGCCGTTGACCAGGTAGGCACCACGATTCCATTCGGCAGTCTGCGCCGGGTCGACCCGGTAAGGTGCCGGGTCATGAAACAGGGCATTCCATCCAGCCATCAGCGGCCGCACACCAAAGGGAAAAGCCAGCCGCGTGGCCGGTGGTTCTGATCGCACGGGGGGCTGGGCCATCAGGTAGGCATACAGCGCGGTCAGATCTTCATCGCTGGTTTTGGCGAACGCGGTATAGGGAAACGCGGGATACAAATAGTGACCATCGCGGGAAATTCCTTCACGCATGGCGCGCTGGAAGGCGCTAAAAGACCACAAACCTATTCCGGTGTCCGCATCGGGCGTGAGGTTGGTGGTAACAATCTTTCCGAAAGGCGTATCCATGGCCCTGCCGCCGGCATTGGGTATGCCGCCGGGTGCTGTGTGGCACACCACACAATCGCCCGCGGCAGCGAGCTGCCGGCCGCGCTCCAGGGTTGCGGCGGTGTAGACGGATGCGCCGCTCTGCGCCACCGGGGCGATGACCGACCGGCCGCCTGCCAGCGCCCACACGATGCCCACAACCCCCGCGAGCAAGGCGCCTGCGCGGGACCACCAGGCCATGCCTTTCGGCCATGCCGTGCCCTCAGGTGCGGGATTTGGCAACCGGGCCGGAGCCGCCGGGATAGCTGGCGCGGCCGCGAGCCCCGGGTTGAGCGCAGCACGTACGACTTCTGGCGTGAAAGGCGGCTGGCGAAAACGCACGCCGGTGGCATCAAAAATGGCGTTGGCAATAGCTGCCGTACCCGGCACCGAAGACGACTCTCCGGCGCCAAGCGGTGGCTCACCGGGGCGCGCCATGGTCACGACCTCAATCACCGGCACGTCCCGGAAGTTCAGGATTGGATAGCTTCCCCATTCCAGGCTGGTCACCTGATTTGTTTTGGGCGACACCGTGACCTGTTCCGTGAGTGCACGGCTGGTCGTCTGCACTACATTGCCATGGATCTGGTGCTGAACCCCGGCGGGGTTGATCAGCGTGCCGGCGTCATGCCCTACCACGACGCGCCGGACATGCACCTCGCCCGTCTTGCGATTCACTTCGACGTCGGCCACCCAGGCCGCCCATGCCGCCCCAAACCCCGGCCATTTGCTGTGCATGTAGCGGGCATACGCAAAGCCCTGGCCGCGCACGACGTCCTGTGGGTCACCTGGCGCTGCCGGCTGCTGCTGCGGTGTCGTATGCGCCATCCAGCCGGCGCGCTCGGCCGTGGCGCGCACCAGCTCGGCAGCGCGCGGCTCTTTCAGGTACCTCAGCCGAAACTCCACCGGATCGACACCGGCTGCTGTTGCCAGTTCGTCGATGTAGGACTCATGCGCGAATGAATTGGGCAGCGCCGAGACACCGCGCAGCCATGACGCACGCAACAGCGGCGCCATGTCATTGACGGCGATGCGCATGTTGGCGTAGTCGTAGGGCGGCCGGGCGGTCCGATCGCCCATTTCATAGGCCTGCGCAACAGGCTCAATGGTGCGCGTGAGCAAAAGCGCCAGCGTGGGAGCGCCGTTTGAAGGGTATGAGGTTTGAAAGTCATACGCAGCCACCGATCCGTCGGCATTCAACCCGCCGTTCACTTGCATGAGCTGGGCGGCGCCTTTGGGTTCCCAGGCGTTTTCCTGCTCACGCGTCAGTTGCACACGCACGGGGCAGCCTGCGGCACGCGACAGCAGCGCGGCATCTGCCGCCACATCGTCAGCGCAGTTTCGCCCGTAGCAGCCTGCCGCTTCCATGCGGATCACATCAATGGCGACATCGGCCAGGCCGATCAGTCGTGATAAATCGGCCCGCAGCACATGGGGGTTTTGGGTTCCCGCCCATACCGTCAGGCGCTCCTGCTGCCAGTCGGCCACGGCGCACGAGGGCCCGAGGGAGCCGTGCATTTGATAGGGCCAGACGTAGTTGCGCGCCAGGGCTTGTGCCGCGCTTGCCATCGCGGTGTCCACGTTGCCCTCGTCGACAAGCCTGCGCTGCGTGGCCGGGTTGTTGCGGATCGCCTGCTCAAGGTCGCCCAGATTGGCGAGACCGGGCCACGGCTTCCAGCTGACACGCAATTCACGCAGCGCCTGTTCGGCCTGCTCTTCGCGCTCCGCGACAATGCCGACAAAGTCGCGGATCACCACCACCGCGCGAATGCCCGGAATGTGCGCGATCGATGATTCATCCACTGATTCCAGCGTATTGCCGATGAAGTCGCCGTTGTCGGCGCCGGCATAAGGTGGCCGCACGACGCGGCCGTGCAGCATGCCGGGCACGCGCATGTCGTGCACAAACGTCAGAGCGCCGGTGGCCTTGGCCGGGATATCCAGGCGTGCCGCGCTGGTCCCCACCAGGCGGTAGTCGGCAGCATCCTTGACAGGGGTGCCCGGCACCAGCGAGAGATGTGCATGCTCATTGACCAGCAATGCGCCATACGTCACCGATTTATCGTCCTGCCCCACCACGGAAACAACGCCGTCTCGCACGGCGAGCAGGGAAGGGTCCACCTGCAGCACGCCGGCGGCACGCGTCACCAGCCACGCGCGTGCCTGCGCCGCCGCGGCCCGCAAAGGGACGGCATGAACCTGGATGGACGCGCTGGCAATCGTGGCCCCCTGATTGGGTGCGCGCGTCGTGTCCCCAAGAACCATGCTGACCTGCCCGAGCGCAACGTCCAGCTCTTCAGCCACGATCTGCGCCAGGGCCGTCCGGATACCGGTGCCAAGATCTACATGGCCGTTCAGGGCCGTCACGCTGCCGTCATCCCACACGGCAACCAGTATTTCAACGCCCTCTTGCGGATTGGCGCTGACCAGTGCAGGTTGGCCACGGGCGGGTGGAGGCGCCGGCGGCGGCTCGCGGCTCACCAGCAAGACGCCGCTGGCCGCATGAAAATCGGCGCGTGTCAGGGGCGCATCGGCGCGACGCGTCATGGCGAGTTACCCCGGGCAAGGCTTTGGCGCGTCAGCTCTGCCGCACGCAGCACAGCCTTCACGATCTCCAGGTGCGTGCCGCAGCGGCAGAGATTGCCTGACAGCTCGCGGCGTATGTCATCCTCGCCAGGCGCGGGGTTTCGCGCCAGCAATGCGACGGTCATCATGATCATGCCGTTCAGGCAGTAGCCGCACTGGGCGGCCTGCTCTTCGATAAACGCCTGCTGGACCGGGTGAAGGGCCGCCGGCGTACCCAGACCCTCAAGGGTGGTGATTTCGCGGCCCGCCACGCCGCACGCCGGAATAACGCAAGCGCGTGCCGCCACACCGTCGACCAGCACGGTGCATGCGCCACACTCTCCCAGACCGCAGCCATATTTCGGGCCATTCAGCGCGAAATCGTTACGCAGCACCGTCAGCAGGCTGGCCTGCTCCGCAACAGGCAGCGTACGCTTTTGCTGATTAACGGAAAGCGTGACTGTCAAACCCATATTTACCGAACCATAACCAGGTTGCGGCGCAGCCTACACACTGAGATAGGCACGGCGCACTTCTTCATTGGCAGCCAGCTCCGCAATGGATCCTTCAAAACGGATTTGCCCTTTCTCCAGGACGTACGCCCTGTCTGACACCAGTTCGGCGAAATGCATGTTTTGCTCGGACAGCAGAATGCTCACGCCATGGGCCTTCAGCTCCAGAATCATGTTGGCCATTTGCTCCACAATGACGGGCGCTACGCCTTCGGAAGGCTCGTCAAGCAGAACCAGATAGGGATTTCCCATCAAGGTCCTGGCCACCGTCAGCATTTGCTGCTCGCCGCCACTCATGCGGCCGCCGGGGCGCGTGGGCATCTCACCGAGGTTGGGAAACAGCTTGAAGAGGCGTTCCTGCGTCCACAAGGGAGCCTCGCTGCCGTCGGGCCAGCGGCGCGGCGCCTGCCGTCCTACTTCCAGGTTTTCATTCACGGTCAGGTCGGTGAAGATTCGCCGGTCTTCCGGCACAAACCCCAGACCCATGCGAGCCGCATGGTGTGGCTCACTGCCGGAGATATCTTTGCCAAGAAAGGTCACGCTGCCACGCCGCTTGTCGAGCATCCCGATCAGCGTCTTCAGGGTGGTCGATTTGCCGGCGCCGTTGCGCCCCATCAAGGCGACGACCTCGCCGCGCCCGACCGAGAGATTGACGCCAAACAGTATTTGCGCCGCACCATACCAGGCCGACAGGTCTTTCGCCTCCAGCAGCATCTCTTTGCCGTCGCGCATTACGCCATCTCCTTTTCAATGGCTTTCTTCTCGAAAGTTTTGCCACTGCCAAAATAGACTTCCTGGACTTCGGGGTGGTCGCGAATTTCCAGTGGCTTGCCTTCCGCAATCAACCGGCCGCGCGCCAGCACGATCATGCGGTCGGCATAGGCAAACACCACGTCCATGCTGTGCTCGGTAAACAGCACCGCCATGCCCCGGTCAATGACCAGTTGTTTAGTCAACGCCATCAGGTCATTCCGCTCTCTGGGCGCCATGCCGGCTGTCGGCTCATCCATGAGCAGTAATTTAGGGTTGTTGGCCATGGCCATGGCGAGCTCAACGCGCTTGACGTCCCCGTACGCCAGCACGCTGCAAGGGCGGTCAGCCTGCGCTTTCATATTGACCTGCTCAAGGAGTGCCATGGCCTCGTCGCGTTTGTAATCTGCGGCGCGGCGCCACATGGAAAACAACTTCCTGTCCGCAGATAACAAGGTCATCTGGACGTTTTCCACTACCGTCAGCGAGGAAAAGGTTTCCGCGATCTGGAATGTCCGGCTGACACCGCGGCGCCAGATATCCCGGGGCGCCAGGCCGATCAGCTCCTGCGAGTCCAGCTGAATGGAGCCGGCATCTGCACGCAACTGCCCATTGACCATGTTGAACATGGTTGATTTTCCGGCGCCGTTGGGCCCAATCAAAGCCAATAGTTCGCCCTGCGCCAGCTCGAAATTCACGCTATCGACAGCCCTGACACCGCCAAAGGATTTTCCTAATCCTGATACCTTCAGCAAGCTCATGACTTTTCTCCCGCACTGCGGCGACTGGCCAGCAGCTGTTTGGCAAAGCCTGCAATTCCCTGGGGGAACAGCAGCACAAGAACCAGGATGATGGCGCCCAGCATGGCCCGCCAATAGTCGGTGTTTCGCGCCACGGTATCGTGCAGCCACGTGAATGTGACGGCCCCCACGACAGGTCCCAAAAGCGTCTGGATACCCCCCAGCAAAACCATCACCAGACCATCGATCGACTTGCTGACGTGCAGGCTTTCAGGCGAAATGCTGCCTTTTGAAAAAGCATAAAGCGCACCGGCCAGCCCCGCAAATGAACCTGCAATCACAAACGCAACCCATTGCAGGCGTTTGACATTCATGCCGATGGCGTCCGAACGCAGCACCGAGTCGCGTGCCGCACGCATGCCATAGCCAAACGGTGAATACAGAATTCGGTGCATCAGCAAGACGCCCCCGGCCACCAGGACAAGAGTGAGGTAGTAATAAATGCGCTTGTCCGCCAGCCACTCGGAAGGCCAGACGCCGGTCAATCCGTTGCTGCCGCCGGTGAACACGTCCCATTGATAACAAACTGCCCAGGTGATTTGTGCAAAGGCCAGCGTCAGCATCGCCAGATAAACACCAGACAATCTGACGCAGAACCAACCATACACAAAGGCCCCCACGGCCGCCACAACGGGTGCCACGACCAGAGCCAGCTCCATGGGCATGTTCAGGCTTCGTACCAGCAAGGCGGCGCCATAGGCCCCAAGGCCGAAGTAGGCGGCATGCCCGAACGAGTGCATTCCCGCGGGCCCCATGATGAAATGCAGGCTGACAGCGAACAGGACGGCAACCAGCAAGTCAATCAGTAACACGGTGACGTAAGGGGACTGTGCCGCCAGCACAGGCATCAAAGCCAGTAGCGCCAGCAGGCCCGCACAACCCCAGACGTACAAGCGGTGTGGCCGGCGCAGCGGTTCTTCGGCCATGCCTGCATGCCGGTTGGGCGCCTGTGGCCTGCCGAACAACCCCCAGGGTCGGGCCACCAGGACAACCGCCATGACGAGGAACTCCACCACCAGGGTCAGCTTGGAAAAAGAGATGCTGATACCCGCAATTTCAACCAGCCCCAGCCAGATGCAAATGGCCTTGAGTTCGGCAATCAGCAGTGCCGCCACGTAGGCACCCGGGATGGAGCCCATGCCCCCGACCACCACCACCACAAACGCGGCGCCGATGATGTTGAGATCCATTTCCAGGTTGGCGGGCTCGCGCGGTAGCTGAAGCGCGCCCCCAAGGCCCGCCAGAAGTGCGCCCAATGCAAAAACCGCTGTGAATAACCACGCCTGGTTCACACCCAGCGCGCTGACCATTTCGCGATCCTGCGTGGCGGCTCGAACGAGGGTACCCCAGCGGGTTTTGGTGAGCAGGAGCCAAAGCAGACCCAGGACGACAGGCCCCGCGACGATCAGGAAAAGATCATAGGAAGGAAACTGACGCCCCAAAATCGACACAGAGCCAGTCAGGCCGGGAGCCCTGGGGCCAAGCAGCTCCTCGGGGCCCCAAAACCACAGCACGCCATCCTTGATCACCAGGCCAAGCGCAAACGTTGCAAGCAACTGAAAGAGTTCCGGTGCACGGTAAATACGGCGCAGCAACAAAACCTCGACCAGGCCGCCGAGAACACCAACAGCCAAAGCGGCAATCAGCAAGGCAGGCCAGAAACCCAAGGTATTGCCAAGAGCACTGACCAATGAATAGGCAACGTAGATGCCCACCATGAAAAAAGATCCATGGGCAAAGTTGACAATCCGGGTAACACCAAAGATCAACGACAAACCAGCCGCCACGAGAAACAGCGACGATGCACCGGCCAGGCCATTAAGCAACTGCACGATAAAGCCTGAGAAGCTCATGAACAAACCTTTTTTCTGCGGGATAGCATGACCGGCAAGCAGCGCACAGTGGACACACCTTTAACATGACGGCGGCACCGGAACTGCCGGCCAACCGCCATGAGTGCATGCACGAGGCGCGGCACCTGCCGCCGTCAACACTTGCCTCGGTCTAATCGGCAGCGCGCATTTTTTTCACTTCGGCGTTGCTGGGCTGGACTTTTGAACCATCGATATATCGATAGTCGACCATCACGCCCTTGCCGCCTTCATTTTTTGTGCGTCCCACATAGGCACCCATGGTGGACTGGTGGTCTTCCGGGCGAAAAACCACGGGGCCAAAGGGTGTTGTCACGTTCAGGCCGCGGAAAGCGGTAATCAGCTTTTCCGTATCGGTCGATTTGGCTTTTTTCATGCCTTCGGCCAGGGACTTGATGGCGCTATAGCCGACCACGGAACCCAGGCGCGGATAGTCTTTGTACTTGCCGTGATAAGCAAGAAAGAAAGCCTTGTGTTCGGGTGTCTGGATGCCGTACCACGGATAACCGGTAACCACCCAGCCGTTGGGCGTTTCCTCCTTGAGCGGGTCGAGGTATTCGGGCTCGCCCGTCAGCAGGCTGACGACTTCACGCCCCTGAAACAGGCCACGGGTATTGCCTTCACGAACAAACTTCGAGAGGTCGGCACCAAAAAGAACATTGAAGATGGCGTCCGGCTTGGCGTCCGCCATGGCCTGCACAACACTGCCCGAGTCGACCTTGCCCAGTGGAGGCGCCTGCTCGGCCACGAACTCTACATCGGGCTGCGCGGCCTTCAGCAAGGTCTTGAACGTCGCTGCTGCGGACTGCCCATACTCGTAGTTGGGGTACACCACCGCCCAGCGCTTTTTCTTCATCGCAACGGCTTCGGGGACCAGCATGGCCACCTGCATGTAGGTGGAGGTCCGCAAGCGGAATGTGTAGCGATTACCGTTTTGCCAGACGATTTTGTCCGTCAGAGGCTCCGCTGCCAGAAAAAAGAACTTTTTCTGCTTGGCGAAATCGGTGAGCGCCAGGCCGATATTGGAAAGGAAAGAGCCTGTCAGCACGTCGACTTTTTCGCGCGAGACAAGTTCTTCGGCTGCACGGACCGCATCGCCCGGGTTTGCGTTGTCGTCGCGAATAATCAGCTGGACCTTCTTGCCGTTGATTCCGCCGCCAGCATTGATTTCCTCAACGGCCAGTTCCATGCCTTTCTTGTACGGTTCCAGGAAAGCAGGCTGGGCCTTGTAGCTGTTTATTTCCCCTATCTTGATGACGCCTTGGGCATGCGCGTTCACGAATGAGGTGATCAGCCCGAGGAAAGCGACGGTGCTCAGCATTTTGTGGTGCAGCTTCATAAGTACTCCTGGTTGTCTTGGGTCAGATGGAAGGCGAAAGGCGATGGGTCATGACGATGAGCGATGGATTGGCAGCCCGGGGCTACCTTAACCCATCCTCCCCCTTGATTTCACTGGTTTGAAGCCCCCCCACACGCGGCAGGGGCCGGCCGCTGTCCGTAACGACGACCGCCACCACAATTTCGTTGGCGCGGGGAGCGTCGGCGATGCGGGCTTCCATCGCATCGAAATGGCTGCGCACGAATGCGGCATCCTTGTGTCCCAGCGGCACGTCAATGGCAGTACCAAGACCACCGCGCTTTTTACTTGACGGCACCAGAGCAGCACCCTTTTCCACCGCCAGACGCAGGGGCGCGCCCAGCCTGGGATGCAGGATCGCTGCCGCATGCTCCAGCTCACCGGCCTCACCCACGATGGCGGCCTTGCCGTAACTATGGGCTTGGCCCGGGGCAATGCCAAGGGCCTGCACGCACTTTTGCCCCAGCAGCCCGCCAAGCTCCTCACCAATGTCAATCAGCGCATCGAGTTTTTCCGCGTACACCCCGGCAAAAGGATTCTCGATCACGGCCATCGCCAATGCCTTTCGCGTCGGGGGAGTGACGGCCTTTCCCATCTCGATGTATGTTTCGTCGATTTGCACAACAATTTTTCGAATCCTGGCTGTCATGGTTTTTCCTTGTCTCGGTGCCTGCTAAGTATCTGGCGCATCGGGTTTAACGCAAGCCATCCCATTTGGCGATGGCACTGGCGGCCAGCCCACCCACCCGGGCGTGAATGCGCGGGCCCGTGCTCATGGCCAGGATGAAAACGATTTCGTCCGACAAGGGAGCCCCCGGCACACGCACCTCAATTGCGTCGAAATGGCTACGGACATAACTGGCATTGACGTGCGTTAAAGGAACATCCAGCGCCGTACCCGGTGCACCCACTTTTTTTGTCGAAGGGACAATGGACAAGGCGTTACCGGGCTGGCCGGTTTTTTCCTCAGCCTGCCCACGCGCATAAGCGTTGCGATCGCCTTTCCAGCCAAGCAGCTCACGCATCGCGTACCCGCCAGGCACATGCCAGAGCGCACCATGCTCCAGTTCCCCGGCCGCGCCCACGATTGCCCCTTTTCCATAACCCTCAATATGTTCGGCTGGCACATCCATTGCGGCGCGCAGACGCTCGGCCATCTGGATACCAACAGGCTGAAGCTGGTCCATCATCGGCAAGATATTGGGCTCATATCGCCCGGCAAATGGATTGGTCAGCACCGCGGCAATCGCGCCGCGCAGCAAAGGCACAGGCGCTACCGGCCCGAATTCATGCCGTATCTGCTCCACGTGCGTAAAAATACGCCGAATTTCAATCATGGTGTGAGGTCCATTCATTTCATTAAGCAAATACCGAACCAGCCGGCACTGCAGCACTGCGATTTTGCAATCGTTGCTGCGTTTTATCAGAGGTGGTCATCAGCTGGTTTTGACAAACCAGCGCAGCCGACCAGATCAGTCCCGCAGCCTGTAAAGCCTGGGCGCGTTCAAGCCCGGCGCGCAATGCACGCCGAACCGTCTCCGCCTCCAGCAACGGCACGTCAGTTGTCACCAGCATTTCGCCAAGGTCGGTGTCGTCCTTCAGGTCACAAGCCCTGCCGCGCTTGATCCGCATGTCGGCAACATCGACCGCATTCGCAATCATGGTGGCTGCGGCATCCGCTTGCGCGGCGGTATACGCAAGGACCGTAACACTGTCGGCAATACCCAGTGAAAAGCTTCGCCCCCGCCAACCGCTGGTAGCGACGCCGCGAACTGGAAGCGCGCTGGAAACCTCGAATTGCCCGTCGGTATGAACACCGGCCAATACCTCGTTTGCATCAAGGCGTGCCAGATCCGCATACAGGCCGATCCGCACCGATTGCGCCGGCGCCAAATGCAGGGCAATGTCGCCGCCGTTGTTGACCCAAGCGCGGTCTACTCCGCTATTGACGTAGCAGGCAACCAACTCCTGCGCGACCGCACCCGCCACGGCCGCCATCGGGGTGATGAAATCGCGCCGGTAGGGGCGGCATGCATTCCACATGCGCCGGGCAACGACCCCCTGCAGATAACACTCATCCAGTACGGGCTGCCGCAAGAGGGGAAGTTCCTCAACCAGCTCGCCGAGGATACCGCTGAAACGCTCCCAAGCTTTGGCATGAGCAGCCTCAACCGCAACCGGCCTTCCATAGGCGCCAATGATGATGTCCATCGGCCCGTGCTGGAAATGCCAGCGCCCATCGGGAAGTTGCATGCGTTGAGGGTTCATACGCAAGCGCCTCAGCCCAGCAAGGGGGGACGCGCCAGAGGCCAAGGATTGGCAGAAGGCAGCCTGGCCCATTCCAGGGCGACAGGCGCACCTTCGTTGTGCCAGGCACCGCGACGCAACACATCCTCCAGCGTACGCACATAGTCCATGTGCCCGCCCAGCGCGCGATAGTCGTCAAGCTTCATGCTGAATTCAATGGGAGCCACGATGGCCGGTGTGGGAACGGTTCCGAAACTGTTGTCCGGCATCCGCATGACATCGGCCATCACGGTGATTCCTCCACCAGGCCAGATATAGGCAGGGGCCCCACCACAGGTCACATTCACCAGGGAATTTTTGATGGCACGTGTCAGCAAAACCGGATTTTCAGTCACACCCGCCCGCAGGCTACCGCCCGCTCCGGCAAGGAAAAGCACGGTCGCCAAGGAGGGCTCGCAGTTTTCACCGATACGCTCAACGACATGACGCACTTCCGCCGGCATCTCCTGCTCCACGGGAATGAGCTCTTCGTTGAGCACATACCAGCTTGCATGCTCACCGGTGGTGGATGTCATCAACAAGCGCAGGCCCGGCCAGGCGACATTACCGTCCCACGCCTCGATGATGGACAGGGGATCGGCGATATCCGTCCCACCCCAGCCCGTTCCGGGATTGGCCACCTGGAAATAACGCCCCGGCGTGGACTTTCGTCCGCGCATCCGGACACCTGACGGGCGCATATCGAGACAACGCCCCGCCTGGTGCTCGGTCAGTACACCGGTAATGTGGTCGTCGACAACCACCACCTCGTCGAGCTTGCCGAACAACTGCTTTGCAAAAATGCCAACCGTGGCCGACCCGCAACCCACGCGCATACGCTCTTCTTCAACGCCATTCACGACAGGTGCACGGCCGGCTTGAATCAGTATTTGGGAACCACCGTCAATCGTGAACTCCACGGCTTGCTTGTTGCCGAGCGCCTTCATCATCTCCACCGTGACACGGCCTTCTTTCTTGCTGCCTCCCGTCAGGTGATGCACACCACCCAGGGACAACATCTGCGAGCCATACTCGGCCGTCGTCACATGCCCGATTACCTCTCCCTTGCAGCGCACATTGGCCTGCTCGGCACCCAGGAAGCGGTCAGTGTCAATTTTTACCTTGAAGCTGCAATAGCTGAAAATTCCTTCCGTGACCACAGTGACCAGATCAACACCGGCCGCTTTCGATGAAACGATGAATGGTGCCGGCTTGTAGTCGGGATAGGTTGTTGATGAGCCCACACCCGTGACAAACACTTCATCAGCCAGTAGAAGATCGCCGCTCCATGAAACCGTTGATGCGTCATCCGTGCCACCGGGCAGATCTTCCGGCGCGGAAAGTCCGGCATCTGCGCGCGCCGCAAACGGCACAATATGCGCGCCCTCGCCCGACAGCGTACGGCGCAACAGCAACACTGGGTCGACCCTAACAAGCGTTCCACCGTGGTTGGCATAGCGATCGCAGGCTCCGCTGCGGCCCTCAGAAATCTGGCATAGAACCGGGCAGGCATTGCACTCGATTTTCTCGCTGTTCATTCGCTCGTTTCGCGGCCGGGCCTTTTCCAAAACTTGCGGAAACGTCAAGGCATCCATACCTGGCAGGCCGTCCGTCTTTGTATGTTCAGTCATCGTGCTCGTCCTTCTGCCGCCTTCACCATCCTGGGGCTAATTCACCAATGTAGTGCCCACTTAATTTACATGTTGCATTCACTACATATTAAATTCAATGTAGCGCATACGGATTTCTCATGCAATAGTATTTACATGGCTGTCGTAAACTTATTTAAGAATTTTGTACATACTGAATTTAAATGTTGCGTTCACTACATTAATGTGGCACATTGCCTCTGTGGCGGCATCGTTTGGCCAGTACATGCAATACCTATCGAGACCGCGCAATGGAAAAATCGGCTCATAAATCGGCAGATCATGAACCCATGAGACATCAACGCGGCCTCTCTAATTCATAACCGTTACTCCGAATAACACCATGAGCGCTTTCAATGAAGAAACTGTGTTGTCCGTCCATCACTGGACTGATCGCCTGTTTACCTTTACCACCACACGCGACACCTCACTGCGCTTTAGCAACGGCCACTTCACCATGATCGGATTAAGGGTCAACGACAAGCCTTTGCTGCGCGCCTACAGCATCGTGAGCCCCAATCATGAAGAGCATCTTGAATTCCTCAGCATCAAGGTCGCGGAAGGTCCCCTGACGTCACGGCTGCAGCACATCAAGGTCGGCGACAAAATCATCGTTGGGCGCAAGCCAACCGGCACACTGGTAATCGATTACCTGCTGCCAGGTAAACGGCTTTACCTGCTCTCGACCGGCACGGGTCTGGCGCCATTCATGAGCATCATCCGGGACCCGGAGACTTACGAACGGTTTGAACAGATCGTGCTGGTCCATGGCGTGCGGCAGGCAGACGAGCTGGCATATCACGACCTGGTTGTGGATCACTTGCCCCAACATGAATTTCTCGGTGAGCTGATCTCCAGGCAGTTGCTGTACTACCCTACCGTTACGCGGGAGGCTTACCGCAACATGGGCCGCGTCACCGACCTGATCGAAAGCGGGAAAATGTTGGCCGACCTGCAGTTGCCGGCACTGGATCCGGCGCATGACCGTGTGATGATCTGCGGCAGTCCCGCGATGCTCAAGGACCTCAAGCACATGCTGGAAGGCAAGGGCTTCATCGAAGGCAATACATCCAAGCCGGGAGATTTTGTGATCGAACGCGCCTTTGCCGAACAGTAGAGATGGCCCGGCGTTTGCCTTCAACTCATTGCATTGCCGTGGGAAATTGCTCCTCACACCTTCTCGCTTGATCACGCATAAACCGCGACTGGATACCTCTACATGACAGCGAAGACGGCCAAAACCATCAAGCCGCGCACTGCCACAACCAAACGCACGGTCGCCAAGCGGCCCGGCGTACGGGAGCAAGCCGCGCAGACCACGCGCGACAACATTTTGCGCGCAGCCACCCGCGTCTTCGCGCGCTATGGGTATGACGGCGGCAGCGTAGAGAAAATATCCAGGTCGGCCAAGTCATTCGACCGCATGATTTATTACTACTTCGGCAGCAAGGAAGGCTTGTTCATCGAAGTGCTGGAAGACATGTACCGCCGCATGAATGATGCCGAGCTCGAGTTGTCACTGGACATCGACCACCCGGTGGAGTCTCTGACGGACGTGATTTGCTTCGTGGTGTCCTACTACAGCAAAAATCCGGAGTTCATCACGCTGCTCAATACGGAAAACCTGCACCGCGGCAAGCACATCGCCAAATCGCAGCGCGCCCGGGATTACTCGTCTCCCGCCATCGCCATCATCCGGCAACTGCTGGAAAGCGGTGTGCGCAAGAAGATTTTCCGGGCAGACATCTCCGCCCGCAATGTCTATCTGCTGATTGCCGCCACCGGCTACTTCTATATCTCGAACCGCCACACGCTGTCAGCCTTCCTCGGCGAAGACCTGCAAACACCTGAGGCGCTGGCGCAATGGCAGGCCTTCATCATCAGCACCGTGCTGCGCACTGTCATGCTGAATCCTTGAGCTCAACCCGACGCATTTGAAAGACCACCCATGGCAGAAGCGGCATCAAGCGGAAAATCAGGAAAGGTCGTCATCAGGAACATTGGCCTGCTGCTCTCCGGAGACATCGACCAACCTATCCTGGACGCGGACACCATCGTCGTGAACGACGGCCTTATCGTGGCTATCGGAAAGGCCAAGGACTGTGATACAGCGCATGCGCAGACCGTGATTGACGCGCACCAGACTTGCGTGGCACCTGGTTTGATCGATAGCCATGTACATCCGGTTTTCGGCGACTGGACGCCGCGCCAGAACCAGATCGGCTGGATTGACTCCACCATGCACGGCGGTGTCACCACCATGATTTCCGCTGGCGAGGTTCACTTGCCGGGGCGTCCCAAGGACATCGTCGGCCTCAAGGCGCTGGCCATAACCGCGCAACGGGCGTTCGACAACTTCCGCCCAGGCGGCGTCAAGGTACTGGCTGGTGCCCCCATCATCGAAAAAGGCATGACCGAACAGGATTTCAAGGACCTTGCCGACGCCGGTGTAACTTTGCTCGGCGAAGTGGGCCTGGGTTCAGTCAAGGCGGGTTACGAGGCCAAGGAAATGGTGGGCTGGGCGCGAAAGTATGGCATCCAGAGCACCATTCACACCGGCGGCCCTTCCATTCCCGGCTCAGGCCTGATTGACAAGGACGTGGTGCTGGAAGCAGACGCCGATGTCATCGGCCATATCAATGGCGGTCATACGGCACTGTCGGAAGCACATGTTTGCGAACTCTGTGAGAAATCATCACGCGCCATTGAAATTGTCCATAACGGCAATGAAAAAGTCGCCATTGCAGCCGCGCAGGCGGCGCTGCAGCTCAAGTGCCCGCACCGCGTCATCCTGGGTACCGACGGGCCGGCCGGGTCCGGTGTCCAGCCGCTGGGTGTGCTGCGCCTTATCGCCCTCCTTTCCAGTCTGGGCAATATCCCGGCGGAGCTGGTTTTTTGCTTTGCCACGGGCAACACCGCGCGCATTCGTAAACTCAATTGCGGCTTAATAGAAACAGGCCGTGATGCCGATCTGGTCTTCATGGACAAAGCCCAGCACTCAGCGGGGCTCAACCTGCTGGACAGTGTGCAACGCGGGGATATTCCCGGCGTTGGCATGGTGATGATTGACGGCCTGGTTCGCTGCGGCCGCAGCCGTAACACCCCGCCGGCCACGCAGATCCCCAGCATTGTTCCGGCCTGATACGCAGGCGCCTGCAACTTGCCATCGCGTTTTCCCCAGACACGATTGCGTCGAGCTAAACGACGGGCAATCCTCTGACGTCGATCTCAAAGACAGCCGACCGGCTACTTCAACAAATATTCGACCCAAACAAAAAAAGCCGGTTAGCGTTAGCTAACCGGCTATCTGATGGTTTTATTGGTCGGTGTGAAAGGATTCGAACCTTCGACCCCTTGCACCCCATGCAAGTGCGCTACCAGGCTGCGCCACACACCGACAAGCCTTTTATTATAGCGTGCCGAAAATGCTTCTCAGTGCCCGGCGCTGAGGAGATCACGAATTTCAAACAACTCGCGCCGTACCAATTGCAGTCGTTGCTGAGCCGCGCTGCCGCTGGGCAAATCCGCGCCCTCCGGCTCGCTGTCTTCAAAGTCCGAGTGGTCACTGGAATCCTCAAAATCCTCCAGCAGGGACTCACCGCCTTCCAGCACTTCTACGCCGTCAAGCATGACTTCACCGTTACGGCGCTTGTCGCGTTCGGTCTGGACAATTTCCTGAAGCTTGTTGCGTGCGCCGCTGATGGTGAAGCCCTGGTCATAGAGCAAATCACGGATCCGGCGGATCATCAGCACCTCATGGTGCTGGTAGTAGCGGCGGTTGCCACGCCTCTTCATCGGGCGTAGCTGCGTGAACTCTTGCTCCCAATAACGGAGCACGTGAGGTTTGACACCGCACAAATCACTGACTTCACCGATGGTGAAATAGCGTTTCGCGGGAATGGGTGGGAGCGTTTTCTCCAATTAAATCAATGCGCTAAGGAGGAAACCTCCAAATCTACTCTAAGTCGAAACTTAGCGCAAAGAGTTGAGCCGGTTTTTTGGCATGTGTTGTTCCGTCACACAGGTGACATTTAATTACAACCACCTACCCGGATACGTAAATCAAGCGGACAAAGCCACCGGGTTTAGTACTTATTCGGCAACAGTTTCGCCCTGGATCTGGTCTTTGAGCTTGTGGCTGGCATGAAATGTCACCACCCTGCGGGCCTCAATGGGGATGGCTTCGCCGGTTCGCGGGTTGCGGCCAGGGCGTGGGGCTTTGGTGCGAATCTGGAAATTACCAAACCCGGAAATTTTCACATCATTTCCGTCCACCAGGCTGTCCGAGATCAGGTCAAAAAACGCGTCGATCATGTCTTTTGATTCGCGTTTGTTGAGCCCGATCTGTTCAAACAGCAACTCGGCCAGATGCGCCTTTGTCAGCGCCGGGGTTTCCAGGCTTTCTACAGAAAAATCCATGCAACGGTACTCCTGGCGACTTTTATTGTGAGCGCTATTCGTGAAAGGTCAGGCCCGCAAGCGGGCACCCAACTGACCTTGCAGATTGTCGAGCACCGACTGAACGGCCGCCTCAATCTCCTCATCTGTCAGTGTAGCGGCGTCGCTCGAAAGCACCAAGCGCACGGCCAGGCTTTTTTCGCCAAGCTGCATGCTCGCGCTTGCCTGCTGCGGCCGATAGACGTCAAACAGCGTCGCGCCCTTGAGCAGGCCCTGCGTGTTTGCACCGTGGATGGCCGACATCAGCGCAGCATGTGTGACGCTTTCGGCCACGATGACGGCGATGTCACGCTCCACCGGCTGGAGCTTACTGACCGGCTTGAACTCCGGCACAAGCCGCTGCAGCACGGCATCAAGCTCCAGCTCAAACAGGAGCGGCGCCTGGGCCAGGTCGTAGCCCTGGCGCCACTGCGGGTGCAACTCGCCCACAAAGCCAATCGGCTTGCCGCCCACGGACACGCTTGCGCAGCGGCCGGGATGCATGGCGGGGTGCACCGCCGGCGCAAAAACGGCCTGAAGCGGTGCAAGCAAAGTCTCCACGTCGCCCTTGACATCGAAGAAATCCACGGCCTTGTCAGGCTGGCTCCAGTTCATCGCCGCCCGAGGGCCGTAGGCCAGGCCAGCCACACGCATGGGCTGGTTGAAGCCTGCCACAGTGGTGTCGGTGTTCTGAACCTGGGTGTCGCGCAGAAAAACGCGGCCCAACTCAAACACGTTCACACGGGGCGCCTTGCGGTCCAGGTTGAACTTGAGCACCTGCAGGAGCGAACCCAGCAGTGAAGAGCGCATCACGCTCATCTGGCTGGCGATGGGATTGAGCAGCTTGATGGGGTTGGGATTACCGGCAAGCTCAAGCTCCCAGCGCTCTTCCACGAAGCTGAAGTTAATGGTTTCCTGGTAACCCAGTGATGCCAGGGCGCGACGCACGCCAAAGGGGCTGCGTTCGGCTTCAGCGCGCAACCTGGCGGTGATGGGGGCCAGCGGCGGTGTTTCGGGGAGCTGGTTGTAACCCACCATGCGCACCACTTCTTCAATCAGGTCTTCTTCGATCTGCAGATCAAAGCGGTAGCTGGGCGGTGTCACGGTCAGCGTGCCCTCGCCTTGCGTCACCGGCAGGCCCAGACGCTGGAGGGCGTCCAGGCATTGCGCCTGCGTGAGGGGCATGCCGATCACCTTGGCTGCACGCGCCACCCTCAAAGTGACTGGCACCGCTTTGGGCACGTTAACCTGCTGGTCGTCCATGGGGCCGCACACCGTTTCCGGTGTGCCGCAGATGTCGATGATCAGCTGGGTGATGCGCTCGATGTGCTCGACGGTCTGCCCGGGATCAACGCCTCGCTCAAAACGGTGGCCTGCGTCAGTCGAAAAGTTATAACGGCGCGAACGGCCAGCGATGGCCTTGGGCCACCAGAAGGCAGCTTCGACGTAGACATGTTTCGTGTCGTCCGAGACGGCGGTCGCATCGCCGCCCATGATGCCGGCCAGCGACTCCACCTGTGCATTGTCGGCAATCACGCCAACTTTTTCGTCAACCGTCACGGTATTGCCGTTGAGCAGCTTGAGCGTCTCGCCGGGCTTGCCCCAGCGGACATCGAGCCCGCCATGGATTTTTTCGAGGTCAAAGATGTGCGAGGGACGGCCCAGCTCGAACATCACGTAGTTGGAGATGTCCACCAGCGCCGTCACGCTGCGCTGGCCGCAGCGCGCCAGGCGATCGACCATCCATTGGGGTGTGGTGGCTTTCGTATTGACGTTGCGCACCACGCGGCCGGAAAAGCGGCCGCACAAATCGGGCGCGCTGATCTTCACCGGCAGTTTCGCGGTGTCGGCGGCAGCCACGGCGGGAATGACCGGTGTCTTCAGCGGTGCACCCGTGAGCGCAGCGACTTCGCGCGCAACACCGTAGACGCTCAGACAATGCGCCAGGTTGGGCGTGAGCTTGAGGGTGAACAGGGTGTCGTCGAGCTTCAAATGCTCACGGATGTCCTGGCCCAGCGGCGCATCGGCCACCAGTTCGAGCAGGCCGCCGTTGTCTTCAGAGAGCTTGAGTTCGCGCGCCGAACACAGCATGCCCTGGCTTTCCACGCCGCGCAGTTTGCCGACCTTGATCAGGAAGGGCTTGCCGTCTTCACCGGGAGGCAACTCGGCGCCGACCAGGGCACATGGCACCTTGATGCCGACGCGGGCGTTGGGTGCACCGCAAACGATGTTGAGCAGGCTGCCCTGCCCCACGTCGACCTGGCAGACGCGCAGGCGGTCGGCATCCGGGTGTTGGACGGCTTCCTTGATTTCGCCAACAACAATCCTGGTGAACGGAGGCGCCACCGGCTTGAGTTCTTCGACCTCCAGGCCGGCCATGGTGAGTGTGTCGGCGAGCTGCTGGGTCGTCAAAGGCGGGTTGCAGAATTCGCGCAACCAGGATTCTGGGAATTGCATGGTCTAACCTTGTTTTTCTTGTTCTTGTAATTTCAGGACTGAAACTGGGAGAGGAAGCGGATGTCGCCGTCGAAGAACAGGCGCAGGTCATTCACGCCGTAGCGCAGCATGGTCAGGCGGTCAGGGCCCATGCCGAAGGCAAAGCCGATGTATTTCTCGGGGTCCAGCCCCATGTTGCGCACCACGTTCGGGTGCACCTGGCCGGAACCGGCGACTTCGAGCCAGCGGCCGGCCAGCGGGCCAGCCTGGAACTGGATGTCGATCTCGGCACTGGGCTCGGTGAAAGGGAAAAAGCTGGGCCTGAAACGCAGCACCAGATCGTCGCTTTCAAAGAAGGTGCGGCAGAAATCGGTGAAGACGAATTTGAGATCCTTGAAGCTCACGTTCTCGCCTATCCACAGGCCCTCGCACTGGTGGAACATGGGCGAGTGGGTGGCATCACTGTCGACACGGTAGGTGCGGCCCGGTGCGATGACGCGAATTTCGGGCATGCGGCCGCCGGCATCGATCAGCGCGCGATGCTTCTTGACATGCTGGACCGCATAGCGGATCTGCATGGGACTGGTGTGGGTGCGCAGCAGGTTGGGCGCGGCCTCGGTGCCGCCCTCGACATAAAAGGTGTCGTGCATCGAACGCGCTGGATGGTCTTCGGGCGTATTGAGCGCGGTGAAATTAAACCAGTCGGTCTCGATCTCGGGGCCTTGGGCCACGTCGAAACCCATGGAGCCAAAAATGCCTTCAATGCGTTCCAGCGTCAGCGAAACGGGATGCAAGCCGCCTTGCGCGCGCTGGCGGCCGGGCAGGCTCACGTCGAACGCTTCGGCTTTCAGTTGTTTTTGCAGCTCGGCATCGGCCAGTGCCTGACGGCGATCGTTCAATGCAGCTTCGATGGCCTGTTTGGCCAGGTTGATGGCGGCACCACGGGATTTTTTTTCTTCCACGCTGAGTGCGGCCATGCCTTTCATCAATTCCGTGACGCGGCCGGTTTTGCCCAGGAACTGCGCCTTGGCGTTTTCCAGGTCGGCGGGCGTGTTGGCCTGCGCAAAACTGGCATGGGCGGTGCTGACCAGTTCCTGGAGGGCATCGGGTTGAGTCATACGTTCTCTTGTTCGAAATACAAAACAGCGAAGGCGCTTTCAGCAGCACTCGTGTTCCGGGAGTACTGCAGAAAGAGCCATGAAAAAGGGCCAGAGCCTTTTCAAGCTCCAGCCCTTTCTTTTCTTGCGCAAGCAGCTATTGATTTAATAGCACCAACACTGCCCGGCTTGAAAATCAGGCAGCCAGCTTGGCTTTCACCTGTTCAACGATGGCGCCGAAAGCGGCGCTGTCATGAATGGCCATGTCGGACAGAACCTTGCGGTCGATCTCGATGCCGGCTTTCTTCAGGCCATTGGCAAACTGGCTGTAAGTCAGGCCGAATGAACGGCTTGCAGCGTTGATACGGGCGATCCACAACTGGCGGAACACGCGTTTCTTGGTACGGCGGTCACGGTAGGCATATTGCCCAGCCTTCATTACCGCTTCTTTGGCGATACGGAAGACATTGCCGCGGCGGCCGCGGAAACCTTTTGCAAGGGCTAAAACTTTTTTGTGGCGGGCGCGAGCCGTTACACCACGTTTGACGCGAGGCATGTGTGTACTCCTTGTTCGTCGTTAATTAAATGCCCTGGCCTGGGAGCATCTGTGCCATGTGACCCATATTGGTCTCATGGACAGTCACCGCACCACGCAGATGGCGTTTGTTTTTGGTGGTCTTCTTGGTCAGGATGTGACGTTTGAAGGCTTGGCCGCGCTTGACGGTACCACCCGGACGAACGCGGAAACGCTTTTTAGCGCCGCTCTTGGTCTTCATTTTGGGCATGTGAATGCTCCTTTTCATTTGTGCTCGTGAGGCGCTGCGAACCTTCCGCAGACTTGATGGCCCCGAGACACTTGTTAAGCGGAAAATCTTTCGACTTCCCGCTGATCGCAAAAGGTTTGACCCCTCCGCTTTTGGAAAGCTGGCTTGCACCTGCTTTCGCAGGAACGCCGCAAAGCGCCCCTTGTCCTTATCCGCTGTCCGCCAGCCTCAGGCTGCGGACTGTGCCGGAGCCGTCTCGGCTGCCGGCTTGGCAGTACCCGGTTTTTTACGACCCGGCGCGATCATCATGACCATCTGCCTGCCTTCAAGCTTGGGGAATTGCTCCACCACAATCAAATCGGCCAACTCATCACGAATACGCGCCAGCAGGGCCAAGCCCAGTTCCTGGTGCGTGATTTCGCGACCGCGAAAACGCAAAGTAATCTTGCATTTGTCGCCCTCTTCCAAGAAGCGCTTGATGTTGCGCAACTTGATGTTGTAGTCCCCATCGTCAGTGCCGGGCCGGAATTTGATTTCCTTGATCTCGATCACTTTTTGCTTGGACTTCGCTTCCGCCGCCTTTTTCTGCTCGGCGTACTTGAACTTGCCGTAATCCATCAACCGGCACACCGGTGGAACCGCTGTGGGGGAGATTTCGACGAGGTCCACATCGGCCTCACCCGCAAGGCGCAAAGCCTCGGTGATGCTGACAATGCCCAGCGGCTCATTGTCTGGCCCGCTCAGACGTACTTCAGGGGCCATGATTTCACGGTTCAAGCGGTGCTTGCGTTCTTCACGGTGACGGCGGTCACGAAATTCAGTAGCGATGGTTCTATCCTTTAACTCTTGCTATAAAAGCTATAGCTGCTTGCGCCCGTCCTGTAAGGACGACAGGCCAAATTCATCAACAATTTTGTTAAAAATCAGGCTTTTTTCGCGATGTCGGAAGCGATCGTTTCAGCGAAGGCTTCGAGAGGCATCACTCCAAGGTCTTTGTTACCCCGGGCGCGCACTGCAACGGCACCTGCCGCTTTCTCCTTGTCGCCTACGACAAGGATATACGGCAGCTTTTTCATCGAGTGCTCCCGTATTTTATACGTAATTTTCTCGTTGCGCAGGTCCAGATTGACCCTAAGCCCTTGATTTTGCAGTGTTTTGGCAACTTCCCGGGCATATTCAGCCTGGGAATCGGTGATATTGAGCACCGAAACCTGCTCGGGAGCCAGCCAGGTCGGCAGCGCGCCGGCATGCTCTTCGATCAAAATCCCGATAAAACGCTCCAGGCTGCCCACAATCGCGCGATGCAGCATCACGGGGCGGTGACGGTTACCGTCTTCGCCCACATATTCGGCGTCCAGACGTTCCGGCATCGAAAAATCGACCTGCATGGTGCCGCACTGCCATTGGCGGCCGATGGCGTCTTTCAGCGTGTATTCGATCTTCGGGCCGTAAAAAGCGCCGTCGCCGGGGGCAATCTCAAACTCGCAACCGGACGCGCGCAGGCTTTCCATCAGCGCATGCTCAGCCTTGTCCCAGCTTTCGTCCGAGCCGATGCGGGCCTCGGGACGCGTGGCGACCTTGTAGATGATGTTCTTGAAGCCGAAATCTGTGTACACCTTTTGTAGCAAGGTCGTGTAGTCCACGCATTCCTTCAGTATCTGATCTTCGGTGCAAAAAATGTGGCCGTCGTCCTGCGTGAAACCGCGCACACGCATGATGCCGTGCAGCCCACCCGAAGGCTCGTTGCGGTGGCATTGGCCGAACTCGCCGTAGCGCAACGGCAGGTCGCGGTAGCTTTTAATGCCCTGCTTGAAGATCAGGATATGGCCGGGGCAGTTCATGGGCTTGAGGGCGTATTCGCGCTTTTCGCTCTCGGTCGTGAACATGTTGTCACGGTACTTGTCCCAATGGCCGGTTTTTTCCCACAGCGTCTTGTCGATGATCTGGGGGCCCTTGACCTCCTGGTAGCCGTTGTCCTGGTAGACCTTGCGCATGTACTGCTCAACGCCCTGCCAGACCGTCCAGCCCTTGGGGTGCCAGAACACCAGGCCAGGTGCATGGTCGTCGATGTGAAAGAGGTCCAGTTCCTTGCCGAGCTTGCGGTGGTCGCGCTTTTCAGCCTCCTCGAGCATCGTCAGATACTGCTGCAGTTCATCCTTGGTGGCCCAGGCCGTGCCGTAAACGCGCTGAAGCATTTCATTGCGGTGATCGCCGCGCCAGTAGGCGCCGGCCACCTTCATGAGCTTGAAGAACTTCAGCTTGCCCGTGCTGGGCACGTGGGGGCCGCGGCACAGGTCTTCAAAAGCGCCTTCACGGTAGAGCGACACATCCTCATTGGCGGGAATGCTCGCAATGATTTCAGCCTTGTAATGCTCGCCTATGCTCTTGAAATGCGCCACGGCTTCATCGCGCGGCAGCACCCGGCGCGTCACTGGCTCATCCCTGGCCGCAAGTTCCGTCATGCGCTTTTCGATCGCCACCAGGTCTTCCGGCGTGAACGGACGCTTGTAGGAGAAATCGTAGAAAAACCCGTTTTCAATCACCGGGCCTATGGTGACCTGCGCATCCGGGAACAGTTCCTTGACGGCGTAGGCCAGCAAGTGGGCCGTGGAATGGCGGATCATGTCCAACCCGTCGGCATCCTTGGCTGTGATGATGGAAACCGAGCTGTCCTTATCAATCAGATAGCTGGTGTCGACCACCTTGCCGTCAACTTTCCCGCCCAAGGCCGCTTTGGCCAGGCCGGTACCGATTGAGGCGGCGACTTCGGCCACCGTGACGGCTTGGGGGTATTCGCGCTTGGAATCATCGGGGAGCGTGATTTGAATCATGTGAATAACTTTTATAAGCAGGCTGAAATCAGAAAAACAAAAAAGCGCGGAACCTGCCGCGCTTTGATGGGGGATATGGATTTAAGCTATGAAATCAGTAGCTAACAATCACCAAGGGGTGCGGACTAGCGCCCTGGATGACTCCAGAAAACGGACGAGGGCGTAGTTCGCGGTGTCATAACCCGAACGATCCTTCCTGTTTCCAGCTTGATTGATTGCATGCGGCTATTTTACGGCAGCTTGCAGATGGCTCGCCGGCCACCTGTTTGCCTCGCGCCACAAAGTCCTATTGCGGTGAGGCCGGCGGCAAAAATCCCAGGCCAAGGCAACGCGGACATTCGGTGATCACCGTTTGTTTTTCGACTTCAAAATGCTCATTGATGTTTTCGCTTTCAATGCGCAGTTCGCCGGTGCCATTGCAATCAGGACAGGGAACACGCTTGAAACCCACGGTTAATTCCGACACGGCAACCTCCTCCGGTTAATCATGCACATCTTGTGTTTTATGTAACAAACTGCACTCTACGCTAAAAAATGCCTGTAAAAAAGCCCGGACAGGCCCTAAGTCCTGTCCGGGCTGAAAAGCTGCGCGTTAAGGGCGCTAGTGTCTGGGTAATCGTCGGTCAGGTGAGATCAGTGGAACTGCTCTTCTTCGGTAGAGCCGGTCAGTGCGGTCACGCTGGATTTGCCGCCCTGAATGGCGGTGGTCACTTCATCGAAGTAACCAGTGCCAACTTCCTGCTGGTGCGACACAAAGGTGTAGCCGCGGTCGCGTGCTGCGAATTCGGGCTCCTGCACCTTCTCGATGTAAGCCGTCATGCCGCGCTTGACGTAGTCTTGCGACAGGTCGTACATGTTGTACCACATGGAGTGAATACCAGCCAACGTGATGAACTGGTACTTGTATCCCATGGCGCCGAGCTCGCGCTGGAACTTGGCGATGGTGGCATCGTCGAGGTTTTTCTTCCAGTTGAAAGACGGCGAGCAGTTGTAGGCCAGCATCTTGCCTGGGTGAACCTTGTGCACAGCATCGGCGAATTTCTTCGCGAAGTCGAGGTCAGGCGTGCCGGTTTCGCACCACACCAGGTCAGCGTAGTGGGCATAGGCGTTGGCACGGGCTACAGCCTGCTCAAGACCCTTGCGCGTCTTGTAGAAGCCTTCGGCCGTGCGTTCGCCGGTCAGGAAAGGCTTGTCGATCTCGTCGTAGTCGGAAGTCAGCAAATCAGCGGCTTCAGCATCGGTGCGGGCAATCACCAGCGTGGGCACGCCGCAGACGTCGGCCGCCATACGCGCAGCGATCAGCTTCTGGCAGGACTCACGGGTGGGCAGCAATACCTTGCCACCCATGTGGCCGCACTTCTTGACGGAAGCCAATTGGTCTTCCCAGTGCACGCCACCTGCGCCAGACTTGATCATGGCCTTCATCAGTTCGAAGGCATTCAGAACACCGCCGAAACCGGCTTCAGCATCCGCGACGATGGGTGCAAAGTAGTCGATGTAGTCTTTGTCGCCGGCATCAATGCCTTTGGAGTGCTGGATCTCGTCTGCACGGCGGAAGGTGTTGTTGATGGTTTCAACGACCTTGGGCACCGAGTCCACCGGGTACAGGGACTGGTCCGGATACATGGCGGAGTAGCTGTTGTTGTCGGCAGCAACTTGCCAGCCCGACAGATAGATGGCTTTGACGCCGGCCTTGACCTGCTGCATGGCCTGGCCGCCAGTGAGTGCACCCAGGCAGTTCACATAAGGCTCGTTGTGCAGCAGATCCCACAGTTTTTCGGCACCGCGGCGGGCCAGCGTGTGTTCGATCGGGAAGGATCCGCGCAGGCGCACCACGTCGGCGGCGCTGTAGCCGCGCTTGATGCCTTTCCAGCGCGGGTTGGTGGCCCAGTCTTTTTCCAGGGCGGAAATTTGCTGGTCGCGGCTCAATTGTTCGGTCAGGGTTTGCGGCATGGTGGGCTCCGTAGGTTGAATAAAGAAATGGCTAATTCGATGGATCAACTTTAAGTCTTCTACAAGACCTTGTGAAGATCTTATGTCTTATATAAGACAAAAATAAAATTCAATAAAATCAATGATATTTATTAAAATTATCGTAATGCAAAATTCAATCTCTCATATTGAGAAATAATTTTGCACTGCAGCATTCGTTAATTCCACATTACGGAATCAATTTATTGAATGATGAAATGTGAAAGGCAGCTTGTATCGATGGCCAAGAGCGCACCTCGGCCCTGACTTTCCTCTCGAGGCCCTCAGACCCTCTGCGAGACTCAGCTAGCGCCACCAGTTCGGTGCAACACCCAATCGCCCAGCGTAATCACCGGTTTTCCGTGAATCCGTTCGGGAGCGATCTCATAGAGGAAACACACCAGTTCCCGCGCGCGCTCCGGTTGGCCAGGCCCGGATACCGGCTCAAGCTGCACCGCCACCTCGCGCTTGGTGTATTCACCGGTCTGCTGCGGCCAGACCTCCTCAATTTCATCCAGCACACGCTCCAGCTCGGGCGCCACGGCATACACCTCTCCCTGCACGGTGCCCGGGCCGGTTAGCGTCAGGCCAGGATAGCTGCCCAGGTGGTGCATCACGCCAGCCACGCTGGCACGCCCTATCCATCGAGGTGGCGGCTGCAAATGGTTGATGTCACGCTGCTCACCCTTGCGCAGGGTGCCGTAAACAAAAACATAACGGACAGGAGATTGAGGCATTGTTTGAGTGTCGTCGCCAGAGTCGTCATTGGATTGTGGGCTGTCCAGGCTGCGTGTAACCGGCAATGCCCCTCTGAAATTAAGGCATGATTTCAACCTCTGCCAGGCCGTTCCCGGCCGGTACAAACGCAGGCCCCCGCACTGGCCCGCACCACAGGAGCCTCCAGTTTAATGAACCGAATCGTGGCCTACGCCTGCCTGGCGCTCAGCATGTCGCTCGTTGGCAGCTACGTGGCGCTTTCCAAACCCCTCGTCATCGCCTTCCCCGTCTTTTTGCTGGCCTGGCTGCGCTTTGGCATCGGTGGCACCGCAATGCTGCATTGGCTGAAAAAACCGGCAGGCGAAGTCCCCATGAGCCGGCAAACCAGCCGACTGCTGTTCCTCGAATCCTTTCTGGGCAATTTCCTCTTTTCCATCTGCATGCTGTTCGGCGTGAGCATGACCAGCGCGGTTGCGGCCGGTGTGATCATGGCTTCCATTCCGGCAGCCGTTGCGCTGATGAGCTGGCTCTTCCTGCGGGAGCGCATCGGTGCGCGCGTATGGGGCGCTATAGCCTGCGCGGTGCTCGGCATTGGCCTTGTTTCGCTATCAAAAAATGAGCTGATTGCGCCCGTCAGCATTGGTCCGGAGGCCGATTTGGCACACAGAAATGCCTGGCTGGGCAATTTGCTGCTGGTGGGCGCGGTTTTATGCGAGGCGGCCTACGCCGTCATCGGCAAGAAGCTGACCGGCGTACTCAGCCCCAAACGCATCACCGCACTGATCAACCTCTGGGGCTTTGCCCTCGTCACCCCTTTCGGCCTCTGGATGGCTTGGGGATTTGACTTTGGCAAGGTGGCGCCCTCCGCGTGGCTGTTGCTGCTGTTTTATTCGCTCGCAGCCAGCGTATGGACGGTCTGGCTCTGGATGACCGGGCTCAGGACGATTCCGGCGAATCAGGCCGGCGTTTTCACCGTATTGCTGCCGGTCAGTGCCGCAGCGGTCGGCGTCATTGTTCTGGGAGAAAAGCTCAATGGCACCCAGATCGGCGCTTTTGCCATCGCGCTGACCGGCGTCGTGCTGGCTACTTTGCCCGGACGGGGTCCGGGAAAGCCTGTTCCGGTCGAGCCGCCGCACTGATTTCGCGGTCCAGCCGCTTTTGCCGGCGCATCACGGAAATGCTGTAGGCAATGATGCCCAACGACACCACCGTGATCAAAATCGTGGCCGCTGCGTAAATCGACGGGTTCACACCGCGGCGGGCGTAGCTGAAGATCACCTGCGGCAAGGTCGTCACGCCGGGCCCTGACAAGAATTCGGAGATCACCACGTCGTCAAACGACAGTGTGAAGGTGAGCAGCCAGGCCGACACCAGTGCCGGTGCAATGCTTGGCAAGGTCACCAGAAAAAACACCTGCACGGGCCGGCAGCCCAGGTCCATGGCGGCCTCTTCAAGGGTGCGGTCCATTTCACTGAGGCGTGACTGGATGACCACCGTGGCGTAGGCCATGCCGAGCAAGGTGTGCCCCGTCACGATGGTGATGAAACCCCGGTCCGGCCAGCCGATGGTGCGCTGCACCGCCACCATCAGCAGCAGCAAGGCCAGGCCGATGATGACCTCGGGCATGACCAGCGGCGCGTTGACCAACCCATAGAACAGCGTACGCCCGGTAAAGCGCAAATAGCGCACCAGTACAAAGGCAGCAAAGCTGCCGAGCACCACCGACAGCGTGCCGGTGATCAGCGCCACCTTGAGGGACAGAAAAAATCCTTCCACCAACCGCGAGTCCGACAGCAGCGCCTCATACCAGCGCGTTGAAAAGCCGGTGAAAACACCGTCTTGCCGGGTGCTGTTGAATGAAAAGACGATGAGGAAAATCAGCGGGATATAGAGGAAAAGGTACACCAGCCCCATCCAGATCCGGCCTATGTTGCCTTCTGCCAGGCGCAGGAAGGTTCTCATGGCTTCTTTCATCTCAGTGGCGTCCTTGCGCGTCACGGTCGCTGCTGGAGCGGTAATAAAAAGCCAGCGGCACCAGGATCAGGAGGATCATCACCACGGCCAGCGCGGATGCGCGCGGCCAGTTGTTGCTGCTGAACATCTCGTCCCACACCACGCGGCCGATCATGATGTTTTCAGCGCCCCCCAGCAGCGACGGAATCACGAACTCGCCGACGCTGGGGATGAAAACCAGCATCGAGCCGGCGATGATCCCGGACTTGCTGAGCGGAACAGTGATCAGCCAGAAAGCCTTCCAGGCGCTGGCGCCCAGATCGTGGGCAGCCTCCAGCAGACGAAAGTCCATCTTCACCAGGTTGGCGTAAAGCGGCAGGATCATGAAGGGGCAGTACACATAAGTCATACCCACCAGCATCGACACATCCGTGTAAAGCATCACCATCGGCTCCTGGATGATGCCCAGGGATAGCAGCAGGTTGTTGAGCACGCCCTGGTCGGCCAGGATGCCCTTCCACGCGTACACGCGCAGCAGGAAGGACGTCCAGAACGGCAGCATGACCAGCATCAGCAAGGCCGGCCGGATCGCTGGCCGCGACCGGGCAATGAAGTACGCAAACGGATAGCCAATCAGCAGGCACGACAGCGTCGTCAGTACCGCGTACTTCAGCGAAGTCTTGTACGCCTCCATGTAGATGGTGTTGCCGAAGCCGCCTGCGGTATCGGCCGCTTTGTCGATGAAGATGGACGCATAGTTGTTGTAGCGCAGCATGACGTGCCAGGACCCCTGCACCGTCTCGATCAGCGGCGCAAAGGGATCCACACCGTTGCCCATGTCCGTGACGCTGATCCGCAGCAGGATCAGGAAAGGCAACACAAAGAACAACAGCAGCCAGACATAGGGCACGCCGATCACGAAGCGTCGCCCCAGGTTGAGTTGAAGCCAGGAATGAATTTTCATCGCGGTAGTGAGATAGCTTGGCGTCGCAGCAGCAGCTTATTGAGTCAACACCACGGGCGCCGAATCGTCCCACCAGAAGAACACCGCGTCTTCCCAGGTGATCAGGGAGCTCTCGTGGCGCGTGGTGTTGGTCTCGGTGATCTTCACCCTGCGGCCGCCCGGCATTTCCACAATGAAAGTGTTGTAGCTGCCGAAATAAGCAATCTCCCGCACCTTGCCAGTGAACAGGTTGATGTTCACCTCAGGGCGGGTCTTGGCAATGTGAATCTTCTCCGGCCGCACCGCGATGGCCACCGACATGCCTAACGTTCCACTAATGCCGTGGCCCACATTCACCACGCCCTGCTCCGTCGTGACTTCACAGCGGTCCGCCTCGTCCAGCGTGAGCTCACCTTCAAACATATTGACGTTGCCGATAAAGTCGGCCACAAACCGGCAGTTGGGGTGCTCGTAGATTTCCTTGGGTGTGCCGACCTGCAGGACACGGCCGTGGCTCATGACGGCAATGCGGGATGCCATGGCCATGGCTTCTTCCTGGTCGTGCGTCACCATGACGCAGGTCACGCCCACGGATTCAAGAATGTTGACCAGTTCGAACTGGGTGCGTTCGCGCAGCTTCTTGTCGAGCGCGCCCAGCGGCTCATCGAGCAGCAGCAACTGGGGCCGCTTGGCCAGGCTGCGCGCCAGGGCCACACGCTGCTGCTGGCCGCCCGAGAGCTGGTGCGGCTTGCGTTTGGCAAAGGTCTCCAGCTGGACCAGCTTGAGCATCTCCTGCACACGCGCCTCGATCTCACCCTTGGGCATGCCTTCGCGCTTGAGTCCGAAGGCAATGTTGTCCCACACCGTCAGATGGGGAAAGAGCGCGTACGACTGGAACATCATGTTGATGGGCCGTTCGTAAGGCGGAAAAGAGGCGATGTCCACACCGTCCAGGATCACCGAGCCTTCGGTCGGTTTTTCAAAACCCGCCAGCATGCGCAGCAAGGTCGACTTGCCGCAACCCGAGCTCCCGAGCAGCGCGAAGATTTCACCCTTGTGAATCGACAGGGACACATCGTCCACCGCCGCCACACCATCAAAGCGCTTGACCAGCTGCTCAGTCCGCAAAAATCCGTCACCGGCCGGGAGGGGTAGATTCATGAACAGGGGTTCTCACCAAGAAAAAAGCTGCGCACACAAAGCATTGCATGCACAGCCGGGTTCACACTGAAATCAGCGCTTGCCAGAGATCAGTAAAACGTCACTTGCCTTTTTTGAAGGCAGTGAACACGTTGCTCATGGATTCACGCGCTTCGTTGCTGAAGCTGGCCGGAGACACCATTTTCTTCAGGTTGTCCGCATCGGGGAATACCGCCTTGTCCTTGGCAATCTCGGGCTTGACGCTGGCCAGGCTGGCCTTGTTGGCGGTGGCGTAACCCAGCTCGTTGGTCAAGGACGCGGACACCTCGGGGCGCAGCGAATAATTGATGAAAGCCAGCGCGTTGTTCGGGTGCTTGGCATCCTTCGGAATGGCCAGCGTGTCAAAGAAGATCAGGCCGCCGGTGCTGGGCAACAGGGCCTCGACGTCATTGCCGCTCTTGTTTTCAAGGGCGCGGGCACGGGCGATGTTGATGTCGCCGGCCCAAGCCAGTGCCACGCAGGCCTTGCCGCCGGCCAGGTCGTCAATCATGGTGCTGGAGAACATGCGGATGTGCGGACGCACCTTGGCCAGCATTGCGGCCGCAGCCTTGTGGTCGGCCGGGTCGTTCGAATAGGCGTTTTTGCCCAGGTAATGCATGGCGGGCGGCAGCACTTCGGTTGGCGAGTCGAGGTAGGCAATACCGCAGGATTTGAGCTTGGCGGTGTAGACCGGGTTGAACACCAGGTCCCATGCGTTTTCAGGCATGGGGGTGGAGCCCAGCGCCTTCGTTACCTTGGCCTTGTTGATGCCAACCGTGGTGAAGCTCCAGGCCCAGGGGACGAGATAGGCGTTACCCGGGTCGATGGTGCCCAGCTTTTCCATGATGGCGGGGTCGAGGTTGCCGTAGTTGGCGACCTTGGACTTGTCGAGCTTGGCAAGCAGGCCGCCGTCGATTTGTGGTTTGGCGAATACGGCGCCCGGCACCACGATGTCGTAGCCGGTGTTCCCTGCCACCAGCTTGGCGTGCAGGGCTTCGTTGTTTTCAAAGGTCTGGTAGTTGACCTTGATGCCGGTTTCTTTTTCGAAGTTGGCGATCATGTCCTTGGCGACATAGTCAGGCCAGTTGTAGACATTGAGCACCTTTTCTTCGGCGGGGGCAGCGGCGGGTGCGCTTGCTGCGGGCGCCGGAGCAGCAGCGACAGGTGCCTCCTCTTTTTTACCGCAACCGGCCAGCATGGCTGCCAGGATGGTTGAAATCGCCAGATAGCCAAGATGCTTTTTCATAATGTCCGTAACTCCTCTTAAAACTTGGAAGTAAAAACCAGGAAACTCAAGCAAAAATCAGACCGGAGCAATTGTATAAGAGGGCTAGGGCCTGTCATCATATAAATCGCCCCCGCGCTGGGGCTGCAAGGGGCGCAGCGCTAGGCGCAGGCCGCCGACCGGGGGTATCCCCCGGTCAAGGGCTGCAACAACGCGAGGCGCCCCTTGCAGCCCCAGCCCTACGGGTGGCACCCGGAAAAGGCCGCACTCGTCGTTGCGAAGCCTCACCGGGGGCCTACCCCGGCTTCATTTCGCGCCTAGATTGCGGCCTTTTCCGGATGCCACGCGGGGGCGATTTATATGATGACAGGCCCTAGAGCCGCGGGAACTTTTTCTCCCCGGGGCTTGCCTCCACGGCAGCCCGGCATCTGGGCCAATTCGCCTACAGCCAGATACGCCCAAGGACGGCTGCCCAATTGGCCTGCGCTGCATACGCTAAGGGCAACCCCTTACTTTCAGCTCAGGAGAAACCCATGGGATTGACCCGATGGTTAGGCGAGGCCGCCATGAAACCCTTTGCCCGTGCACTGCCCGTCATGGGCGATACCGAGCGGGCAGCGCTGGAGGCGGGCACGGTCGGGTTCGAAGGCCAGCTGTTCTCGGGAACGCCCCATTTTGATGCCCTGCTGGCCGCTGGACCCAATGTACTGAGCGCCAAAGAGCAGGCTTTCCTGGACAACGAGGTCACGGCATTGTGCGCACTGCTGGACGATTTCGCCATCGACCAGGCTGGCGACCTGCCGGCCGAAGTCTGGGCTTTCATGCGCGGCAGGCGCTTCTTCGGAATGATCATTCCCGAGGAGTGGGGCGGCCTCGGCTTCAGCCACTACGCCCATGCCACGGTAGTGACGCGTATCGCCACACTCAATATTTCTGCGGCAGTCACCGTCATGGTGCCCAATTCGCTGGGTCCGGCCGAACTGTTGCTGCGCTATGGCACAGCGGCGCAAAAAGAGCACTACCTGCCACGCCTGGCCGATGGCCGCGACCTGCCCTGCTTCGGACTGACCTCGCCTTATGCGGGCTCCGATGCCGCATCCATCCCTGACCGCGGCGTTGTCACCGCGCGCGAGATCGACGGCGTCATGGTGCGCGGCTTCAGTGTGGATTTCTCCAAGCGCTACATCACCCTGGCGCCGGTGGCTACCGTAGTCGGCCTGGCCTTCAACGCGGTGGACGAAACCCTGCCCGAAGGACAGCGCAACCTGGGCATCACCTGCGCGCTGATTCCCGTGCCGCAACCGGGCATGCAGATCGGCAGGCGGCACCGGCCGATGGACGCCGCCTTCATGAATGGTCCCATCGAAGGCCGTGAAGTCTTCATCCCCATGGACTGGATCATCGGTGGCGAGCAGCAGGTCGGCCAGGGCTGGCGCATGCTGATGGAATGCCTGGCGGCGGGGCGCGCGATCTCCCTGCCGGCGTTGGGCTCGGCCATGCAGCAAACCGCGCTTTTCGTCGCCAACGGTTACGGCCAGGTGCGGGAGCAGTTCGGCCTGCCCATCGGCCGCTTCGACGCGATTGCCGGCGTGATTGCGGAAATGGCCTGTGAGCTCTATGCGACGGACGCCGCACGCCGCTACACCGCCGCCGTACTCGACAAGGGCGAGCAGCCCAGCGTGGCCAGCGCCATCCTGAAAGTGCACCTGACCGAAGCCGGCCGGCGCGCCGTCAACCGCGGCATGGACATCCTGGGCGGCAAGGGGATCATCCAGGGGCCATCCAATCTGTTGTCGGTGGCTTACCGCGGCGCGCCTATTGCCATCACCGTGGAAGGCGCCAACATCCTGACCCGCTCGCTGATCATTTTTGGACAAGGCGCGGTGCGCTGCCACCCCTACGTGATGAAGGAAATGCAAGCCGTGCAAGGCAACGATGCGCAGGCGCTGGGGGAAGCGCTGATCGGCCATGGCGGACACGTGCTGCGTAACTTCTGGCACAGCATAGCCGGTGCACCCTTGCAAGGCTCGCCCCCCGCGGGCCTGGAAAAAGAAGCCCGACTCATCGCCCGCTTGAGCAGCCAGTACGCATTGACCTGCGACCTGGCCATGGGCTTGCTGGGCGGCAAGCTCAAGCGCATGGAGCTGCTGTCGGCCCGGCTGGGCGATGTGCTGGCCCACCTCTACATGGCCAGCGCCTGCCTTTGGCGTTATGCCGTCGACAAGGATACGAATATGCTGCCGGTCGCACAGGCAGCCATTCGCGTACGGCTCGATGAAGCCGGCAACACGCTGGAGGCCCTCTATGCCAACTTTCCTTCGCCGCTAAGGCGTGTAGTGGGTGCGCTGGTGCTGAACCGCAGCACACGCCTGGCACCGCTTCGGGATGTTCAGTTGCTGGAGCTGGCCAAACTTCTGCGAACCCACCCCGTCGTGGTGAAACGCTTGTGCCCTGACTTGGCAACGCCTACCAGCGGCGGGCTGCGCGACCTGATGGATGCGCTCGATCTGGCAACGCAGCTCGGCGAAGAAACCGTGGCGCTGAACAAGGCCGTGCGCAGCAATCAGTCCATGGAGCACGCCGCGAAAGCCTCAAGCCGCCCGGACCTGGCGTTGGCTTATTTACGCGCCGCCGACAAGGTGATCCAGGTCGACGACTTTGCGCCTTAGAACCTGTTCTTAAGCCGCGGCCCGGGTAAACAATCCCTTGTACTGCTCACGCAGCAAATTCTTCTGTACCTTGCCCATGGTGTTGCGCGGCAATTCACTGACCACAAAGCAGTGCTTGGGAATCTTGAAGTTGGCCAGCTTCGATTTCAATTCGCCCACAATCCCGCTGCCCTCGAGCACGACGCCCGGCTTGGCGATAACGACGGCCACGCCGACCTCGCCGAAATCCGGGTGCGGCACACCGACCAGCGCGCTTTCGGCCACGCCAGGCATGTCGTTGATGTAGCCTTCGATTTCGGCGGGATAGACGTTGTAGCCGCCGCTGATGATGAGGTCCTTGCTGCGGCCCACGATGACGATGTAGCCGCGCTCGTCGATCTTGCCCACGTCGCCGGTCTTGAAGTAGCCGTCTGCGGTGAACTCTTCTTTTGTCTTCTCCGGCATGCGCCAATAGCCCTTGAAAATATTCGGGCCCTTGACCTGGATGCCGCCGATCTCACCGGCCGGCAATGACTCGCCGCCTTCGTCCTGCACACGCAGGCTGACACCCGGCAGCGCAAAGCCCACCGTACCGCCGCGCCGCTCGGCGCCTTGGTAGGGGTTGGACGTGAGCATCACGGTTTCCGACATGCCGTAGCGTTCCAGAATGGTGTGGCCGGTGCGCTCTTTCCACTCGTTGAAGGTCTCGATCAGCAAAGGCGCCGACCCCGCCACAAAGAGCCGCATGTTGCGGCAAGCCTCGCGCGTCAGGCCCGGCTCGGCCAGCAGGCGCACATACAGCGTGGGCACTCCCATGAACACCGTGGCTTGGGGCAGCTTTTTCACCACCAGCTTGGGGTCGAATTTGGCCAGCCAGATCATCTTGCTGCCGTTGATGAGCGCACCGTGAATGGCAACAAAGAGTCCGTGCACATGAAAAATCGGCAGGGCATGGATCAGCACATCGCCACGGCCTTCGGGCCCTCCGGTAGCCGTCCAGCCCCAGGCATCTTTAAGCACCAGCGCATTGCTCAGCATGTTGCCGTGCGAAAGCATGGCGCCCTTGCTGCGGCCGGTGGTACCGCTGGTGTAGAGGATGGCGGCCAGGTCGTCCGCCTGCCGTGCCACCACTTCATGCCGGTCGCTGCAATGCGTTGCACGGTCCAGCAGCGAGCCTGTGCGGTCATCGTCCAGTGTGAACACGTTCTGCGTGCCGGCCTTGAAGGCGATCTTGCTGACCCAACCAAAATTCTTGCTGCTGCAGACTATCACCGACGGCTCCGCGTTGCCGATGAAGTATTCGATCTCGGCGCTTTGGTAGGCAGTGTTGAGCGGCAAAAACACATAGCCGGCGCGCAGCGTCGCCAGGTAAAGCATCATGGCCTCCACCGACTTCTCGACCTGCACCGCCACCCTGGCCCCTTCAGGTAACCCCAGCAAGGCCAGCAGGTTGGCCATCATCGCAGTGCCGCGTTCGAGGTCGCGCCACGAATAGCAGAGGCCGTTGTCAGTTTCGACGGCGACTTCATTGAGCGAAGAAGGAAACGCGGCTCGAAGCGTTGCAAACAGGTTATGGTTTTTCATGGGTCAGGCTGGCTATGGTTGGAATTTCGGCCGCCCGGCGATCAAACCGGGGCAGGCGTTTTTCAGTGAAAGCGGCAATACCTTCGCGGTGCTCGGCAGAAGGTGCATAACGGTAGGCTGTTGCTATCAAATCAGTAGCTGGTTGCGCTGGTCCAGTGGGCGCCAGAGCCCTGAATGCCTGTTTATTCAGGCGAGCGGCGCCAGGCGCAAGGGCGCAGGTGCGATCCACGCAAGCCATGACCAGGGCCCCGACGTCCTGGCCCGGCGCAACCTGGTTGAGAAAGCCGCGCTGCTTCATCTCGGCGGCCCCCAGAACGGCAGCCGAAAGCAGCATCTCCCTAGCGGTCAGCTCCCCGGCGGCACGCATCACCAGCGCAGCCTCGCGCGGCGCCATCGGGAAGCCGAGCTTGGCGATGGGCGCACCAAACTTTGCCGTATCGCCGGCGATACGGATATCGCAGCAGCTGGCAATTTCAACGCCGGCGCCCATACAGTTGCCTTCGATCTGCGCGACGATGGGGACGTCGCAGTCCAGCATGGCCTGCAAGCCGCCCCATACATCGTCTTCATGAAACGCGCGCAGGCCCGCTTCCTCAAAGCGAAAGCCGGCGTATTCGGAGATGTCGCCGCCCGCGCAAAACTGCCCGCCCTCTCCCCGCACCAGCACGCAACACAACGCTGCGTTTTGCTGGATGCGCTCAAACGCCGCACGTAGCTCGCGCCACATGGCGCGAGACATGGCATTGAGCTTGCCGGGATGGGACAGCGTCACAAAGGCAACGGGGCCTTTCACTTCCAGTAAAACGACACCGGTCATCAAGGGATCAGTCGAGTTTGGCGCCAGAGGCTTTCACCACGGCCGACCAGCGTTTGACCTCGCCGCTCACGAACGCGCCGAATTGCTGCGGCGTGAGGTTGCCGAAGTCCGCGCCGTTGTTGGCCCAGATGGCTTTGAGCTCGTCGGTGGTGGCGGCTTTGCGCAGGTCTTCCACGATGCGCGCCTGCACGTCTGCCGGCGTACCCTTGGGCGCCCACATGCCGTACCAGGTGGTCACGGTGTAGTTGGGCAAGCCCAGTTCGCCGGCGCAGGGCACATCCGGGAAAGCCGGGTTGCGTTTGGTGCCGGACACCATGAGCGCCTTGATCCGGCCGCCCTTGATATGGTTGGCGGAAGAGCCCAGGCCGTCAAACATCATGTCGACATTGCCGGAAATCAAATCCTGCAGGGCCGGGCCCGCGCCGCGGTAGGGAATGTGGGTGATGAAGGTCTTGGTCTGCTGCTTGAACAACTCGCCGGCCAGGTGGTGCGAAGTGCCCGCGCCGGCCGAACCGTAGTTGTACTTGCCCGGCGCCTTGCGCACAGCTTCAAGGTAGGCCTTGAAGTCGGGGAACGGCAAGTTGCGGGGGTTGACCACCAGCACCTGCGGCACGTTGGCCATCAGGGCCAGTGGCACAAAATCTTTCTCGATGTCGTAGTCCAGCTTGGGATACATCGAGGGCGCGATGGTGTGGTGCACTGCGCCCATGAAGAGCGTATAGCCGTCGGGCTGGGCCCTGGCAGCGATACTGGCCCCCAGCGTGCCGCCGGCGCCGCCGCGGTTGTCGATGATGAGCTGCTTGCCGGTCAGCTTCGCGAACTGGGCGGACAGCGGGCGGGCGAATGCGTCGGTGCCGCCACCGGCTGGAAACGGCACGATCATCGTCACTGGCTTGGTGGGCCAGGCTGACTGCGCATGCAGCAGGGGTGATGCGGTTGCAGCACTGGCCGCAGCGATGCGCAGGACGTCGCGCCGGTTAAATGAAATCATGGTTTGTCTCCTTTGATGGGTTTTACTACGGGATGATATTCGGTAAAAATCGCCTTCAGCGCAGCACCGCACTGGCTTCGGCAGCCTTGATTAAGCGCACCGCGTCTTCGGCCAGCAGGAAGCCCTGGGCCTGGGCTTTGTCGGTGGCCTTGCGTACGGCGGCCACATAGCCCTCGTGCGAACCGTAGCGCTCCTGCAGCGACAGGCGCGGGTCACCGTTGGCACCGCGCTCTTGCGCCGTTCGGGCAAAGGGCACCATGCCGCCCACGTAATTGCAGATCTGCCCCTGGTGGAACGGCCGGGCACCGCCCGCCGTGATGTTCCAGCCCAGGTAAGTGCCCAGCGGCGCTTCGAGCAGCACCACCGGCACGCCGCCCAGCTCATTGCCATCGGCGTCCACCCGCGGCGCCAGCATGGGCAGCACCCGGCGGATGGGCGGCGGCGCATTGGATGCCACGCCCGAGCCATCGGCAGGATTGAAGGCGGGGCCCCAGTCATAGTCGAGCACCGGCATGATGAAGTCCGGCTCGGGCACGGTGGGGCGCAACTGCGGCAGCGTGGGAAAGCCGATGCCTTCCTTGGTAGCCAGCGCCAGCGTGCCGCGCGGCTCGCCCGCACGCGGCGCCAGGGTGGGCCAGCGGCTGGGCGGTGGCTCGGTGCCGCGCATCACCCAGTTACGAAAGTGCACGCGCAGCGCGTTCACGGTTTCGGTATGCGGCACCGGGTTGGCAGGCAATACACCCGTGCCGAAATTATTGCCCGGACAACTGGCGCCTGCCGTTGGAAGGCCCACGCCCGGCAGGCTGTTGTCAAAGCCCCCTGCCCCGCCGCCGTGGCTGGAGCTGGCAATGTAATAGCGCCGCACGTTGGCAGGCAGAGGCAGGTCGGCCCTGGCATCGGTACCCACCCATTCCGGCGTAAGTTTCAGGGCCCAGACCTCGGCCGAGCCAAAGTGCTCAACGATTTTCGGGCAGGTCTTGCTGGCTTCGCAACGATCAAGAATACCGGCAGGCGGCCCACCGCGCACCGGGTCGGCCGCGCGTGCCCACCACTGCGGCCCTTCACTGCCGGCCTGGTACAGCTCCAGCACGCCATCGGGCTGGGCCCAGCGGAAGTTCAGCGCGATGCGCCGGCCCGCAATGATGGGCCAGAGGCCGTCATGCACCTGGCGCCCGGCTTCGTCCCGGTTAAAGCCCAAGTGCAGCCAGCCGCGCAGAAAGTTGCCGGATTGCGAGACGCCCCGGCCAATGCTGTGGGTCACCACCCCAGCCACCGGGTTCGGTGTGCCGGCGTCATCAGCCCTGGCCGTCTTGAAGAACACCCCCATATCGCGCCAGGCGGCAAAGCCCACGCCCAGCAGGTAAGGATCGGCGGCCTTGAACACTACCTGGTAAAGCTTGCCGGCATCAAAACCGTTTTTCAGGCAGATCTGCGTGGCATCAGGTACGCCGGGAAAAGGATTGGCCGCATCGCACTTGGCCCAGGCCCAGTCGGTGGAAGGAATCACTGTCTCGCCGGTCACATCGCCGCGGGTGGATTCAGCCGCGCGCGACACCAGGCGCGACTGGCGCGTGTCCAGGCTCACGGGCTTGTACGGAACAGGATTTGTTTGCACAACCAGCGGTTGCGAACCCGGGCCGGTGCGATTGACGATGCGGCCAAACACCTCGCCGGTGACGGGTGAGCCGTCGGCATTCCTTGCCACCGGCACCTTGAGCCAGTGGGGAAGCTCGACCGCAGCAGTGGCCCGCACCATGGTGGCGCCGGCATTGTCGCCCTGCCAGGCGCTTGTGAGGTCGATGTCACCCAATGCACGCTCCTGCACCACATTGGGCCGGCGCAAACCACGGTTGGGCACCTCATGCCACATTATGCCGCTGGCCTTGGACAAATCAACCGGCTTGGTCAACACAAAGGTGGCCACGTAACGTACCTTGCCATCGGCCTCTTTGCCCAGTTCAATGTCCTGGATGATGGCATTGCCAGACGCCTTGGGGTCCAGCTCGCCGAACGCGCGGCCGGCAACCTGTTCAAAGGCCACACCACCCGACAAATCTGCCGCCAGGGGAACGGTTTCGTCAATCACGATCCGCGTGACGCGGGCCTGGGCGGAATGTCCCAGCAACAACACGGCAGCCAGCGACGCAAGCGCCAGCCTTCCCAGCAGGTGAACGGGTCTCATGTCTGTCTCCTTCGTTTTTTTATGTCGACTGCTCGTCTGCAACTGCAAAAAACTACAAAAGCGACTCAATCGCGCCGGAAACGGCCACCTTTCCTTGGGCCAGCAAGGCGCGGTGCTTGTCCAGGCGCTTGAGGTCATAGAGATAATTCACCATCAGGCCGTACGATTGCCTGAGCCCTTTGGGCGTCGGGTCGCCCGCCCAGTTGATGCGCTCCACGCGCGCCCCATTGCCCAGATGAAAGCGTGCCACCGGATCCAGCGGCTTGCCCTCTTCCAGGGCCCGGCCCAGGTAATGGGCCGCGCAGTGCAGCAGCATCTTTCGCACCGGCGACTTTTCACCGAGGGCCAGCGGGTTTTCTGCGGCGGTCAGCAGGTGCCCTGCAGTGGGCGGCTCAAACCCCACCGCCCGGCCCAGGGCGGCAAGCTCCTTGTCTCCCAGCGTTTCCAGCATGGCCGCCGCGTTCTTGCCCAGCCAGCTGCGAAACCCCGGAATCGGAGAAAGAGTGGCAAAGGTCTTGAGCTTGGGAAACTCCTCTTTCAGGGTCTCCACCACGCGCTTGATCAGCGAATCGCCAAAGCTCACGCCGCGCAGGCCGGCCTGCGTATTGCTGATGGAATAGAAAATCGCAGTGGTCGCGCGGCTCAGGTCCGAGGGCGCTGCCAGCTCATCGAGCAAAGGCATGATGTCGCCCGCGATCGTCTCGACCATCGCGACCTCGACAAAAATCAGCGGCACCTCTGGAAGACGCGGGTGGAAGAAGCCATAGCAGCGACGGTCACTGTCGAGCCGGTTTTTGACGTCGGCCCATCCCTTGATGTCATGGACCGCTTCGTACTTGATCAGTTTTTCAATCAGTGATGCCGGTGAATCCCAGGTGATGCGGCGCAGGTCAAGGAAACCGACGTCGAACCATGTCGAGAACATGTATTCCATTTCGACATCCAGGGCGAGCAAGCGCTTGTCGGCCTTGAGGCTGGGCTGCATGTCCGCACGCATTTCGACCAGGAACTGGATGCCGCCCGGATAGACGCTGAAGCGCTGCAGCAGACGCCGGCGCGGTGAGACTGTGGCACGGCGGTAACGCACCTCGGCCACCGCCTCTTCGGGTGTACCCACGGCAGCCGCAAACTGCGCCTGCGCAGCCTTGACCTTCTGCGGATTGGCGACGAACTGCTCACTCATCAGCATCCACAGGTCGCGCCGGCGAGCCGGGGTGGCGCCCTGGTACCAGGCCGCAATGGCCATGGCGCGCCGGCCGCCTTCCACCTCACTCACGCGTGGGTCGATGATGGCCTGCAGCTCCTGCAAGGTGCGGCGGAGTACGCGCGGCGACAGCGCTTCGTCCTTATGACTCAGGGTTGCCTGAAGCCGTTCATGCGTGCTTCGCGCGGGCAATTCGACGCTAGCTGCTATCTTTTTTGTAGCTGCTTGCGCACGGTCTGCTTGCCCTGCGGCAGTTTTTTCTGTAAGGCCTTTCTCGCCTGCCGTGAGCCGCGAAACATTGCGGCTGAGCCAGTCTGCGGCGCTCATGAGGCCACCCTGGAGCGCTGGCTGCGGGAAAGGTCACGCAGCGCTTCGCGCTGGCGCGTCAGGTGAGTGCGCATGGCGGCATCGGCACCTTCGCTGTCACGGCTTTTGAGGGCCGCAAACACCGTCATGTGCTCTGAAAGACTTTGCGCCAGGCGGCCCGGCGCGTGCAACTGCTGGAGCCGCGCCAGCTTCAATATTTTTCGCAGGTCCGCAATCGCCTGCGCGAGCCAGCGGTTGTTGGCCAACAGGATGATGGCCTCGTGAATGGCGAAATTGGTCGCGTAATAGTCATTGATCCGGCCGGCTTTGGCGTGACTGTTAAGCCGCTCATGCAAAGTAGTGAGCGCAGCCAGATCGGCGTCGGTGGCATTGCGTGCCGCCTCATAGGCGCAGCGCCCCTCCAGCAAGGCGATGACCGGGAAAATGTCGTCCAGGTCTTGCTCGGTCACCTCATTGACAAAGCAACCCCGCCGGGGTTCGTGGCGCAGAAGCCCTTCCGAGGTCAGCACCTTGAGCGCCTCGCGCAGTGGCGTGCGGGAGATTTCCAGCCGTTCGCATAGCGCCACCTCGTCCAGAAAACTCCCGGGCGCCAGCTGGCCGGCAAAAATCTGCTCGCGCAGGGTATTGGCGACTTCCTGATGCAATGAACTCTGGACCAGACGCATGACAGACCCCTTTTGACCGGCTGACGCAATGAACCCAAATACACGAGACATCCACCGAACCCGGCAACCGCGATGGCCCGGTACGTCCCGAAAACCCACCTGCTTTCATACAACTGCCCCGGCAGCGTCTGGAGTTTTCAGAATTCCAGCGGTAATTTCAAGTAATTACACATAATTATGGGAGCTAAAAAGCAGTCAGGCAAGTGCCCTGTGCCCGAAAACGACAGGGAGAAACCCTAGCGCCCCGAAGCGAGAGGCTCAGGGCGCCAGACAGTCCTGACGCCCTGAGCTATCGCCACAAATCAATAGCTGCCTGCGATGGATTTTCGGGGTTGACCCTGCCGGGAAGCCCACACCCAGAGCCCGACACCCGCTGCGATCATGGGCACGCAAAGCCATTGACCCATGCTCATACCCAGGGCGAGGATGCCCAGGAAGTCGTCGGGCTCACGGAAAAACTCGGCGATGAAACGAAACACACCGTAGCCGACCAGGAAGGCCCCTGAGACCTGCCCCACCTTACGCGGCTTGCGCGCGTACAGCCAGAGGAGCACGAACAGCAACAAGCCCTCCATCAGAAATTGATAGATTTGTGAGGGGTGACGCGGCTGCATGGCGCCGCTGCCCGGAAATACCATGCCCCAGGGCAAAGCAGGGTCGCTGAAGCGTCCCCAGAGCTCACCGTTAATGAAGTTGCCAACGCGCCCCGCCGCCAACCCGGTCGGTACGCAAGGCGCGACGAAGTCCATGACCTGCAGCCAGGGCCGCTGGCGCGAACGGGCAAACCACCATTGCGAGGCCAGCACACCCAGCATCCCGCCGTGAAAGCTCATGCCGCCCTGCCACACAAAAAAGATTTCAAGCGGGTGCGACAGGTAGTAACCGGGCTTGTAAAAAAGGCAGTAGCCAAGCCGCCCACCGACCACCACACCCATGACACCCAGGAACAGGATGTCTTCAATGTCCCTGCGCGACCAGGCGCCGGGGCCGGTGATGGACGCATAGGGCTCGTGGCGAAGGCGCCGCGTAGCCAGGAAGAAGAAGAGGCCAAAAGCCGCCAGATATGTCAGGCCATACCAATGGATGGCCAGGGGACCCAACTGCAGGGCAACCGGATTGATTTGCGGATGAATAAGCATGGGCCGTATTTTTGCATGCGAGGCTCGTAGGAAAGGGCTTACAGTGAGCCCGCTCGCTTAAACTGGGAGTAACGCCGTACAGGATCACACCATGCGTCATTTATTCTGTTTTACCGTTGTTTCAGGCTTGGGTTTGTTGTGCATACAACCCGCTGCGGCACAGGTCTACCAATGCCTTGATTCAGCCGGCAAAAAGGTGTTTTCACAAACGCCCTGTGCGACCAGCGGCGGTGGCAATGAAAAGCTCATTGTCCGCGCACCGGCCCCTGCCGCGGCACCAGCATCAACTGACGGCACACCTGTAACAGGCGTGCCCGGCGTGCTTTATGGCAATGGCGGAGCCGCCGCGGCACCCAAGGATTGGGCAGCGGAAAACGCTGCGGCGAATGCGCGGGCAGCTGCTGCTGACCGATCCAGCGGCGGATCGCGCCAGGCCATGCCCTCGGCACTGGGTGGCCTGCGCAAAGGCGGTGCCCAAACCCAGGCGCAGGCTTCCGACAAACAGATCATTGCCAATTGCGAAGCCAACCACGGCGCCCGCTGCAGCAGTGCCGGCGAAATAGCCCAACGAAGAATGGAGCAGCGCGAACTCACCCCAGCGGAAAAGCAGCAGCAGCAAAGTGCGGTGGCGGCGCGCCGGCAACGCGAACGGGAAGAAGCCTTCGAGCGGTCTATGCGCCGATAAAGGTGATAAAGCGGGCAAGCGCCGGGTTGGCGCTTGCCCGCGGCCAGACCAGACTGGTCTCACAGCCAGGCACCACGGCCGAAGCACCCCGTGCACCACTACGCATGGAAGGCCTGCCACCAGGCAGGCTGCGATACACCACGCCAGGGCGCTGAAACTGCCGCACGCTCTCGGGAACCCAGGCCACGCCGAGCCCGGCGGATACCAGGTTCACGATAGTCTGCATCTGGATGGCTTCCTGGGCAACCTGCGGCAATTGCCCTGCGGCGTGATACATCGCAAAAATCGCGTCGTAGAGTGACGGAACGATTCGCCGCGGAAAGATCACTAGAGGCTCGCCCAGCAGATCAGGGAGCGCAATCGTAGTCTTGCTTGCCAGCGAGTGCTGCCCGGGTAGCGCCACCACCAACGGGTCCTGGCTGATGCGCCGGCAGGCCAGGCCTGGCGGCGCGAACCCAGGGGAATGCAACATGAAGCCCGCGTCGATCTCTCCGCGCTCAAAAGCCTGCAGCTGCACGTCGCCGGTCGCCTCTATCAATTCCAGCTGCACCTTGGGGTATTGCTCGCGAAAGGCCAGCACCCAACGCGGCAACAACTCAAAACCGACCGTAGACACAAAAGCCAGCCGCAAGCGCCCGGCCTCGCCCTCCGCGCTGGCGCGCGCATAGGCCGGAAGAGCCAAGGCACGTGTCAGCAGGTCACGCGCTTCGGGCACCAGGGCAGCACCTGCCGTCGTGAGCTGCACGCTGCGCTTGGTGCGGTCGAACAATCTGAGGCCCAAATGCGCCTCCAGCTGCGCAATGGCCTGCGTGAGCGGCGGCTGGGTCATGTTGAGGCTTTTGGCAGCGCGGCCGAAGTGAAGCTCCTCGGCCACTGCCAGAAACTGACGCCACAGGCGAAGCTCGATCAAGGGCGGTTTACGGGAAGCCATGCCCGCGGTGCCGAGAATATCTTTCATATGCCATACATATTAATAGATGATTAATAATGGATTGGAAAGAATCAATCAAAGCACGCATACTCTGTTTCTCCCGATGCATGCCCAAGGTCAAACGCGGGCAAGCCATAGTAGCCAACACCACGAGACACCCCATGGAAACCAAAACTGTCAACATCGTTGCCAACCCGCGCAGCAAGAACATCACCGAGGGCAAATCGCGCGCGCCCAACCGCTCCATGTACTACGCCATGGGCTACGAGGCCGACGATTTCAAGAAACCAATGATCGGCGTGGCCAATGGGCACAGCACGATCACGCCATGCAACAGCGGCCTGCAAAAACTGGCCGACGCGGCAATTGTCGGCATCGAGGAAGCTGGCGGTAACGCGCAGGTATTCGGCACGCCGACGATTTCCGACGGCATGGCCATGGGCACCGAGGGCATGAAGTACTCCCTCGTGAGCCGCGAAGTGATCTCCGACTGCATCGAGACCTGCGTGCAGGGCCAGTGGATGGACGGCGTGCTGGTGGTTGGTGGCTGCGACAAGAACATGCCCGGTGGTCTGATGGGCATGCTGCGCGCCAACGTGCCGGCGATCTACGTCTACGGCGGCACCATCCTGCCGGGCACCTACAAGGGCAAAGACCTCAACATCGTCAGCGTGTTTGAAGCCGTGGGCGAAAACGCCGCCGGGCGCATGAGCGACGAAGACCTGCTGCAAATCGAGCGCCGCGCCATTCCGGGCACCGGCAGCTGCGGCGGCATGTACACGGCCAACACCATGTCCAGCGCTTTCGAGGCCCTGGGCATCTCACTGCCCTACTCCAGCACCATGGCCAATCCGCACGACGAGAAAATGAACTCAGCCAAAGAGTCGGCCAAGGTTCTGGTTGAAGCGATCAAGAAGGACATCAAGCCGCGCGACATCGTCACCAAGAAGGCTATTGAAAACGCGGTCGCCGTGATCATGGCAACCGGCGGCTCCACCAACGCTGTGCTGCACTTCCTGGCCATCGCCCACACGGCCGGCGTCGAGTGGACGATTGATGATTTCGAGCGCGTGCGCCAGCGTACGCCAGTACTGTGCGATTTGAAGCCCTCCGGCAAATACCTCGCCGTGGATCTGCACCGCGCCGGCGGTATTCCACAGGTCATGAAAACACTGCTGGCCGCCGGCCTGCTGCATGGCGATTGCCTGACGATCTCCGGCCAGACCATCGCCGAGACGCTCAAGGACGTGCCTGAAGTTCCGCGCGCAGACCAGGATGTGATCCGCCCCATCGACAAACCCATGTACGCCCAGGGCCACCTGGCCATCCTGAAGGGCAACCTCTCACCCGAAGGCTGCGTGGCCAAGATCACCGGCCTGAAAAATCCCGTCATGACCGGCCCGGCCCGGGTATTTGATGACGAACAATCAGCACTTGCAGCCATCCTGGCCGGCAAGATCAAGGCTGGTGACGTGATGGTGCTGCGTTACCTCGGCCCCAAGGGCGGCCCCGGCATGCCTGAAATGCTGGCCCCCACCGGCGCGCTGATCGGTGCCGGCCTCGGCGAGAGTGTCGGCTTGATCACCGATGGCCGCTTCTCCGGTGGCACCTGGGGCATGGTGGTTGGCCACGTGGCGCCTGAAGCTGCGGCTGGCGGCAATATCGCCTTCATCAATGAGGGAGATTCGATCACCATCGATTCGAAGCAACTCCTGTTGCAGCTGAATATCAGTGACGCCGAATTGGCCAAACGCAAGGTCGGCTGGAAAGCCCCCGCGCCACGCTATACCCGCGGCGTCCAGGCCAAGTTCGCTTTCAATGCATCAAGTGCCAGCAAGGGTGCGGTGCTGGACGACTATTGATTTGATCCGCTGAAGCGCAAAGAGCCCGTGAAGTTACAGACTTCACGGGCTCTTTGCTTTGGAGCCAGCTGCCAGTTGCAAAAACCGGGTAACTTGCCTGGCGTCTTAGCTAGTTGCGCTGTATCAGCTATTTCTTTTTCTTCGCCGAAAGCATACCCATGGCGTCGCGCTGCTTGTCGATGCGGTCTTGCCTGCGTTTGTCCATCTTGTCTACTTCCCTGCGCTTGGTATAGCCCGATGCATCCGCCCACCACCACCAGAGGGCTGCAAGCACGAATGGAGAAAGCACAATCCACCAGCTTAACGTGGCAACGGGCCCGATTTCGAGATACTTCAGTGCCAACGCAACAATTCCAACCAATAGAAAAAACATCTGTAACTCCTCTGAATGTGTGGTGGTCTGGCCGGGTCAACCCTTGAAACCCGGGTCAACCGGCACCACTACAATGACGTTAATTGACTGTAACCGAATCCACAACTCCCCACGAGGACAATCCATGAAACGCATTCTTTCGGTCATCGCTTCCATGGCTGCAGTTTTTGCAGTATCGACCCCTGCACTGGCGGATCTGCAACTGGCAACCGCAAAAAACTGCATGGCTTGCCACGCCGTTGACAAAAAACTGGTTGGGCCCTCCTACAAGGATGTCGCAGCCAAATATGCTGGGCAAAAAGACGCAGCCGACAAGCTCGCTGCCAAAGTCATCAAGGGCGGTTCAGGCGTCTGGGGCCCGGTGCCTATGCCAGCCAACGCCCAGGTAAGCCCAGACGAAGCCAAAAAACTGGTTGCCTGGATCCTGACCCAGAAATAACCGAGGGCTTCTCGCCCATAAAAAAGCCCGTCAATGACGGGCTTTTTTTATGCCGACTTCAGAATCGCTGCTTTTCAGACAGCTGATCGAGAATGGCAGGGTTTTGTGGCCACGTCACATCGCTTCGCGATATGAGTGTCCCCCAACCCTGCCCCAGCTTCGCTGACGCGGCTACGCCACGTTCTCGATCACTGCTTTTCAGACAGCTGATCGAGAATGGCAGGGTTTTCAAGCGTCGAGGTGTCCTGGGTGATGGTCTCGCCCTTGGCGATGCCGCGCAACAGACGGCGCATGATCTTGCCACTTCGGGTCTTGGGCAGGTTGTCGCCAAAGCGGATGTCCTTGGGCTTGGCGATCGGGCCGATTTCTTTGCCCACCCAGTCGCGCAGCTCCTTGGCAATCGCCTTGGCTTCTTCACCCGTCGGGCGTGAACGCTTGAGCACTACAAAGGCCACAATGGCCTCGCCCGTCAGGTCATCGGGCCGCCCCACCACGGCGGCCTCGGCCACCAGCGTAGAGTGCGCTACCAGCGCCGATTCGATTTCCATGGTGCCCATGCGATGGCCCGACACATTCAGCACGTCATCGATACGGCCGGTGATGCGGAAATAGCCGTTGTCGACATTGCGCACTGCCCCGTCGCCGGCCAGGTAAATCGTGCCGCCCATTTCTTCGGGAAAATAGCTTTTCTTGAAGCGGTCCGGGTCGTTCCAGATGGTGCGGATCATGGAGGGCCAGGGCCGCTTGACGACCAGCATGCCGCCCGCGCCATTGGGGAGATCCTTGCCGGTTTCGTCGACGATGGCAGTCATGATGCCGGGCAATGGCAGCGTGCAGCTGCCGGGCACCAGCGGCGTGGCGCCGGGCAGCGGCGTGATCATGTGGCCACCGGTTTCGGTTTGCCAGAAGGTATCCACGATGGGGCAGCGCTCGCCGCCCACGTTCTTGTAGTACCACATCCAGGCTTCGGGGTTGATCGGCTCGCCAACAGAGCCCAGGATGCGCAGGCTGCTCAAGTCGGAGCGGGCCGGATGCACTTTCTCGTCAGCCTCGGCAGCCTTGATCAATGAACGGATGGCCGTAGGCGCCGTGTAGAAAATCGTGACCTTGTGTTTTTCGATCATCTGCCAGAAGCGGCCCGCATTCGGGAAGGTCGGTATTCCTTCAAAGATGATCTGCGTTGCGCCGGCAGCCAGCGGGCCGTAGGCCACGTAGGTGTGGCCAGTGATCCAGCCGATGTCGGCGGTGCACCAGAACACGTCGGCGGGCTGGATGTCGAAGGTCCAGTCCATGGTGAGTTTGGCCCAGAGCAGGTAACCTCCGGTGCTGTGCTGCACGCCCTTGGGCTTGCCGGTCGAGCCCGAGGTGTAAAGGATAAAAAGCGGGTGCTCCGCGCCGACGAACTCGGGTTCGCACACCGGAGCTGCCTTGGCGGTGATCTCGTGCATCAGGCTGTCGCGGCCAGCCACCATGTTGCAGGCAGTGGCCGTACGTTGGTAGACGATCACGTTTTTGATCGACTCGCAGCCGCCCATGGCGATGCCTTCATCGACGATGGCCTTGAGTGGCAACTCCTTGCCGCCGCGCAACTGGTAGCTGGCGGTGATGACGGCGACCGCACCAGCATCCTGAATACGCTCCTGAAGGCTCTTGGCCGAGAAGCCGCCGAAAACCACCGAATGCGTGGCGCCTATGCGGGCGCAAGCCTGCATGGCCACCACACCTTCGACCGTCATTGGCATGTAGATGATGACGCGGTCGCCCTTTTTGATGCCGGCGCCTTTCAGCGCGCTCGCAAACTGGCTGACCCTGGCATGCAATTCTTTGTAAGTGACGTTGGTAACCTTGCCGTCGTCGCTTTCAAAGATGATGGCTTTTTTGTTTTCGACCGGTGTGCCCAGATGGCGGTCCAGACAGTTGTAAGAAGCGTTGAGCTCGCCGTCGGCAAACCACTTGTAGAACGGAGCATTGGACTCATCCAGTGTCTGGGTGAAGGGCTTCTTCCAGCTCAGGTTTTCGCGCGCCAGGCGGGCCCAGAAACCCTCGAAATCCTTCTCGGCTTCCACGCACAGCGCCTGGTAAGCCGGCATACCCGAAATACGCGCGGCCTTCACGGTGGCCGGCGCCGGCGGGAAGATGCGATTTTCAACCAGGGTGGATTCGATCGCGGATGAAGGGGCGCTCATTGGTTTTGTCTCCTGTTTGTCACTGAATGCGTGGTACTGTCTTCTGCCGCACTTACAAGCCACTGACTGGCTTGAACCTTACAACTTCTGCAATTGAAGGGGTATCTACCCTCCCCCTACAATGCCGCAAACCCCAGCTTACGCCATCATGACTGAACCCACTCAATCCCCTGCCCCTGCCAAAATCTCACCCCTGCGCCCGCTGCCCAACCTGATTTTCGCCAGCCGCTGGCTGCAACTGCCGCTTTACCTCGGCCTCATCGCCGCGCAGGCCGTCTACGTAGTGCACTTTCTGGTGGAACTGTGGCACCTGATTGAAGCCGCATTCGGGAGTCAGACCGCGTTGCAGGCACTAATCACCAGCATAGGCTACAAGACCGCCATACCCGTCGTGTCGCTCAACGAAACGGTCATCATGCTGGTGGTGCTGGCGCTGATCGACGTGGTGATGATCTCCAACCTCTTGATCATGGTGATCGTGGGTGGCTACGAAACCTTTGTGAGCCGCATGAACCTCGAAGGCCACCGCGACCAGCCCGAATGGCTGAGCCACGTGAACGCTTCGGTATTGAAGGTCAAGCTGGCCACGGCCATCATCGGTATCAGCTCCATCCACCTGCTGAAGACGTTTATCAACGCCGACAACTACACCGACAAGGTCCTGATCGCGCAAACGGTGATCCATATCACCTTCCTGTTGTCGGCGATTGCGATCGCCTACACCGACAAAATCATGTCCGCGATCGCCGCACAAAAGCACTGACCGCGTCACGCCAGGCGGTCCTAGCCCGGCGCCTTTTCGGCAGCGCTGGCGCGCATCAGCATCACCGCACCCAGCACCCCTGACAACAACGAACCGCACAGCACACCCAGCTTTAGTTGCGTCTCGTATGCCGCATCCTGGCCGGCAAATGCGAGCGCACCGATGAAAAGGCTCATGGTAAAGCCCACGCCGCACAGCAGGCAGACACCAACAAACTGGCTCCAGCCAGCGCCGGCGGGCAGGCGTGCACCGACAAAGCGAATCAGCAGCCAGGAAGCCCCTAACACGCCGACGGCCTTGCCCACCAGCAGGCCTGCCGTAATACCCAAGGGCACGCTTTGAAGAAGCGTTCCGACGGTCACACCCTGAAGCGACACTCCCGCATTGGCAAACGCAAACATCGGTAGCACCGCAAAAGCCACCCAGGGGTGCAGCGCGTGCTCAGCGGTTTTCAATGGCGAGCCGCCTTTGCCATCTGAAAGGGGAATCGCCAGCGCGGTAATCACACCTGCCAGCGTGGCGTGAATGCCGGACTTGTAAACAAAGAGCCAGATCACCAGGCCCACCGCCACGTAGGGCCCTATGGCCATCACCTTCGCCCGATTAAAGGCCAGCAAGAGCAACCCACCGATCCCGGCGACCAACAACGCCATCACCGACAAACCCTCGGTGTAGAAAAACGCAATGATCAGGATGGCGCCCAGGTCATCAATGATGGCGACAGCAGTCAAAAACACCTTGAGCGATGCCGGCACGCGGCTACCCAGCAACACCAGGATGCCCAGCGCAAAGGCAATGTCGGTGGCGGCCGGAATCGCCCAGCCGCGCATCGCGACCGGGTCGCCGGCATTGATCGCCATGTAGATGAGCGCCGGCGCCACCATGCCGCCCAACGCGGCGCCCGCCGGCAACAGCGCCTGCGCACGCGAGGCCAGCTCGCCCTCAATCAGCTCGCGCTTGATCTCCAGGCCCACCAGAAAGAAAAACACCGCCATCCACAGGTCATTGACCCAATGCAATAACGACTTGGAGAGCACCAGCAGATCACCGCCCACCCGCAGCTCACCTGGCAGTTGCACAAACCGGTTGTAAGCCTCACCCCATGGCGAGTTGCTCAACACCAGCGCGGCCACAGCGGCCAGCGCCAGCACCACGCCCGAAAGCGATTGCGAATTGATGAACTGGTTGAGGGTGCGGTGGACAAACTTGAGCATGCCCTATTGTCCCAGACCCGCAGGACGGCGGCCCATTGCGCTGCAGGCTCCGGGCCGCAATGCTGCTCTCTATTGCGCGGACTGCGGAAGAGGACCGAAGCTGGCAGCCTTGCCGGAGGCGGCCGCCGGCAGCACGGCCTTTTCCATCTCGGCACGCCGCATCGGGCGCAGCACATACCAGGCCATCAGCGCCGCGATCGCGTTCATGACGCTACCGACAATGAACACTGCGTGCCAGTTGCCGGTCATTGCCGTGAGCACGCTGGACAGTGGAACCAGCAGCGACGCCGTCCCCTTGGCCGTGTAAAGCAGGCCGGCATTGGATGCAGCGTACTTGGAGCCAAAGGTATCGGCGCAGGTTGAAGGAAAGAGGCTGTAGATTTCGCCCCAGGCGAAGAACACCATACCCGTCAAGACCACGAAGGCGACCGGATTGTGGCCAAACTGGTAGAGAGCCAGGATGCCCACCGACTCGATGCCAAAGGCGATCAGCATCGTTTTTTCACGGCCGATCTGGTCCGACACCCAACCAAAGAACGGACGGGTGAGCCCGTTGAGCACGCGGTCAATGGCCAGGGCAAATGTGAGCGCCGGCAGCGCCAGGCCCATGATGCTGACGGGCACGTCGCCGACGTTGAAATCCTTGGCGATAGGTCCGAGCTGGGCCGTAGCCATCAGCCCGCCGGCCGCCACCATCACGAACATGACGTACATCACCCAGAACACGGGTGAACGCAGGACTTCGGACGGCGTGTAGTCGCGCCGGCTCTGTTGCACATTGATCGTGGAGATCGAGCCGCTTTTGGCCAGATTCGCCGGTGCCCGCGTCAGCAGGAACGACACGACAAATACGATCACACCCTGAATGATCCCGAAATACAGGAAGGCAGACTGGTAGCCGCTGCCCTTGATCATGGCCGAGATCGGAAGAATGGTGAGCGCGGAGCCCGCACCGAAGCCCGCGGCTGTCAGGCCCGCAGCCAGGCCGCGGCGATCCGGAAACCACTTCAAGGCATTGCCGACACAGGTACCGTACACCGCACCCGCGCCAATGCCGCTGATCGCAGCAGCGATGTAGAGCAGCATCAGCGAATCGGCAAAAGAATTGATCACCCAACCGACGCCGCAAAGAATGCCGCCGACCATGACCACCGGACGTGGCCCGAAACGGTCGACCAGGTAGCCTTCAATCGGCACGAGCCAGGTTTCGGTCAACACAAAAATCGTGAAGGCCACCTGAATGGCGGCCTTGCTCCAGCCGTACTTGTCGGCAATCGGATTCACAAAAAGGGTCCAGCCATATTGCAGGTTGGCAATCATCGCCATGCAGACGATGCCCAAGAGAAGCTGTATCCAGCGATGGGCGCTGGATGGTGCGGGGGTTGCCGTAGGGGCGTATGTCATTGATGTCTCCTGTCTCTTTTATGCCGTGGAAATTGCGATTGCAATCGTTGATGCTGTTGTTGTGAGCGGATTGTGAGAGCGGACATTTATGAGCCCATTGACCGCGATCAAGTTTGAAAAAAACTTTACACATCGCTCAAAAAAACGAAAGCGGATTGAAAGAATCGCGCCATGCCAAACCCCGGCCACTGCGATGGATTTGATTTACAGAATGGGGAGTGCGCTTGTTAGCGGCGCTGAGCCTGAGCGCGCAATGCGGGATCAGCAAGTGCCCGGCATTGCACCGGCGGCACTGAAAAGAAAACAAGAGAAAAGAGCAACCGCGTGGTGCGGTCTACTGCCGGCGGCGCAAACCGCCCGGCAAAAATTAGCGCGCTCGCAGCGCGCTGATAAAAATATGCAGAGGCGTAGCAGCAACCAGCTCACGCAATACAAGGCGTACGCGTGCACTGGCGGCGGGCTGGGCAATCTTCAAATACAAGGCGAAGGCGGTCATGAATTTCCTTTGTGGCGTGAGGCATCTACGGACACAATCATAGGGTAAACCCTTAATCCCTTCAACCCACCAGCTAACCCCCCCCGAACCGGGTGTGGCCAGCGTCAGCCCACCATGTTTTCAGGCCGCACCCAGGCATCAAACTGCTCGCCCGTGACATGGCCGGAGGCCAGTGCCGCATCGCGCAGGCTGCTGCCTTCCTTGTGCGCCTTTTTGGCGATGAAGGCGGCCTTGTCATAGCCGATGTGCGTGTTCAGCGCCGTCACCAGCATCAGCGAGCGGTCAACCAGCTCGGCGATGCGTTCGCGATTCGGCTCAATGCCGACGGCGCAGTGGTCGTTAAAGCTCACCATGCCATCGGCCAGCAGGCGCACGCTTTGCAAAAAGTTGTGCGCCACCATGGGCCGGAACACATTGAGCTCGAAGTTGCCCGAGGCACCGCCGAAGTTGATGGCCACGTCGTTGCCGAACACCTGTGCCGCCAGCATGGTGACGGCTTCGCTCTGCGTCGGGTTGACCTTGCCCGGCATGATGGACGAGCCGGGCTCGTTCTCGGGAATGCTGAGCTCGCCGATGCCGCTGCGCGGGCCGCTGGCCAGCCAGCGCACATCGTTGGCGATTTTCATCATGCTGGCGGCGAGTGTCTTGAGGGCGCCGTGCGCATGCACCAGGCCGTCGACCGAGGCCAGCGCCTCGAACTTGTTGGGTGCAGTCACAAAAGGCAGGCCTGTCAGCGTGGCCAGTTCGGCCGCCACTTGCTCCGCATACCCCTTCGGTGCATTCAGCCCCGTACCAACGGCAGTACCGCCGAGTGCCAGTTCATACAGGTGCGGCAAGGCGGCACGCACATGCTTTTCGCCGTGGTCAAGCTGCGCGACATAACCCGAGAATTCCTGGCCCAGGGTGAGTGGTGTCGCATCCTGCAGATGGGTACGCCCAATCTTCACGATGGTGCCGAAGTCTTGGGCTTTTTGCGCCAGCGTCGCGCGCAACTTCGCAATCGCTGGCAGGAGCTTGTGGGTCATGGCCTCTACAGCGGCAACATGCATGGCGGTAGGAAACACATCGTTGGACGACTGGCTGCGGTTGACATCGTCATTGGGATGCACCAGGCGGCCCTCGCCGCGCTCGCCGCCCAGAATTTCGCTGGCGCGATTGGCCAGCACTTCATTGACGTTCATGTTGGTCTGCGTACCGGAGCCCGTCTGCCATACCACCAGGGGGAATTCGTCCGCATACCCGCCCGCGATCACCTCGTCGGCTGCGGCCACGATGGCTTTGGTTTTTTTCTCGTCCTGAAGGCCCAACGCATGGTTGACCCTGGCCGATGAGCGCTTGACCTGCGCCAGCGCCTTGATGATTTCACGTGGCTGCTGCTCGCCCGAGATGTCGAAATTCTGCAGCGAGCGCTGCGTCTGCGCACCCCAGAGTTTGTTGGCCGGCACCTCGATAGGGCCAAAGGTATCGCGCTCCGTGCGCGTGCTGCTTGTCGTCATGGAAATATCCTGCGCGTCAAAAAAGATGGTTAAGAGTCCTAGTATGACCGCAGACGAGAAAGATTCTCATCTGAAGGGTTTTGGATCCTCTCGCCCGACATGCCCGAGTCGCCCGCCCAAGGGCGGATAATTGCGGGGTTTGCCCGAAATTTCCCCGAAACGCCCTCATAACGACGACCCACCATGACCACGATCAAGCAAGCCGACCTCATCGAATCCGTAGCCGCTGCCCTGCAGTACATCAGCTACTACCACCCCACCGACTACATCGCCCACCTGGCGCGCGCCTATGAGCGTGAGCAAAGCCCGGCCGCCAGGGATGCGATTGCACAGATCCTCACCAACAGCAAGATGAGCGCGACGGGCCAGCGCCCGATCTGCCAGGACACCGGCATCGTCAACGTGTTCCTCAAGGTCGGCATGGACGTGCGCTGGGAAGGCTTCACCGGCAGCATTGACGACGCCATCAACGAAGGCGTGCGCCGTGGCTACAACCACCCTGACAACACCTTGCGCGCCTCTGTGGTGGCCGACCCGCAGTTCGACCGCAAGAACACCAAAGACAACACACCGGCCGTGATCTTCACCGAGCTCGTGCCCGGCAACAAGATCGACGTCACCGTGGCGGCCAAAGGCGGCGGCAGTGAAAACAAAAGCAAGATGGTCATGCTCAACCCCGGCGACTCGGTGGTCGACTGGGTGCTCAAGACCGTGCCCACCATGGGCGCAGGCTGGTGCCCGCCCGGCATGCTGGGCATCGGCATTGGCGGTACTGCCGAAAAAGCCGTGCTGATGGCCAAGGAAAGCCTGATGGACGACCTGGACATGTACGAGCTCCAAGCCAAATCGTCTTCTGGCGCCAAGATGACCAAGACCGAAGAGCTGCGACTTGAACTGTTTGAGAAGGTCAACGCGCTGGGCATAGGCGCGCAAGGCCTGGGCGGCCTCACCACCGTGCTGGACATCAAGATCAAGATGTACCCGACGCACGCGGCCAGCAAGCCTGTCGCGATGATCCCCAACTGCGCCGCCACGCGCCACGCGCACTTCGTGATGGACGGCAGCGGCCCGGTCTACCTGGACCCGCCTTCGCTGGATCTCTGGCCCAACGTGAACTGGACGCCCGACTACAAGAAGAGCAAAAAGGTCGATCTCAACACGCTGACCAAAGAAGAAGTTGCCAGCTGGAAGCCCGGCCAGACCTTGCTGCTCAACGGCAAGATGCTGACCGGCCGCGACGCGGCGCACAAGCGCATTCAGGACATGCTGGGCAAGGGCGAAAAACTGCCGGTGGATTTCACCAACCGCGTCATCTACTACGTCGGCCCGGTCGATCCAGTGCGCGATGAAGCCGTAGGACCTGCCGGCCCGACCACTGCCACCCGCATGGACGGCTTTACTGAAATGATGCTGGCCGAGACCGGTTTGATTTCAATGATCGGCAAGTCCGAGCGCGGCCCGGTCGCCATCGAAGCCATCAAGAAGCACAAGAGCGCTTACCTGATGGCCGTCGGCGGTGCGGCCTACCTGGTCAGCAAGGCCATCAAGACCGCCAAGGTGGTGGGCTTTGCCGACCTGGGCATGGAAGCGATCTATGAGTTCGACGTGATTGACATGCCCGTGACCGTGGCGGTGGATGCGGGCGGCACCAGCGCGCACATCACCGGCCCAGCCGAGTGGCAAAAGAAAATCGCCACCGGCGAGTTCAAAAACATTCCCGTCGCAGCCGCGTGAGCGAAGGCCATGCCGGCGCCGACCGGCCGGTCGGCGTGTTCGACAGCGGCGTGGGCGGCCTTAGCGTCTTCAAGGCATTGCGGGCCGAATTGCCCGCGGAGTCCTTCGTCTACCTGGCCGATGCGGGCTTCGCGCCTTATGGCGAGCGCGGCGACGCTTTTGTCATTGAGCGCACGCGCGCCGTCGTGCGCAAATTGCGCGAAGAGCATGCGATCAAGGCACTGGTGATCGCGTGCAATACCGCGACGGCCGCCGCCGTTCACCTCGTACGAACCGAGCACCCAGACTTGCCGCTGGTCGGCGTCGAACCGGCGCTCAAGCCGGCCGTCGCGTTGAGCAAGACACGCCGCATCGGCGTGATGGCGACGCGCGGCACGGTGGCAAGCGCCAAGCTGCGCGCCCTGCACGATTCGCTGAAAGGCCAGGCCGAGTTCATCCTGCAGCCGTGCGACGGGCTGGCCGATGCGATCCAGAACCATGATGTTGCGCAGATCGGTGCTTTATGCCGTGAATACACGCAAGCGATCGGACCCTTCGGCGGCCAGGCCGGGCAGGTCGATACCCTGGTGCTGGGCTGCACGCATTACGCCTTCGCGTGGGACACACTGCAGAAAATGGTGGGCACCGACGTTCGCCTGATCGAAACCGGCGAGCCGGTCGCGCGGCAGACACGCCGTTTGCTCGAAGCCGCCGGGCAGCTGCGGCAAGGCGCCGCATCCGGCCACATCACTTTGCTGACAACGGGTCAACAGGAGGCACTGAACGCAGCCGCACGACGCTGGCTGGGCCTGCAGCTATAGCACCACAGCGCCGGCTGGACTCGCCGGCGCTGGTACGCATCGACTCAGTGATGAGCCGAATCCGTTGAAGAACTGAAGTTATTGCGGCTTCAATCCCACGTTACGCGCCAGGGTGCGCCAGCGCTCCGACTCCGCCCGAAGGAATCCACGCAACTGGTCGCGTGAAGTACCTTTCATTTCCACGCCCAAAGCGGACATACGTTCCACCACCTTGAAATCCGACATCGCACTCAGGAGTTCGAGGCGAAGCCGCTCGGTAACTTCAAGCGGCGTGGTCGCTGGCGCAACAAGCGCCCACCATTGCGCCACATCCATGTTCTTCAAGCCGAGCTCAGTCATCGTCGGCAAGGAGCGCAGGATGGGGACGTCCGAGCGCTTGCGGCCCGTCACCGCCAGCGCCTTGACCTTTCCGGAGGCCATGAGGCTGGAGCCGGTCGCCAGCGTGGCGAAATAAGAAGACACCTGGCCGGCAGCCAGGTCCACCATCGCCGGTGCGCCGCCGCGGTAAGGCACCATGTTGAACTTGATTTTGGTTTCCTGGGAAAACAGCTCGCCCACCAGGTGGCTGATAGACCCTGTGCCGCTGTTCGCCATGGCAGGAGGCCCGCCCTTGGCGGTCGAAGAAGTTTTCAGGAAAGTCTTGAAGTCGCTGTTTTCGGGGCCCATGCCGGTAAACAGCACCATGGGCGATGTACCCACCAGCGTGATCGGCGTGAAGTCGCGCAGCATGTCGTAAGGCAGGTTGGCAACAACTGCAGGCGCGTACACGTGCGACAACTCCACGATCGCCAGCGTATAGCCATCGGGTGCCGACTTGGCGGCCTGGTCAATGCCCACGTGGCCCGCGCCACCCGGCTTGTTGTCGACGATCACGGGTTGCTTCAGCCCTTCGCTCAGCCGCTGTGCGAGCACGCGGGTAATGGCATCGGTGCTACCGCCCGTTGCCCAGGGAACGATGATCTTGATGGGCTTGTCGGGGTAGGCAGCCCATGCGGGCGCAGCGCCAAGCGCCAGGGTGGCTGCGGAACCAGCAAGCAGCGTGCGCCGCTTGATGGGGAATGTTGAAACTGACATGAACTCTCCTTGCATTGATCGGATACGCGAGACAACCCCACCTCCTCGTGGGCATCGTCAGCGTCCGGCGAGCGTACACCGCAGATGACGCATGCGCCGTGTTACCACGCAGATACAGCCGCTACTTGTGGCTCGCGTCCAACGTTTTCGCGCGTTTATTTTTTGTGATCTCACGATGCCGGAAATTCACATGCGCACACTTTTCAGCAAAGTAATTAAAAAGTCTGCAGCGCATTCGCGGATGCGTTTTCCCTCCGGAATTCCGGCCGTTTGCTTTTTCAGACGGCGCTTAAATTTCCCGATCGGCACGCGCGGCGGGGATAGCCGGGTCCGCCGCACTGCGAATCAAACCGAGGTTGGATTTCAGCATCTCGAACACCTTGCGTGTCACCGGGTTAATAACATTCTTTCGAACGAACAGGTAGTAATCAAGCTCCGGCAAACGCGGCAGTCCATCGTTTTCGCCCAGCACGCGCAGGTCGCTGCCCGCCATCTCGATACCGCGCGCAGTCACGCCCAAACCCGCACGCAGCGCAGCCTTGATGCCGATCAGGCTGGAAGCGGTATAGCTTGGCGACCAGGGAATTCCGGCGGCGTCCAGCGCCTCGCGCGCCAGCCTGTGAAATACGCTGGGGCCCTCCACCAGGATCAGCGGCACCGGCTTGGCGCGGTCATGTACGTAGCTGGCTGAGCACAACCACACCGTGGGTGAGGTACGCAGCACCACGCCGTCGAGTGCCGGGTCGTTGCGGTTCGAGATAGTCATGTCGATCTCGCCGCGCTTGAGGGATTCCATCAGGAAAGGGCTGCGCCCCACATGGATGTCGAGCTGCAACAGCGGCGAAGCACGCGCCACCTGTGCCAGCAGCGTCGGCAGCATGGTGTCGGCCACGTCGTGCGGCGCGCCTATGCGCAATACACCCTCCAGGTTGCCTTGCTGCAGGCTGCGCAAGGCATCGTCATTGATGGCCAGCAGGTGACGCGCGTAACCGAGCAGCTTTAACCCATGCGGCGTCAGGCGCTTCTGGCGCCCATGCTTTTCAAACAGCGGATGGCCGATCTGGTCTTCCAGGCGCTGCATTTGTTGCGTCACCGCCGACTGTGTTTTGCCCAGCTGGATGGCGGCACCGGCAAAGCTGTCCTGCTCGTCGATGGCCATCAGGGCCCGCAGCAATTCCAGGTCAAGGGTTTTCATTCAAAGAGTTCGACAGGATTTACTTATTACAAATACTAATGTATTTATCTCTATTTCTGAGTTGTTTCAAGAATACGCCTTGACTATATTAGGCTCAATAAACCGAAACCTCACTCAGGAAAATCTCCATGAACGCAGCAGCACAGCGTAGCCAGGTGGTTGGCGCCGCCATTCAAAACATTAAAATTATTGTTGGGAGCGGTGAAGCAAATCGCCAGTCGCTGGCCAAAGTGCTCGCGGTCTTGAACCAGCTGGCCGGCCAGAAGGAGCTGTGGAGTGCCACGGATTTCGCTGCGCCCGAAAGCCCCGAACTGCAGGCGCGCTACCTGATCGCTGAAGACGCCGACCAGAGCTTCGCGCTTTACCTCAACGTGATGCGCCCCGGCAAACGCATCGTGCCGCACAACCACACCACCTGGGCCTGCATCAGCGCGGTGGAAGGCAGCGAGCTCAACCGGGTGTACGAACGCCAGGACGATGGCTCGGTGCCGGGCAAGGCGCAGCTCAAGGAGGTCAACGCCGTGGTGGTCGAGCCCGGCACGGGCATCGCCCTGATGCCCGAAGACATCCACTCGGTGGAGATCCCGGCCGGTCAGGTGATACGCCACTTGCACATGTATGGCCGCGCGCTTGAAACGCTGAACACCCGCACCGGCTACGACCTGGAAAAAGGTACGTACGAAACCATGGGCATCGGCGTGCAGACACGCCGCTGACCCCCGCGCACCCTTACCCCCTTCCCTGAATTTCCGAACCTACACGCCCCCTATCCCATGACACGTTTTGTAGACGCGGCCACGCTGAAAGCCTGGCTGCACGATGGCGCGGAAATCGCCCTGTTTGATGTGCGCGAGCATGGCCAGTACGGCCAGTCGCATTTGTTTTACGGCATCCCCCTTCCCTACAGCCGGCTTGAACTGGACGCACCGCGCCTGGCGCCGCGCCGCAGTGTGCGGTTGGTGGTTTATGACACCGACGGCAGTGGCGCAGCACCTTTGGCCGCGCGCCGCTTCAGCGCACTCGGCTACAGCGACGTGCAGGTGCTGCAGGGCGGCACAACCGGCTGGCAAGCCGCCGGTTTCCCTCTGTTTGCCGGCGTCAACGTACCGTCCAAGACCTTCGGCGAGCTGGCCGAACAGGTCTATCACACGCCCCGCGTCAGCGCGACCGAACTTGCGGCCATGCTGGAGCGGCAAGACGACGTGGTGGTGCTCGACGGCCGGCCGTTTTCGGAATTCCGCAAGATGAACATCCCGACGGCGATCAGTTGCCCGAACGGCGAGCTGGCCCTGCGCATCCGCGACCTGGTACCCAGCGATAACACCCACATCGTGATCAACTGCGCAGGCCGCACTCGCAGCATCATAGGCGCGCAAACGCTGATCAACCTGGGCCTGCGCAACCCTGTATCGGCGCTGGAAAACGGTACCCAGGGCTGGTACCTGGCAGACTTCAAACTCGAGCACGGCGGCACGCGCCGCTACAAGGACTCGGCCCAGCCCACAGAGCCTGCCGGCATGCGTGCGGCGGCCCAGGCGCTTGCAAAGCGTTTCGAGGTACCTGTCGTCGACGCACAGACTGTGCACGGCTGGGCAGGCGACGCGACGCGCACGCTCTTTTTGTGCGATGTTCGCAGCCCCGAAGAATTTGCACGCGGCAGCCTGCCGGGCGCGCAGCACACGCCGGGCGGCCAGCTGATCCAGGCCACCGACCAGTATGTGGGCGTGCGCCAGGCCCGGCTGGTGCTGTTCGATACGGACGGCATACGCGCCCTGACGGTCGCCAGCTGGCTGCGCCAGCTGGGCCACGACGCCAGCGTGCTGGACCAGGGCCTGGCCAGTGGTCTGGCGCTGCCCGCCACGGCGCCCGTGGCCCTGCCCGCGCTGCCCGCCACCACCGCGCAGGCCCTGTCGGCCGGGCTGGCCGATGGCACCGTGGCCGCCATCGACCTGCGGCCCAGCATGCAGTTTCGCCAAAACCATATCGCGGGCACATGCTGGTCCATACGGCCTCGCCTGGCACAGGCGCTGGCCGGTGAACACCGCCCGGTGGTGCTGGTTGCCGACGAGTCCGCTGTGGCCGCCTGCGCGGCCGTTGACCTCCAGGCACTGGGCCTGAAAGCCAGCCTGCTCGAGGGCGGCCTCGATGCCTGGCGCGCCGCCGGCTTTGCGCTGCAGGCCACTGACAACATCCCGGCCGACAGCGACTGCATCGACTACCTTTTCTTCGTGCATGACCGGCACGACGGCAACAAGGAAGCTGCCCGCCAGTACCTGGCCTGGGAAGTGAACCTGATCGGGCAGTTGGACGCGCTGGAACTGAAGGCATTCCAGTTGCCCGATGCCGCGGCCGCCCACCCCGCGTAATACTGATTTGGCCCCGCGCCGCCTCATTTTTTTTATTCATCTTTTGCCCCAATTCATTCAGGAGCCCCCATGCTTGCCAAACTGAAGTTCACCGCAGCCACACTGTGCTGCGCCCTCCTCTCCGTACACGGCGCCCCCTCAGCCCAACCCATGCCGCAGGTCGGCGGCTTCCCGAACCAGGCCATCAAGTTTGTGTCGCCTTTCCCGGCCGGCGGCGGCAATGACGCCACGACGCGCTTCGTGACGAGCCGCCTGTCCGACATCACCGGACAGAGCGCCATCGTCGACAACCGCGGCGGCGCCGGCGGCAACATAGGTGCCAAGGCCGTGGCCGACGCCAAGCCGGACGGCTACACCGTGCTCACAGGCCAGGTCTCGTTGATGGCCGTCAATCCCTCGCTGTATGCCTCGCCGGGTTTTGACCCGCTGAAAAACTTCCTGCCCATCACCCAGATCAATGCCGCGCCGCTGGTGCTGGTAGTGGCCAGCAACTCGCCCCTGAAAAGTTTTGCCGACCTCGCCGCGCAGACCAAAGCCCCAGGCGGGCGAGTCACCTATGCCACGCCCGGCAATGGCACACTCTCGCACCTCGTCGGCGTGGTTCTGGAAAAAGACAGCGCCATCAGCATGACCCACGTGCCCTACAAGGGCGCGGCGCCCGCCATCACCGACCTGCTGGGCGGCCAGGTAGACGTGCTCATTACCTCCACCGCCTCGGTGTCCAGCTTCATCCAGAACGGCAAGATGCGCGCCCTGGCCGTCACCAGCCCGCGCCGCATCGGCGTCTTCACCAAGGTGCCGACGCTGGAAGAGCTGGGCTACCGCAACACCACCTTTGAAGACTGGTACGGTTTCTTCGCACCGGCGGGCACGCCGCCCGAACGCGTGGCCTACCTGCACGACAGCATCGTGCGCTCGCTCAAGTCGCCGGAAGTCAGCAAGCTGATCACCGATGGCGGCAGCGAAGTGGTAGGTAACACACCGGCAGCTTTTACCGCGCAGCTCAAGGCAGACATCGCCCGCTGGTCGCGTGTCGTCAAGCTCTCGGGCGCCAAGCTAGACTGATCCCGGATTCATCAAACCTTCCCGACATGAGCAAAAAAACACCACCGGCCATCTCATCCAACGCGTCACCCCTGACCCGCCTGGTTCACGCCGGCAAGAAGCCGGCCTATGAAGGCGGCCGGCCGGTCAACCCGGCCGTGGTGCGTGCCAGCACCGTGCTGTTCGACAACACAGCGCACCAGCGCGAGATGCGACTGCGCCGCGGCGAGGAGCGCGTGTTCACCTACGGGGCGCGCGGCAACCCGACCAACTACGCGCTGGAAGACATGGTCAGCGAGCTCGAAGGCGCGTACCGTACGCGGCTCTTCCCCACAGGCCTGGCCGCCATCGCGATGACGTTGCTGTCTTACCTCAAACCTGGTGACCACCTGCTGATGTCGGACAGCGTCTACGAACCGGCGCGCAAGCTGGTGGAGTCCTTCCTCACGCCCTACAACATCCGCTGCACCTTCTTTGCAGCCGACGGCAGCGACGTGGAAGAAAAAATCGAGCCGGGCACGCGCATGATTTATGCCGAATGCCCGGGTTCGCTGGTGTATGAAATGTGCGACCTGCCGCGCCTGGCCGGCATTGCCCGTGCGCGGGGCCTGCTGCTGGTGGCCGACAACACCTGGGGCTCGGGCTACCAATACCGGCCGCTGGCACTGGGTGCCGACGTGTCCATCATGGCGGCCACCAAATACCTGTCGGGCCACTCCGACGTGATGATGGGCACCGTGGCCACCACGCAAGCCGCCTGGCAGGCGCTCAACGAGCGCAGCGATGCCTTCGGCATGACGGTGAGCCCCGACGATGCCTACCTGGTGCTGCGCGGCACACGCAGCATGGCCGCGCGCCTGGCCCTGCATGAAAGCGGCGCCCTGAAGGTGGCGGCCTGGCTGCAAACGCGCAGCGAAGTGGCGACCGTGTTCTGCCCGGCCCTGCCCGGCCATCCAGGTCACGCCATCTGGCAACGCGACTGCAAGGGCACCAACGGCCTGTTGTCCTTCGAGCTCCAGCGCACCTTCGACCAGGCCGCCGCCGAGCGGCTGATCGACGGCCTGCGGCTGTTTGGCCTGGGCGCTTCGTGGGGCGGCTATGAAAGCCTGGTCACGATGACCAACATGCGGGGCGCGCGCAGCGTGACCGACTGGTCGGGCCATGGCCAGATCGTGCGCTTGCACATCGGCCTGGAAGACCCGGTCGACCTGATAGGCGACTTGCAACAGGGGTTTGCCGCATTGGCTGCCTGAAGGTTTTACCTCCGCGCCTTTGCCCTTCGCTTCTCCCCCAGCCTCTTTCCTCTCCCTCACTCCTTTTCATCCGCCCCCGCGGCGGCTCTCGCCTGCCCTTTTCTTTCAGGTTTGCATCACCATGCCCAGCCACGCACACCTTTGGCTCCAACGCACCCGCAGCCTCTGGCCGGGCATTGCCTCGCCGCTGCTCATCATGCTGGCCGCCACTTTCGTCTCCGAACATTACGGCGGCCCGCAACTGCTATACGCCCTGCTGTTCGGACTGGCCTTTCATTTCCTGCACGAGGACGCACGCTGCCGGCCCGGTATAGAGTTCTGCGCCAAAACCCTGTTGCGCATCGGCGTGGCCTTGCTGGGTGCGCGCATCACGCTCTCCCAAATCGGGCACTTGGGTATCGGGCCGCTGGCCACCGCGGTGCTGGGCATTGCCAGCACGATTACCCTGGGCGCCTGGCTGGCACGGCGCTTTGATTTAAAGACCGATTTCGGCCTGCTTTGCGGCGCGGCTGTTTCGATTTGCGGCGCCTCCGCAGCGCTGGCCGTGGCGGCCGTCATGCCCAAAACCGAAGAGAGCGAGCGCTACACACTGCTAACCGTTGTCGGCGTCACCGGCCTCTCGACACTGGCAATGGTTGTGTTTCCGTTGCTGGCAAAGGGTTTGCGGCTGGACGACACCGCTGCCGGCATCTTCCTGGGTGGCACCATCCATGACGTGGCGCAGGTTGTCGGCGCCGGCTTGCTGCTATCGCACGAGACTGGCGACGTCGCGGTGATCGTCAAGCTCTTTCGCGTCACGCTGCTGGTGCCTGTGGTGGCAGTGCTGGCCTGGTACTGGCGGCGGCGCAGCAGCCCCGGCGGCGATACCGGCCCGCGCACGCCGCTGCTGCCCTTCTTCCTGGTCGGCTTCATGGCGCTGGTGCTGGCCAACAGCCTGGGCGTGGTGACGCCGCGGCTCAATGAGGCGCTGGGCCATGTGTCGCGCGCGTGTCTCGTGGTCGCCATTTCAGCGCTGGGCATCAAGACCTCGTTTGAAGCACTGGTGCAGCTCGGCTGGCGGCCCATGGCCCTGATGCTGCTGGAAACCCTGTGGCTGGTCGCCGTTTTTGCGGTGTACCTGTGCATTGTCCGGTGATGATTCGGCCGGAATTTGCTATGATTTTTATAGCTGCTTGCGCTCATCCTTAAAGGGCTGGAGCCCTAAAAGGCTTAAGACTTCAAGCCAGCAGGCAAGCCGCTTCCGTCTGGTCGTCCAGGCGGCGAAGCTCAGGCACCTCTTCAGCGCAGCGCGCAACGGCCAAGGGGCAGCGCGTTCGGAACACACACCCCGAGGGCGGTGACATCGGCGACGGCAGGTCGCCCTGCAGCAGCTGGATCACCTTCTTGCGCTCCAGCGCCGGGTCGGGAATCGGGATGGCCGACAGCAACGCCTGCGTGTAGGGGTGACGCGGCGCGGCATACAACGCCTTCTTTTTCGCCACTTCCATTTCATGCCCTAGGTACATCACCAAAATGCGGTCGCTGATGTGTTTGACGACGGCCAGGTCATGCGCGATGAAGATCAGCGCCAGACCCATGGATTTTTGCAGCGCCTTGAGCAGGTTGATGATTTGCGCCTGGATCGAGACATCGAGCGCTGACACCGGCTCGTCGCAGATGATGAGCTTGGGCTCCAGGATCAGCGCCCGGGCGATACCGATGCGCTGGCACTGGCCGCCTGAAAATTCATGCGGGTAGCGGTTGATCTGCTGCGCCATCAGGCCAACGCGGCCCATCATGGCCTTGACGCGCTGCATCACTTCGGCCTCGGGCATGCGCGGGCGATGCGTGCGCAAAGGTTCGGCAATGATCTGCGCGATGGTCATGCGCGGGTCCAGCGAGGCCAACGGATCCTGGAAGATCATCTGGATGTCTGACCGCACGCCCAGCCAGGCTTGAGATGAAGCGCCCGTCATCTCCTGGCCCATCCAGACAATGTTGCCGGCGGTGGCAGGAATCAGGTTCAGCACCGCACGCGCCAAGGTGGATTTTCCGCAGCCCGACTCACCCACCACGCCCAGCGTTTCGCCCGCATGGATGTCGAAGGAAATGCCGTCCACGGCTTTCAGGATTCGCGCCGGCGACCAGGGCCAGGCGCCGCTTTTGATCCTGAAGTGCACTTTCAGGTCGCGCACCGACAAAATAGGTTGAGAGGCATCACGCATGGACGGCTCCCTTGGCCGCAAGTTCAGACACAGCCTCACTTGATTTGTGGCAAGCCCTGAGCACCGCCGGGTTGTGCAAGGCCGGCAGCAACGCGGGCATCACGTCACGGCACTGATCGCTGGCCAGCGTACAACGTTCGCTGAACGGGCAGCCCTTGGGAAGCCGCGCCATGTTGGGCGGCGCGCCTGGGATGGCGACCAGCGCTTCGTCATCCGCGTCCAGGCGCGGTATGGCACCCAGCAGGCCCACGGTATAGGGATGGGAGGCTCCATAAAAAATGCTGTCGGCACTGCCCTGCTCCATCACGCGCCCGCCGTACAGCACCATCACTTCATCGCACAGGCCCGCCACCACGCCCAGGTCGTGCGTGATCATGATGATCGCCGTTCCGAAGTCGCGCTGAAGATCGCGCAGCAAGGCGATGATTTGCGCCTGCACCGTCACGTCCAGCGCCGTGGTGGGCTCGTCGGCGATCAGCACTTCGGGCTCGCAGAGCAAGGCCATGGCGATCATCACACGCTGGCGCATGCCGCCCGAAAACTCGTGCGGGTACATGGTGATACGCCGCGCAGCTTCCGGGATCTTGACGGCGTCCAGCAGCTGGACCGACCTTGCGCGGGCGGACTTCCGGTCAAAGCCCTTGTGGAACTGCAGCACCTCGGTCATCTGCCGCTCCACCGTCAGGTAAGGGTTCAGCGACGTCATCGGGTCCTGAAAGATCATGGCCACGCGGTTGCCGCGAATCCTGTTGAGCTCGGCCGGCTTCATGGCCAGCAGGTCCTGGCCTTTGTAGAGGGCCTGGCCGGTGGCTTTGCCGTTGCCGGCGAGCAGGCCCATCATGGCCAGCACGCTCTGGCTTTTTCCGGAACCGCTTTCGCCGACGATGCCCAAAGTCTGGCCGCGCTCCAGCGAAAAATTGATGCCGTTGACGGCGTAGACAAGCCCGTCCTGGGTCTGGAACTGGACCCCGAGGTTGTTGACTTCAATCAGGCTCATGGTGCGGCTCAGCGGTCTTTGGGGTCGAGCGCATCACGCAGGCCGTCCCCGATGTAGTTGAAGCAGTACAGGGTCAACGAGAGCATGCCCGCCGGAAACAGCAGCATCCAGGGCGAGACTTCCATGACGGACGCACCGTCGTGGATCAGCACGCCCCAACTTGTCATTGGCTCCTGGATGCCCAGCCCCAGGAATGACAGCACGGACTCGACCAGGATCACGGCCGGCACGGTGACCGTGGTGTAGATCGCGACGATGCCCAGAAGATTGGGAACAATGTGCTGGAAGATGATGCGCCGTGTAGGCACGCCCAACGCGCGGGCCGCTTCAATGAACTCCTTGGAGCGCAGCGACAGCGTCTGGCCGCGCACCACGCGTGCCATGTTCATCCACGAAAATACCGTGATGGTGATCACCACCAGGTAAAAAGCCCGCCCCAATATGGTCACCATCAGGATGGCGATCAGCAAGTAAGGCACCGCGTACATCATGTCAACGACGCGCATCATGAAGGCGTCTACCTTGCCGCCTATGAAACCCGCCGTCGCGCCCCAGACAATGCCGAGCGTGACGGCCGACAGCGTCGCCAGGAAGCCCACCAGCAGCGATACGCGGCCGCCGATCAGGCTGCGCACCAGCAGGTCGCGGCCGGACTCGTCGGTGCCGAAAAAATGCCAGCCCTTGAGCATGGGCGGCAGGCTCATCGCGTCCCAGTCGGCAGCGTCAAAAGCATTGGGCAGCAGCCAGGGCCCGACGATGCAGCACAGCGTGATGAATGCCAGCAGGTACAGGCTGAACACCGCGGCCTTGTTGCGCATGAAGCGCACGCGCGCATCCGCCCAGGGGCTGCGGCCATGGATCTCGGCGTCGGCCAGCGTCTGGCCGACAGCCGTGGCGAGTTGGTCTTGTCTGGTTTTTTTTTCGAGCAGCATGCAGGCCTCTGCTCAGTACCGGATCTTCGGGTCGAGCAAGGCGTAGGCCAGGTCCACCAGCAGGTTCAGCGTGACGGCGATCACGGTCACCAGCACGACGAGGCCCAGGACCAGCGTGTAGTCGCGGTTGGCGGCGCCATTGACGATAAGCTTGCCGATGCCCGGCAGCGAGAACACCGACTCGGTCACGATGGCGGAGGTGATGGATGAAATCGCCAGGGGGCCCATGACGGACACCACCGGCAGCAGCGCGGGTTTGAGGGCGTGGCGCAGGATGACGGTGCGCATGGGCAGTCCCTTGGCGCGTGCGGTGCGGATGAAATTGCTGTGCAGCACCTCGATCAGGCTGCCGCGCATGACGCGCGCGATGGTGGCCACGTTGATGAAAATCAGCAGCAGCATGGGCAGGATCATGAAGCGCGGTGCGAAGTCATTCCAGCCCCCCGCGGGCGCCACCTTCAGCCAGACAGCGAACACCAGGATCAACACCGGGCCGATCACGAACGAGGGGAACACATGCCCGGCGTTGCCGAGCAGCATCACGAGGTAATCGACCGCACTGTTCTGGCGCACGGCGGCCACCGTGCCAAGGAACACACCGAGAAAGAAGGAGATGACGATGGCGCCCCCGCCTATCGCCGCGGACACCGGCAGCGCATTGGCCACCAACTCGTTGACCGACCAGTCGGCATAACGGAACGAGGCGCCCAGGTCGCCGTGCAGCAGGCTGTTGAGGTAATACAGGTACTGCTGCCACAGCGGCAAATCGAGGTGGTACTTGGCCTGCAGGTTGACCAGCACCGCCGCGGACACCTTGCGCTCGTCGTCAAACGGCCCGCCCGGCGTGCCGTGCAGGAGGAGATAGCAGACGGTGACAACGGCCAGCAAGGTGGGAATCGTCGCCAGGATGCGTCTGAAGGTGTAGGACCACATGGGGAATATCTCCGGGCTAGGTCTATGTCAGTGTGAGCGCCTGAACGCGTCGGCCAGGTACAGCTTAGCCCTGAAAGGCCTGCGAGGCATCAGAAAAACGTTGAAAGGCGGTGAAAAGCAGATCAAGGACAGGCAGGCGCACGGCGGCGCCCGCCATCCGGACATCAATGCTTGATGATGTACAGGTCCTTGCCGCGGTAGCGGTCCAGCGCGTTGGTGGTCGAATAACCGCCCACATAAGGCTTGACCAGGCGCGGCACGGTGTATTGCAGCAAAGGGATGATGGGATAGTCTTCCATGATCATCCTGGCGGCTTGCGTCAGCAGCGTCTTGCGCTTGGCCGGGTCCATCGACTGGTTGCCTTCATCGATCAGCGCAGAGGCCTTGCGGTTGCAGCTGTTGTGGTAGTTCTGGTCAGAATCGCACTGCACCAGCGTCAACCAGGTGGTGGCGTCGTTGTAGTCGGCGATCCAGCCGTTGCGGGCGATCTGGTAGTCCTTGTCGGTGCGCTTCTTGATCAGCACCTTGAACTCCATCGCTTCGAGTTCGACGTCCAGGCCCAGCTTGGTCTTCCACTCGGAGGCCGCAAAGATGGCCATTTTCTTGTGGTAATCGCTGGTGTTGTAGGAGAACTTGAGCTTGGTGCCGGCCGGAAGATTCGCTTCCTTCAGCAGCTTCTTGGCTTCGGCGATGCGCTTGTCGGCGGGCCACTTGGCCCAGTCGTAAGAGGTGACGTCGGCACCCGAAGTGCCTTTGACGATCACGCCGTATGCCGGGGTCTGGCCGTCGGCCGTCACGCGCTGCGCGAGGATGTCGCGGTCCAGCGCCATCGACAGCGCCTTGCGCACACGGATGTCCTTGAGTGCCGGGTCCGCATTGTTGAGCGAGTAATAGCGCAGGCCCAGCATGTCGGTGTTGCGGATTTCCTTGGGATATTGCGCCTTGTACTTGTCGAAGGTGCCTGGCGGGAGCTGGTAAACCCAGTCGTTCTCGCCCGACTCATAAAGCTTCACATCGGCATTGCCGTCTTCGACCGAGAGGTAGGTGAGTTTGGTGAGCTGGACATTCTTCGCGTCCCAGTACGCCGGGTTCTTGACCAGGATGATCTTGCTGTTGACCTGCCAGTCTTTCAGCGAGAAGGCGCCGTTGTTCACCATGTTGGCGGGCCGGGTCCAGTCCTTGCCGAATTTCTCGATGGTGGCTTTATGCAGGGGAGCGAGCTGGGGATTGGAAACGACCTCGGGCAGGAAACCGACCGGGAAAGGTGTCCTGATTTCCAGGGTGTAAGGGTCCACGGCCTTGACACCCAACTCGGTGACGGGCTTCTTGCCTTCAATGATCTCTTTGGCATTGAGCAGGAAGACGCCGTAGGTGGAAGCGTATTTGGAGGCGGTCGCCGGATCGACGAAGCGGCGCATGCTGTAGATGAAGTCTTCGGCCGTCACCGGGTCGCCGTTGGACCATTTGGCGTTCTTGCGCAGCTTGAAGACCCAGGTCAGGGGGTCCATCTGCTTCCAGCTCTCTGCCACGGCGGGGACGATCTTGCCGTTTTGGTCGGCGGCAGCCAGGCCTTCAAACATGTCGCGGATCACGTTGTTGGCCGGAACACCCGTCGCCAGTGCCGCATCCAGGGTTTCAGGCTCGGAGCCATTGTTGCGGACCAGTTCCTGCGTCTCGTGCAGCTTCACGCCCGCGGGCACCGTGGCCGCCACCGCCAGGCCAGCCAAGGCCAGCAGCACGGCGCTTGTCAGCGCCTTCATCGTCCAGTTTGAGTTCATGCCTGTTGCACTCCCGAATAGAAAATTGGCGGGCTTGTGGCCCGCCATGGTTGATGGAACGGGGCCCCTCTCGTGAGAGGAGCCCCCGTTTGCCTGTCAGTCGGCGCGAATATACCGCCGCGCCAGGCGCAGCCCCGTAGGGAGTAACCCTTCAGCAATTACCGTGCCTTCACGAAGCCATGGGTGGCGCGGAAGTCAAGGGGATACATAGGGAACACTTGCTCACAACTGAACGAGCGAGGCGACAGCCACGGGGCATGGACAGGTACCGCGATTCAAGCCGTGCATCACGGCACGGCTGGAGTCAGTGCCTGGTTCAAGCCTTCACGCAATTCCGGCGGCGAAGCGGCGGCGCCTTCTGACGCCATGGCGAGTGTCAGCAGGATTGCTATTGTTTTGATAGCTGCTTGCGCCCACGATGATTGACTTGCAGGCACAAATCACCTGAATTTTGGGTACCGGAAGAAAACCGGCCGCCCTGCTCTTGTGAGAATTTAAATAAAAATAGCTACCAGCCCAATAACCATGGGCGCAAGCAGCTATCAATCTTGTAGCGCGGGCGTCTGGTCCCGCAGACGCCCTCAGGCGCCGCGCACCCGCTCAGCGGCTGAGCTGGGTGGACGCCTTCAGGCTCAAGGCTTCCTCAGGCGGCTCTTTCCAGCCGCCACCCAAGGTCTTGTACAGCGTGACCTGGCTTTGCAGCTGTGCCAGCCGGGTTTGCACCACCGCCTGGCGTGCGGCGAACAGCGAGCGCTGTGCATCGAGCTGGTCCAGATAGCTGGCCACACCGTTCTGGTAGCGCAGATCAGCCAGTTTGAAACGCGTCGCCTCGGCATTGGCCTGCGCCTGCTGGGCACGCAGCTGCTCGCCCAAGGTGTCGCGGCCCGCCAGCGCATCGGCCACTTCACGGAAAGCCGTCTGGATGGACTTTTCGTACTGGGCGATGGCAATGTCACGCCCGGCATTGGCCGAATCCAGCCCGGCACGGTTACGGCCCGCATCAAAAAGCGGAAGGATCAGTTGCGGCGCCAGCGTCCAGCCGTAGGATCCGCTCTTGAACAGGCCCGACAGGTGCGAGCTGGCGCTGCCGGCAGAAGCCGTGAGTGAGATACGCGGGAAAAAAGCCGCACGGGCCGCGCCGATGTCGGCGTTGGCAGACAGCAGCTGTTGCTCGGCCTGGCGGATGTCTGGGCGGCGTTCCAGCAAGTCAGACGGCAGCCCCGCGGGCACGTCCACCATCATGGGGGCGTCTGCCAGACCTTTGCCGGCAGGCAAGGCCACCGCCAGGTCACCGCTCAATGGCTGGCCGATCAGCAGGGTCAGTGCGTTCTGATCCAGCGCACGCTGGCGCACCAGTTGGGCCAGCGATGCGCGGGCCGCTTCGGTCAATGACTCGGCCTGGCGGAAGTCCAGCTCGGAAGCGACGCCGTTGTCAAAGCGCAGCTTGCTGAGCTTGAAGGACTCTTCCCGTGTAGCCAGTGTTTGCTGCGTGATGGCCAGCAGTTCTTCGTCGGCCAGCAGGCTGAGGTAGGTGTTGGCCACCGATGCAATCAGGCTGATCTGTGCCGTCTTGCGACCTTCTTCCGTTGCCAGGTACTGCGCCAACGCCGCCTCTTTCAGACTGGAGACCCGGCCGAAAAAGTCGAGCTCGTAGGATGGCATCAGCAAACCGCCGGTATAAGTGCTGGTGATGCTGCCGTTACCGTTGGCATTGGGCTGGCGCGAACCGGTGATGCCGGCATTGATCGTGGGAAACTGGTCGGCACGCTGGATCCGGTACTGGGCCCTGGCTTGCTCAATATTGAGCACGGCGATGCGCAGGTCGCGGTTGTTGCGCAGCGCGGCCTCAATCAGCTGCCGCAATTTAGGGTCGCTGAAAAAAGCCTGCCACTCGATGTCGGCTGCCGCGACGGCCGGTGCGGTAGTAGCAGACTGCGCTTGCGCGGAACCGGTGGTGAAACCGGAAACAGCCGGCCACTGGTCTGCGATGGGGGCTGCCGGGCGCTCGTACTTCGGAATCATCGAGCAGCCGGCCAGGAGTGCCGCAGCACCAACCGCCAAAAGCTGCGGGAACCTGGGTTTCATGCTGGATTTACTCATGGGCTTTACCTTCACTTCCTTCTTCTCCGGTGATGCCTGCCGCCTTGGCATGCTCCGAATACATCCTGTTTTGCCGCTCGCTGCCCTTGAAGAGGCCGCGCACGACCACAAAGAACACCGGAACGAAAATCACCGCCAGGATCGTGCCGGTGATCATGCCGCCGATCACGCCGGTACCGATGGCACGCTGGCTTGCGGAGCCGGCGCCCGAAGCCAGTACCAGCGGCAGCACGCCCAGACCGAAGGCCAGCGACGTCATGACGATGGGTCGGAACCGCAGGTGCGCGGCAGCCAGCGCCGACTCGATGACACCTTTGCCCTGCGCCTGCAAGTCCTTGGCAAACTCGATGATCAGAATCGCGTTCTTCGCCGACAGGCCGATGATGGTGATCAGCCCCACCTGGAAGTACACGTCATTCGAATAACTACGCAGCAGCGTTGCCAGCAACACACCGATCACGCCTAACGGCACCACCAGGATCACCGCGAGCGGAATGCTCCAGCTTTCGTACAGGGCCGCAAGGCACAGGAACACCGCGAGGATGGCGAAACCATAGAGCAACATGGCTTGCGAGCCCGCAAGTTTTTCCTCACGCGACTGGCCCGTCCATTCGAAACCGAAGCCCTGCGGCAGTTGCGCTGCGAGTTTTTCCATCTCGGCCATTGCTGCGCCCGAGCTGTAGCCTGGCGCGGCGCTGCCGCTGATACGCACGGCCGGGTAGCCGTTGTAACGCACTGTTTGCATCGCACCCTTGATCCACCGCGTGCTGGCAAACGACGACAACGGAACCGGCAGGCCGCGGCTGTTGATGGCGTTGAGCCGGAGCAGGTCGTCGGGCTGCATGCGCGAAGGCGCGTCGGCCTGTACCACCACACGCTGCAGGCGCCCCTGGTTGGGGAAGTCGTTCACATAGCTGGATCCCAGCGAGGTCGACAGGACCGCGTTGATCGCGTCAAACGGCACGCCCAGCGCATTGGCTTTGTCACGGTCTATGTCCAGCTGCAGCTGCGGCGCATCTTCCAGGCCGTCGGGCCGTACCTGTGTGAGCACCGGACTCTTGGCAACCATGCCCAAAAGCTGGTTGCGTGCGTTGATAAGCGCATCATGGCCCGCACCTCCGCGGTCCTGCAGGCGGAAGCTGAAGCCCGAGGCCGTTCCCAGTTCGGGAATGGGTGGGGGGCTGAGCGGAAAGATGAAGGCATCACGCACACCCATGAGGGCGCCGAAAGCCCGTCCTGCTATCGCTGAGGCCGAATGCGCTTCGCCGTCGCGCTCGTTCCAGTCCTTGAGCGTCACGAACGCCAGCGCGGCATTCTGGCCCTGGCCGGAAAAGCTGAAGCCAAGCACGCCGACCATGCTTTCGACTTCCGGCTGCTTGAGCATGAAACCCTCGACTTTCTCCATCACCGAAAGCGTGCGCTCGTAAGTTGCGCCCGGCGGCAACTGCACGTTCACCAGCAGGTTGCCCTGGTCTTCATTGGGCAGGAAGGATGTGGGCAAACGCAGGTATACCACCGCCACAGCGGCAATGATGGCCACATAGATCACCAGGTAACGTGCGGCGCGTTTGAGAATACGCGCGACCATGCTTTCATAGCTTTTTGCGGTGCGCGAGAACCCCCGGTTGAACCAGCCGAAAAAACCCTTTTTCTCGTGATGGTGCCCAGCCTCAACCGGCTTGAGCAGCGTGGCGCAAAGTGCCGGCGTGAGGGACAGGGCCAGGAAGGCGGAAAAGCCGATGGACGAAACCATCACGGCGGAGAACTGGCGGTAGATGTTGCCGGTCGAGCCCGCGAAAAATGCCAAAGGCACAAACACGGAAATCAGCACCACGGTGACGCCAATGATGGCGCCCGAAATCTGGCCCATCGCCTTGCGGGTGGCCTCCAGCGGCGGCAGGCCCTCTTCGGTCATGATGCGTTCGACGTTTTCGACGACCACGATCGCATCATCGACGACGATACCGATCACCAGCACCATGCCGAACATGGTGAGCACGTTGATCGAGAAACCGAGCGCCAGCAAGGTGGCGAAAGTGCCCAGCAATGCAATCGGCACCACGATGGTCGGGATGATGGTGTAGCGCCAGTTCTGCAGGAACAGGAACATCACGAGGAACACCAGGGCCACCGCCTCAAACAGCGTTTCCGCGACCTGGGAAATCGAAATCTTGACGAAGCGCGAGCTGTCGTAGGGGATGCTCCACTTCATGCCTTGCGGAAAATAGCGCTCGAGTTCGGTCATCTTGGTTCGAACGGCCTTGGCAGCGGCAAGCGCGTTGCCGCTGGGTGCCAGCTGAACACCGATACCGATCGCCGTCTTGCCGTTCAGGCGAGCCGACGTGGCATACGTTTGGCCACCCAGTTCAATGCGGGCCACGTCTTTAAGGCGCACCGACGAACCGTCGGTGTTGGCGCGAAGGACAATGTTGCCGAACTGCTCGACATTGGCAAGCTGGCCGGTGACTACCACGGTGGCAGCAATGCCTTGTCCCGCTACATTGGGACGGTCGCCGATGCTGCCGGCCGACACCTGGGCATTTTGCGCGCGGATGGCGTTGTTAACGTCATTTGCCGACAGGCTGAAACCCGTGAGCTTGGCCGGGTCCAGCCAGATGCGCATGGCGCGCTCACTGCCGAAGAGCTGGGCCTGGCCGATTCCTTTGACACGCTGGATCTCGGGCACGATGTTGCGCGAAGCGTAATCACCGAGCGCGACGGGGTCGTGCGCGGGATTGTCGGACGACAGCATGATGAACAGCAGGAAGTTGGAGCGTGATTTGTCGACGCGAACGCCTTGCTGCGTGACGGCGGCGGGCAGCCGCGGCGAGGCGCGCGACAGGCGGTTCTGCACATCCACCTGCGCGAGATCGGGGTTGGTGCCGGGCTCGAAGCTCAGCGTGATGCTGCCGGAGCCGTCGGCCTGCGCCACCGACTCCATGTAGATCAGGCCGGGTGAACCGTTCATTTCGCGCTCGATCACCGACAACACGCTGTCTTCGAGCGTCTGGGCAGAGGCGCCGGGATAGGCGGTGTTGACGACAATCGAAGGCGGCGCGACGGGCGGGTACTGGGCAATCGGCAGCTGCGTGATAGCCACGCCGCCGACCACCAGGATGAACAGTGCGATCACCCAGGCAAAGATCGGCCGATCAATAAAAAACTTGGCCATGTAGTTGGCTCCTTACTTCGCTGCTGCAGAAGCAGCGGAGGCCGCAGGCGCAGCAGCTTGCGCACCGGAGGCGGCGGATACGGGGGCGGAAGCCGCATCGGCCGGCTTCGCACCGGCCGGTTGCCATGGCACGGGCTTCACGGGTGCACCTGGCTGCAGTTTCTGGAATCCATCCACCATGACTTTTTCGCCGGTCTTCAGACCGTCGAGCACCACCCACTGGTTGCCCTTGGCGGAGCCAATCTTGATGGGGCGCGGGCTGACTTTTCCATCGTCACCCACCACCATGACAGTGTCGCCCTGCGCGGTGCGCGTGACAGCTTGCTGGGGCAAGGTGATGGCATTGCTGGCCTGCGCCTGCTCCAGGCGTACGCGCACATAAAGGCCGGGAAGCAGCTGGCCACCGGGATTGGGCACCTCTGCCCTCAGGGTCACCTGCCCCGTCGTGGAGTCGACCGTCAGGTCGGAAAACAGCAGGCGGCCGGGGCGGGCGTATTCAGTGCCATCTTCGAGCACGATGCGCACGCTGGCCGCTTCGGCACCGGTGGCACGTTTGAACTGGCCACTTTCCATGGCGGCACGCAGCTTCATGATTTCAGGAGCGGATTGCGTGAAGTTCACATACATGGGGTTGATTTGCTGGACCACAGCCAGCTGGGTGGCCTCGCCCTGACCAACCAGGGCGCCTTCGGTGACCAATGCGCGGCCAATGCGGCCCGAGATCGGGGCTGTCACTGCCGCGTAGCCCAGATTGATGCTGGCTGTCTGCACATTCGCCTTGCCCACGGCAACGTCGGCCTCCGCCTGCTTTTGCGCCGCGACAGCGTTGGCATATTCCTGCTTGCTGATGGCGTTAGCTTCTACCAGCGGCTTGTAACGCTCGGCCAATGCGGCGGCCTGCGCCAGGTTGGCCTCGGCGCGCGCCTGGCCCGCTTTCGCGCTGGCGGCGGCGGCGGCATACGGTGCGGGATCAATCGTGAACAGCGCCTGCCCTTCTTTCACGTCGCTGCCTTCACGGAACAGCCGTTTTTGCAGGATACCGGCCGCACGGGCCCTGACCTGTGCCACACGCGAAGCCTCAAGGCGGCCGGGCAGCTCGGTCACCAAACCGACGTCACCCTGGGTAACTGTCACCACACCCACTTCCGCAGGAGGCGGTGCCCCGCCGGGAGCACCGGCACCCTTGCCGCATCCGGCCAGGAACAATGTGAGTGCAGCAATCAGGACGAGAGGCTGGTATGGCGCAAACGGGGAGAATAAAGGCGAATGGACAATGCGAGACTTGGGCATGCTGATCCTCAAAATTTGGGAAAAAAGCGGAAAACGGAATATGTGAGCGGCATTTGATGCAAGTCATCGTTTTGCCGAAAACAAAAAGAATAAGGGTTTTTACGAGTGATATAGTTTACATACATTTGTGAATGTATACGACAACCCGTTAAATTGACTTGCAGGAGACATGGATTGGCCCGTCGGACAAAAGAAGAAGCCATGGCGACCCGGCACAAGCTGCTGGATGCTGCGGAACACCTGTTTCAGGCGCAAGGTGTCTCACGCACAAGCCTGCAGGACATTGCACGCCGCGCAGGCGCTACACGCGGTGCTGTCTACTGGCATTTCAAGGACAAGGCAGACCTGTTCAACGCCATGATGGAACGGGTCACCCTGCCCATGGAAAACGCGTTCAACCAGGAAATTGACCCGCAGCAACATCCGGGCGAGGACCTCCTCAATCCGATGGACAGGATACGACGTTCCACTGCCAACGCGCTGCGACAAATTGTGACTGACGCGCAAACGCGGCGCGTGTTTGAAGTGGCGACCCAGAAGGTCGAATATGTGGAAGAACTCCAGGCGGTTCGCCTGCGTCACCTGGCAGTGCGCGGTGGTTTTTTATCCGGCATCCAGCAAAGCATGGAGGCGGCAACTGCACAGATGCGCCTCCAGTTACCTGCGCCGGCTTCAGCGGCGGCGCAGGGGCTACATGCGCTGATCGATGGCCTGATACAGAACTGGCTGCTGGATCCGGGGGCTTTTGACCTGTTGGAGGTCGGCCAGCATGCGATTGATGTTTACCTGAGGGGACTCGGCTTTCCTGGCTCACCTGCAGCTTCAGGCTCGCCCAAGCCGGCTTAGTGCAAATGCCGGGGCTTGCGGCCACCGCCGCCATGGCCCGAACCGCCCGGCGGTCCGCCCAGGCCGCGCGGCGGTTTACCGAGTTGCATCGAGTTCACCAGTGCATCAAAGCGCTGCTCGAACAGCTTGTCGACAGCCGCAACGACCTCACCGAGCTCTGATCCGTCAAAGTGGCGCTCCATCAGGCCGATCATGTCCTGGACCAGGAGATCGCGCTGCACCTGCATGATGGCTGCCGGCGTGGGGCCCACAAAATACATCGCGAAATCATCACGGGCCTCCTCATCGTCGGCACCTTCATCTTCGTCAAAGTCGGAGTCATAGAAGGTCACTTCGATGGGAGCGCCCGCTTCCGCGAGGTCGTTCAGGCCCATGCACATTTCGTCAAGCGCCTGGCGAAAATCTTCGTCACCAGGGACTGTCCAGCACATTTGCAGCAAATGTTTTTGCGCGTCGAACCGGATGCCCGGCTCTTCCTCATAAGCGCTGGCAGCACCGGCCGCCAGGGACTTGGAGCCGGTGTACTTCCACAGCGGCTTGAGGGCCTCCTGCAGCTGTTCAAAATTAACGTCCGCGCGCAATGGCACTTCGCCGTGGACGTGGATCTCAAAAGGTGTGTTGTAGCGGGACATGATGGAATTTATCTTACCCAGTTTTCAAAAGCGCGCCCGGCGCGTGGGTGAGCCGCCCAATCGTGGTGCCTGAGACCGGAATCGAACCGGTACGCCCGTTATTCACGAAGCGGCGGATTTTAAGTCCGCTGTGTCTACCTATTTCACCACTCAGGCTCAAACGCCGTATTCAAACGTCCGGCAGCGTATTGTCAAACAAAAAAGCCCCATAACTGGGGCTGGTTGCAGGGAGCTGTGATGGAGGCGCGGGCCGGAGTCGAACCGACCTACTCGGATTTGCAATCCGGTACATAACCGCTTTGTTACCGCGCCGTATTCTGTCTGCCTGATAAAGCCCTACGGCTTTACCCAATAATCCAACGAAACCCCCAATGAAAAAGGACAGCATTTTTAAAGTGCTGCCCTTTGAATTGGAGCGGGAGAAGAGTCTCGAACTCTCGACCTCAACCTTGGCAAGGTTGCGCTCTACCAACTGAGCTACTCCCGCGATTACAGCCTCAAATTATAGCGTAGTTTTTTGGGCTTTTCCAAAAGCCGCAAAAAACTTTGCGAAAGGCCTCATTAATGCTTCACCGTACCGGCTGCTTCCGCAGGCGGAACCACAGCAGCCGGCGCAACAACAGCGGCTTCCTCGTCGGTCAGCGGAACAGGCTGGCGCTCGAGCGCAACCTGCAACACCTGGTCGATCCATTTCACCGGCACGATCTCCAGGCCGCTCTTGACGTTGTCTGGAATCTCCTGCAGGTCCTTGGCATTTTCCTCGGGGATCAGCACGGTCTTGATGCCGCCCCTCAAGGCAGCGAGCAGTTTTTCCTTCAGCCCGCCGATGGCCGTGACCTCGCCGCGCAACGTGATCTCGCCCGTCATGGCCACATCACCGCGCACAGGGATACCCGTCATCGCTGAAACAAAAGCGGTGGTCATCGCGGCACCCGCGCTTGGGCCGTCCTTCGGTGTTGCCCCGTCCGGTACGTGGATATGGATATCGCGCTTTTCAAACATCTCGTCCTTGATGCCGAGAACCTTGGAACGGCTGCGCACCACCGTGCGTGCGGCCTCAACGGATTCCTTCATGACATCGCCCAGCGATCCCGTACGTGTGATCACGCCCTTGCCGGGCATCATGGCAGCCTCAATCGTCAGCAAGTCGCCGCCGACTTCCGTCCACGCCAGCCCCACCACCTGGCCGACCTGGTTTTGTTGTTCGGCACGACCATAGTTGAACTTGCGCACGCCCAGAAAATCGTTGAGGTTATCGGGTGTCACGACGACCTTGGGTGTCATCTTCTTGAGCTGGATACCCTTGACCACCTTGCGGCAGATCTTGGAGAGTTCGCGCTCAAGCGAGCGCACGCCGGCTTCACGTGTGTAGTAACGCACGATGTCACGCACCGCCTGCTCCTGCACTTCAAGCTCTTCTTCCTTCACGCCGTTGTTCTTGACCTGCTTGGGCAACAGATAGCGCATTGCGATGCTGGTCTTTTCGTCTTCGGTGTAACCGGAAAGGCGAATCACCTCCATGCGGTCCAGCAAGGCTGGCGGAATGTTCATCGAGTTCGAGGTGGCCACGAACATCACGTCGCTCAGGTCGAAGTCCACCTCGACATAGTGGTCACCGAAGGTGTGATTCTGCTCAGGGTCGAGCACCTCCAGCAGCGCGCTGGACGGGTCGCCACGGAAGTCGGTGCCCAGCTTGTCGATCTCATCCAGCAGGAACAGCGGATTGCGCGTGCCGGCCTTGGTCAGGCTCTGCAGGACCTTGCCCGGCAAAGCGCCAATATAGGTACGGCGATGGCCGCGGATTTCAGCTTCATCGCGCATGCCGCCCAAAGCCATACGCACATACTTGCGGCCCGTGGCCTTGGCGATCGACTGGCCCAGGGAGGTTTTGCCGACCCCGGGAGGCCCAACCAGGCACAGGATAGGAGCCTTGAGCTTGTCCACGCGCTGCTGCACCGCAAGATACTCAACAATGCGGTCTTTGACTTTTTCAAGACCATAGTGGTCTTCGTTGAGAACGTTCTCGGCGTTGCCCAGGTCGTGTTTGATCTTGGTCTTTTTGCTCCACGGCAGGCCGGTCAGCACATCGATATAGGTGCGCACCACGGTCGCCTCCGCGGACATCGGCGACATGAGTTTGAGCTTCTTGAGCTCGCTCTCGGCCTTTTTACGGGCTTCCTGCGGCATCTTGGCGGTCTTGATCTTTTTCTCGATCTCTTCGATGTCCGCCCCCTCTTCGCCTTCGCCCAGTTCCTTCTGGATGGCCTTGACCTGCTCGTTGAGGTAAAAATCGCGCTGGTTCTTTTCCATCTGGCGCTTCACACGCCCGCGGATTTTTTTGTCGACGTTGAGGATGTCGACCTCACGCTCAAGCTGTTCGTACAGGTTCTCCAGCCGGGCCTTGACATTGTCAAGATCCAGGATCACCTGCTTCGCATCCAGCTTGAGCGGCAGGTGCGCGGCAATCGTGTCGGCCAGGCGTCCCGCATCGTCGATGCTGGAAATCGAGGTCAGTATCTCGGGCGGAATCTTCTTGTTCAATTTGACGTAATGGTCAAACTGCTGCATCACGGCACGGCGCAATGCTTCTATCTCACTGGTCTTGTCACCGGCGATCACAACCACGGGCTCTACAGGTGTGACATTGGCCGTGAAATGCTGCTCGCCCTCTTCGATCTTGTTCACACTGGCGCGCTGCTGTCCTTCCACCAAAACCTTGACAGTACCGTCAGGCAATTTGAGCAGTTGCAGGATCGTGGCAACGCAGCCCACCTGGAACATATCTTCCACCGAAGGCTCATCCTTGGCCGCAGCCTTCTGCGCCACCAGCATGATGCGGCGCTCGGCCTCCATCGCCGACTCCAGCGCCTTGATGCTCTTGGGGCGGCCCACGAACAGGGGGATCACCATGTGCGGAAAGACCACCACATCCCGCAAAGGCAGGAGGGGAAGGTCAATGGGGGTGGAAGGCAATGAAGTTTGTCCGGACATATAAACCTTAAACGTTAGCCGTGACGGCCAGTTGCATGGCCCGGCGAAACACAATCAACCCAGACATGGGGCGCAGGAGGCGCTTTTCAAGCATTCCGGCCAGCCTTTTGGGATGTTCAGGCTTTCTTGGCCGCTTCACGGTACACAAGCAAGGGGGCTTTGTTTTCTTCGATTGTGGACTCGTCCACCACCACTTTATCCACATTGCTGGCATTCGGCAGGTCGAACATGGTGTCGATCAGCGACTGCTCCAGGATGGAACGCAAGCCGCGCGCACCGGTTTTACGGGCCAGCGCCCTGCGGGCAATCGCTTTGAGTGCGGAGGGCCGGATTTCCAGATCAACCCCTTCCATGGCCAGCAACTTGCTGAATTGCTTGACCACGGCATTTTTGGGTTCTGTAAGGATCTGCACCAAGGCGTCTTCTGTGAGCTCGGCCAGCGTCGCCACGACCGGCATCCGGCCGACCAGCTCAGGAATCAGCCCGAACTTGATCAGGTCTTCAGGCTCGACATCCTTGAAGGCTTCGGTCAGGCTGCGGGCCTTCTTGCTCTTGACGGCCGCGCCAAAACCGATCCCGGAAGCTTCGGTCCGGTTCTCGATGACCTTTTCCAGGCCCGAGAATGCACCGCCGCAGATAAACAGGATATTCGTGGTGTCCACCTGCAGGAAGTCCTGGTTGGGGTGCTTGCGGCCGCCCTGTGGCGGCACCGACGCCATCGTTCCTTCGATCAGTTTGAGCAGCGCCTGCTGCACACCCTCGCCGGACACGTCACGCGTGATGGAAGGGTTGTCGGACTTGCGCGAAATCTTGTCAATTTCGTCAATGTAGACAATCCCCTGCTGGGCACGTTCAACTTCGTAATTGCAGCTCTGCAGCAGCTTCTGAATGATGTTTTCGACATCCTCGCCGACATAACCTGCTTCGGTCAGCGTAGTAGCGTCGGCCATCACAAAGGGAACGTTCAGCGTACGCGCCAGCGTTTGGGCCAGCAGGGTCTTGCCGGAACCTGTGGGGCCGATCAGCAAAATATTGCTTTTGGTCAGCTCCACATCGTCTTTTTTGGCTTTTTCCTTGTGGCGCAGCCGCTTGTAGTGGTTGTACACCGCCACTGCCAGGGTGCGCTTGGCCGGTTCCTGGCCAATCACATAGCCGTCCAGTGTTCCCTTGATCTCTGAGGGCGTGGGCAGGTCGGTGCGCGTCTCACGAACGTCGTCACCAGCGGGGAGTTCGTCGCGAATGATCTCGTTGCAAAGATCGATGCACTCGTCACAGATAAAAACCGAAGGGCCAGCGATCAGTTTTTTGACTTCGTGCTGACTTTTACCGCAGAAGGAGCAGTGCAAAGTCTTTTCGCTGGAGGAGCCTTTTTTCTCGGCCATTGGGGGGATGCCTTTAAGGAGCCTGAAGGGGGAACTGTTACCTAATGATAACCAATAAAAAAACGGCGTTTCTGTTACAGAAAACGCCGTTGTTGCAGTGCAACTGAAGAGCTTTCGACGCTCAGGGCCGCTTGGAAATGACCTGGTCGACCAGCCCGTACTCTTTGGCGTCTTCCGCAAACATGAAATAGTCACGTTCGGTATCGCGTTCGATCTTTTCGATAGGCTGGCCGGTATTGGCCGCCAGGATGCGGTTGAGCTGGTCCCGCGTCTTGAGAATGTCGCGGGCATGGATTTCAATGTCCGACGCCTGGCCTTGCGCACCACCGGATGGTTGGTGAATCATGACGCGGGAATTAGGCAGCGAAAAGCGCTTGCCTTTAGTGCCGGCCGACAGCAGGAAAGCACCCATGCTGGCCGCCATGCCCACGCACAGGGTGGAAACGTCGGGTTTGATGAATTGCATGGTGTCGTAAATCGCCATGCCGGCCGTCACGGAACCGCCGGGGGAGTTGATGTAGAAGGAAATGTCCTTGTCCGGGTTTTCGCTCTCCAGGAAGAGGAGCTGGGCCACCACCAGGTTGGCCGTCTGGTCATTGACCGGCCCCACCAGGAAAATCACGCGCTCCTTGAGCAGGCGCGAATAAATGTCGTAAGAGCGCTCGCCACGGCCGGATTGCTCGATGACCATGGGCACCATGCCCAAGCCTTGTGCATCCTGCGCGCCGGCTTGCGGGGCCGTATAAGCGCCGCCGTAAATACTGTTTCGGACCATCATGTTTTCTCCAGAGATGTTTGTACTGTACCCAAAAACTCCCCCAGGGAGTTTCGGCGATGGCTGACAACAGATTCGCGAGCTGTTGTGCCGTAGCTCAAAGAAATTGGGGCCTGTGCCGCAAAGCACAAGCCCCAATGTCAGCAAAGGCGCTGAAGAATCAGTTCTGGCCCATCAGCTCGTCAAAGGAGATGGCTTTTTCGCTGACTTTGGCTTTGCCCAGCACGAAGTCGGTCACGTTGTTTTCAATCACAACAGCCTCGACTTCGGCCATGCGACGGTTGTCGCTCAGGTACCAGCGCACTACGTCTTGCGGCTTCTCGTAGCTGGCGGCCAGCTCTTCGATGTGCGCCTTGAGCTGCTCAGGCTTGGCCTGCAGGTCATTGCTGCGCACCAATTCAGCCACCACCAGGCCCAGGCGCACGCGCTTTTCGGCTTGGGGACGGAAGATTTCTTCGGGAATCGGCGCCTTGTCGGCGTCCTTGATGCCGCGCTGCTTCAAGTCGGCGCGGGCGCCTTCGATCATGCGGTCCAGCTCGGCCTGGACGCTGGACTTGGGCAGGTCGAGTTCGGCGTTGGCGACCAACGCGTCCATCACGGCGTTCTTGTTACGGGCCAGCAGGCGGAACTTGACTTCGCGCTCGAGGTTTTTCTTGATGTCGGTGCGCAGGCCTTCGACCGTGGAGTCAGCGATGCCCAGGGACTTGGCCAGTGCTTCATTGACTTCGGGCAGGTGAGCTGCTTCGATTTTTTTGACCGTCACGAGGAAATCGGCCTGTTTTCCGGCCACATCTTTACCGTGGTAGTCGGCGGGGAAGTTCAGGGGGAAGGTCTTGCTTTCGCCGCTTTTCATGCCGCGCACGGCGTCTTCGAATTCCTTGAGCATTTGCCCGTCGCCGATCAGGAACTGGTAGTCCTCGGCCTTGCCGCCGGCGAAAGGCTCGCCGTCGATCTTGCCTTCGAAGTCGATGGTGGCGCGGTCACCGTCTTGCGCCGGCGCATCGGCTGCGCGCTGGGCAAAGGTACGGCGCTGCTTGCGCAGGATATCCAGCGTCTTGTCGATGGCGGCGTCGCTGACTTCAGCGCTGACCTTTTCGACTTCGGCGCCCGACAGGTCGGCGATCTTGACTTCAGGGTAGACCTCGAACACCGCGTCAAACACCAGTTCGCCCTCAGGCGCGCCCTCTTTTTCGCTGATGCGGGGCTGGCCGGCAACACGCAGCTTGGCTTCATTGGCGGCCACGGCAAAAGCTTCACCGACCTTGTCGTTCATGACTTCGTAGTGCACCGAATAGCCGTAGCGCTGGGCCACCACGTTCATGGGGACTTTGCCCGGACGGAAGCCGTCCATCTTGACCGTACGGGCCAGCTTCTTCAGACGGGTATCAACTTCCGACTGAATGGTGTTGACGGGCAGCGAGAGCGTCATTTTGCGCTCGAGCTTTTCAAGGGTTTCAACAGTCACGGCCATGATGGTTCCTAAGATCAAAAATAGTCAAAACAGGTTTTCACCTGGCATGTTGCGGGGTTTGCCGCAACGACTGAAAGCAAGGAGGGGCAACAGGGCCGCCCACAAGCCTCAGGGTGGTGCGCGGGGCGGGACTCGAACCCGCACATCCTTGCGGACGTCAGGACCTAAACCTGGTGCGTCTACCAATTTCGCCACCCGCGCGCCTGAAATAAAAACGGGAATCCGAAAAACCTCCGAATCCCCGCTTGAAATCGGTCAACTCTCTATTTTAGCCGTTATCGGGCCCGGTTTTTCGTCCGGAACCGACGGCCAGAGAGAATCAGGCCGGCTGTGGCTTTTCGCCCATGTGTGGCTTAACTTCCAGCTTATCTTCCCGTTTGACACGGAACCACGCTGCATACATGGCAGGCAGGGCCAGCAAGGTCAGCACCGTCGCCACCACCAGGCCGCCCATAATGGCAACCGCCATAGGCCCCCAGAACACGCTGCGCGACAGCGGGATCATGGCCAAAACCGCCGCGGCGGCCGTCAGCACAATCGGCCGAAGCCTGCGCACGGCCGACTCGACGATGGCTTCCCAGGTGGGTACGCCGCGGGCGCGGTCCTGCTCGATCTGGTCGATCAGGATCACCGAGTTGCGGATGATCATGCCGAACAGCGCAATCACGCCCAGCAGCGCGACGAAACCAAACGGCCGGTTCAACAACAGCAGAGCTCCGGCCACACCTGCGATGCCCATGAAGCCCGTCAAAAAGGCGAGGATCGAACGGCTGAAGCTGTGCAGTTGCAGCATCAACAGGGTGAGCACGATAAACAGTGCGACCGGCAAGCCCGCCACAATTGAGGAGGATCCCTTGCTGCTTTCCTCCACCGCGCCGGCCACCTGGATGCGGTAGCCCGCCATGCCCTTGTCCAGCCACTTGGCTTCCAGCGCCTTGAGCTTGGGCATCAACTCCTGTGTCACCGTGGCACCCTGCAGGCCTTCGACGATGTCACTTTGCACCGTGATGGCGTAGTCGCGGTTCTCGCGCCACATCACGCCCGGTTCCCAGGTAAACACCGGCTTGGCAATCTGCGTCAGCGGAATCGACTTGCCTGAAGCCGTAGGCAGGTAGGCGTTGCCGATGTCGGTGATTGCGTTTCGCTCGTCCAGCGGCTGGCGCAGCACGATGTCGATCAGCTTGTCACCCTCACGGAACTGGCCGACTGAGGTGCCTGCCAGGATGGTGCGTGAAGCCTGTGCAATCGACTGGCTGGTCACGCCCAGCGCGCGCGCCTTGGCCTGGTCCACTTCCAGCCGCAGCACTTTCACCGACTCGTTCCAGTTGTCGTTCACACCGCGCGTGTTGCCGCTCTCGCGCATCACCGCCTTGACCTCATCGGCGCGGTCACGCAGCACCAGCGGGTCAATACCGACCACGCGGAACTGCACCGGGTAAGGCACGGGCGGACCGTTGGGCAACAGCTTGACCCGACCGCGCACTTCGGGGAATTCGGTGGCCAGCAGGGCGGGCAGCTTGATGCGCAGCGACTCGCGCACCTTCAGGTCTTTCGGCAGCACAATCATCTGCGAGACGTTGGTTTGCGGAAAAACCTGGTCCAGCGGCAAATAAAAGCGCGGCACGCCCGAGCCTATCCAGGTGCTGACCGTGCTCACGCCCTCCTCCTTCATGAGGCGCGCCTCCACCCGTTTAGCCGTGGCCTCGTTGGCGGCGAAGGAAGTTCCTTCCGGGAACCAGATATCGACCATGATCTCGGGCCGGCTGGAGTCCGGGAAGAACTGCTGCTGCACCTTGCCCATGCCGACGATGCCCAGCGCAAAAATCAGCACCGTCGAGCCGATGGTGATCCAGCGATGCTCCACGCACCAGTTCACCGTTTTGCGAAAGGTGTTGTAGAACGGGCTGTCGAACATCTCATGCGGGCTGTCCTGGCCTGCGGCCACTTCCTGTACATGCGGCGGCACCTTCAGAAGCAGCGTTCCCAAATAAGGAACGAAATAAACGGAGACGATCCAGCTGAGCACCAGCGCGATCACCGTCACCGCAAAAATCGCAAAGGTGTATTCACCGGTGGTGGACTTGGCCAGGCCGATGGGCAAAAATCCCGTGGCCGTGATCAGCGTGCCCGTCAACATGGGCATGGCCGTAATCTCATAGGCAAAGGTTGCGGCGCGCACCTTGTCGTAGCCCTCTTCCATTTTGCGCACCATCATCTCGACAGCGATGATGGCGTCGTCCACCAGCAGGCCCAGCGCAATGATGAGCGAGCCCAGCGAAATCTTGTGCAGCCCGATGCCGTAGTACCACATGGCCAGAAAGGTCAGGCTCAGTACCAGCGGGATTGTGATGCCCACCACCAGGCCAGGCCGCATGTCGATGTAATAACGCTTCCACAACGGGAGCTGGCCGGGGCCGTTGTGCGGCCGCTTGTGAAAGCCCAGGGCGATGAAACTCACCGCCAGCACGATCACCACGGCCTCGATCAGCACGCGCACGAACTCGTTGACCGAGGTGGCCACCGCCTTGGGCTGGTTCTGCACGTTCACCAGCTCGATGCCCCTTGGCAAGGTTTTTTCGATTCGGCCCGACAGCGCCGTGAGCGACTTGCCCAGCGCGATGATATCGCCGCCCTTGCCCATGGACACGCCCAGCGCAATCACTTCCTTGCCCTGGTGATGCACCTTGACGGAAGGCGGATCCACATAACCGCGCTTGATTTCGGCGATGTCGCCCAGTTGCAGCTGGTTGCCGGAGCTGCCGCGAATCGGCATGATGCGCAATTGTTCAATCGCCTCGAACTGACCCGCCACGCGCACCTGCACCACATCCAGCGGCGTCTGCACCGCACCGGCAGATTCCACCGCGTTTTGCTGGCCCAGTTGCGCCAGCACCTGGTTCAGGTCCAGCCCCAGTTGCGCCAGGCGCTTTTGCGAAATCTCTATGTAGACTTTTTCGTCCTGGACACCAAACAGCTCCACCTTGCTCACGTCGGGCACACGCAGCAGTTGCTGGCGCACATCGTCGGCAAAAGTCTTGAGTTCAGCGTAATTGAAGCCGTCGGCTTCCAGCGCGTAGATCACGCCATACACATCGCCGAATTCGTCGTTGAAGAACGGGCCCTGGATGCCGCCCGGCAACGTGCCGCGCATGTCGCCGATTTTCTTGCGCACCGAATACCAGACGTTGGCAACGTCGCCGGGTTTGGACGAGTCCTTGATCTGGAAAATGATCTGCGATTCACCGGGTTTGGAGTAGCTGCGAATCCTGTCGGCATAAGGCGCTTCCTGCAGCGTGCGCTCCAGCTTGTCGGTCACCTGCTCGGCCACCTGCTGCGCTGTCGCGCCCGGCCAGTAGGTGCGCACGACCATGGCGCGGAAGGTAAACGGTGGGTCTTCGTCCTGCCCAAGCTGGAAGTAGGCGACAAAGCCCAGAATCATCAGCACCAGCAGGAGATAACGGGTGAGCGCCGGGTGGTCCAGCGCCCATTTGGAAAGGTTGAAACGGGTCGAGGGCGAAGCCAGTTCGCCGGCAGCGCTGCTGCTGTCTGGATGGGGTTGCGTCATGCCGTCCTCACTTCGCGGCAGAAGCCGCGGAGACGGCAACCGGTGCTGTCACAGGCGCCGCGGATGTCGCGGGCGTTGCTACTGAATTGATAGCTGTTTGCGCAGGACTGGCGCCGGCTACAGCCACACTTGGCTGGTAAATACTGACTTTCTGGCCCGGCGAGAGCACATGCACGCCGGCGCTGACCACCAGCATCCCGGGCTGCAACCCGGAAGCCACCACCACGTCGTTGCCGTCGGCCGTGGCAACCTGAATGAGTTGCGGTTTGACGGTCATGGTGGCCTTGTCAACCACCCATACCGCCGTGGCCTTGCCTTCCTGACGCAGCGCTGTTGTCGGCAGCTTGATGACCGGCGCACCCACCACGCTGCCGGCCTGCGGCACCACATACACCGTGGCACCTAGCGGCGGCGGTTCTTTCGCGTCAACGGAAACCTTGACGGTGTAGGTCCGCGTGACGGGGTCATTGCTGGCCGCCACTTCGCGCACTTTTCCAGTCAGCTCGGCGGTCTGGGACCACACGCGGATACTGACCGGCGAGCCGACCTTGATGGCCGCCACCTTGTCTTCGGGCACAGAGAACACCACATCACGCACACCATCCGCTGCAATCCGCACCACCGGCGCGCCAGCCGTCACGACCTGGCCCGGCTCGGCCTCGATGGCGGTGACAACCCCCGACACGTCCGCGACCAGCGCCGCGTAGTTGGCCTGGTTGCCCTGCACGGCCAGTTGGGACTGGGCTTGCTCCAGTTGCGCCTGCGCTGCCTTCAGGGTGGTTTCGCGGCGCTCCAGTTCGGCGCCGCTGATGAAGTTCTGCTCTTTCAGCTCCCTATAGCGCTTGAAATCGGCGGCAGCAAGGTCGCGGTTGGTGGCGGCGGCGGCGACCTGCGCACGGGCTGCATCGGCCGCGAGCTTGTAATCCTGGGGATCGAGGTTGGCAAGCACTTGCCCGGCCTTGACGCGCTGGCCCAGTTCAGCCTGCCGCTTGATGATCTTCCCCGCAACCCGAAAGCCGAGCCTCGATTCCACCTGGGCGCGGACCTCGCCAGCATATTCGTGGCTCGATGAAAAGGCGTTGGTCCCGACAGTGACCACCTTGACGGCGCGAACCGGCTCTTCTGGCGGGGCGGGTTTGGAACAGGCGGCCAGCAGGACGGCGGCGCCCACCAGGGAGAAAACGGTTTTGTTCATGATCTGATCGGGATGAAACCCGCTTGGATGGCAGGGTAAAAAATGAGCCTGGAAAAGGGTCAGGAAACTGCTACTGACTGACCGGTTAGTAATCTAGGGTAATTGCCAAGGCTTGTCAAGCGACAATCGCCCGCATGACCCAAGGCTCCCAATCGCCAGCCACCCTGACGCCGTCTCTGCAGGGTGTAGCGCACTATGAAAACTTCCCGGTGGCTTCGCTGCTGTGCCCACCGCGCCTGCGTCCGCCCATCGCGGCGATTTACTGGTTTGCCCGCACGGCGGATGACATCGCCGATGAAGGCGATGCCCCACCGGCGGCACGCCTGGCTGACCTGGCGGCCTACCGCGCGGACCTGATGGCCGCCTCTGCAGGCCTTGCACCTTCGCCTCGCTGGGCGCCCGTGTTTGCACAGCTGGCGCCCATGATGGCGGAATTCCAGCTGCCGGTAAATCTGCTGGCTGACTTACTCAGCGCTTTCGAGCAGGACGTCGTCAAGCAGCGTTATGCCGATGAGGCCGAGCTGGCCCATTACTGCAACCGCTCGGCCAATCCCGTGGGCCGGCTGCTGCTGCATCTGTACGGCATCCATGATGCCGCCTCGCTGCAGATGAGCGACTGCATTTGCACCGCCCTGCAACTCATCAATTTCTGGCAAGACCTCAGCGTGGACATTCCGCGCGGGCGCATTTACCTGCCGGCCGATGCCTGGGCCCGCCATGGCGTTGACGAAGCACAACTGCTGGCACTGGAGGCCAACCCCTCTACTATCAATTTGATAGCTGTTTGCGCACGCTCTGCAAGGGCCACGATGCTAAAAGGCTTGCCACTCACGAAAAGAATACCGGGCCGCGGCGGCTGGGAGTTGCGGCTGGTGGTGCAAGGCGGCCTGCGCATCCTTGAGAAAATCGAGGCCCAGGGATTCAATACCCTGCAGCGGCGCCCCAAGCTCGGCCCCTGGGATGTACTGGTGATGGGCTGGCGCGCGCTGTTCATGTAGCCAAGCAGCCGGATCGCATCAGGGACGGACAGACCTGTCAACAAACCCACAGAAAGCCACATGGCAACGCCACCGGTAAAACTGCCGCCCTCGGGCCTCTATCGCGCGCTGGTGTGGGGCTTCTTCCTCTTTTGCTTCAGCTTCGCGCTGATCGGCGGCGTCATCGCAGAGCAGGCGCTGGCCGCCCTCAATTGCCAATTCCATGCAGACCCGCGAGCCGGAACGTGTTCCTTCTTCCAGAACGCGTTGGCCTCAAGGCTCACACCCTTTCTGTCTGCGCAGACTCCGCTGGATTACCCCTTCATCCTGTTGCGCAACTTCTGGTGGCTCATCCTGGCCTGGCTGGTCGCCATCGGCTGGAGCCGCCATGCATACCAAAACCCCAAGGCCATTACTGCCCCGCGTGCGCCTGCCGCCACGGCAGTGCCAATGCAACGAAGGTTGCACCAGTTTTTGCAAGTCAGCTTCTGGATTTTGCTGCTGGGGTTGATCGCGTTTTGCATCGCCTTCGGCACGCCCTTCCTGAGCACGTATGTATCGCGCGAAATACTGCAGGCCCTCGGATGCAATCCGGGCAGCTTCGATCCCCTGGTATCGGCCTGCATGTCCAGGCCTGGTTTCTGGACACCCCGGCTGCAGCCGTTCCTGCTGCCCTTGCTGGGTCAATTAGGCTCCCCGCTCTGGCTCTTCTGGCAATTCGGTGATGTGTTGATCATCTGGGTCGTCCTGATTGCCGTGGTGTTTGCGCTGAAGCTTTACTTCGCCGAACGCACTGCCCCCAAAGCATCCTGATACCCATCCGGCCAACAAGTCCCATGTGACAATTACCGTATGACGCCTGAGCAATATGTCCAGCAAAAAGCCGCCGCATCCGGCAGCAGTTTTTATTACGCCTTCCTGTTCTTACCCAAGGAACGGCGCGCCGCCATCACCGCGTTCTACGCCTTTTGCCGCGAGATCGACGATGTCGTCGACGAAATTACCGACCCCGGCGTAGCGCGCACCAAGCTCGCCTGGTGGCAAGGCGAGGTGCTCAACGCCTATGCCGGCAACCCAACCCATCCAGTGATGAAGGCGCTGATGCCGCTGGCCCTCACCTATCGCATTGAAGCGCGCCACCTGCAGGCTGTCATTGATGGCTGCCAGATGGACCTGGAGCAAAACCGCTACCTGGATTTTCCCGGCCTGCGGCAGTATTGCCACCTGGTGGCCGGCATCGTGGGCGAAGTGGCGGCGCGCATCTTCGGCCAGACCGACGAAGCCACCACCGCCTACGCGCACAAGCTCGGCCTGGCGTTCCAGCTCACCAATATCATCCGGGACGTCGGCGAAGACGCGATGCGCGGGCGCATCTACCTGCCCGTCAACGAGCTGCAGCAATTTGACGTGAAGGCGCATGAGGTCCTCAAGCGCCAGTACTCCGACCGCTTCAGCGCACTGATGAAATTCCAGACCGACCGCGCGCTGGCGCTCTATGACGAGGCACTGGCCATGCTGCCCGAAGCCGACCGCCGCGCCCAGAAGCCCGGCCTCATGATGGCCAGCATCTACCGCACCCTGCTGCGCGAAATCGCCTCCGATGGCTACCAGGTGCTGCACCAGCGCGTCAGTCTCACACCGCTGCGCAAATTCTGGCTGGCGTGGAAGACCCAGGCCTTCGGCAAAATCCAATGAGCCCCCACGCTCCCCACTTCGTGTGGTTCGCTGCCCCCCGCGGGGGCCCTGCGCCTGCGGCCTGGCAAAGCCAGTTCCGCGGCCCCGGCTGGTATGGAACTCACACGATCACCTGCACGCAACCGTGCCCATCATGAGAGTCGCCGTGATCGGCGCCGGCTGGGCCGGATGCGCTGCTGCCGTGGAGGCCACGCGCCTGGGTTACCAGGTCACGTTGTTTGAGACCACCCGCATCGCCGGCGGACGTGCGCGCCGCGTTGGCGGCACGGTGGCAGGCAAGCCGGTCGTGCTCGACAACGGCCAGCACATCCTGATTGGTGCATATGCCGAAACGCTGCGCCTGATGAAGGACCTGGGTGTCGACGCAGAAACTTCCTTGCTGCGAATGCCGCTGACACTGCGGTTTCCGGACGGCAGCGGCCTGAGCCTTCCGCAGCTGCCGGCCCCGCTTGATGCGCTGGCCGGTATCCTCCTGGCACGCGGCTGGTCCTGGGCCGACAAGCTCTCGATGCTCAAGGTCGCCGTTGGCTGGCAGCTCGCGAAATTCAAGTGCGACCCCGGCGTGTCGGTGGCCGACCTGTGCCGCGGCCTGTTACCCGGTGCCATGGCCTCATTGATCGAGCCCCTCTGCGTCTCGGCGCTGAACACGCCAGCAGAGCGCGCCAGCGGCCAGGTTTTCCTGCGCGTGATGCACGACTCGCTGTTCTCGGAAAGCGGCGGCTCCAACCTCTTGCTGCCGCGCGCCGACCTCAGCGCACTGCTGCCCGACGCCGCCCTGCGCTGGCTGGCGGCCCAGGGCAGCACCGTGCGGCTGGGCGCCCGCGTGCAATCCATTGCGCCCCTCGGTTCCAGCTGGGTGGTCAACACCGACATCAGCGCAGCCTTCGACTGCTTGGTGCTGGCCTGCCCGCCCCATGAAGCGGCGCGGCTTGTGGAAAGCAGCGGCCTGCAACCCGGCGACTGGCTGGCGCAGGCGAAAGGCCTTCAACACGAAGCGCTGACCACGGTCTACGCCTGGGCGGCAGGCGTGCGCCTTCAGCAGCCCATGCTGGCCTTACGCGCCGATGCGACCGGACCCGCGCAATTTGTGTTCGACCGCGGGCAACTGGGCGGGCCCACCGGCCTGCTGGCTTTTGTGATCAGCGCCAGCACGGGCGATGGCACGACGCTGGCTGCACAGGTACTGGCGCAGGCGGCACAGCAGCTGGGCCTGGACACCTTGCAGGTGGTGCAAACCATCGTGGAAAAGCGTGCGACTTTTGCCTGCACGCCGGGCCTGCTGCGCCCGGCAATCGAGGTAGCACCAGGTCTTTATGCCTGCGGCGATTACATCGCCGGGCCTTATCCGGCCACGCTGGAGGGAGCCGTGCGCTCGGGGCTGGAAGCGGCGCAGCGCCTGCATTGATCTGCCCCGGCACATCCGCGGCTCGCGGTCATCGCGACCACGTCGCCCGTATTGCTATCAATTAAATAGCTGCTTGCGCACAGCCACAATGGGTTTCAGGCACTTTTCGCCATAAATCTCACCGCGCGGTACGCCGGACGCGCAAGACAGCGCTTGAGCCACTCGTCCACTGCCGGGCATTGCGCCATCAGGCCCGCAGCGCCCTGAATCCACGCCAGCACGGAAGCCACGCAGATATCGGCCGCCGTAAAGCGTTCACCCGCCAGGTAGCTGCGCGACTGCAAATGCTGTTCGAGCACCCGCAGCGGGCCCAGCAGATGCCGCTCGGCGTCCTCGGCCAGCTGGGGCTTGCGGCGCTCTGTCGGCATCATGATGCGGTGCATCAGGAACGCCAGGGCGTCTTTTTCGCACTCGGTCACCACCCAGAAGCTCCAGCGCAGGATGTCTGCCTGCTCCGCGGAACTCTGCGCGGCAAGGCCGGATGCATCAGCGCTTTTGAATCGCTCGGCCAGGTAAAGCACGCAGGCCATGGACTCCCAGACCAGGACCCCATCGTCATCCACCACGGGGATCCGGCCGTTCGGGTTGATGGCAAGAAACTCCGGCGTGCGCGTAGCGCCGCCCACATACGGCAACGCAATGTGCTCATAGGACAAGCCCATTTCCTGTGCCGTCCACAGGGGACGCGCTGCGCGCGAAGCGGCTGTGCCGTAGATTTTGAGTGTCATCGCAAGCGCCTCTTGAAAGTCAACCGTTCACTGCGGGAACAAATCGCACAGCTCTGTCAGCGTGGTCACCGTTTCGTGCGGCACCGCGGGGTGTGCCCACATCTGGTCAGAGCGATTCACCCACACCGTCTGCATGCCGCAATTAAGCGCGCCCAGCACGTCCAGTGTGGCGTCGTCACCCACATGCAATACTTCCTGGGGCAGTACCTCCACGGCCCCAGCTGCCGCATGAAAAATGCGCGGGTCGGGCTTGCCCACACCGAACTGCTGGGCGCTGATGGCCGCCCTGAAATACCGGCCGATGCCGATTCGTTCGACGTCCGCGTTGCCGTTGGAAACCGCCACCAGCGGGTAACGCCCGGACAGGAATTCCAGCGCCAGCACCGCGTCTTCAAACAAGGTGACCCGGTTGCGCTCTTCAAAGAAGACGTTGAACGCAGCCTCCGCCAGCAACGGGTCTTCGCCGGAGCGGTACAGCGCCACCCGTATCGCCTCCCGGCGTATCGCGCTCAGGTTGTATTTGAGCTCCGGGCGCGAGCGTGTGACGTGCTCCCGGATCTCATGGCGCGCCGCCGGGTTGGAAAACAGCGCCGCGGTCATCGGTGCATGCTGGCTGAGCCAGTCGTCCAGTGCTTTCTCGGCCCTTTCAATGGCAGGCCAGATGGGCCACAGGGTGTCATCGAGGTCAAGTGTGATGGCTTTTATGGTGGACAGGTCAAGCATAGGCAGCGTCAATGGGATAGGCGAGAATAACCCATGTCTTTTCGCTCGCGCATCCTCACGCCTTTCAACCCCGAACCCCCCTTCACGCACGGTGCAGCGCCAGCCACGCCCACGGCCTGCGGCACGGCCGTCCTGCTCTGCAACCTGGGTACGCCCGATGAAGCGACGGCACCGGCATTGCGCCGCTACCTCGCGGAGTTTTTAAGCGACCCGCGCGTGGTTGAAATCCCCAGAGCGCTCTGGTGGCTGATCCTGCACGGAATCATCCTGCGCGTGCGGCCCAAAAAGTCTGCGGCCAAATACGCCAGCATCTGGATGAAGGAAGGCTCGCCGCTGCGGGTGTGGACGCAAAAGCAGGCCGTCATGCTGCGCGGTTACCTGGCAGTGCGTGGACTGCCCGTCGAGGTGCGTTACGCCATGCGTTACGGCCATCCATCCATCGCCTCGCAGCTTGATCAGCTCAAGGCCGACGGCGTCACGCGCATCCTCATCCTGCCGGCCTATCCGCAATACAGCGGCACCACCACGGCCAGCGTTTTTGATGCGGTCTACGCCTGGGCGGCGCGCATACGCCGCATCCCCGAGTTCCGCTTTGTCAACCACTACCACGATCATCCCGGCTATATCAGCGCGCTGGCGGCACGCGTGCGCGAACACTGGCGCACCGCCGGCCGCGGCGAGCAGCTGGTCATGAGCTTTCACGGGGTACCCGAGCGCACGCTGAAGCTGGGCGACCCGTATCACTGTGAATGCCATAAAACCGCCCGGCTGCTGGCCACCCAACTGAGCCTGCAGCCTGCGCAGTACAAGGTCACCTTCCAGTCGCGCTTTGGCAAGGCCAAATGGCTTGAGCCGTATACCGAGCCCACACTGGTGGCCCTGGCAAAGGCAGGTGTCGGGCGGGTCGATGTGATTTGCCCCGGTTTTACCGGCGACTGCCTCGAAACGCTGGAGGAAATCAACATGGAAGCCCGCGAAGCTTTCCTGCATGCGGGCGGCAAGGAATTCAGCTACATCCCTTGCCTGAACGACAGCCATGAATGGATTGCGGGGCTTGCCGAGCTGGCGCAGCTGCATCTTTCAGGCTGGCCGGTAGCCGGCGCAGAAGCTGCGGAATTGACCAGCACACGCCAGCGCGCGCGGGCCCTGGGTGCCAACCAATAAGCCATATTCCTTGCGGTGGCTATCAAGCCTTGAGCTTGAGCAGCTGCATCATTAGCTGTGTGGTCTTGGTATCAAAGTCGATAAAGTTGGTGAGGTCAGCCCCGGACAGCCAGGACTGCTCCCAGTAACTTTCCTTGAGCGTTTTTTTCCACAGCTCATAGGCCAGCGACGCCTTGACGCCGTCAACCATCTCCGACTGGCGCGCGGGCGTGACGCCCTGGCCGGTAAAAACTGCCCGCCAGTTCGCCATATCCAGGTCCAGCCCCTGCTCCCGCATGGACCGCACACCGTAGCTTGTCTTCTTGGATGACACACCCACGGCGCGCAGCTTGCCGCTGGCCAGTTCTGCGCTGAAAGTTCCGTATCCGGAAACACCGGCCACCGCCTTGCCGGTCAATACCGCATCCACCAATTCAAAATTGCGGGCAAAGGGCAGATACACCGGGTCTTCAGGGCGGCTACCGGCAGACTTGGCCAGCAGGCCGGCGAACACGTGGTCCACACCCCCAACAGAACCAATCGCCATGGGCGTCAGCCTGGGGCTGGTGCGCAGGCGCTCAGCCAGTTCGTTGACGGTCTTGATGGGCGAGTTGCCGGCGACCACCACCACCAGGTAGTCGCTGGTCAGGCGGGCCACCGGGCGGAGCCGGGTCAGGTCCACGGCTGGTTTTTGCAAAGCCACTGCGCCGACCAGGTTGCTGTCACCCATGAAAAGCGCATTGGGATCGGAGCCGTACTTGCCGGCATACCAGGCCAGCCCTGTGGTGCCGCCGTGCCCCTCCTTGTTTTCGTATTCAATCTCGTCGCTCAGGCCCAGGCCGACCAGGGCATCGCCGAGGGCACGGCCCGCTTCGTCCAGCGTGCTGCGCGAGGCGGCTGGTATGACGATGCGCAATCTGGGCGCAAGCTTGCCCTTCACGGCAGCCTGTGCCCACAAGGGTGCAGGGACAACGCCGGCGGCAGCTGCGCCCAGGCAGGAAAGCCCACCGAGAAAAATACGTCGTCGAACAGTCGGCATGAGATTCTCCAGCGGTGGTGGCATGTATCAGGCAGCAGGCCGGCATGCGCCGGTTTCCCCAACAGTTACAGCACTTTCCATGCCATCCATCAGATGGACGCCGGAGAAAGAAAAGGGGTGACCCACGCGGCCGCCCCTCCCGAAAACCCTGCCGCAGAGCGTCAGGCTTTGAGCTTGAGCAGGTGCACCATGACTCGCGAGGTCGTCAGGTCAAAGTCAATGAAGCTGGTAAAACCGGGTCCCGAGAGCAGCGAAGAATCCCAGTGGTTCTGCTTCAGTGTTTTTTGCCAGGACTCATACCCAGCGGCGGCTTTCACCGCTTCGACCATTTCGGCCTGGCGGGCGGGTGCCACGTTTTGGCCGGTAAACACACCACGCCAGTTGGCCATGTCCACATCGAGCCCCTGCTCGCGAATCGAGGGAATGCCAAAAACCGTGCGCTTGGACGACACGCCAATGGCACGCAATTTTCCGCTGGCGAGTTCATCGCTGAACTCGCTGTAGCCCGATATGCCGGCCACTGCCTTGCCACCCAGCACGGCCTGTACCACCTCGGCACCGCCGGCGAAAGGCAAATACACCAGTTCTTCCGGTTTGCTTTGGGAGGCTCGGGTCAGCACCCCCGCAAACACATGATCCACACCACCGGCCGACCCGCCGGCGATCGGCACGTCTTTGGGGTTGGTGCGCAGCCGGCTGGCAAGATCGGCAACGGTACGGATCGGCGAGCTGGCAGCGACCACCACCACGAGGTAGTCACTGGTCAGGCGGGCTATCGGCTGGATGCGAGTCATGTCGACCGCGGGTTTTTGCAAGGCAACCGCGCCCACCATGACCATACCGCCCATCAACAGGGTGTTGGGATCGTTGCCGTATTTTTCGGCGTAATACGCCAGGCCGATGGTGCCGCCCTTGCCGCCCTTGTTTTCGTATTCGATCTCGTCAGCGGCGCCGACACCCAGCAAGGCCGTACCCAACGCACGGCCGGTCTGGTCCCAGCCCCCGCCGGCGTTGGCCGGTATCACAATGCGCAGTTTCGAAGTTAGTTTGGCGGTCTTGCCTTTTGGAGAAGCGACAGCTGCCGGCGCCTTGGCGGATTGCGCCAATGCGGGGAATGTACTGCCCAACGTGGTCAGGCCCAACCCGGCGAGCCCACCCAATGCGGTGCGTCGTTTGATGTTCAGCATGTCATCTCCTTTTAGTAATAAAACTCAACTTGCAGGTTTTTTCGCCTTCCAGTATTTAGCCATACGCGGAAGCACCAGCACCGCAACCACAATCACGACCAGCGTGATCGACATGGGGCGCTGGAAAAACACGGCGGGGCTGCCTTCGCCGATTGACATGGCATTGCGCAATTGAGCCTCAGCCAGCGGGCCAAGGATCATGCCCACCACCACAGGGGCAGTCGGAAAGTCAAAGCGGCGCATCAGGACACCGAGCAAGCCGATGGCGTACAGCAAAAAGAGGTCGAACGCACTTTGCCGCATGCCGTATGCGCCCACCGTCGCAAAAATCAGGATGCCCGCGTACAGCTGCGGTTTGGGAATTTTCAGCAGTTTGACCCACAGGCCCACCATGGGCAGGTTCAGCACCAGCAGCATCACGTTGCCAATGTAAAGCGAAGCAATCAGTGCCCACACCAGAGCCGCTGACGTGGTGAACAGTTGCGGACCGGGCTGGATGCCGTAGTTCTGGAACGCGCCCAGCAAGATCGCCGTGGTGTTGGAGGTCGGGATGCCCAATGTGAGCAGCGGGATCAGCGCAGCCGTCACCGTCGCATTGTTGGCAGCCTCGGGACCGGCAACACCCTCGATAGCGCCTTTGGTGCCGAACTCCGCACTGTGGGGCTGGTTTTGCGCCAGCTTCTTTTCCATTGCATAGCTCAGGAAAGTCGGGATCTCGGTGCCGCCCGCCGGGATGCACCCGAAGGGCGTGCCGATGGCCGTGCCACGCAACCAGGCGGGGATCGACCGCTTCCAGTCCGCCTTGGTCATATGCACACGGCTGAGCTTGTTCTGCTCTTCCACCATGCGGCCTTCATACAGCGCCGCATAAAGCACTTCGGCAACCGCAAAGAGGCCCACTGCCACCAGCACGATTTCAATGCCGTCCAGCAGTTCCGGGATGCCGCCGGTATAGCGGCCCTGGCCGGAGATCTGGTCGAGTCCCACGCAGCCGGCGGCCAGGCCGACCAGCAGCGCCGCCATGCCGCGCAAGGTGCTTTTGCCCAACACCGCACTCACCGTGGTGAAGGCCAGCAGCATCAAGAGGAAGTATTCCGGCGGACCCAGCTTGACTGCGAACTCGGCCACAAAAGGCGCAAACAGCGTGACGATGACGGTGGCAATCGTGCCTGCCACAAACGAGCCGATAGCAGCCGTGGCCAGTGCCGCGCCCGCGCGCCCGCTCTTGGCCATCTTGTTGCCCTCCATGGCCGTGACCATGCTGGCGGTTTCGCCCGGTGTGTTCAGCAGGATGGACGTGGTTGAGCCGCCGTACATCGCGCCGTAGTAAATGCCTGAGAAAAAAATCATCGAAGCGGTGATGTCGACCTTGGCTGTGATGGGCAGCAGCATGGCCACTGCGACCGCAGGGCCGATGCCGGGGAGCACACCCACCGCTGTACCGAGCGCGCAACCCACCAGGCACCAGAGCAGATTCACCGGCGTGATCGCTGTCGCGAAACCCGCCATCAGGGCATTGAAGATATCCATCAGATCCACCCCGTGCTGGTCAGGCCTGGCAAATTAATCGCCAGGAATTTCGTGAACATCCAGAACACCGGCGCGGAAATCGCGAAGCCCACCGCGAAGTCGGCAAGCCAGGTGCGCGGCGCATTGACCGCGGTCTGGCCGCCCGCACGGCGCAGGCCTTGCACAGCCAGCAGATAGCATAGCGTGCAGCTCAGGATAAAACCAATGGCGGTGATGAGCGCTGCATTGAGCAGCAAGCCTGCCGAGACCCACACGAAACCCGGCCAGTAGGCCTGCACCGAGCCCGAAGGCGGTTCGAGCTCCCGGAAGCCGCCGCTGCGTGCCTCCCAGATGATGAAGGCGCCACAAATGGCGAGGCCCACCGACACCACCCAAGGCAGGAAATTGGGGCCTACACCGCCATAACCTGCCTCGGACGAAATGCTGATCGCACCAAAGGCCAGCGCCAGGCCGGTCAGCAGCACACCGGCCCCGACCAGAGTTTGCGGCCAGACGGCCGAGGGATCTGAAGTTGTCATCGTTATAGTTCCCGAAAGGCGGGGAAGGTTGGGCCAGACATAAGCAGTCTGGGGGCACGCGGGCCTTTCGTCAAATTTTCATCAAATTTGACGGAACCGCGTGCAGCTGATACGCGAAAGCGCGGGTGGCGTAAAAACGCGGAAGATCAGACCATGCCGGACTTGACCATCGTGGCGCGCAGCGCCGCAAAGTCGTCGTCCACAAACTTGGCAAATGCCTCACCCGTCAGGACTGCGGGAGTCCAGTCGTTCTTCTTGACAGCCTCGGCCCAGGCCGGCGCCTTGAGCGCGGCCAGCACCATGTCGGTCAGGGCTTTGCGCTGTGCGTCCGTGATGCCGGGGGCACCGTAGACCCCGCGCCAGTTGCCGATTTCGACGTCAATGCCCTGCTCCTTGAGTGTCGGCACATCCACACCAGGCAGACGCTTGCCCGAGGTCACCGCAATGGCCTTCATCTTGCCGGCCTTGATGTACTCGGCAAATTCGCTGTAGCCGCTGCCGCCCACCGTGACGTTGCCGCCCAGGATGGCTGCCGTGGCTTCACCGCCGCCGCGGAAAGCCACATAGTTGATCTTGGAGGGATCGGCGCCGACCTTCTGCGCGATCATGGCCGCTGCGATGTGCTCGGTGGAGCCGCGCGAACCGCCGCCCCATTTCACACTGCCGGGGTCTTTCTTGAGTTGCTCGACCACGTCTTTCATGGATTTGAATGGCGAGTTGGCGGGCAGCACAAACACGTTGTATTCGCTGGACAGGCGTGCAATCGGGGTAGCTTGCGACAGGCTGACCGGCGGCTTGCCGGTGATCAATCCGCCCAGCATGACGGCACCCATCACCATCAGTGCGTTGGGGTCGCCCTTGGAGCCGTTGACGAACTGGGCCAGGCCCAATGCGCCGGCGGCGCCGCCCTTGTTGTCGTAGGTCACGGTATCGGCGGCCTTGGAGTCCGTCAGGGCTTTGCCCAGGGCACGGCCCGTGGTGTCCCATCCGCCGCCGGGATTGGCGGGAATCATCATCTTGACGTTGGCGGCGGCAAAAGCCGGCAGGGGCAAGGCGCCCGCAGCCGCCATGGCTGCCAGGGATTTAAGAAAGGTATCGCGACGCATGAGTGTCTCCTTGAAAATAGGATTGTGAAATTGTTGAGCTTGCCGGGCTGGCGAAGGCATCCAGCCGATCACGGGCTTATCATGCGCTTCGTTTCTGTCAAACGGCTGTCCGGAAGCATTGGGGAAAGTGCTAATGTCTAGGGCCTGCTAACACCCTGTTTTCAGGCCCTAGCCCATTCTGCCCCCATGAAATTGTTACTGATCGAAGACGATGCGTCGATGCAGGCTGCGCTGCAGCGGACACTGGGCCGCCGCGGCATGGAGGTTTTCAGCTGCACCGACGGGCGCCTGGCGCTGGCGCAATGGACGGACACCCAGCCCGATGTGGTGGTGCTGGACCTCAGCCTTCCCGGGATGGACGGCTTGCAGGTGCTGGAGCAGGCGCGCCTCAAGGGGCTGGCCACACCGGTGCTCATTTTGACCGCACGCGGCACGGTAGGTGACCGCATCATGGGCCTGAACACCGGGGCCGACGACTACCTGCCCAAACCCTTCGACCTGGACGAACTGGAAGCACGTCTGCGCGCCCTGAGCCGCCGGCGCGCGGCAACCGCGCTTCCCGCGGAAAACGATGCCGGCGCACAGATCGTGGGCGAGCTGCGCTATGAAAAAGACAGCGGGGCCATCTACCACCGCGACCAAGTGCTGGAGCTGACCCCCCGTGAACTGGCGCTGTTGCAGGCCCTGATCGCCAAACCCGGCCATGCAGTGTCCAAAGAGCGTTTGTTCGAGCTGGTGTTTCCCGGCGAGGCGGACGTGCAATACGAGGCGGTGGAAGTGGTGGTGTACCGCCTGCGCAAGAAACTGGCGCAAACCGGCGTCACGCTGGTCACGCTGCGCGGCCTGGGCTACTTGTTGAAAGTGGATGCATGAGCTCCCCGCAGCCGCGACAGGACATTCAGGCAGTTCCCCCCGCAGCACCCGAAACCAAACCCGGCGCAGGCGCCATCTCCCTGCGCAGATACCTGCTCATCGGCATTCTTTTGCCGGTGGGCCTGCTGGTAGTGGCCAACACCTTCAGCCTGTACCGGCAGGCATTGGGCGCGGTGAACACGGCGTATGACCGTACGCTGCTGGCGTCTGCCAAATCCATCGGCGAGCAGCTCGATGTAACGGGCTACGACGAGCAATCCGAGCTGCGCGTCACGGTGCCCTATGCGGCGCTGGAAGCTTTTGAGGCTGACAACCAGAGCCGGCTTTTTTACCGGGTCTCCAGCCTCGGCGGCAGCATGGTGTCCGGTTTTTCGGAGTTGCCGTTCTGGCACGGGCGCATTCCGGCACGGCCGCCCTATTCGGCGCTGGTGGATTTTTATGATGATGTCTTCATGGGCGACGATGTGCGGGTCGCGGTTCTGCTGCAGCCCGTGGCCAGTGCAAAAGGCCGCGCCATGGCGGTGATTCAGGTAGCCGAAACCCTGGAACTGCGCAAAACACTGGCCCGCAAAATCCTGTTCGACACACTGTGGCGCCAGGCCCTGCTGCTGGCGGTAATCGCCCTGGTGGCGGTCGTCGTGGTGCAGCGCGCCACCCGGCCCGTACGGCGCCTCAGCGCCGAGCTGCAGGCCCGTCCCGAAGGCGACCTGACGGCGATTACCGCGCCCGATGCACCCCGCGAACTTCTGCCGCTGGTGGATGCCACCAACGAGGTCATGGGCCGGCTGCAGCACCTGCTGGACAACCAGAAGCGCTTTGTGCGCGATGCGGCCCACCAGCTGCGCACGCCGCTGGCCGTGCTCAAGGTACAGGTGCAGTCCGCGCTGCGCGGCGACATGGACGCCCGTGAGGCGCTGGCGGAAATCAACCAGACGGTGGACCGCGCCACCGTCCTGGCCAACCAGATGCTGGCGCTGGCCAAGGTGGAGCAATTGCGCCAGCAGGCTGACCTGCAGGCCATCGACCTGGCGCAGATGGTGCGCTCTGTGGCGCTGGACCTCTCGCCCCTGATTGCCGAGAAAGACATCGATTTCGAGATAGAAACCGTGCCGGCGCGCGTCACATCGCATGAATGGATGCTGGGCGAACTCACGCGCAACCTGCTGCACAACGCCATCAAGCACACGCCGGCCGGCGGCACGCTGGCGGTGCGCATCGTGTGCGACGCCCGCGTTGTCGCCATGACCATCAGCGACAGCGGGCCGGGGGTGTCGGCGGAGTTGTCGGCGCGGCTCTATCAGCCCTTTTCCGCAGGCAACGTGCGCCACGGCTCCGGCCTGGGCCTGGCCATTTGCCGCGAGATCACCGAAACCATGCATGGCAGCATTTCGCTGGAAAACCGCGTCGTGCACGGCCGTGTGACGGGCCTGGACGCCACGGTACGCCTGCCCACGACGTGAGAACCAATCCAAACGCGGCGCCCTCCTACACGGCGCCACATGCCTTGGTACAGAATAGGCCCCAATGGACAAATTGCGAATCGACAAGTGGCTGTGGGCCGCCCGCTTCTACAAGACCCGCGCCCTGGCCGTGGAAGAAATTGACAAGGGCCGTGTACGCATCAACGGCATCGAAGCCAAGCCCGCGCGTGAAGTCAAATCCGGCGACACCGTGACACTGCGACAGGGCCCCTACACCCGTACCCTGATGGTGCGCGGCATCAGCAAGCTGCGAGGCGCAGCCCCGGTAGCCCAGCAGCTCTACGAAGAAACCGAAGAAAGCCTGCGCCTCAAAGCCGAGGCCGCCGAGCAGCGCCGGGTGGCAGCCGATCCGGCCGGCAGCCTGGAGCATGGGCGCCCCACCAAACGCGACCGCCGCACGCTCGACAAGGCCTGGGACAACCGCTGGAGCGCGTCAGCCGATTGAGAGACTGGGAAGCCGCCCCGTTTTCGCTATCATTTTTGTAGCTACTCGCGCCCATTCCCATTGGGTCAGAGGCCTATTTTATTCAAGAATTGGCTGTTTTGAGCCATGCAGGATGGTGATGAACGCTCAGGCATACGCTCGCTGCGCCAGCGCCCGCGCCAGCAGGGCCGCCGGGTCCACCAGCTCAAGTGAATCCATGCCAGGCACCGCGCTGAGTGCCAGCGGAATCTCGGTGCAACCCAGAACCAGCACTGAAAGGCCGTGCCGCCCGGCAAGCGCGCTGGCCACGCCCGCAAAACACTCACGCGCCAAAGCCATGTTGCCGGCTTTCACGCCCTCATAGATGCCGCGCATCAGGCGCTCACGCTCTTCAACGGAAGGAATGTGGCATTGCAAACCCGCCTGCCGCAGGGCCTGGTCGTAGAGCCCTGCCCGGTAGGTGCCCTCGGTCGCCAGAAGACCCACTTCGCGTACACCGCGGCCCGCCAGATTTTGGGCCACCTCACGCGCCACGTGCAGCACTTCAAGCTGGGGAAAGCGCTCCTGCAACTCGGCGTGCCACGCATGGGCCGTGTTGCACGCTACCGCGACGGTGGTGGCACCTAATGCGGCGAGTTTCCCCATTGCTTGCAACATGGGATCCAGGGGCTGATGGCCGCCCGGCCCCGGTAAACCCAGCGCGTTGCTGCGGTCCGGCACCGGCACCTGCGCCAGCCAGTGCTCGGGAAAGGCCTGGTCAGACACCGGAATGTCCAGCGAGCGCATATGGTCCGCGCAGGCCTGGACAAACAATCGAGCAAAGTCTGCACCTGCAGCCGGACCCATGCCGCCCAGAATGCCGACCACGCGGGTTCTGCTCATATCTTGCCTTTCAATGCTGTTCAAGTTGCAAATCCTGTCCGGCAGGCGCACACCGGCCACCTGAGCCCACGAGGCTCCGGGATCATTTTTCTTTAGGGGGAAAACTGCCGGCCCGAACGGGCACGGCAGTAGAACGGGAGCGGCGCGACGGCGCTCCCGTCAGCCTTACATGGCCGGCTTGTCGCTCAGCGCCTTGAGGTTGGCCTTCAGCTCTTCGCTCATTGGCAGGTTCAGGTTCACGCCCTTTGGCGGGATGGGTGAGGTGAACCACTTGGCGTACATCTTGGTAAAGTCGCCGGACTTGATCAGGCGGATGATCGTGCCGTCCACCAGCTTCTTGAACTCAGGGTCGTCCTTGCGCAGCATGCAGGCATAGGGCTCCACCTGCAGCGAATCACCCACGACTTCCAGCGACGCCGGATTCTTGGAGTTGGCCATCAGGCCGAACAGCAGGATGTCGTCCATGGCAAAAGCCAGGGCACGGTCATTCTCAACCAGCAGCAACGAATCATCGTGGTCTTTGCCCAGGATGAGCTGCATGTCGAGCTTTTTATCGGCGCTGTACTTGCGGATCACCTGCGCGTTGGTGGTGCCTGTCGTGCTGGCCACCGTCTTTTTGGCCAGGTCGGCGTAGTTCTTGATGCCGGATGATTTTTTGACCAGCAGGCGGGTGCCGGTGTAGAAGTGGTTGATGGCAAATGCCACATCCTTGCCGCGCGCGGTGTTGTTGGTGGTAGAGCCGCACTCGAGGTCGTAGGTGCCGTTGACCAGCAAGGGGATGCGATTTTGCGAAGTCACGGGCATGTAGGCGACTTCGAGATTCGGCTTTTTCACCTTCTTGCGAATGTCGTCAATGATGGCTTCTGTCAGTTCTGCCGAAAAACCCACCGAGGTTTTGGACCCGATCAGGTAGCTGAAAGGCACCGAAGCTTCGCGATACGACACGGTGATCTTGTTGCTGTCGGCGATCTTTTTCAGCGTCGGCACCGTTTGCGCGCCGGCGGTGGTGGCCAGGCCGGCTGTCAGCAGCACGGCGGTCATGAGGATGGTGAATTTCATGCTTGTCCTTTCGGGGGGCGGTGGGTTGGTAGTTTCGGGAAACTGGCATCGGTAGTGTAGGAACAGCCGTGCGATATGTGTCATTCATTTTCGCGGCAAACCCATGACCAAAACTCATGGTTTACCCAGAATCTCTTCTGCCACCTTCGCAGAAGGGCATAACCACACGTCATAACCCTCGCGCATTCAGCATTGTTCAAACTTGTACCCACTGCGTAAAGTGGCGCTCTTTCAGGGAACAAAGAGGCTTCTATGCATGTGTGTGTGCTCGGTGCAGGAATCGTGGGACTCGCAACCGCCTACAGCTTGCGGCGGGCCGGTCATGAGGTGACAGTGGTGGACCGCGCCAGCCCCGGCAGCGGCGCCAGCGGCGGCAACGGCGCACAACTGAGCTACTCCTACGTGCAGCCGCTGGCAGATCCCGCCATCTGGCGGCAGCTTCCCAAGCTGCTGCTGTCGCCCTCCTCCCCGTTGAAGCTGCGGCCTCGCCTGGATGTGCGCCAGTGGTTGTGGGGTGCGCAGTTTCTGGCGGCCTGCAACAGCAAGACCTCACGCAACACCACCAGCCATTTGCTGTCGCTGGCGGCGCTCAGCCGCCAGTCTTTTGACGCGATGATGGCCGAAGAAAAACTGGATTGCGATTTCTCGGCCACGGGCAAGCTGGTGCTGTACGCCAGCGATGCAGCGTTCGCTGCAGCGCGCCGGCAGATGTTGCTGCAACGTGAACTGGGCAGTACCCAGGAGGCCGTCAGCGCCGACCGCTGCGTGGAGATCGAGCCCGCGCTGAAAAACCGACACGGGCACATCGCCGGCGCCATCTACACACCGGGCGAGTGTGCTGCCGACTGCCAGAAAACCTGCGACGGCCTGTTCAACGTGCTGCGCCGCGAGGGTGTGCGCTTCCTGCTGGACACACCCGTGGAGCAGCTCGTGGTGCGCGGCGGCCTGGTTGCAGCTGTCGCGACGCCGCAAGGCCATCTCGAAGCCGACCGCTATGTGATGGCGATGGGTGCCGGGTCTGCGCGCATGGCGCGCACCCTGGGTGTGCACCTTCCCGTCTACCCGTTGAAGGGTTACAGCGTTACGGTGGACGTCGCACCTGGCGATGGCGCAGCACCGCAGGTGAGCGTGACCGACAGCGCTCGCAAGGTGGTGTTCGCCCGCATCGGTTCGCGCCTGCGCGTGGCAGGCATGGCCGAGCTTTCGGGTTACGACACCGCCGTCGACCCGGCACAGATTGCTTCGCTGAAAGCGTCGACCCAAACGGTTTTTCCAGGTTGCAGCAACTTCGAAACCCTGAGCCCCTGGGCCGGCATGCGCCCCGCCACGCCCACCGGCCTGCCGGTCATTGGCACACACGCGAAAGGCCCGGCCAACCTGTTGTTCAACACCGGCCATGGTGCGCTGGGCTTCACCCTGGCGTTCGGCTCTGCGCAACGCATCAGCCGCATGCTGGAGCACTGACCTTCAGGCTTTGCGCAGCGCGGGCGCTGAAGCGCGCTGCGTCAGGGCTTGCTGGAAGCATTTCACAAAAGACCGCACGATGACCGAGCCAGGTTTGCCTGCAGGCAACAGCGCATTGATGGGCACCGGGATCAAGGGTTCCAGTTCCAGCAGGTCCACACGCGTCAGGTCGGCGGACGCCGCTGTGCACGTGTCAATCACCGCAATGCCCAGCCCGTGGTGGGCCAGCGCCAGCGCCGAATGGTAGGTCTGCACGGTGATATGGAATTCGAGACCCACCCCTGCCTCGCGGCAGGCCTGGTTGAGGCTGCGGCCCACCGGGTCCATCACATCAAGCCCGACGACCGGTACTTTGGTGAGATCCTCAAGCGTGACACTGCCACGCTTGACGAGGCGCGCAGGCAGCATGCCCTTGGGTGCAACGCACACCATGCGGCCGTCGGCCAGGTGTTCCTGTGCCAGCGCCGAATGCGCTGCCGGGCTGAAAAGAAAACCGACATCCCCCTCCTGCAGCGCCAGTGCCGAGATAATTTGCGGCGAATGTAACGCCCGCACGGTAATCGCCACATCGGCATGCTTGACCCGAAAGAGCTTGATCGCGTGGGGCAGGATTTCGTAGCTGAGTGCCAGCACCGTCAGGATGCGGAGTTCCCTGGCGCTTTCGCCGGTTTTCAAGTTGGCCGCCAGGCGCTGCACTTCATCGAGCTGGGCAAACAGCCGCTCGATGTGCGGGTACAGCGTCAACGCTTCAGAGGTCGGCGTCAGCCGGCCCTTGCTGCGCTGGAAGAGGGCAAAACCCAGCTGCAACTCGGCATGCTGCAGGATGCGGCTGACGGCGGGCTGGGTGACATTGATCAGGCGGGCCGCTCCGCTGACGCTGCCGGTGAGCATGACCGCGTTGAAGACTTCGATGTGGCGCAGGCGCATGGGTGGTTCCGTGGTGCGTGTTCAGGCGGGGTGGTGCAGGCTCAGCACAGCAATTATCGTGCGCAGCATGTGCGGGTGATCCAGTCACGGAAAACGCCCATGGCCCCCGTCACGCGCCGGGATTTGAGCCGGGTCAGCCAGTAACTGCCGTTTTCAATTTCCAGCGGAAACGGCCTTGCCAGGCGCCCTTCCTGCAACTCCCGCACAAACAGGTTCACAGGGAGCAAGGCAACGCCGGCGCCCTGCGCGGCAGCTTCCGCCATGGTCAGGGACGAATCAAACACCGCCCCCCTGACCACCGGGCAGTCCACACCGGCCAGGGCAAACCAGCTCACCCATTCATCGGACCGGTAAGAGCGCAGCAGCACCTCACCGGCCAGATCGCCAGGCTCATGAAGGCGCGACGCTGTTGCAGGTGAGCAGACGGGTGACAGCGGCGAGGGAAAAAGCAGGTCGGCTTCGGTGCCGTGCCATGCGCCGTCGCCAAAGCGTATGGCGTAGTCCAGGCCCTCGCCGGCCAGATCCACGCGGTTGTTGTTGGTGAACAACCTGAAGTCAACAAAAGGGTGTGCTTGCTGGAACGCCGCCAGGCGCGGGATCAGCCAGCCCACGGCAAAAGTGCCGACAGCCCCGACGCTCAGCACTTCCCGAAAACGGCCATCACGGAATTGCTCCAGCAACGCGCCGATGCGGCCGAACGATTCCGATAGCGCGGGCAACAGCGCCTGGCCTTCATCGGTCAGGGCAAGGCCGCGCGGAAGCCGCCGGAACAGTGGGACACCCATGCGCTCTTCCAGGTTCTTGACGTGCTGGCTGATCGCGGTTTGCGTGACGTTCAGCTCGTCGGCGGCCCGTGTAAAGCTCAGGTGGCGCGCGGACACCTCAAAGGCGCGCAAGGCGTTCAAAGGAAGATGCATCTGTTCAAGCCCAAGATTTACTTATGAGTTGCCTCGATTATTGCCGTTTGCCGGAATTGCAGCCCTTCAATATCGTTACCGCTTTCATACCAACCCGAGAGTAAAAATGATGCAGAGACGACAATTTACCGGCGCACTGGGAAGCTTCATGGCGGCAAGCATGGCTTCAGTTCATGCCCAGAATTTATGGGGCATGAGCGGCACAACGCAAACCGCTGATTCCAGTTCAGTCGCCGCGCAGCTCAAAGCCCTTGAACGGGAAAGCGGCGGCCGGCTGGGCGTTGCCATCCTCAACACCGGTACCGGCGTACAGCATGGGCACCGCGCGGCGGAACGCTTCCCCATGTGCAGCACCTTCAAGCTGCTGGCCGCTGCGCTGGTGCTGCACCGGGTAGACACCGGAAAGGAACGGCTGGACCGCCTGCTGCCTGTTGACGGCGCGGCACTGGTTTCCCATTCACCGGTCACCGGGCCAAGAGCCGGTGGCAGCATGTCGCTCGCGGAGTTGTGCGAAGCCACTATCACCGTCAGCGACAACACGGCCGCCAACCTGATGCTGGCCAGCTTCGGCGGGCCCAAGGGCCTGACCGACTACGCGCGCGCGCTCGGTGACCGCATGACACGACTGGATCGCATTGAAACCGCGCTGAATGAAGCCACGCCCGGCGATCCACGCGACACCACTACGCCTGCCGCCATGCTGGGCACCGTGCAAAAAATCGTGCTGGGCAATGCGCTGTCAGACACCTCGCGCCAGCAGATGCGCCAGTGGCTGATCGCCAGCAAGACATCCGACCGGCGATTGCGCGCCCTGCTGCCGCGGGACTGCCTGGTTGGCGACAAGACGGGTACAGGCGCCCATGGCACCACCAACGACATCGGCGTTTTGTGGCCTGCGGGATGCGCGCCTGTGGTGATCACGGTGTATTTGACCAAGAGCCCAAAGCCCTTGGAGGAACGCGAGGCCATCGTGGCAAAGGCCGGTCAATTGGCGGCTTCTTTGGCCACGCCGGTTTGAGAACACGAGACAACAAAGTTGGCCGCCTCCGGGCGGCTTTTTGGTTTGCGGGGAAACACATTCTCAAACGACAAAGCTGTCACCAAGGTAAAGAGGTCGGGCACGAGAGCCTGCAATCTATTGCCGGGATTTGGCGCTTAACGAAAACGTTGATTTCCAACGAATTTTCTATTGGAATTGATGAAATTATTGAAAACAAAATACCGTACCAACTAGAGACTGGTTACAACAATTGCGGCTCAATGTAATACTAAAGATCGATAATCAGGGAGATTCCTAGAAGAGTTCACATACAACATGAAAATAAACCCGCAGGTGGTGGTCGATGGACTCATCGACCACATCACCGCCGCAGTTCTCATTGCCCCTGAAGTTGAAAAATTACTTCAGCGAGAGAACAAGGACCGGTTCAACCGGGCTGGCTATCAACTTCTTGGAGCACTTCCCGATGGCCCCACGAAGCTCGACTTCTTCTGCGAAATAACACTTCAGGCAGAGAAGCAACGCAGCTCCTTCCTTGTGAAGATCCTCGGCCAGGCGGGTTATGAAGACTCGCGCTGGAGAATCACCCAGATCTATGACGTTGAGGTGGATCCACTGGACCGCGGGGATACAGGATTTTCGAGCGTGATCTGAAACGGGCTGCGTGGACACCATTCGCCACAGGAGCGGCAATGGAGATCGCAGGCCGCAAGAGCGCAAGTAGATGATCAACCAGCTCTCCGCGTATCGTCCATCCATTTTTCGGGAAAGAAAAATGGCACCCCGACAATTATTAAATCAGGCGCTTTTTAATACGAAAACAGAAACGTCACCGTTGTCGTTGAGCAAAAGGTTTTTCTCAAACAAACGGGCATCCAGATGCTTGTATCTAATGCCTTCACTGTCTACCGCCTCTAGCGCCATCGTCAAGACCGAGCCTTCAACAGAATAATTGAAAGGCCACTCGCCCATGTCAGCCCGCCTTGAATGGAAATAAGTGCCAGTTCCATCCGCATTGAGTTTGATCACGACCTCCATGAATCCTTTGACACTTTTCCGATCAATCCACTCGCCATAAATTTCAGCTGCTGAATTAACTTCGCTGGTGCTTGGCCAAAGCTCTCTCAATTCCTCCTGGCTCGGCGCTTTAACTAACTTGTTTGCGGCGTCTACGGTTTTTGACAAGATCGATGACATGGTTTTCTCCTAAGGTAATAAACGGGTACGGACCCAAAAACGATTCCAGATATACAGCCAGCAAAGAGCCTCTCGGGCCAGGAGCTGCCGCCCAGACTCCTAGGCATGACGTATCACGCGCAGTTCGAACATCCAGTCATGAAGTCGTGCGTTCACCTTGATGCCGCTGGACTCCCAGTCGAACCAGCCAATGTCGCTCAAGTCCTTGTTGTATCCAACCTCGCGCAGCAAGTCCGTGAAGTGCTTGTGCATGCCCGTTTCCGAGAGTTCAGCGCGCAGCTCCAACTCAATGCTCTGTTTGTTGCCTGGCGCGTTCCATATATTGATGCGCAACTGGTCGCCCAGGTCGCGTGCCGTCAATGCTTGTCCATGTACGCCAACCCGAAAGTCATGGCCAGTCCAATCGGGCAGGGCCGCAATCTGGCCTATCAATTCCGCATACGTGTGCCCCAGTATCTGGTCCAAACCAACGGCATCGATCAGCCCCATGGGAAGATCGGCAGGCAAGGCATCCACGAGCCCGCGCAAAGGTGTGTTGAGGAATGCCTTGTTCTCCTTTTGAACCTTGCGGCGCAGCTTTTCGTCCGCCTTGGGATCAATTCTCTGACCCTCATCCAGAGGCTCATACGATGCGGTTTGCAAAATCCCCTGCGCGTCGCAAGCCCACTTGGCCATCCACGTGAAGCCCTTGCCCGTCGCCTCCAGGCCATCAACGGGCAGGCTGTGCAGCAGTGCCAGCAGGTAGGCCACCGCATCGGCCGTGCCGTTGTCTGCGCCACCCAGTTCGATGCTGAGCTTCTTGCTGCCGCTAACCTGCAGGTACGCGCTCGCATCTTCCAGCGCGCCGCACAGCGCATCCAGAAACGGAACTTCAGCAGGGCCGTATTCCGAGCACGGCAGCAGCAGCGCGGCAACCAGCGCTCTTGCGTCTTTGCCGCTCGGTGCGCCCTTGAGCACCTCGGTGACTATCTGCCGCATGGCGGCATAGTCATCTTCACCCAGGGCTGAGGCCAACTGGGTGAGCAACTCGCGCGAGGACTTCTCGGCGCTGGCGATTTTGATTTTGACGGAGAACTGTTCGGACATGTAAAAACCTATTCCTGTGTGGATGGCTGGTGGCGCCGCTCAGGCCCCATCACTTCGAGTGAATAGCTATTGACGCTTATAACAAGCCGTATTGCTTGAAAAGAGCTTCCCAGGCCGCCGGATCAACGTCATCGCGATAGCCCATGGCCTGCTCAGCGAATGTCTCCGCCAAGGGCTCGCCGCCTACCTCGTCCGGAATCGGCGCACCCAGTTCCAGCAGCGTCCTGGCATTGTCAATGCGACCCTCCTCCATCGCCCGCCACAACGGGAAAGCCGAATCACCGTTGCAGAGCGTCACTTGCCCCAAGGTGGCACCCAATTGACGAAGTTTTCTCAGCAGCGGGGCTGTTTCGCTGCGGCCCGAAATATAGACTGCGACCCGGTCCAGTGCTTCCACGCTGGACGCAATCCCGCTGATGAGGTGGTCAAGGAACACAAGATCGGTGTTCCCCGAGGGCCAATTAAACGGCTGCTCGTACAGCTGAGGGAAGGGCGAGTCATTGCTACGCCCACTGACGCTTTTGACCTCGGAAAACCAGTCTATCGGTTGCTGGTCGTTCATCCACAAAATCACATCCAGTGCCGCGTGCTCCACGGCGGTGCAGAGAACAGCCTCCCTATCCTGATCTTGGTACTGTGTCTTCAGGGTATCGACATCGTTGTGCTTCGCGGACTCGACAACGACTTCATCACGCGACAGGTTTTCATAGAACCCTTCAGGCGCGATCAAAAGCGCACCCTGCTCCCTGAAGATCCGTGCGCCTAAGGAATTTTCACCACTGTCGAACGAGTGCCAAATCGGGCTGCCACACTGGGTGACGGGATTCAGGTTGTCTTTGCATCTCTCAACGACCCACCGGCAGGTTTCGATGGCTTCGAATTCTGCTGACGACAAAACAATATGCAATACAGTTTCGCCGTCGGTGTTGGTTTCGTAAGGGTCGAATCCCAGAGCACAAAGCGCCTTCAACACTGGCAGGTTGCACCAATATGCCGCAACGGTCGTTAGCGGCGCGGGATACTGACTAATACGGCGATTTTCACGAATGACGCCTTGTTCGATTAAATGCAGTGCAATAGGAGATGCCTCCCGGAGCATCAAGGCTTCGAGAATCTCGTCGTCAAGCGTTATTCTGGTCACGTCAATCTGGGGGACCAGGACTTCGGCACGGTTGAAATTCCTGTTGGCGAGCGCCCGCTGAAAGTCCGAAGTCGGGTCAGGTAGCGCAATGGACTGAAACTCTTTGAGAAAGGCTGCTTTCTTCTTGGTCTGTTTGCCATCCGCATAGAGTTCGACCTCGTTGTAGTCGTCGGCTCCGACATGCAGTTTGACCATGTGCGCGCCGAGTTGGAAAAGGGCCGAAAGAATGGGCCTGTATTCCGAGCGATCCCCGGCATAAAACTGCACGCTCACTACATTCCGATAGCGCCGAAAGCGCTCCACGGAGAACTCATTGCACGCACCGGGCAGCGACGCGCCCAGGCTTTGAAGTGCCTTGTCGAAATACGACTCTGTCGCACCGAGTTGCGCACCGACTCTCTGCCCAAAGGATTCCGCATCCGTTTCTGCTTTGAACAGGATTTCTGCGCTGAAGTCTTGCATCTATTAGTCTTTCATGAGGGAGATAAAACGCAGGCTTGCCGAGAATCTGATGCTCTCGGATGGACCCAGATATGCGTGAATCCTTGTAGGCTTCACCACTTGCGAGCGCGCCGCCAGATCGACAGTTCCTGGGTGTCAGGCCGGTTCTCGATGGTGGCCATGACGTCCAGCAGCCGCTTCGCATAAGGTGGCGCTTCGTCGGCAAACGAGTTGACCTGGGACTTGCTCAGCGTCCTCTCTCCGGTCAGGAAGTCGTGCGCGTTGCCGCACAGGCCGTGCACATCGCCCACGACCTTTTTGTTGAGGCTCTTGAGGTGCCCAAGGCTCTCGCCGAGATAGGCCACCTTCAGGGCCAACATCAACACGCCGTGGCGCCAGTACCAGAAGTCCTTCAGCTTCTCTTCGGTGGCGGTGGCATCGTGCACCAGGGTGTTGCCGTCATGGCCACTGTCGCCCCACTCGCTCGAAACCGCCACTTCCTGGGGCTTGTTCTTGAACGACAGCAACTCACCCAGGGGCAGCAGCGCCTGCTGCTCGTACACCGCCATGGCCCAGGTGCGGCCCTCGCAGCTGAATTTGACGAAACCGCCGCTGCTCACGTAGGGCGCGAGCCGGTCCAGCAGCGCATACAGGTCTTCGTCGATTTGGTCCCAGCTGATGTTGGTGATGCACAGCCCCGAGCGGCTGCTGGTGACTTCGCAGAACTGTTGGGTGAGGTAATCGGCCGCCGAGGTGGTCGCCGCATCCAGCAGGCCCTGCGCCCCCAGATCCTGGCGCATCTGCTTGGCTGCGGCGGGGCGGATGGTCAGGTCGATGTGTTTGACTTCTGCATGTAGGCCCATGGTGGTTCCTTTCAATTTCTATCAGGCCGTTGACTGATGGAGCAGCACAGGCCCCATCACTTCGAGTGAATCACTGCAGACTCTTGAGCACCCATTGCAGACTGTCCTTGCAGCGCGAAGACCCGAGATCAACCCCCATTTGCAAATAGTGCCGGGCCTTCTCCAGATCTTTGGGCCATTCGTCTTTGAATCTATCAAAGTGCGTGTAGGTGGTGCCCAGCAGCCACATGGCCTCCGTGCTGCCGCGCTCCGCGGCCTGAATGAACAATTCTTCAGCCTTGTTCGTGTCGCGCTCCAACCCGTACCTGTTATACAAATACAGCAAAGCCAGGATATGCAAATCATCCGCGTCACCCTGGGCGGCCCGCTCTTGCGCCAGAGTTTTCAACTGCATCCAGTGGAACGCACTGGGTTCTATCCCGTCCTGATACAAGGCATAAATCCGTGCGAGAGGGAATTTGGTCAGATCGGGGAAGCGCTGTAAGCGAAATGAAAACCGGTTCGGATGCAGCGTCAGCACGGCAGAAATATCTCCCGCCGCCCAATGCAGACAAGCATATTGCTCATCGGTACCTGCCTCGCCCAAAACTTCACGATGCAAAGGCCGCGTGATGACTTTCTCGACATGGGCCAGTGCTGCGTCGTAATCAAAATTCCAAGGGCCCAGTTGCCCGTTGATGGAGATGATCTCGAACCCGTTGACTCGCCCCAGATGCGGGCTCTCCACCTGGTCCGGCGACAACACGGTCTTGCTCAGCACCTCCAGATCAAAGCGATGATCCGAGTACTGGCTATCGGTCTTCACGCGCTTTAACGCGGCCAGCTTGTCGATGATGTGCGAAAACGAAACCATCATCACGCTGTCTTCTTGCAGCGATGACACCAGGCGATTGAAGTCGCCTCCCACCGTGTACTTGAACTGCTTGATGAGAAACCCGCAAGACGATTTCTCGGCAGCGGCATTGCGCTTTGCATAGGTCTCTGCGGAGTCGCCGTCGCCCGGTAGTTTGTGTTTCACCAACGTCAGCTTAGCAGCATCCTGCGTCCACTTCGCCGACCACCCGTGAGACGACTTCGCCGTCGCATCAAACGCAGTCAGGCCGACCGAAGCCAGCCACACAAAAAAGAACACGCAAAATCCATCGGCGTCACGGTCTGTTCCGTCCAGCTCCATGCGCAGTTTTTCGGCGCCATCGAGCATGACCTCCAACTCCGTGGCTTGGGTTGCTTCATGCAAGGCATCCACCACGTTGAACTGATAACTGGTGTATGGCGCATGCGGCAGGAAAATATCGGGCGACAACTTGTTGGTCGTCAGCGCCGACTTGGCGAGCGCAGAATCCGACAACAATGCCCGCAAGGCACTGCCGTCCTTGCTGTTCACTGCCGCAGCAAAGCGCGAAAGTGCCTGCAGGGCTTCAGGGCTTACTTTTTTGGCCGTGATTTTTAAAGAAAAAGGTTCTGACATTGTTAGTCTTACGCCAAAATTAGTGCCTGGCTATCGGCCGGCGATCAAGGCCGACACAGCCGTTGAACCAAATCGTCTGACAATCCCGCATCTTTCAGCCCGTATTCGGAGCCATGGAAGACCAACCCCATCGCACGCAAGGCGATCAGTACCTCCGCGATGTTTGCGGGCACATCCTCCTTGTCGTGCCAGCGCACCCACAAGCCGTTACCCGAAAATAACTGCTCGAAAGTCAGTTCTTTGGTTTTGAGCAGCCCAAAGAACTCCAGCGCTTGCGCACTGCGCCATTCAACAACACGCAGACAATTGATCGCGAAATCGCGGGTCTGTGCCAATGCGTGCAATTGCGCCGGGTTGGATTGCGCGATCGCTGCAACAAATATGCGATAGGAATCGCCAACCGCCGGGTGCTCATCGTTTAGCAGGTCCAGGTGATTCAGCGCGTAGTCCCGGCCAAAGAACGTATCGGGGGAATCGGGCGTATCGGCGACCAGGCGCCAGGGATGTACCCGCTGCAAATGGTCAAAAAGCACACCACATTGAAAATAACAGGCGTAGACATACAGCGCTTGCACCTGCGATTCGCCAAGCTGTACGACATCAATGTAGCGCGCCATCGAAGCTACATCGTGGTGCTTGATCGCGGTTAGCAAATTTGCATAAGCGTCACCCTCGTAAGCGGTCGCCGGAGAGATGAGCTGTAAATTGAGCGGCCATAATTTATCGCGCGCCGCATAGCGGTCTGCCGCATTCGCAATCCAGAGCGGAGAGCCCATCGATGAATCTGCATTCAAATCGGCGTTGCGATGCCTGAGTGCGCCAACCATGCCCACCCCGTTTTCCGTTGCACAAACGTGATGTATCGCAGCCAAACCATTCCGGTCACGAATATTCGGCTCGGCCCCGTGGCGCAGCAATCGATACATTGCGCCGTTGCGCTTGTCAGGAAGCCGTGATGCGACCAACAACGGGGAATCTCCGTTCGCATTGCGGGCGTTCACATCGCAGCCTTGTGAAATCAGCCATTCGATGTCTTCATCGCCGCAATGACGATAAGTTTTTGCCGCATAGTGCAGCACAGTATCGCCATCATGGTTCGCACGGTTCAAGTCACATTTCGCCAAAACACTACGCGCCGCAGGATAGCGATCTATGAAGTGGATAAGGTGCCAAAACATCAATACGCCGGCGAACTCTTCGTTTGGATCAGCGAGCGCCTTGAAGTATTTGCTCGCCAAGCGCACGCCAAGGTGACTGGAAAGGCCCACCGCAACGCGCGGGTCAAGCGCATCCAGGCGTTCAATCAGTTGATCTTTATTGATCGACTCGCCACCGTATAGGTAAGTTTTTTTACCCCCCAGGTCTTGATCATTACTCACTGTCTGCACGATCAAGGTCGCGCCGGGCAACTTCTTTAATAGCGCGCTCGGAAAGCGAAAATTGGAGTCATGCGTAAAGTCGAGTTGTAGAAAATTTTCCGCCTCTCGTATTCCTTCCAGATAGGGATTTTCATCTTTAAACTTGGTCTTGACGCCAAGCTCTGCCACCTGTTTGTTGAACGACTGCGCCGAAGTCGTCAACAACTCAAACTGCGCCTGTATCTGTTCACGTGTCGCGCGATCAACAAATAGTATCGACAACTGAGTTTCATTAAGAGACATACTTCTATCCTTGGAGCTTGAACGAAATGATCCGAACCTGAATTCAGGTGATCACAAAAGCTCAGCGAGCCGCGCTTCAATCGTCTTCAGCATGTTCACCGCATCCACCCCTTTGTTGCTGCGCTTAATGTGATTCTCAAGCAGCGTCTTGGCTCTCTCCAGGCGTGGCTGAGTGGGCAACCAATGCGCCATGAGGATTTTTGCTGCCGCGATATGGCCTTCATCCAATGCCTTCAGCATGGGGTCATCGCTTTTTTGACTCAACGCAAATTCATGGTGCTCAATGGCGTTGGGGTTGGCGCCGCGCTTGAGCAGCATGCTGACGAGTTCAACGCTCCCGCTCGATGCAGCCTTGTGCATAAGCGTTATCTGGTCGGAGCCGGTCGCGTTGACATTGCAGCCTGCATCGAGCAGCAGTTCAACCACATCGGCATGCCCATCCCTAGCTGCATTCAGTATGGGTGGTTCAGGCTCATAAGAACTAAACGCCGCATACGGCATATCCAGATCAACGCCCAACTTTGCCAGCGCCCTGATCTTGGCCAGGTCATGCCCGCGAATCGCCTTGTGAAGATCACGTGGCACATCACCGGTGTAGGCGTCGGAGGGTGGCGAGGAAACCATGCCCCGCGCCTTCAGGTAATCCACTGCACCCTTGATGTATCCAAGCTTCCAGTAAAGATTCTCGCCAGTCGCCAGCTTGACGTTGAGATCCAGCCCCATCGAATCGGCAAAGGCCAGGAACGCCGGGATTTCCTCCTCGCCGTGCGTTCGCAGGTCGAGCAAAGCCGGCACGCCGTTGGCGTTCAACGCGGATGGATCTGCACCATGTTCCATCAGCAGTTTGCAGGCATCCTGGTGCCGGTAAACGATGGCGTAGTGCAGTGGCGTTTGCCCGGCCGCGTTTCGGAGTGTGAGGTCTGCTCCAGCCTTGACCAGCATCTCGATGACATCAAACGATTTGTTGTTGATGGCAAGATGCAGCGGCGTTCTGAACCCGTCCTCTTTGATTCGTTTGTCGGGCGTCTGGACGTTCACATCCACGCCTGCTGCAATCAACAGCTTGACGATGGGCTTCTTGTCATGCAGCACGGCCAGATGGATGGGGTACACACCGGGCCGTACTTCCTGGTTCGGACTGATGCCTTTGGCCAGAAGCCGTTTGATCTCCGCCGACTTGCCTTTTTCCAATGCCGTGAGGAACGCAAAGTCGTCATCGAACTCGGCCACGGCGGCCACAAACTCCGCCTCTTTCGCCTTGGCCTTGCCGATTCGAACCAGCTTGGTGACACTGCCCGTGCGGCTGTCGTCAATGCTGGCGCGCAGGTGTGTGGCGCCCAATTCGATCAGTTCGCTCAGCAGCGTCTGGCTGTCCAGGCCCAGCTCCATGAATCGCAATTCCAGGCGTCGGCCAAAACGTTCCACGCGCTCGACGCGAATCCGTTCATCTGCATTCGCCTGAACGCAGCGCAAACCCAACGCCCCGAGGGCCTGGCTGGCCATATCCCACGCATCACCGGAAGCAGGCTTGAAAGCTTCCAGCCAGCGCTGACTGATGGCGTTGTCTTCAAAACAGAGGGTGGCAATCGTTCTTACTTCGGACATGGGGTCCTATTTACGTTCATCTTGCTGTGATACAGGGCATTTGGAGTTTCCTGCGTTTTATGGAAGCTGGTGGGGTTGGGAACTGCGAGCTGGGCCTGGGGCAGTTGATCAGGTCCATCAAAGTCGCGCAGTGCTCCTCTACTTGATGCACGCCGTGAAGTGGTTGTTGCTGTTGGACATGCATTGGTAGAAGGCGCGGTCCCTGCCCATGGCGGACTGGCAACTGGTCAGATTGGTCTCTGCCTTGGCGCGACGAAGCCTGGCGGCGTTGTTGTCGTAGTTGGCCTGGGTGATGTAGCCGGTTTTCAGGTTCTTGGCGCTCACCTCCAGCGCCGTATCCGCCTGGTCCTGCGCATTCCTGACCGCGCTGGCGCAGTCCAGCGGCACCTCCCTGGGGTCTGCTTTCTGCAGGGCTTTCTCCATCCCTTTTGCCAGGTCCTGTACGTTCTTGGGGATCTTCTTGGTGCCGTCGGCGTTGTATTCTGTGGCGCGCACCTTGCCGTTGTTGTCGCCGCCAAAGCCGCTGTTGCTGTGCAGCTTCAGTGGCTCGACGCCCTTTTCGGTGACGGGCGGCTGCGCGCCGTAGTGGGTCCGGCCCTCGGCATCCACCCATTTGTAGACGCCCTGGGCGTGGCCCGGAGAAGTGACGATCAGCAGAGCCAGGCTCATACCGAGAAATTGAGGGCTGATTTGCAAGCGCATGGTGGGGTTCAAGATAAAAAGCAGAAATTCACCGGGAAAAGTCGTAGCGGAGCGGGGGTGGGGTTGACTGGCGCAACGCCTTGCTAGGTTTCAGCGGGTTCAGCCACCAGGTTTTCGAGTTTCTGCCGCAACCGCTTCATGCCAATTTCCGCCCTTTTGTGCATGACGCTTTTGAATAAATGCAGGAGCGTGGCTTTGAATAGCAAGCTGTCGTTGCGACTGAGCATGCGCCATGTAACGCTGCAGGAATCAGCACCCGTTGCCTGAAATAGCATCTCCATTCTTGGCATCAAAGGCGAGAACTCGCCCTCTGTAATGAATACCTTGTTGGATTGGGCATCTTTGACCCTGATTTTGATTTTTCTTTTGCCCCTGAGAGGGACGGCGACCGTTTCCAGATATTCCTTGCCGCGCTGGGCGTGCTCAAGCGTGTTGGCTGATTCTATGAATAGAACGCCCGGAAACCACTCGGCAAAATGCTCGAGATTTGTCGCGTACAGGTATGTGGCCTCGACGGATCTGGCGATGGTTGCGGTCTGTTCAGTGAGTAGCTGCAATGCAATTTCCAATTTTCAGAACCAGCGAGGCCAAACTTGGCGCCGTGACTGGACGCCTTTGTTCGCCAAGCAAACAAAAGCCTCGGATATTACGGAAATATGGAGGTGCGGTCTTGAATCAAAACGACATGTGCGGCGCATCTTGTGGCACTGGGTGCACAAGAAGTACGGGCGCCTGTACACACCTGTGGGCAGGGCCCCGGGGCTATCAACGCGCCTTCAGCGCCTGCCTCAACCGGTAGGGCCAATAAGACTCCTGGGTTTCAATGGCGCGTTGCAGATCCGTTGGACTCAGACCCGAGTAGCGTTTCACTTCCCGGCACAAGTGCGCCTGGTCGGAGAATCCCATTGCATCGGCGACATCCACCAAAGACGAGCCGCCAAACGCGCTGGCGCCGTGTCCACGCGTCAATGTCGACTCCATGCGTACCAGCCCGCGGATCGAACGCATGGGAAGCCCCAATTGCCCCTTGATGAACCGCTCTCGTTGGCGCGTGCTTTGCCCATGGGTTGACGCGGATGCACGCAGCGCTACCGCATCAACCCAGTCATTGAACAAGGACAGGCCATCCGGCGGTGTTGCCACCGGCCGCGGCGAACGCACGGATATCCAGCGAGGCGTTAAAAAAGCTTCAATGATTTGAATGCGTGCCAGATCGTCGCTGGCCTGCAGGACGGCAATCGCCATCTGCTGCCAGTCTTTGCCCAGTACAGTTTGCAGATTCCTGGCCTGGTCCAGCAAACCGGCCACATTCAGATGCGTCAGTGCATGAAATGCATCCGGAAAAATAGTCAATGAAAACCCAAAGGCGGGGCCGTGGCTTTGCCAGACGCTGGGTTGCGTGCGAGGGCCGCGCAAGACGACCCGCCTTGACGACGGGGGCCATTCATCAACATCGATAGGCATCGATGATCGTCCACCGTGAATTGACCAGACAATACTGACCAGCGGAGACACCGGCAAATGACTGAAGCTTTGTTTGGGGCTCAGCTGGGCGTCCAAGGTGTCGCGCACCACATAAGCACATACGCAATCTGCCAGCAAGGGTGAAGGCTGGAATAGCGATGTGCGTGTGCCGGGGTGTATTGACCCGTCATCCACATCAAGATGGTTTATTGCCATGTTTTGCATTCAACTACGAGGCTAGCCGAAAGTAGGTATTACTTGCGAGGCGGACAGGCTCGTAGTCGTCAATATTTACGGAAATTTGTCGCCTTTCTCGCCTTTCGCTCGATTTTGGCGAATCAATGCTTTGCCGCTAGCGTGAAACGATTGGGTAGAAGTCTATTTCTCCATCGCCGTCAGGTCCGATCCGGTAACGAGCCGGCCTGGCTGGGGTGGGATGGATCTCTAGTCGCGCAAGACCGCCGCCGCACACGCCGAAAGGTATGGCGCCAAGAGTCACAGGCTCTGCGGGCAGATGCAGCGTGACTGTTTCGCCAGCCTTCACGAGTGCCGCCATCTTGTCGTTCACAAACAAGGTGGTTGGGCAATCGGATCCGGCAAACCCGGAGTCCCGCGTTACCGATACCGTGCCTTTGTCGGCCGCCGCCTCCGAGAACAGTAGATGTCGGGTGGAAGGTACTGTGGCGGCCTCGCCGCCCGGCGTTGGAATGCTGACGCAGCCAATCAGTGTGGTGAGCAAAGCAAAAGAGGCGACCAACTTCATGGTGATTCTTCAACGTTGTGCGGGGCCATCTGACCTGGAAAAGCTTGAGTCCAGGAACGCGGCCAGAATCAGCGCGACGGCCGCTTCGCGTTGAAAGCAGGGTTACCCATTCTTGAAACAACCGCAAAAATCGGGCKTAAAAAAACCGACTCTGCCCCATGCGGGAGAGAGTCGGTAGTCTTGGCGGAAACGGAGGGATTCGAACCCTCGATGAGGCTCTACACCCCATACTCCCTTAGCAGGGGAGCACCTTCGGCCACTCGGTCACGTTTCCAATAAATCGATTATCTCACGACTTCCCGGCCATTTTCAGGCGGCGGGCTGGTCCAGGTCAAAAGCCTTGTGCAGGGCGCGCACGGCGAGTTCCATGTACTTTTCGTCGATGACGACGGAAGTCTTGATTTCGCTGGTGGAAATCATCTGGATGTTGATGCCCTCTTCGCTCAGCACGCGAAACATCTTGCTGGCGATGCCCACGTGGCTGCGCATGCCGATGCCGACGATGCTGACCTTGCAGATCTTGGCATCGCCGGTGACTTCCTGCGCGCCCAGTTTTGGCACCACCTGGGTTTTCAGCAGGTCGATGGCCTTGGAGTAATCGTTGCGGTGAACCGTAAAGCTGAAGTCGGTCTTGCCGTCCTTGCTGACGTTCTGGATGATCACATCGACTTCGATGTTGGCATCGGCCACGGCGCCCAGGATCTGGTACGCGATACCCGGGGTGTCGGGTACGCCGAGCACGGAAATTTTGGCTTCATCGCGGTTGAAAGCGATGCCCGATACGATGGCTTGTTCCATGTTTTCGTCTTCCTCAAAGCTGATCAAAGTGCCTGACTTGGCCTCTTCGTTGATGTCGATGTCCCATTCGGTGAAGCTGGACAGCACGCGCAGCGGCACCTTGTATTTGCCGGCAAATTCCACCGAGCGAATCTGCAGCACCTTGGAGCCCATGGAGGCCATCTCCAGCATCTCTTCAAAGCTCACGGTATGCAGGCGACGCGCCTCAGGCACCACGCGCGGGTCAGTGGTGTAAACGCCGTCGACGTCGGTGTAAATCAGGCACTCGTGCGCCTTGAGCGCCGCCGCAATGGCCACGGCCGAAGTGTCGGAACCGCCGCGGCCCAGCGTGGTGACATTGCCGGCCTCGTCCACCCCCTGAAAGCCGGTGATGATGACAACTTTTCCGGCGTCCAGGTCTGCACGCACACGCTCGTCGTCGATCGACTCGATGCGGGCCTTGGTGTAGGCGTTGTTGGTCTTGATGGTGACCTGCCAGCCGGCGTAGCTCACAGCCTGCATGCCTTCGGCCTGCAGCGCAATGGCCAGCAATGCGCTGGAAGCCTGCTCGCCGGTAGCAGCCAGCGCATCAAGCTCGCGGCCATAAGCATCGCTTGTCCTGGCGGGCGCCAGTTCTTTGGCCAGGCCGAGCAAACGGTTGGTTTCGCCGCTCATGGCACTGGGAACGACCACCATCTGGTGGCCGGCCCGCGCCCATTTGGCCACGCGTTTGGCGACATTGCGGATGCGCTCGGTAGAGCCCATCGACGTGCCGCCGTATTTATGAACGATCAATGCCATTGCAGGATGTCAATCAGGAGTTGTTGCGGATTTTTTGCCGGGGACCTGTGTAAAAGCGCCCATTTGAGGGCTTTTAACGGCGATTTCGCGCCAGCAAAGCCTTCAATTATACCTAGGGACTACTACCCGGTTAGCTCGCCTTATCCCCTGCAGCCGCATAGTTCAGCACCGGGCCATTGCGCGTGACATGCCCGCTCGCCACCTTAAGGTGGATCCGGTGCCCGCGCGTGGTGCAGGCGGCGATTTGCAGGAGCAGTTGGTCGAGCTGTGCTGCGCTGGGAGTAGCTTGCTGCAGCGTTAGCCAATAGCGCAGCACATTGGCCTGCCGCGGCTGTGACAGGGATTGCAGGGATTTGATCACCGGGGGGGTTCCCACGGCAACCAGGTCTTGCTGTGCCACCTCGACCAACAACCCGTGCGCCTGGGCCGCGTGGCGCGCGCTGCGTGCAAAGGTTTCGCGAAACTGCGGAAAGGTTTGCGCCAACGCGGGCAGCAGGCGGGCCCGGATGCGATTGCGTGTGAACTGCTCGTCGGTGTTGGTCGGGTCTTCCACCCAGGTGATGCCGCGCGTCACCAGCCAATCGCGCAGCAATGCCCCGGGCACCGTCAGCAGCGGACGGTAATAGGTCATGCCGTCACGCTCCCATTGCGCCGGCATGGCGGCCAGCCCGGGCAGCCCCGCTCCGCGCGACAGCGCCAGCAGCATGGTCTCCACCTGATCATCGGCATGCTGGGCAATTGCTATGTTTTTAATAGCTGCTTGCGCAGATCCTTCCTGGGCTGCAGCCTTAAACGCCGCATAACGCGCCTTTCGTGCCGCGTCTTCCGGGCTCTCGCCGGAGGCGTGGCGGGCGTCCACACGCTGGACGATTAGCGGCACATTGAGCTGCGCGCAGAGGGCAACGCAGTGCTGCTCAAAGTCATCGGCCGCCGCCTGCAAGCCGTGATGAATATGAATGGCGTGAACCTGCCCCGGCCATTTCTCGGCGCAGGCCACCAGCAAGGCGACAGAATCGGCGCCGCCGCTGAGCGCTACGGCCAGCGGCAAAGCAGGTTGAAATTGGGAAATCGCAGCGGCGATCACGGCGCCGTCATTCATGGCTTGGCTTCGGCGAATCTTTCCCGGTCAATCCTGGCCCGCACCCATAGCACCCCGAGCGTGCCACCGATGGCGAACCAGCACCACAGGAGGTAGACGCCGCGTAGCGCTATGCCAAAAATACTCGAGACCAAACCATGGTCCCGCCAGGAGGGCGCCCCACCATCCGCAACAGGCCAGATGGCAGCAAAAACCAGCAGGAAACACCAGAACAGCAGGCCCCAGACCAACATGCGGTTCGGACTCTTGATTCGCGCGTAGCGGTCATGCTTGACTAGATAGTCCAGCCCGGCCCACAAGCCCACAAGGCCGGCAACAGGCGAAATCAGCCAGAGCATCGCGTAGTAGAAGCGCAGAAAAGGGTCGTAACCAGGAATCTTAGGCAACTGGTCCAGCATGGGCACGACATGGGCCATCGAGTCCATAAAGGAAACCGCCTGCGGCTCGGTGGCAAGCTCGCGCGGAACGAAACCGAACATGACCGACAGAAAAGTCGCATAGAGCGCGGCAGAGGTTAGCCAAAATCGCCGGCGCAACTTCGCCAGGGCTTCCTCTTCCTCGGCACTGTAAGGACCGATACGGGGGCGCACCATGGTCTTGTCGCTCCAGCTTGTGCCGGGGCGCCTTACTTGCCGGCGTCAGCCTTGGTGTCTGTGAAGCGGCCGTAGCTTTGCAGGCGCTCGTAGCGGCGGTCCAGCAGCTCCTTGACCTTCAGGTCACTGACCTGGCGGAAGGCGTCATTGAGGGCTCGCTTAAGGAACGCAGCCATCTGCTTGTGGTCGCGGTGGGCGCCGCCCACGGGCTCGTTGACGATCTTGTCGATCACGCCCAGGGCCTTGAGCCGGTGCGCGGTGATGCCCAGGGCCTCGGCAGCTTCCTGCGCCTTGTCGGAGGTTTTCCACAAGATGGAGGCGCAACCTTCCGGGCTGATGACGGAGTAAATCGAGTACTGCAGCATGACCACCTGGTCAGCCACCGAAATGGCCAGCGCGCCGCCGGAGCCGCCTTCGCCGATGATGGTGGTGATGATGGGCACTTCGAGCTGCGCCATCTCGAAAATATTGCGTCCGATGGCTTCGGACTGGCCGCGCTCTTCGGCATCAATGCCGGGGTAAGCGCCCGGTGTGTCGACAAAGGTGAACACCGGCAGCTTGAACTTCTCGGCGGTTTTCATCAGGCGCAGGGCTTTGCGGTAGCCCTCGGGCTTGCTCATGCCGAAGTTGCGCAAGCCGCGCTCCTTGGTGTCGCGGCCCTTCTGGTGGCCCAGCACCATGCAGGCGGTGCCGTTGAAGCGAGCCAGGCCGCCGACGATGGACAGGTCGTCGGCAAAATGCCGGTCGCCGTGCAACTCAACAAAATCGGTGAAGATTTCGTTGACGTAGTCCAGGGTGTAGGGGCGCTCTGCGTGGCGTGCGATCTTGGTGATCTGCCAGGGCGTCAGGTCGCTGTAGATGTCTTTGGTGAGTTGCTGGCTCTTTTTGGCCAGCTGGTCGATTTCTTCAGAGATATCGACAGCCGACTCGGTCTGTACGTAGCGCAGTTCTTCAATTTTTCCTTCAAGCTCCGCAATCGGTTGCTCGAAATCGAGGAAGGTCTTCTTCGCCATGTGCTGCTCCTCAGGGCTTCATGAAACTTAAATTTGCTCGGTACCCGTGGGGGTACCCAGAACCGGTAATGGGTCCAGAGAGCGCCAAATATACCAAGTTGCCACGCTGCAGTAAGGCGACCAGGCGGCGGCCACCTCTCGCGCGTCGCTGCGGCTGACGGATTCACCCGAAAAGTAATTCTGGCTGATGCCGGTGATCAGCCCCACGTCGTCCAGCGGCAGGACATTGGGGCGCATCAGGTAAAAAATCAAAAACATCTCGGCCGTCCAGCGGCCGATGCCGCGGATGGCCACCAATTCTTCAATGATGGCTTCATCGTCCATCGCCGCCCAGTCTTTGACGTGAACGGTGCCGGCATCAAAGTGGATCGCCAGGTCCACCAGGTATTCGACCTTGCGGGCGCTCAGCCCTGCTGCGCGCATGTCGTCAACTTTGAGGCGCAGCACGTTGGCAGGCGTCACTTTTTTGGGTAGCGCCGAAAATTTGGCCCAGACACTTTGCGCCGCCTTGACCGAAATTTGCTGGCCCACGATGCTGCGCGCCAGAGTACCAAAGGCATCGCCGCGCGTTTGCAGGCAGGCGTCGCCGAACAGGGGAATCAGCCGCTTCATCACGCGGTCTTTTTTGACCAGGTGTTTGCAGGCATCGGCCCAATACTCGGGCACCGTGGTGGCCGGCTCGGGAACGTCGGCCAGCTCAGCGCTGGCCGGGCCGCTTTTCACTATCTTTTTCATAGCTGCTTGCGCACGTCCATATTGGGCTGCGGGCCTGAATGGCTTGAAAAACAGGGTGAAAGAGCCGTCCAGAACCTCACGATTGCACCTCCCAGGTGGTGCCGCTGGGCGAATCCTTCAAAACAATGCCTTTGGCCAGCAGGTCCTTGCGGATACGGTCGGCTTCGGCGAAGTCTTTTGCCAGCTTGGCGGCTGCGCGCTGCGCGATCAGCAGCTGGATGCTGGCGTCGTCCAGGCCGGCGCCGGCCTGGAGGTAGGCTCCGGGCGAACCTTGCAGCAGGCCCAGGCAGCCGCCCAGGTTTTTCAACAGCCCTGCGAGTTCGGCAGAGCCTGTCCGGTTGACTTCACCGGCCAGCTCGAACAGCACAGCCACGGCCTCCGGCGTTCCGAAGTCTTCGTCCATGGCCGACTTGAAGCGCTGCGCAAACGGGTGGGCCCAGTCGGTCGGCAGCGCGGCGGGCTTGACGAGGTCCAGCGACGTGTAAAGCCGCTTGAGCGAGTTGCGTGCATCGTCCAGGTGGGCGTCGCTGTAATTCAAGGCGCTGCGGTAGTGGGCGCGAACGATGAAAAACCGCACGGTTTCGGCATCGTATTTGGCGAGCACTTCGCGGATGGTGAAGAAGTTGCCCAGCGACTTGGACATCTTCTCGTTGTCGACGCGCACAAAACCGTTGTGCACCCAGAAGCGGGCCAGCGGCTTCCCGTTGGCCGCCTCGCTCTGGGCGATTTCATTTTCGTGGTGCGGGAACTGCAGGTCCGCGCCGCCGCCGTGAATGTCGAAGGTCTCGCCCAGCGTGCCGCGGCACATGGCCGAGCACTCGATATGCCAGCCTGGACGGCCGGGGCCATAGGCGCTGTCCCACCTGGCGTCGTCGGGTTCGGTGGGCTTGGCGCTTTTCCACAGCACAAAGTCGAGCGGGTCTTCCTTGCCATCGAGCACAGCCACGCGCTCGCCGGCGCGCAGCTCGTCGAGCGACTTGCCCGAGAGCTTGCCGTAGCCGGGAAACTTGCGCACCGCGTAATTCATGTCACCGGTGGAGCCCTTGTAGGCCAGGCCTTTTTCCTCCAGCGTGGCAATCATGCCCAGCATCTGCGGCACGTACTCAGTCGCACGGGGTTCCAGCGATGGAGGCTCTATGCCCAGCGCGCCGATATCCTGGTGCATGGCCGCGATCATCTCGTCGGTCAGCTGGCGGATGGTGATGCCGCGCTCAACCGCCCGCCTGATGATCTTGTCGTCGATGTCGGTGATGTTGCGCACATACGTAACCTTCAGGCCGCTTGCCTTGAGCCAGCGTTGCACCACGTCGAACGCCATCATCATGCGCGCATGGCCGATGTGGCAGAGGTCGTAAATCGTCATTCCGCACACATACATGCGCACATGGCCGGGATCAAGCGGGGAAAATTCTTCCACGGCACGCGACAGCGTGTTGTAAATGCGAAGGCTCATGAAAATTATGCTGCGGGGGCCTGGCATCGGCCGGAAGCAGCCGGTGGTCAGGCAAAGGAAAGAAGCTTTATCTCACGGACGCCGCAGGCGGGCAAGGGCCATTCGGCGTACACGCGAAAACGTGCGATAAAAACGGAAAGTACGGAATTCTGGGGGCCATGAACTATACCCCCCTCAGTTACAATCGCCCAGTATATCCAGCCCGTCCGACAACGTTCAGCGGCTCCCGGGGCGCCCTGAAAAGCCTGGCTGTTTATGTTGACTTTCCGCCCAACGGCTGCCAAAACAGCACCGGGGGCTTTAAAACAAATCGCGAGAGTGCCATGCCCACGCCAAACTTCCTTACACGCAATCCGCTGTCCGCCTCCCTGCGCATGCTGGCCGTGGCGGTCACCCTGTCGGTGTCCGTGGCCCATGCCGACGACTACGCCGACGTCAGCCGCCTGATGCGTGCCGGCCAGTATGCCGAGGCGCAGGCCAAGGTTGACCAGTACCTCGCCGGCAAGCCGCGCGACCCGCAAATGCGTTTCTTCAAGGGCGTGATCCAGACCGAGACCGGCAAGACAAACGAGGCCATCGCAACTTTCACCAAAATCACCGAAGACTACCCCGAGCTGCCTGAGCCCTACAACAACATGGCCGTGCTGTATGCCGGCCAGAGCCAGTTCGACAAGGCCCGGGCGGCGCTTGAAATGGCGATCCGGACCAACCCCAGCTACGCCACCGCACATGAAAACCTGGGCGACGTCTACGCCAGGCTCGCCAGCCAGGCCTATAGCAAGGCCCTGCAACTCGACGGCGGCAACGCTGCCGTTCCGCCCAAGCTGGCATTGATCCGCACCCTGTTCTCCGCCGAATCAAAAAGCCCGACGAAGCCGGCTGCCGGCGCACCGACGTCTGGCCCGGCCACAACGGCCCCTGCGGCTCCCGCAGCGGCTGCCAAGCCAGCGCCGGCAGCCCCGGTGGCCGCAGCGCCTGCTCCTGCCGCGCCGCCGGCAACACCCGTAGCACCGGCTGCCGTCGCAGGCACCGAAAAAGAAGTCGAAGCAGCCGTGCGCAGCTGGGCCCAGGCCTGGTCCGACAAGGACATGAACGGCTACCTCAGCAGCTACGGCCAGAACTTTGCGCCGCCCGGCAAGCAGGCACGCAAGGCCTGGGAAGAAGACCGCCGCGCGCGCATCGTCGGCAAGTCGCGCATCAGCGTCAAGCTCTCCGACCTGGCCATCGCCGTACAGGGCGCCAAGGCCACGGCCAGGTTCAAGCAGGACTACAGCGCCGACTCCATCAATATTTCCAGCCGCAAGACGCTGGAGATGGCCAAGGCCGGTGATCGCTGGGTCATCGTCAAGGAATCCACAGGCGGCTGATCGCTGGCGGCCGGCCTGACCCAAGTGCATTGTTCAGCCTGTTCCTGTCCGTCTGTGTTGGCCGGCAAACTTTCGTGGAAGCCCGCATGAAAAAAGCGGCCGCAACGCTTCTCTTCATCGCACCGTGCCTGGCGCTGGCCTTTTCGCCTGCGCGGGCCGAAACCCGCGCGCACACAACCAAGCGGCCCGCCCCGGCAAAAGCCCCCGCCCCGCATGAGGCGCGCGGCGGCGAAGCGGAAGCCCGGCTGATTGAAATCTACAAACTGATCGGCCAGGCGAATTCGCGCGAAGCCCTGCGCAAGGCCGAAGGCCTCGTGAAGGACCACCCCAACTTCCAGCTGGCCCAACTGGTTTACGGCGACTTGCTGGCCGGCTTTACACGCCCTGTCCGCACGCCCGGCGACGTTCCGGATGCCGCTGCCAAGACTGCTGCAGCCCTGCTGGCCGAGTTGCGGCAGGAGTCGCTGCTGCGCCTGCGCGCGCTGCGCGAGCGGCCCGCCCCAGGCCTGGTACCGTCGCAATTCCTGGTGCTGTCATCGCGTAACAAACACGCCATTGCCGTCGATGCGTCCAGGTCACGCCTTTACCTGTTTGAAAACACCAGCGCGGGCCTCAAACTCGTGGCGGACTATTACATCTCGGTTGGAAAATCCGGCATTGAAAAATCCGTCGAAGGCGACCTGCGCACGCCGGTCGGCGTCTACTACATCACCAGCAACCTGAACCCCAAATCGCTGCGCGACTTTTACGGCTCGGGCGCACTGCCCATCAACTACCCCAACCAGCTCGACGTCAAGCGCGGCAAGACCGGCGGCGGCATCTGGCTGCACGGGACACCACCGGCGCAGTTTTCCCGGGCACCGCTGTCCACCGACGGATGCGTCGTGCTGGCCAACCCCGACCTGGAGCGCATCATCCGCACCGTCGAGGTGCGCAGCACGCCCGTCGTGATTGCCCACAGCCTCAAATGGGTGGCGCCGCAATCCCTGGCGGCCGACACCCGGTCGTTCGAAACCGCGCTGCAAAGCTGGCACCACGCCAAGTCCAGCGGCGACATGGCCAAACTTACAACCTGGTACACACCCGATTTCACAAGTTACGGCAAGACGCTGGCCGAATGGACGCCGCTGCTGCAAAGTGAGCTCAAGCAACTCGGTGGGCGCGACATCCTGCTCAAGGACGTGTCTTACCTGCGCTGGACCGACAGCACCGACACGATGGTGGTAACCTTTGGCGAACTGATCAAGGGCGCCAAAACCGGCCGCACCAAGCGCCAGTACTGGATCCGCCAGGGAACCCAGTGGAAGATATTTTTCGAAGGAACCATTTGATGGCAGTTCACATGACGTTTGCGGCGCTTGCGGCGTTTTCTCCCTTGCGCCGCGCCACACTCGCAGCAGTGACGGCGGCGGGCGTGGCCCTCCTGGCCGGCCCGGCGCTCGCGCAAAGCGCGCCGAAGGTCAAATTCGTCACCAGTGAAGGCGACTTCGTGGTCGAGGTCTATCCCGACAAGGCGCCCAAGACCGTTGAAAATTTCCTGCAGTACGTCAAGGACAAACACTATGACGGCACGATTTTCCACCGCGTGATCAGCAACTTCATGGTGCAGGGCGGCGGCTACGACGCCACCTACGCCGAGAAGAAAACCCGCCCGCCGGTGCCGCATGAAGGCCGCGAGGCGCTCGCCAAGGGTGGGCCCAAAAACGTGGTCGGCACGCTCGCCATGGCGCGCACCAACGATCCCAATTCCGCGTCGTCGCAGTTCTTCATCAACGTAAAGGACAACGACTTCCTGAACCCCACGGTGATTCCCCCCGGAGACCCGGTTCCGAAGTTTGAATACCAGGGCCGCGTCTATGAAAACACCCCGCGCGCCCAGCTCGTCAACGCACCCCAGCTCTTTGGCTACACCGTATTCGGCAAGGTCGTCAGCGGCATGGACGTCGTGAACAAGATCAAGGCCGTGCCCACCGGCGCCGGCGGCCCCTTCCCGACGGATGTTCCCAAGACGCCCGTCCTCATCAAATCAGCAACCCTCGTCAATTAATTGACACAGCCCTACAGGACACCATCATGAGCAATCCCAAAGTAGACCTCCACATCGCCGAATACGGCGTCATCACGCTGGAGCTCGACGCCGCCAAGGCACCCAAGACCGTTGCCAACTTCCTGAACTACGTCAACAAGGGCCATTACGCCAACACAGTGTTTCACCGCGTGATCCCGGGCTTCATGGTGCAGGGCGGTGGCTTTGAACCGGGCATGAAACAAAAGCCTACCGACGGCGAAATCGAGAACGAAGCCAACAACGGCCTGAAGAACGACAACTACACCGTGGCCATGGCGCGTACCAATGCACCGCACTCGGCCAGCTCGCAATTCTTCATCAACGTGGCCGACAACGGTTTCCTGAACCACACCGCACCGAACGCATCGGGCTGGGGTTATGCCGTGTTCGGCAAGGTAGTGGCCGGCGCCGATGTCGTCGACAAGATCAAGGCCGTCAAGACCGGCCGCAAGGGCTTCCATGACGACGTTCCGATGGAAGACGTGATCATCCAAAAAGCCGTTGCAGTGGCCTGAGTGCCCTTTCGGGCCGCGCTTGCCGAAATCCAGCCGGTGAACACCCCCCAGGCCGTGCCCCCCATGGCGGAGCTGCCGGCCCCGCCCGTGTGGCGCACGGTCGACTTCATTTCCGACCTGCATTTGCAGGCCTCGGAGCCGGCTACTTTTGCGGCCTGGCAGCACTACCTTGAAACCACGCCGGCCGACGCGGTCTTCATCCTGGGTGACCTGTTTGAAGTCTGGGTCGGTGACGACGCTGTGGACGGCGACCTGCTCGATCCTGCCGCCGGCTTTGACGCGCGCTGCGTGCAGGCCATGGGCAATGCTGCAGGCCGGCTGGCCCTGTTTTTCATGCACGGCAACCGTGACTTCCTGGTGGGCCAGGCCCTGATGGACCTGTGCAACGCTACCTTGCTGGCAGACCCGACCGTGCTGGTTTTTCCCGCCGGCACCGGGCGGCGCTGGCTGCTGTCGCATGGTGACGCCTTGTGCCTGGACGATGTCGACTACATGAACTTTCGCAGCCAGGTCCGCAGCCCCGAATGGCAGCGCGCCTTCCTGGCCAGGCCGCTGGCCGAACGCCAGGCGATTGCGCGCGGGCTGCGCGAGCAAAGCGAAGCACGCAAGAAGTCCGGCGCACAATATGCCGACGTCGACACCCAGGCCGCGCGCCAGTGGCTGCAGGCGGCCAATTCCCGCACGCTGATTCATGGCCACACGCACAAGCCTGCCGTGCATGACCTGGGCGGCGGCCTGTCGCGCGTGGTGCTCAGCGACTGGGACCTGGGCGCCCCGGCGCCGCGCGCAGAAGTGCTGCGCCTGACCGCAGATGGGCTGCAAAGGATTGCGCTGTGCTGACCCTTGTTTCATTTCGCTTAACCACAACCTTCATCCCATGCTGAACTGGTTACGAACACTTGGCGGCTCCAAAGCCCCTGCCAAAACCATCCCGGAAACCCTGTGGATGGACACCCTGCTGCAGTTCCCTTTTCTGGCCCGGCGGCCGGTCACCGAGCTGCAGGAGCTGAACGCACTGACCGACAAATTCCTGAAGCAAAAGGAATTCACCGGCGCACACGGCCTGAAAGTCACCGATGAAATGGCGGTCGCGATTGCCGCACAGGCCTGCCTGCCGGTGTTGCACCTGGGCCTGCGCTGGTATGACGATTTCAAGGGCATCGTGGTTCACCCCGGCGCCATGCTGGCGCGCCGCCAGGTCACCGACCAGGCCGGCGTGGTGCACCACTACAGCGAAGAACTGCTGGGCGAAGCCATGCAGGGCGGCCCCGTCACCCTGAGCTGGCAGGACGTGGCCGGCGCGGGCGAGTCGGCCGAGCACGGCCACAACGTGGTAATTCACGAATTCATCCACAAGATCGACATGCGCGACGGCGCCGCCGACGGCTGCCCACCCTTGCCCACGCGCAGTGCCCTCACCTCGTGGCATGCGGTCATGCAGCCGGCTTACGACGGGTTCTGCGAAAAAGTCGCCATGGCCACACGCTTCGGCGCCGAGCCGCCATGGCTGGACAGTTATGGCGCCAGGTCACCGGCCGAATTTTTTGCCGTGGCGTGCGAAGCCTATTTTGTGAACCGCACACGCTTCACGCAGGACTTCGCGCCCCTGACCGTGCTGTTCGACAAGTTTTTCATGCCGAAGTAAGCCGCGGCCGGCTTTCCGGCCGCCTGGCGCGCCGGGTTGACAATTTCCACAAGGGAAATCACCCCTCAGCCCAATCTGGCCAAGCGCAAGCAGCTATCAAATACATAGCAACCGGCCGGCCCGATTTGGTTCTTTTCAGGCCGGCTTAACCCCGTTTCCCTCGCCCCTTCGTTTCAATGGGCTCCACCACTTTCTGGAGCTCACGTGAAAACCCCTCTTCTTGCCTCTTCGATCCTGCTGGCCATCCTCACCATGACCGCCCTTCCCGCGCAGGCCGTCGGCCGGCTGGCCGATGTGACCGTGATTGACCGCAACACCGGCGCCACGCTGCCGCTGTACCACCACCGCGGCGAATACTGGGTGGCCGGCCAGTACGGCGCCAAATACGCCATCGCCGTGCGCAACAAGCTCGGTGAACGGGTGCTGGCCGTAACCGCCGTCGACGGCGTGAATGTGCTGAGCGGCGAAACCGCCGCCTGGGACCAGACCGGTTATGTGTTTTCGCCCTGGCAGCAGTACCAGGTCACCGGCTGGCGCAAAAGCAGCAGTGAGATCGCAGCATTTGAATTTTCCGCACTCGGGGATTCGTACGCCGGCCGCACCGGCAGGCCAGGCAACGTCGGCGTGATCGGTGTGGCGCTCTTCAGGGAGCAGGCTCCCGAGCCGGTCGCCCAGACGCCCGCCTATTCCAGCCGTAAGGAACGCGAAGCCGATGCATCGCTGGGATTTCGAAACGCCCCTTCACCTTCATCAGCCTCACCGGCACCTTTGGCGGAATCATCCACCGCCGGAAAATCCGCGCTGGCCGACCGCGCCAGCGGCAGCGGCAGCGCGGAAGCTTCTGCCTTGTCCGAAGACCGGGTTAGAAGGCTGCCGTCTACACCCCTGCCTGCCGCCAGGCTCGGCACAGGCCACGGCGCACGGGAAAACTCACTGGTGTCACAGACCACCTTCGCGCGCCTGCAAACACAGCCCAACGAGGTCATCCGCATCCGCTACGACAGCCGCGAGAACCTGATCGCCAGCGGCGTGATCCGCGAACCCGTGGCGCGCAACCCCATCCCTGATCCGTTCCCGCAGTCAGGAAACCCGTCTTATGTACCTGACCCTCCAAGGTATTGAGCCCCCACGGTCGCTCACTTCGTGTAGCTTCCTGCCCCCCGAGGGGGCCGCCCGCCTGCAGTCCGGCAAAGCCGGCCCTGCGGCTCAGGCTTGCATGAAGAACCCCCACGCGGCGGTCTGTTGCCTTGGGGAAGATCGCTCGCCGCGCAGTGATAATCTGGCGCATGCCCAGCGCCACGACGACAGCCGACGACGAAGACAGCGACGAATCGCTGATGCTGCGTTATGCGGCCGGCGACATGGCGGCTTTTGATGCGCTGTATGCGCGGCATGAACTGGGCGTGTGGCGCTATGTGTTTCGCAGTGTGCGGGTACAGGCGGTGGCCGACGACCTGCTGCAGGATGTCTGGTTCGCCGTGGCACGCAGCGCCGCCACCTATACGGTGACAGCGAAGTTCAAAACGTGGCTGTTCACCATGGCGCACAACCGGATGGTCGATTACTTCCGCACGGTAAAGCAGCATGTCAGCATCGATGGACGCGGCGACGATGAAGAAGGCCTGGGCCTTGGCGATACGCTGGCGGCCGACTCGGGCTTCGGCCCGGTGCGCCGATTGGAGTCCAGCGAGCAGGCCGAGGCGCTGATCGCCGCGGTGGAACGGCTACCGCTGGAACAGCGCGAAGCCTTCCTGCTGCAAGCCGAAGCCGGCATGAGCGTGGAAGACATCGCCACCGCAACCGGCGTCAGCTTTGAAACCGCCAAGAGCCGCCTGCGCTATGCCCGGAACAGCCTACGCCAGCAGCTACAGGAGTTTGCATGACAGAGCCTGAACACAGCCCGCACGGCGACGAGCTGCTGCAGCGCTACCGGGAGGCCAGCGCAGACGACACACGCCGCCCCGGCGCGCATGTGCGTGACGCCGTGCGCGCCCACGCGCAGATGGTGATCGAAGCCGGCAAGCAGGCCGGTGCGCCGCAAGCTGTCGCCAACACCGATGCAGCGCAGCGCCCGGCAGCCAACCAGTCGCGCTGGAAAATCTCCGCGCTGGCAGGCCTTGCGCTCGCCGGCTTGACGGGGCTGCTGGTGCTGCAATTTGACCGGGGCACCGACGAGGAAAAAGAACTGGCGTTTGGCCAGCCCAGTCCTACGGCGCAGTCGTCGCCGGCAGCGGCACCTTCGGCAGCAACAGGAACAGCACCACCGGCTTCGCCACCGATGGCCGCGACTCCCGATCCTGTAGCGCCGCAAACGCCTACACCGGAACCTGACGCCCGGAAGCGGTCTGCCGAAACAGCCAAGCCGGCCTTGAAGTCACCGGCCCATCCGGCACAGGACAAGGCAGTGGCCTCTCCTTCAGCGGATGAGCCAGCCACGCGGAAAAAAGAAACCAGGGCACCAATGGACACCACAGCGCCCTCAACTGCGCCGTTTGCCACACCAGCGCCCGCTGCCATGCCCGCTCCTGCACCTGTCGCCCCCATCCAGGAAAATGCGCAGCCCTGGCCCGGGCAGGCGCCGCACATGGAGGGCATGGGGGTCGGATCGCTGTCGGCATCACCATCGCAGGCGGAGACGCCCGCCGCAGCGCCAGCTGCGCGTGCTGCAGGCGCGCCCCCCCCTGCTGCGGTTGGCGCGGCCGCGCCTGCAGCACGCGCCGTAGCGCCCCTACAAAAGCAGGAAGGCGCCCTGCAATACCGCGCACCGCGTGCGGAAGCGGGTGCCGGGCCCAACCGCCTGGCCGGGGCTCTGCAGGACGCTGCCCGTGCAGGACGCCTGGAGCTACTGGAGCGCCTGCTCCAGCAAGGCGCACCCGTCAACGCAGCCGATACGGCAGGCCGCACGCCGCTCATCCTGGCCGTCATGCAAGGCCACACCGCCGTAGTTCAGCGCCTGCTGGCAGCCGGGGCCAACCCGGCGCTGGTGGATCAGGAAGGACTCAACGCCCTGCAGCATGCGCGGCGGCTGGGCTTTGACGGGATCGCCCACCTGATTGAAGCAGCCTCCTGAGCGCCGGAACGGCATTGCGCCGCGGACTTACAAAGACAATTGGCTTGCAGCCCAATACTGGCGGGCGCAAGCAGCTATGTATTCAATAGCAGTTGCAGACCGGAAGTTTCAGCCGGCGTAATACAGCACCGCCACAACATGGCAGGCGGTACCGGCCGCGACAAACAGGTGCCACACGAAGTGGCCGTAGCGCAACCGTGAATCGGTGGCGAAGAAACCGACGCCAAGCGTGTAAAAAAGCCCACCGGCCACCAGCCAGAAAAGCCCCCAGCCCGGAATGAGCTGCAGCATCGGCTTGATGGCGATCACGGCGATCCATCCCATGGCGAGATAGAGGATGGTGGACAGCCGTGGCCAGCGCACGCCCGCAAAGGCTTTGACGGCCACACCGGCCAGCGCCATGGCCCACACCAGCCCGAACAGCGTCCAGCCCCAGGGCCCGCGCAACACGCCCAGCGTGAACGGCGTGTAGGTGCCGGCAATCAGCAGGTAGATGGCGCCGTGGTCCAGGACCTGGAACACCCGCTTGGCACGCATCGCCCGGATGGCAGGCAAGGCGTGGTACAGCATCGAGGTGAAATACAGCACCACCATGGTGGCGGCAAAAACGCAGACCGCCGCCACATCGAGCGCATCGCCGTCGCGCGCACTGGCGATGACCAGGAAAGGCGCCGACACCAGCGCAGCCAGCAGCGCGACACCGTGGCTCACACTGTTGGCGATTTCCTCGCCCAGCGTCTGTTGCCGGTCTTCCTGGCCCCCACGCTTTTCACTTCGTGTAATGCGCTGCCCCCTGAGGGGGCTGGACTTGCTTGGGGCGGCCCTGCGCTGCGTCCGCAATACTGCGTCAGCTACGTCAGGGCCTGCCGAATCGGTCATCGCTTGAGCAATGCCTTCAGCACGTTCTGCACACGCCTGGCGTTGCCGGCGTCAAAGTCGGCGGCCAGCACCTGGGCGGTGTCTTCACCCCAGGTCTCGGCCGGTGCGGGGGCATTGCGCTTGGTCAGCAACTGCAGCTGCAGCATACGGCGCGCGCTGATGTGCTCGGCGGGCGTGGGCAGCTCGGCGGCAATCTCCAGTCGCAGCAGCGCTTCGGAAGCGTCCTTGCCCGAGGGCGTGCTGACGGCCTGCACCCAGCGGTTGCGCACGGCCGGCGCCACGGCTTTGCCGAGGTCCTGCGCGCTTGGCAGTTGCGCCGGGTCGCGCTTTTCCCAGGCTGTCAGCAGGTGCGTCAGCACTTCACCGTGCGCCTGCATCGCGAGTTTTTTGAGCGCCTGGTTGGCGGCGTCAAAGGCTTCGCGCTGGGCACGGAAGGCGGCATCGCCCAGGCGTGGGCCACGCTCTTCAAACGCGGGGCGTGCGTTGCGGTCTCCCCGATCATGACTGCGCGGGCCGCGGTCGTCACGGCCTTCCCGGTAAGGCTCAAACTTGTTGTCGGTGCTCTGGCGCGGGCCGCCGGGCTTGCTGCCGGGGCGCGAGTCTTTGCGGTCGCCAAACTTTCCGCCGCGTCCGGCCGCTACGGGCTCGGGTTTCTTCATGCCCGGTCGGTCGTCGCCGCGCCGTGCGATCACCGGCTTGGGCGCGGGTTTTGGTGCGGGCGCAGGCTCAGCGGGCGCATCTGCTACGTTTTCTGTAGCTGCTTGCGCAGGTTCTGCCTGGGCTGCAGCCTCATTGCCCTTTGCAACGGGGGCGGCATTGATGTCGGCCAGTGCAGCCTCAACCGATGGCGCTGCCGGGGCGGCAACAGGTGCTGACGCCGGTGCGGGCACTTGCCCGCGCACGATGGCTTCCAGCGCCTTGGCAGCCGCGTGGATTTTCTGCACATCGCCGCTGGCGGTGGCGGCTTCCACAGCCTTGGAGGCGTCCAGCACCATGCGGTCGTATTCGCCCAGCGCCGCGGCGGCTTTTTCGCGTTCGGCGGTCTTGCGCTGGAAAGCGTCGTCGATGGGTTTGCGGAAAGCGTCCCACATCTTCTGCTCTTGCTTGCGCTCGATCGGCACGGCCTGCGCTTCATGCTGCCAGCGCTGTTGCAGCGACTTGACAGCGTCGATGCGCAACATCGGCTCGGCGCCCAGCACATTGGCTTCTTCAATCATGGCCTTGCGGCGTGCAATGCTGTCATGGCGCGCAGCGGTCAGCGGAGCATCTGCGGCATCCATCGCAGCTTTCCATTGCGGCTGAATTTCGGCAAACGCCTTTTCACCCAGATGGCCGGCTTCACGCCATTTTTCGACAAAGCCATTGAGGCTGCGGATGTGGTGCTTCCAGTCGGTATTGCCTTTGTTGGCTTCGGCCCACGCCTGCACTTCATCAATCAGCAGCTTGCGTTCAGCCTTGACGGTTTCGCTTTGTTCTTTGACCTTCTCCAGCCAGGCTTCAACAACCTTGTGTGCTTCGTTGCAGGCGTCGTCAAAACGCTTCCACAGCGCGTGGTTGGGCGTGCCGCCCTGGTCACTGGTCTTCCACTGTTCGCGCATGGCGCGCAGGGCTTCCTGTTGCTTGCGCCCGCCCAGCGGCTTGGCCACCAGGGCCTCGGCTTTCACGACGAGTTCTTCGCGGATCTGGTCGGCGCGCCAGCGCTGCCAGCCTTCGAGTTCACCTGCCGCAGTGAGTGCGGCGTGCGCAGCGGCTTCGAGCTTGCTGTCGATGTTGCGAATATGTTCCTTGAGCGCATGACGCAGGTCGGCCGCCACCTTGGGGGTGGACTTGCCATGGCCTTCGGTGACTTCGTGCTCAAGCCGTGCCAGCGCTTCCTGGACGATGGCGGAAGATTTTTCGCGCATGTCTTTGAGCACGGCCGGGTCGATCTTGGCCTTGGGCGCACGTGCGGGCTGCTCACCCGCTGCAGGCGGCAGGCCGCGTGCGGCGCGCAGTTCGTCGGCCCACACCGGCACAGCCGGCAGCGGTGCGGCAGTGTCTTCAGCAGCCTTCTGGGCCTGCGCAAGGGCGCCCTGGAAGGCTTCCCACACGGCCAGCAACTGCGCGCGCGATGCGTCGAGCAGCGGAGGGAATTTGGTGTCCACACTGGCCCAGTTGGCGTCGTGTGTGATGTCATCGGCTTGCGACTGCCAATGCGTGACGTCGCCGCGCAAGGACTCCAGCGCCGCTTCAGCGTCGCGCCAGGGCTTGAGCGACAGCACTTCGGTACGCTGGGCCAGCAGCACGGCGGCTTCGCGCTGCACCTGGGTGCGGTGCTGCAGGTCTTCAATCGTCTTGACGCGGTCGGCCAGCTGGACCTTCAGGCCGGCCAGCGGCTCTTTGGACAGCGGCGCGCCGGCCTTGGCAGCATCGCGCTGCCAGGCCAGGGCGTCGGCCAGGTTGAGCTTGGGCACAGCCAGCAGCGCCTGGGCTTTTTCGGCCCACTCGGCGGCCACGGCTTCCTGGCCTTTGCTGCGCTTGAGTTCGTCGAGCTTTTCTTTCAGCGGCTTGGCGGCGCCCTTGTCGCGGTTGGCCAGGTCTTTGTAGACCTCGGCCATCTGCTCGGCGGTGGGCTCGGTGGCCAGCCAGGTGCGGATGCGCGCCGTGCGTTCACCGGATGTGGGCGCAGAGAAAGCGCCGCCGGTCAGGCCGTCCAGCGGATGGGCTTCAGCCTGCTTGGTGGTAGGCGTTTTCACGGCGGGGGTTTCAGGTTTGGAAGATTTAAACATGGGAGCGCAAGGTCAAAAAATAAGTGCCACCAGCCGCAAGGCTCCCCGGGGAATGGAGGACTTTGCGGGCGGCAGCGGGTGTTGGATTGGATGGGGGGCCGGCGCCGCAACCCGTGTTGCGCGCCCAGGCCCAAAGGCCCCATAAAAGCTTTATCAATAAAGCACTGACGCTATTTTCGCTGTTTTTACGGCATCGCCAAATTCAGCTCCGCGCGGGGTGTCCATTTGGCCTCCGGCGGCACGGATTTGGCGGCCCCCAGAAAGAGCCTTTCAGGCGGTAAATCGCGCGAAGCCAGGTAGTCTTTCACCGCCACGCCGCGCTGCACGGCGAGCTCGCGCATGGCGTCGTCATTCACCTTGATGTCGGCCAGCAGCAGCTTTTCCATCTCGGGCACGGGCAGGTCTTTGGCCAGGCCGACCAGGTTGCGGGGCTTGGGCATGTCGGCGCGTTTGTAGACTTCCTTGAGCAAGGCCGGGTATTCAGCCGGGCTGATGCTGACCGCCGCCGTCGCGGTGCCGCCCTCTTTGGCCGTGGCGCGGCGCTTTTCAGCGCGCACCAGGGCGTCGAGCCGCTCGCGTTTAAAACCGTCGCGTTCGGCATCGACGCTGCTGGTGCCCACCACGGTGAGCCGCAGCGATGGCCGGTCGGCCAGTGCCTTGGCCACTTTGTCGAGGCCGGCTTTGGCCTCCGGGCCCAGCTCGGCGCTGCCGGCGGCAAACCCCACGGTGCTGAGCTCTTCCCCGCCGCCGCCCAGCGCATTGGCCAGCAAGCTGAAGGGTGCGGTGATGGCTTTCACAATCACGTTGAGGATGACCTTGACGATGATGGGCCCGAGGCTGAACTGCGGGTCATTGAGCGAACCACTGATGGGCAGGTCGATGTCGATCACGCCGTTGCGGTCGGCCAGCAGCGCCACCGCCAGCTTGACCGGCAGGCTGGCGGTTGAGCCTTCCACCTTGTCGCCAAAGCTGAGCTGGTTCAGGATGACCTTGTTGGTGGCGGTAAGCCGCCCGTCGGGTTGCACCACATAACCCACGTCCACACTGAGCTTGCCGCGGTTGATGCCGTAACCCGAGTACTTGACCGAGTACGGCGACAGCGGCGGCAGCTCAAGGTCGCGCACCTTGCCCTTGATATCGAGCGCCAGCGGCTTGGCCAGCGGGTTGAGTTTGCCCAGGATTTCCAGCGAAGCCGTGCCTTCGGCGCGCCCGCGCAGCTCGAGGTCGGCCATGTTGGGCACGGTGGCCGTGGTACCCGGCACCGTGGGCGCCACCGATGAAAAGGCGCTGAGCTTGCCGGTCAGGTCGCTGAGGTCGGCCGAATAATTGGGCTTGACGAAGCGGTCTGAGAACAGCACCTTGCCGTTGATCAGGCTAATCGGGCCGAAGTTGACGATGGGCGGCGGGGAGCCGCCAGCCGCCGCGGCGGAGGCCGTCGGGCTGACCGGTGCTGTCGACACGAACTTTGAACCTTTTGAGCTGCTGGACCGCAATGGCTGTGCGCCACCAGCTATTATTTCAGTAGCAGATGAAGCTTGCGGTGAAGATGACGCCGATGATGGCGAAAGGGCCAGGGTGGCCGTTCCGCCTGCTGCACTGGCAGCCACCGCGTCCTTCCCCGGCTTCACCAGGTTCTGCAAATTGATGCGGCCATCGGGCAGGATGATCACGCGCGCAAAGAAGTCGGTGAGCACGGTTTCCCGCACATCCACCCGGGTCGCCTTGGCCGGGTCCAGCGCCACATTCAGGCCGCGCAGGTTCAGGGCCTTCCAGGCCAGCAGGTCTTCGCTGGGCGCCAGCGTGTTGGCGCGGAACTCTTCCAGCGACACATCACCCGCCACCTGTGCCTGCGGGCCAGCCGGTGTCTGCCGGTAAGACACACGCCCCTTGAAGCTGGCGTCCGCGCGCAGCAGTTCGATGTTGAGCACATCGGCAAGGTAGGGCTCGAAGGCCTGCACCGGCAGCCTGTCGACCACCAGCCGGCCCTGCGCCTGAACCGGACTCAGGCCGAGATTGCCGTTGAAATCGACCTTGCCGGGTTCAAACCGGCCGGTGGCCAGGCGCAGTGAGGCGGTCAGCGGCATGGGTTTGGCAGCTTGCGCCTTGGCGTCCGGCCTGTCGTCCAGCATCAGCCCGCCCAGCTGGGCTTTGGCGGCTGTCACTTCAAACACCACCGGCTTGCTGCCCGATTGGTCGGAAAACGACATGGCGCCGCCGTCCAGCTGCACATCGGCAATGGCGACGGCCCATGAAGGCGCCGCCGCGCGTGTTGCCGCGTCGGTAGGGGGCGGCGCCGGCGTTGCGGTGCCCGGGCTCGCCATCCAGCGCTGGTACATCCAGCGCTTGTCGGTGTCGCGGTCGACCTTGGCCTTGGGCTGGTCCAGCTGCATTTTGGCGGCCTTGAAGGACTGGCCCGTCACGTCGATGTCGACCTGCGCAAGCTCAACACGCTTGACGGAAACCAGCGACACCTTGCCCTGCGCCAGCAGGATGTCACTGAGCGCCAGTTGCGGGGCGGTGACCTGCAGTTGCTGCGGCTTGTCACCGCTGGGCGCCTGCCAGTTCACGCCGAGCTGGGCGTCGAGCTGCCCGTTTAATGCTGGCAGCAGGAACTGGCCGACGTATTTGGCGGCCATGCCCAGCGGCCAGGCCGCCACGGTAGCCGTGGCCTGGGCGGTCTGGTCGGTGGCTGTGCCGCTGAAAGTCAATAACGCCGGCGTTGCCAGTGCTTGGGCCACGGGCTGGGCCGGTGCTTTGGCGGACGGCTTCGCACCGGGTCTGGCCGGTACAGGCACTGAAGCTGCGGGCGGCGGCTCCAGCCCCAGCGAACCATTGAACCGCAGGGGCGCGTTAGCCGCAAAAGGCATGGCGATGCCGGAGGCATCGAGCGTCAGTCCGGCGAGGTGAATGTCGGCGGGTGAAGCCAGCGTTTCGTCCAGCCAGTTCACACGCCCGGCACGCACCGCCACGCGGGCGATCTGCACTTTCCAGGGTGCGGATGAAGGCGTGGTTTTAGTTGAAGGTGCAGACGCCGGGGCACCAGCCGAAGCCGCACCAGCAGGTGCCTGGGCTTGAATATCGGAAGAGTTTTGGCCTGCAGCCCTTTCTGGCTGTGCGCCACCAGCTCCTTTTTTAATAGCATCCGGCGTCCCGGGCGGCAGCAGATTCAGCCGCCCTGCCCGGTCCCGGGCGAGGGACAACGTAGGGGCCGTGAGCTCTACCGCAGACAGTTTGACGAACTGCTCCAGCGGGCGCACGTCGTCCATCGTGATCTGCAGGCGCTCAAACGCGAGCAAATCCGCGCGGGCCGGCGGCAGGGCTTCGCTGTCGGCAGCGCGCTTGCCGGATGCACCGGGTTTTGCAGCCCGCGCCGCCGCCACAGCCGGCGACTGCCCGACCGTTTGCGCGGCCAGCACACGAACCTTTTCCGCCGTCACGGTTCCGGAAATCCGCACCACCGTGGCGGGTGTCTGCTCAAACGCGACTTTGGCGTCGGCATGCAGCACCGCGCTTTGCAGCCTGACGGGCAGGCTCGCCGGCCAGTACGCCAGGTAAGGGTTCAGGTCAAAACCGCGCAGCGTGAAGGTGGCGTCGGTTTTGTGGGTCTGGGCAAAGGGCGTGCCTTCGGCAGCGGTGTCAAAGCTGCTGCCGTTGAGCTTGAAAGCCAGGTGCGGCGAGGTTTTGACCTCTCGCTGCGATTTGAGGTTGCTCAGGAAAGGCACCGACAGGCCCAGATCCCGCAGTTCATGGGTCTTGCCGACCGACTGGTCGGTGAAGTCCATGCGCCCGCCGCTGACGACGATGTTGTAGACCGCGAACTTCGGCGGATCGCCGGGCGGCGCGTCTGCGGGTGTTTTGAAGCGCTCCAGGATATCGTCGATGTCGTAACGGCCGTCACCTTGATGGGTAAGAAACGCGACGGGTTCGTCCACCTGAACAGCGTCGGCCACTGGGGCGAGGCGAAGCAGGGACTCCAGCTCTGCATCTATATATAGGCGCTTGACGGAAAACTGGGGTGTTGCCTGGGGAGAAGCTGCCGAAACGCCACCCACAGGGCCGGCACGGGCAATGGCCAGGTCGCGAAGAGTCAGTTCGAGCGACCAGGGCTTGAAGTCGACCTCGCCCACGGTGACCTGGCGGCCCAGCTTTTCAGAAGCGATCTTCTCCAGTTGGGATTTGAGGATGGGCGGCACGGCCGCATAAGCCAGCGCCCACAACACCAGCAAACTGCCCACTGCCCAAGCCGCGCGCCGCTGCCAGAGCGGCGACCGGCCCACGGCGGCAGCCCTGGCCGGCAGTGTTTTTCCGATTTCCCGCCAATTGGTCTCGCGCCAGTTGAATTCCTGCCATTTGTTCTTCAAATCTTTGATTGCCATAGGCGTCGAGTTTTTAGCGCCGGGGCCGCCAGGTCAATGATTTATTTGAAAAAGACGGTCAACCGAAGGGCATTGAGGCCTGTGAAAAGCGCGCCCCCAAAAGAAAAAACCCCGGGCAGTCAGACCGACCGGGGTTGACGGCGGGCGTTTATGCTCATGCCGTCGGGGTTCCGCAAAGAAGAGAGTTATCGTCTCCAGTGCGATGAAAGCAAGTGATTGCTTCCAGATTTTCCGGGGTTGGTTACCCGGTTGGATGCGTGAGTGAACACGCAATTGCAGGTTAAACCCCTGCCGTCCCGCAAGCAAGACCATCTTTTCAATCACAGCGCAGGATGTGATTGCCGCTGCCTTTTTGTGTGCTCCGGGGCCACCCGCGCCGGCCTCAGGTGCCGATCCGGCGACTACATGCAACATGGAAAACGGCCTACAACCGCAGCCGCGAAAGGCTGATCGCGCTTTTTAGAGGCAAAACTTAACTTAGAGCTCCATCTCAAATAAAGCCCGTAAACACCTTGATTCAGGCCGGTTTTGCCGGAAATCAAGGTTTTTATTTGACTTTTTAATATAAAGAATCAATTTGTTATTATTGACAGGTTATTAACCAACCCCATAGAATCCCGCCAGTCCCACGAATCCTAGGGACAACCCGAACCCGCTGCCCTATTCCTCAAAGAAGCCGGCAACGTCAAACAAGGGTCAACACCCACAAGGCTTGCCTTGGTTTGATGGCGACCCAATCAAAGCCTGCCTGGCCCCCCAAAGGGCCTGCAAGCGTAGAAAGGAGTGCTATGACAGCGCTAGGACAATTCGGCCTTAACCTGAATGTCAACGCACACATCAAGAATGTGCGAAGCAGTGTTTCAAACATTGTTGACGACATCTCCCAAGGCTTTTTCGAGATTACCCACAACAGCTTCGCCCTTCTGGGCCTGGCAGTCGTGTTTGCGGTGATCACCCTGACTGCCCGGCCCGACTTGCGTCAGGCCGGTGAATTCAAGCTCATGACCTGGCTGCAGCAGCGCCAGGAAGCCGCCATCGGTTTTACCGAGCCGGCCGCCATTGAGCGCGCCACGGCGTCCAACCCGAAAGACCTGCCCGCCCAACAGGCGGCGGTGGCTTACTGGCTGAGCAAGAAGTACGGCGTCGCGCCCGAGCCGCTGAGCGTGCTGGTGGCCGAGGCCTTCGAGATCGGCCAGAAAGCCAAGCTCGACCCCACCCTGATCCTGGCCATCATGGCGATCGAGTCCGGCTTCAACCCGTTCGCGCAAAGCCCGGTCGGCGCCCAGGGCCTGATGCAAGTCATGACCAAGGTGCACCACGACAAGTACGACAACTTCGGCGGCAAGCTGGCGGCGTTTGACCCGGTGACCAACCTGCGCGTCGGCGTCAAGGTGCTGCAGGAATGCATCGCCCGCGCCGGCTCTGTCGAGGGCGGCCTCAAATACTATGTAGGCGCAGCCAACATGGACGACGACGGCGGTTACGCCGGCAAGGTGATGGGCGAACATGCCCGCCTGCTGGCCGTGGTGGCGTCTGCCTCCAAGCGCGGTGCGCCCTCGCCTTTCTTCACCACACCCGGTGGCTCGTCGCGCCCGGTGCCGGCCTCCCTGCCGGCCACGCCCGAAGCTGAAGGCAAGACGCCTGACAAGGTGGCGTTGCTGAACCAGTCCTGATTCGGGCGACTTGGGGGTCTTTTCACCCCATGCACTGCAAAAAAAGCCGGGCCGCCTACAGCGCTCCGGCTTTTTGCTTTTCGGGGTGCAGGTGAAGAAGCCCGGAAGCGGCAGGTTTTGGGCGCGCTCAGTTACACTAGCGAGGTGCGCGACTGGCGATAGGCTCAAGGTTTTCGCAACCATTGGAGCTGACGTGGGACACCACTGGGAAGCGCACCGCTGAAAGCCGTTGGGCCGAAGCGTTTAGCCGTTCGCCTGGGCAGCCCTTGTTTCAATAGCAGGGACCACGTCTTTAAGGACTGCCATGTACCACCGCAACATCCTGGTTGAACAAACCGACCCTGAAATCTTCGCCGCCATCCAGGCTGAAAATGCCCGGCAAGAACACCACATCGAGCTGATTGCCAGCGAAAACTACGCCTCGCCCGCCGTCATGGCCGCGCAGGGCTCGCAGCTCACCAACAAATACGCTGAAGGCTACCCCGGCCGCCGCTACTACGGCGGCTGCGAACACGTCGACGTGGCCGAGCAGCTCGCCATCGACCGCATCAAAACCATCTTCGGTGCCGAGGCCGCCAACGTGCAGCCGCATTGCGGCGCATCGGCCAACGAGGCCGTGTTCCTGGCTTTCCTCAAGCCCGGCGACACCATCATGGGCATGAGCCTGGCCGAAGGCGGCCACCTGACGCACGGCATGGCCCTGAATATGAGCGGCAAGTGGTTCAACGTCGTCTCCTACGGCCTCAATGACAAGGAAGAGATCGACTACGACGCGATGGAGCGCAAGGCCCACGAGGCCAAACCCAAGCTGATCATCGCCGGCGCCTCGGCCTACAGCCTGCGCATCGATTTCGAGCGTTTCGCCAAGGTGGCCAAGGCCGTTGGCGCGATCTTCATGGTCGACATCGCCCACTACGCCGGCCTGGTGGCTGCGGGCGTGTACCCCAACCCGGTGCCGCACGCCGACATCGTCACGTCGACCACACACAAGAGCCTGCGCGGCCCGCGTGGCGGCATCATCCTGATGAAGGCCGAACACGAAAAAGCCATCAACAGCGCCATCTTCCCCGGCCTGCAGGGCGGCCCGCTGATGCATGTGATTGCCGCCAAGGCCGTGGCCTTCAAGGAAGCCATGGCGCCCGAGTTCAAGGCTTACCAGCAGCAGGTCGTGAAGAACGCGCAGATCGTGGCCGACACCCTGACCCAGCGCGGCCTGCGCATCGTCAGCGGCCGCACCGAAAGCCACGTCATGCTGGTCGACCTGCGCGCCAAGGGCATCACCGGCAAGGAAGCCGAAGCCGTGCTGGGCAGCGCCCACATGACGATCAACAAGAACGCCATCCCGAACGACCCCGAAAAACCGATGGTCACCAGCGGCGTGCGCATCGGCACCCCGGCCATGACGACCCGCGGCTTCAAGGACGAAGAAGCGCGCATCACGGCCAACCTGATCGCCGACGTGCTGGATAACCCGCGCGACGCGGCCAACATCGAAGCGGTCCGTGCCAAGGTCCACGCCCTGACCAGCCGTTTCCCGGTCTACCGCTAACCATGACGGACAGCGCAGGCACTATGATTTTAATAGCTGCCTGCGCTCGTTCTGATTGGGCTGGAGGCCGATTTACGCCTTCAAATTCGAGCTGCCCATCATGAAATGCCCTTTTTGCGGCCACCTTGAAACCCAGGTCGTGGAGACGCGCGTGGGCGAAGATGCCGAATTCATACGCCGCCGCCGCCAGTGCGGCGCATGTGAAAAGCGCTTCACAACCTATGAGCGGCCCGATGTCACCTTCCCGTCCATCGTCAAGAAGGACGGCAGGCGCATCGAGTACAAGCGCAGCAAAGTCCTGGCGTCCCTGAACCTCGCGCTGCGCAAGCGGCCCGTCAGCACCGAGCAGGTCGACTCGGCGGTTGAACGCATCGAGGAAAAGCTCCTGAGCCTGGGGCTGCGGGAAGTGCCGTCCAACCGCATCGGCGAGCTCGTCATGCGTGAGCTCCGCAAGCTCGACAAGGTGGCCTATGTCCGCTTTGCGAGCGTTTACCGCAGCTTCGAGGATATTGACGAATTCAAGACCTTGGTGGACGAGGTCAGGCGGTAGAAATCGCTCCGGGTCCGGCAAAAACCCTACCCGCCACCAGATTAATGGTAGTCGGAGCCCGACAGCCGGAGCCTCGCCCGTCAACGGCGGTTCCTATACTCACGACATGCGAATGACCGTGTGCTCAACCTCCTTACGCCGCCCAGCCAAAGCGACCCCGCGCGCTTGCGACGCAGGCTTCACCATCATCGAAATCATGGTGACAGTTGCTGTTTTAGCCATGATTTTGGCCATAGGACTGCCTAATTTGAGGGAGTTCATGGTTCGAAACCAGGCAGGCGCCATTACGGCTGAATTTTCCAATGACGTCTCGCGTGCGAGGATTGAAGCGATCAGCAGAAACAATTGCGTCACCATCTGCATGTCGAGCAATACCTCCAATGCCCTTACCGGGGGCACCCCCACATGCGCAACGGCGGGGAGCAACTGGCAAGCCGGCTGGATAGTTTTTTCCAATCCCAGTTGCAGCGCCACACAAAACGACCCGACAACGGTCGGCTCGACACTGATTTCAGTGCGCCAGCCTGGCGTCGACAGCTTTGACCTGTCAGATAGTGCTTCTTTGAAGCGCCTAACGTTCGATTCTCGAGGGCTTGCATCCATTGCCCAGTCCAACTTCTCGCTTTCATACATCCTCGAAAGCAACACCAGTCCTCACTACCGCTCTATTTGCATCACTTCAGCAGGCCGGGTAAGTGTCAAAAAATACGGAGGAGTCAGCGCATGTCCATGAGTCGCCAGCGAGGTGCAGGCCTGATCGAGGCCTTGATCGCCATGCTTATTCTTTCCATCGGTGTGCTCGGCATGGTCGGCATGCAGACGGCTTCGCTCAAGTACGAGCAAACCGGATGGGTGCGATCGGCGCTGTCGTCCAGCATCAGCAGCTTTGCGGATCGCATCAGGGCAAATGCCAGTGCGGACGCAACCGCTTATAACTTCTCCCGCACCTACGCCGCTGAACGTACATCCATTGATGGAACCCCGACCTACCTGAACCCGGCCAAAGATTGCAACACTGCAACCTGTACCCCGACCGAGCTGGCGGCCTATGACATCACTATCTGGCGTCTTGACCTGAACAACCAGCTGCCGGGCGCGGTGGGCATCGTAACGCCCACCGGAACCAAAGGCGTGGACTTGCGCTTCCTGGTGACCGTTGCCTGGTATAGCAAAGACAACCTGGACGGTACAGGTACAACACTGCGTTCACCCGACATATGCACGGCGACCACCACAGGAATCGCCGCAAGAAACTGCTGCCCCACTGCACTGGGAACGGCTACCGCCCTGGCCGGCGTTCAATGCGCCAATCTTGAGATGATTCCATGAAGACACTTCACATCGGAATGGCGCAGCCGCGCTACCGCCAACGCGGTTTGACACTGATCGAGCTGCTGGTCAGTCTGGTCATCGGCCTGGTCCTCGCCCTCGCGGCAGCGGCGGCATATCTGGGCACCCGCTCGGCCGCTACAGCCTCAGCCAATATGGCGATGCTCAATGAGACCGGCAAGCTTGCACTGGACATGATTGGCCGCGACCTTCAGATGGCGGGTTTCTACCCCATGATCATGTCCACCACCTCCGCGGCCTCAGGTAATTTGGGGGGATTCACCAATACCAAATACTCAACCGCCGTGGCCTATAACCAGGGGCTGTTTGGGTGCGACGGCGCGGTGTTCAATCCCACAACCAGGGCTTGCGGCAGCACGGTAGCCACTGCGCCAGATTCGGTTGTGATCAACTATTTCACCATGCCAGAGCTGGATGCATCGACCTTTGGGAGTGGGTTCGACTGCCTGAGGCAATCTGTTGACCTTGATCCCAACAATGCGGCGCAGATTGCCGATGGACGGCCGCGCTACGTATCCAACCGTTTTGGCCTGGTCGCTACCAGCTATACGGCCCAGGGCGTCGGCGGTACCACCCGGACAGTGAATACCAAGAGCCTCGGATGCAACGGCAATGGAAAAAACCCGGAAGACACCATTTATCAACCGATTTTTGAAGGCATTGAAGACATGGTGATCCGATATGGGGTGGCCGGGACAGCTGGGACGTCTCCGGAGACCTACCATACCGCTGCCGAAGTGACTGCATTGCCCGATGTCGCGGGCTTCACATCATGGCAGCGCGTAACCGCCATCAGGGTGTGTTTGCTGACCCGTACGCCGGAAAACTCGCGCACCCAGGACAAGGCAGGCTCCTTGCGCAGCTATGCCAACTGCCGGGGCGCCAACATCACCTACGCGGCCACCGACCGGACTATTTACAAGAAATACGAGCGCGTATTTGCCATTCGAAATAACTTGACAGGTATTTACTGATGCGAGCCGGCATGCCAATCACTACAGCGCGCCTCGAAAGAGGAGTGTCCCTCCCTATAGTCTTGATGTTCCTGCTGGTCATCACGATTCTCGGGACCATCGGGATGCGACGCGCAACCACGGGTGAAACGCTCTCGAGAAACCAACTCGACTACGAAGTCGCCCGCCAGGCCACAGAAGCCGCACTACGCGACGCAGAGCGCGACTTGAAATTGGCAGGCCCTCTGCGTCCCAATGCCTTGTGTGCGCGCGACGACGACAGGCCCATAAAAGAAAAAACCATGGGGCCCTACTTCGACCCAAGCTGCCCCAGAGGGCAGTGCCGGAACCCACTGGACTATTACTACACGAGCAACTACACCACCGTCACCAACCCTGAACCCTGGTGGCCGACCATCAACGGGAAAAAAGGGCTGTGGGAAGGTCCGCCTGCCACGCCCAGCGCAAAACCAAGCGACGCGGCAGGTGCAGGCACCAATTGCACCTTCACCGGTGCGGTACCCCTGGGCACCTTTACCGGTGTTGCCAGATTTGCCGGTGTGGCAAGGCAGCCTGAATACCTGATGGAATATTTCAAAGGTTCTGCAGGCGATGACATCGTCATTCGCATCAGTGCCCGTGGTTTCGGGGCAGACATCAACACTGAAGTTGTAATGCAAACCTATTACCGTCCTTTTCTCCCAAGCAATTAAGGAAAATCCGTGAAAAAAATTATCACCATTGCCGGATTTTTGTTTGCGGCGCTCACTTCGCAAGGGGTGGCATTTGCACAGGCACTGACCCCGGCCATTCCGCCAAACATCGTGACCTCGTCGCCGAGGCCCATGATCATGCTGAACATGTCGAAAGACCATCAGCTTTTTTACCGGGCGTACGACGAGTTCTCGGATCTTGACGGCGACGGAATTCCCGAAACAACTTACAAGCACAGCTTTAACTACTACGGGTATTTCGATTCCTATAAATGCTATAGCTACAGCGGCACGACAAACCGCTTTGCCCCCGTTAGCACCAACACGGACAAATATTGCACGGGCAACTGGAGCGGCAACTTCCTGAACTGGGCCACCATGACCCGCATGGACGTGGTGCGCAAGGTGCTGTACGGCGGCTTGCGTTCCACCGACACCAATGCACTGACCATTCTGGAGCGTACCAGCCTGCCGACAGATGCCCATTCATTCGCCAAGTATTACAAGGGCGACGATCTGGATCAACTCACCCCTTTTACCGCCAGCCAGCTTGCGGCTTCGAGCGTCATCAGCAACGACAACACCAATAATGCGCGACGCCTTATTGAGTTTACGTTCAATTCCAACAAGGCTCACAAGAACAATCCCGGCACCGCGCCGGCCGCAGCTATTGCCACCACTTGCCAAACTCTGGTTGAAACTTACTATGGCGGCGCAACCAATGCCCCCCCTCAGTACAACTGCGTGACGCATTCCGTCGCCCAGGCCACCACATTCAATGTCGAGGTCGGCGACCAGATCAGGGCAGTGAACACGCCCACGCCAACCCAATACATGGAAGGTGTTGCAGTGGCCGTCGACCCTGCCTGGATCACCATGGTGGTCACGCCAACGGGTTATGTCGGTGCCACCGCCGGAACACCGACACTGACCATCAAGCAATGGACCATACAGAATCTGACCCAGACCTCAGCCACCATCTGCAACACCACGCTGGGTGACAACCTGACCGCCAACTCGCCGTTCAATACCAACACAACAGGCAACGGCGATTCACACACCAACGCCAACCCGCCCTTGATGCGAATCGCCAAGGGCGACTACCAGCTCTGGAATGCCAATGAGCGGTGGCAGTGCCATTGGAGTGGAGAAAAATCCGCCTCCAACGGCAATAACGTAGGCGTTACGGGACTGGGCTCCGGCTCCAGCAATCCCACAAAGGGCACCCAGGGGGTCGTCATTGGCGCCACTGGCCCTGACTTTATCGTGCGGGTCGAGGTTTGCGCATCGGCGCTGCTGGGTACAGAAAATTGCAGGCAATATCCGTCCGCGAATTTCAAGCCAATCGGCTTGTTGCATGAGTACGGGGAAGGCAACCTTGCCGAATTCGGGCTGATGACCGGCTCCTTTGCCAAAAATATCAGCGGCGGCGTCCTTCGAAGTAATTTGCAGTCGTTCCAAAATGAAGTGAACTACACCACCGATGGCACGTATACCTCCGCGCAGGGCATCGTTTACACCATCAACAAGCTGCGCGTTTACGGATATCGCTATAGCGACGGCACCTACATTGGTGACGGCAACTGTACTTTCCAGCTGACCTCGCTAACGGACAACCAGTGCACCAGCTGGGGCAACCCCATGGGTGAGATGTTCACCGAAACGCTGCGCTATCTTGGCGGCCTGTCGCCAAGCGGCACTTATGACTACACACAAACCGGCTCGAAAGATGCCGCCATGGGCCTGCCCAAACCGGCATGGGTTGACCCGGTGAACCGGGCTAATGCCGCCGCCAAAACAGCGGCCGATGCCATTTTCGGCCAGGGCCAGTGCCGCGCCATCAATGCCATTAACTTCAATGCCAGCGTGACGTCTTATGACAACAACACCAGCACTCAATGGAGTCCTTTCGCCACATTGCCGGGCAGCCCAAGCCTGGTCAACATGATCAATGTGATTGGTACGGATGAAGGAATTCATGGCAACAAGTTTTTCATCGGAAACAATGGCACCACAAACGATGGAACCTGTACCGGCAAGACAGTTTCCACGCTGGCTGCGGTAGATGGTCTGTGTCCTGACGCCCCAACGTATGCGGGCTCGTATGCGCTGTCTGGTGCTGCCTATTGGGCCAGAACCAACGCCGTGCGGACGCCGACGGCCGCGCAACTGATCGCCAACCCGGATGCGTTCAAGGTCAAAAGCTTTTCAGTTGCGCTGTCTCCCGGTAAACCGCGTATTGAAGTCCCCCACCCGACGATCGCAGGCCGAAAAATCATCATTCAACCCTCCTACCAGCTGGTTGCGGGCGGCACGGTTGGTGGCGGTACCCTCGTTGACTTCCGCGTAGTGGGCACGCCGACTGCCACGTCAGGGAAATTCCTGATCATCTGGGAAGACTCTGAACAAGGTGGTGACTATGACAGCGATGCCTCCGGTATCCTGCGGTACGAGGTCATAGGCACCAAGTTGTATGTGTACACCCGGGTTTTCAACGCCGCGTCGGTGAACCCCCAGGGCTTTGGCTACACCATATCCGGCAGCACCAAAGACGGCGCGCACTTCCATTCCGGTATCTATACCTACAGTTTCACAGACAGCACCACGCTGACCGTGAAGAAGGCTGACGGTACAGTGCACCCCAATATCAATACATCGGGCGGCTGCAACAATTGCGAAGTGAACCAGGAAGAGAGCCGCGCTGAATATGATTTTGGGACGGCAACCGCTGCTCAGCTTCAGGATCCGCTTTGGCTTGCAGCGAAATGGGGCGGGTTCAGTAAAAATGAAAATGTCACCGTACCACCGTCTGATCCGAAAATTTACTTCGAAAAACCCACCACCGACAAGGCCAACTGGGATGTGAAGAAGCTGGATGGTACGCCTGGCGCAGATGGCTACCCGGATAACTATTTCCTGGCAATTCGCCCCAGCGAGCTGGAAAAAGCCTTGCGCGCCGCCTTCAGTGCGATTGTGGGCGCTTCCAACACGGCGCCTGCACTTGCCGCTTCGCAGCTCACGACTGGCAGCCTGAAATATCTGGCCAGCTTTGACGGCGACGACGGCCATGGCGAAGTGCTGTCATTTATCGTCAAGCCTGACGGTGACTTTGATATTCGCCTCAAGAGCGACGGCACGCTGGACCGCAGCTATTACTACTGGGATGGCCATACCAAATTGACGGCGTCCACTTCGCGGCAGATCATTACCAATGTCGGGAACTCGACCGGCACGCCATTTACCTGGGCAGCCTTGTCGAATGCCGTTAAAACGACTGCGGTGGGCGGCACAGATGCAACGGCCCAGGCCAAGCTCAACTGGCTTCGGGGCAGCCGCGTTGACGAAACCCCGACAGGTCTCCGGTTCCGAAAACGCAATACCAATTCCATCATGGGGCCTGTCGTCAACTCCAACCCCGTGGTGACCTCGAAGCCCAACGCAGACTATTTCGGAACCCTTTTCCCAGGCTACGGTACGTTTGTCACAGCCCAAAAAGACCGCAAGAGCATTCTCTGGATCGGTGCAGGCGATGGCATGCTGCACGGCTTCAACGCTTCCGCAGTCGTATCGGAAGGCGGCACACCCATCGTTTCGTACGTGCCACAACTTGTTCATTCCCGCCTGCAGAACTGGGTAGACCCCGCTGGCGAAAAAGTCCAGTCATTTATGGATGGAACGCCCTACTCCGCGGACGTATTGCTGGGATCCACGATCACCAATGCCGCAGCGCCCGGCTATGACGCCTTGGTCCCTGCAGCCGCCTGGAAAACCTATCTGTTTGGGTCTTTGGGACGCGGCGCCAAGGGTGTGTTTGCTCTTGACGTAACGGATCCGGATACCTTGACAGAAGCAAATGCAGCGAACGTCTTCAAGTGGCAATTCTCCGAAGCAGACGACAGCAGTGGCGACCTTGGATACAACCTGGCGCAAATGGGCACCACGAATCGTTCAAGTCGACAAGCCGGCGCTGTTGCCAAGATGAACAATGGCAAATTTGCGACGATTGTTCCTAACGGCGTCAACAGCACGAACGGATCGGCGGCGCTCTATATCCTGTTTGCAAATGGCCCGTATAGCGGTGTCTGGACGCCCGGCGTGAATTACGTCAAGCTGGTGGCCGCCGCCGGGCCCAGCAATGGGTTGTCGCAAGCTACCTGGGTGGACACGAACAATGATGGGGTCGCCGACGTCATCTATGCGGGTGACCTCAAGGGCAACCTGTGGAAGTTCGACGTTTCAAGCCCCAACCCAGCGCTTTGGAAGGTTGCTTATGCCAATACGGATGGCACCAACAAACGGCCATTGTTCATCGCCAAGCCTACAGATGCATCGGTGAACCGCCTGCCCATCACCTCTGCACCAGAGTATCGGTTCCATCCATTGGGCGGCGTGGTGGTTAATTTCGCAACCGGCAAGTCCATTGTCAGTTCCGACTTCCCTGACGGCTCCGGCAACGTTAATGGGATTTTTGGCATCTGGGATAAACCCATCTATTCCAGCGCCGCCTACATTGCGGATCCGTCGCTGCTCGACAATACGACGACCGGCCTTCCCCGCCTGCGGACGCAGCTGGCAGCCCGCACATTCGTACGCATTACTGTGGATGACGCGGACCCCACCAATGGCATTCTGGGCCAAGGCTATGTGACTGGCGCAGCCATGGACTGGACGAACAACAAGGGTTGGTACATCAATCTGCCGGACACCTCGGAAATGGTGGTGAGTAACCCGACCATGAGCCAAGGCCTGCTGGCAACGGTATCCATCGCACCGTCCGCCACCAGCAGCAACATCTGCTTTAGCGGGCCCGCTGCTTACATCACCTTTGTAGACCCCATCACGGGCTTGCTGAACACGGGGCTCTTTGGCACGATCACGATTGGCGGTGTCGTTTATAACGTCGCGTCCGTCAAGATCATCGACCAACGTGTCACCGTCTCCGGGGATTCAACCGGTACCGCATGTGCCTCGGGGGAACTCAATTGCACAGCTGTCGTTGGTGATCGCACCAGATTGCAGGGCAAGGGAGACAACACGAAAGCGCGAATTTACTGGCGCGAAATTCCCTCCTTCAAGACCAGGTAAAACCTATGAAAATTCCTTTCCACAAGGCAACCGCGAAAAATCGACCCCACGGCGTTGCGCCTCGAAGCAGGGGCTTCACACTGATTGAGCTGATGATCGTGGTCGCCATCATTGGCCTCTTGAGTGCTGTCGCGCTTCCGAGCTACAAGGAGTACGTTGCGAGGGGGCGCAGGGCCGAGGTTCGCACCGTGCTCCTTGAAGCTTCTCAATGGATGGAGCGCCACTACACGGAAAACATGAAGTACGACACCAATACCGCGGGGACCGCGGTGGCCGATTTGTTCCCGGCGAATCTGAAGCAATCACCCCGTGATGGCGGTGGCGCCTACAGCATTGCCGTATCTGCCGCGGCAGCAAGAACTTATACCGTCACCGCAACGCGCAATTCACCTGGCCCAATGTCTGCTGATAAATGCGGCGACTACCAGATCACGAATACGGGCGTAAAAAGCAACGTGAATTATTCAACAGCATTTTCTTCTGCCCAGGATGCAGCCACTTCTTGCTGGAAATGATGAGCCCAGCCGCACCAACCGGTGAAACATAAGAAGGAAAGACGTTTTTCTCAGCACAACCGCTGGGTGATTGCGGCCATTGCTTCCCTACTCATGCACGGTAGCGTGCTGTTGTTCGTATCGCAATCCATCGAAAAACCCGGAAAAACTGCAACTGCGGCACGTCCGGCGAATCACAGCATGGTCGTTCGGGTCATGACCGAGCCCAGCAATGCTGCTCAGGCAGAACCCACCGAGTCCATACCGCCTGAAAAGCTTGCGGCAACTATCAAACCAGCGCCTGCTGAAGGTTTGGTTGCCCCCGGCCAGGAGCTTTCTTCCACCAGCCCGAGAAAGCCCGGCATGTCTGATGTTCGTTTTTTTGACATTGAAGAGGTCGACCAGCCGGCCCTTCCGATGCTCGACTGGAACTTTCCGGACAAAACTGCAACAAGCCTGAAACTGCGTCGTCTGGTCATAGAAATATGGATTGCAGAGGATGGCCGTTTGCTGGATATGAACATCATTTCTTCGAGACCAGAAATCAGCCGAAGCCAGCAAGCCGAAATCATAGAGGCGCTTATGCAGACGAAAATGACCCCCGCGACAAGGCAAGGGAATATAGTCGCCAGTCGCAGGGTGCTGGAAATGGGCTTTGCCTCAGAATGAAATCCCTGACCCTACAACCTTTCAGCTTAAATCTGCCCCGTTAGAAAATCCATCATGAACCCAGCGATGCTGCAGACCTTGCGTGTGGCCGAAGAGGCGTTGTATCTCAGCGCGCCAAACCCTCGCGTAGGTTGCGTCCTGACCGATTCAGGTGGAAGCAAAATTTTGGGAACTGGCCATACCCAGCAGGCAGGCGGCCCCCACGCCGAAATCATGGCCCTGCGCGATGCAGCGAATAAAGGCCACTCGGTCAAAGGCTCCACCGCCTATGTCACCCTCGAGCCCTGCTCCCACCACGGACGAACAGGCCCCTGCTGTGATGCATTGACTGCCGCTGGCATCAAAAAGGTGGTCGCCTCGATAGCGGACCCCAATCCGCTGGTGGCCGGCCAGGGATTTGAGCGCCTGCGGGCCGCCGGCGTCGAGGTGGAGGTCGGGCCGGGCGCCGAGGAGTCCAGGGAACTGAATATCGGCTTTTTCAGCCGGATGATCCGCAAAACCCCCTGGGTCCGCCTGAAAGTTGCCGCTTCGCTGGACGGCACCACGGCGCTGGCCAACGGTCAGAGCCAGTGGATCACCTCGCCTGAGGCGCGGACAGACGGCCACGCGTGGCGGGCCCGGGCCTCCGCCGTGCTGACGGGCATCGGGACCCTGCTGGAGGATGACCCTCAGCTGGACGTGCGGCTGGTGGAAACGCAGGTGCAGCCCTGCCGCGTGATTGTCGACAGTCTGCTGCAAACACCGCCTGGTGCCAGGATATTCCAGTCAGGAGGTCCGGTGTGGATCTACACCGCCACACGAGGCTCGCCACAAGAAGCCGCGCTGGTCGCCAAAGGTGCGACGGTCACCTGCCTGCCCGACGCCCGGGGAAAAGTGGATCTGGCGGCCATGATGAAAGACCTGGCGCAGCGCGAAATCAACGAACTGCATGTCGAAGCCGGCAGCAAGCTCAACGCATCGCTGATCCGCAGCGGGTTGGTGGATGAATTCCTGGTTTACCTCGCGCCCAGGCTGCTTGGGCCTGGCCAGGGCATGGCTGCCCTGGAACCCCTGCAAACGCTCGCGAACGGGCTCCAACTCCAGTTCCTGTCTACCGACAGGGTCGGGCCCGACCTGCGTATCGTCGCTCGCCTGGCGGGCCGGGAAGCTTTCTAGCGCAATGGTGGACATCGGTCTTCCCTGCGAACGCTCGCAAAACACCCATATCCGCTATCAAAACAATAGCTGCTTGCGCCCGTAACCATTGGGTTACGGCCATTTTCCCTTAGATATAGACGTCTGAACCGGCCCACGCGTGCCTGCACAAGCCTTGTGAATCACGGCTGAACACCCTCTTTTCCGGGCCTTTGGCGCTGTCTGCGCCGCCGCGCCCGGATTCCCTGCGAAAATGGCACCATGTTTACCGGAATCATTACCGGCTTGGGGCGCATCGTCGCCATCCAAAGCCTGGGCAGCTCTTCAGACCACGGCAAGCGCCTCACCATCGAGGCGCCTGCGGGTTACCTTGATGACGTGGGCCTGGGCGACAGCATCGCGCTCAACGGCGCATGCATGACGGCCACAACACTGGACCTTCCCCTCAATCGCTTCACCATCGACATTTCCGCCGAATCCCTGGCCAAAACCACCGGCTTGGCGGAAACCGGCCCCATCAACCTCGAAAAAGCCCTTCGTGCGCACGATCGCCTCGGTGGCCACATCGTTTCAGGCCATGTTGACGGCATTGGCAGCGTGACGCATTTCGCCCAGGTCGGCGAAAGCTGGGAGCTGCGCATTCGCGCCCCGCGCGAGCTCGGCAAGTACCTGGCCTACAAGGGCTCCATCACCGTCAACGGCGTGAGCCTGACCGTCAACCGCGTCACCGACCTGGCTGGCGACGCGGGCGGCACGGAAATCAGCATCAACCTCATTCCCCACACCGTGCAGAACACTGCACTGAGCCGGCTGGCCGCAGGCTCCGACGTCAATCTCGAGATCGACCTGATCGCGCGTTATGTCGAGCGCATGCTGGGCGACACCCATAACAACATCCTAAAAAAGCCCTGAACCATGACCACAGCCATTTCCCCTGTTGAAGACATCGTTGCCGACATGCGCGCCGGCCGTATGGTCATCCTGATCGATGAAGAAGACCGTGAAAACGAAGGCGACCTTGTGCTGGCGGCAGACCACGTCACGCCCGAGGCCATCAACTTCATGGCGCGTTTTGGCCGCGGCCTGATCTGCCTGACCCTGACCCGCGAGCGTTGCGAGCTGCTGCAGTTGCCGCCCATGGCCACGCGCAACGGCACCAAGCACTCCACCGCCTTCACCGTTTCCATTGAAGCCGCCGAAGGCGTGACCACCGGCATTTCAGCCGCCGACCGCGCCCGCACCGTGCAGGCCGCCGTGGCCAAAGACGCCAGGGTCACCGACCTGGTCCAGCCCGGCCACATCTTTCCGCTGCAGGCTGTCGATGGTGGTGTGCTGATGCGCGCCGGCCACACCGAAGCCGGATGCGACCTGGCCGGCATGGCCGGCTGCTCACCGGCCGCCGTCATTTGCGAAATCATGAAAGACGACGGCACCATGGCCCGGCTTCCAGACCTGCTGGTATTCGCGGCGGAGCACGGCCTGAAAATCGGCACCATCGCCGACCTGATCGAACACCGCAGCCGCAACGATTCGCTGGTGGAAAAAATCGGCAGCCGCACACTGCAAACCGCCTTTGGCGAATTCACCGCCCATGCCTTCCGGGACAAACCCAGCCAAAGCCTGCACCTGGCCCTGGTCAAGGGTGCGTGGTCTGCCGATGACGTCGTGTCCGCGCGGGTACATGAGCCTCTATCGGTGCTGGACGTTCTTGAAACGGGCCGCTCCATGCATTCGTGGAGTCTCGACCAGAGCCTCAAACACATCGCAGAACAAGGCAGGGGCGTTGCCGTGCTGCTCAATTGCGGTGAAAGCGCGGCGCAATTGCTCGCCCAGTTTGAAGGCACCGCGCGCGCCAGCCAGGCACCCGAACGCGGCCGCATGGACTTGCGAACCTACGGTGTGGGCGCACAGATTTTGCGTGAATGCGGCGTGCACCGGATGAACCTCATGGGTAACCCGCGCCGCATGCCGAGCATGACGGGTTACGGCCTTGAGATCGTGGGCTATACCACCAAAGACTAGTCACTTCGTTCCACAAAAATCAATCAAAGGGATACACCGTGTTTGGAGCAGAAAAAGGTTCAGGCGACAAGCTTGACGGCAAAAAACTTTCCATTGGCATCGTGCAGGCGCGCTTCAATGAAAGCATTACCAATGCGCTCGCAGAAGCCTGCAAACACGAGCTGTCCGCGCTGGGTGTGCAAGAGGACAACATCAAACACGTCAAGGTGCCCGGCGCACTGGAAGTCCCTGTTGCATTGCAGGCCTTGGCCGAAAGCAACAAATACGACGCGTTGATCGCCCTCGGTTGCATCATTCGCGGTGAGACCTACCATTTCGAACTGGTGGCCAATGAGAGCGGCGCCGCCGTCACGCGCCTGGCGCTTGACTACCAGTTGCCTATTGCCAATGCCATACTCACGACGGAAAACGTCGCACAGGCTGAAGCCCGGCAGGTCGACAAAGGGCGCGACGCCGCCCGCGTTGCCGTCGAAATGGCCAACCTGATCAATGAAATTGCCTGAGCGCCTGCTCCTGCATCCCTTAACCTGACTGGCACTTCATGGCAGACCCCATCACCAAACCCAAACGCCCGCCCCAAACCCGCACCGGCCTGACCGACACCGGCGTCAAAAAGGCGGCGGACAAATCCGCCCGCACGCGCGCACGCGAGTTCGCACTGCAGGCGCTCTACCAGCACCTGGTAGGCCGAAACGAAGCGGATTCGATTGACGCGTTTACCCGAGACCTCGTGGGTTTTCACAAAGCCGACTCCGCCCACTACGATGCGCTTTTGCATGGCTGCATCGAAGGCGCGGCAACGCTCGATGCAAACATCACGCCCCTGCTGGACCGGCCCATGGCCGAAATATCGCCGGTGGAGCATGCTGTGCTGTGGATAGGCGCCTATGAGTTCACCCACTGCCTCGATGTACCCTGGCGTGTCGTGATCAACGAGTGCATCGAGCTTGCCAAAGCCTTTGGCGGCACCGACGGCCACAAGTACGTCAACGGGGTCCTGAACAAAATGGCGCCCTCGCTGCGCGCCGTTGAAGTCGCTGCCGACAAATCCCGATAGGGGCTCGCCCCGTGAAAGGCCAGCCTTGAAAATCGCCCAGCGGGCTCAGCGGATTGAGCCCTTCTATGTCATGGAGGTTGCCAAAGCGGCCTCTGCGCTGGCGCAGGAATTTGCGCACAGCGCATCGCCCATGATCTTCCTGAACATCGGCGAGCCCGACTTCACGGCGCCGCCTCTGGTGCAACAGGCCGCAACCCGTGCCATTGAACATGGCACCACGCAATACACCCAGGCCACCGGCTTGCCGGCACTGCGTGAGCGCATCAGCGGCTGGTACTCCTCCCGCTTCGGGGCGCAGGTGGCGCCCAACCGCATCATCATCACCGCGGGCGCCTCCGCTGCCTTGCAACTGGCCTGCCTGGCCCTGATTGAGGCGGGGGACGAAATCCTGATGCCCGACCCGAGCTACCCCTGCAACCGGCATTTCGTCAGTGCGGCAGAAGGCAATGCGGTGCTGGTCCCCACCACCGCCGAAGAACGCTTTCAGCTGACCCGCGAAAAGGTGGAAGCGGCATGGAACTCCAAAACACGCGGCGTGCTGCTGGCTTCCCCGTCCAATCCCACGGGCACCTCGATTGCACCGGAAGAGCTGCAGCGCATCCACGAATTTGTGCACAGCCGCGGCGGCATCACGCTGATCGATGAAATCTACCTGGGCCTGAGCTACGAAGAGCACTTCGGCCATTCGGCGCTGGCCATGCCCGGCGAGCTGGGCCACAGCGTGATCAGCATCAACAGCTTCAGCAAATACTTCAACATGACCGGCTGGCGCCTGGGCTGGCTGGTGGTGCCCGAAGCGCTGGCGCCGGTGATCGAGCGCATCGCACAAAACCTCTTTATCTGCGCCAGCACCGTGGCCCAGCATGCCGCCCTGGCCTGCTTCGAGCCGGAGAGCCTGCAAGAGTACGAACGCCGCCGCGCCGAATTCAAGGCGCGCCGCGACTACTTCATCCCCGAGCTCAACCGCCTGGGGCTCACGGTTCCGGTGATGCCGGACGGCGCGTTTTATGCCTACGCCGACTGCACCGCCGCGGCCGCCAGACTGGGCGTCAGCGGCAGCTGGGACTTCGCCTTCGAGCTCATGAACCGCGCCCACCTGGCCGTCACGCCGGGCCGTGACTTCGGGCATGCGGCACCCGAACAGTTCGTACGGTTTTCCACAGCCAACTCCATGGACCAATTGAAGGAAGCCATCGCCCGTCTGGAGGCTGCCCTTGCCTAGTCAGAGGACGATCAAGTCAAACGTAGGCGGAAGTCCTTTCAAGCAGGGGCCGCGGGACTGGCTTCGCCAGACCGCAGGCGCAGCGGCCCCCTCGGGGGGCAGCGCATTACACGAAGTGAAAAGCGTGGGGGCCACATTCAGTTGGCCCGTGAGGGTGTATTGGGAAGACACCGACGCCGGCGGCATTGTTTTTTACGCGAACTACCTGAAATTTTTTGAACGTTCGCGCACTGAATGGCTCAGATCACTCGGTGTTGAACAACAGCGCCTGAGGGAAAGTACCGGTGGCATATTTGTGGTGGCAGAAACCAGCATCCGCTACCATCGCTCTGCCCGCCTGGACGATGAACTCATTGTTACGGCAAGCCTGGTCGAAGCAGGCCGCGCGTCCATGATAATCGGGCAGCAGGTGCTATTAAAAACAGAGCAAGAAGAGGGACTGCCACCCGTCCTGCTCTGTGAAGGAACCATACGGATTGGCTGGGTCGACGCCGCCAGCCTGCAGCCCAGGCGGATTCCTGCTGCCATTCTTGACAGCCTAAAAACTTGAGCAAAGCTTCAACATGAATCAAGACCTCTCCATCGTCAGCCTCATCCTCAATGCCAGCTGGGTCGTTCAGGCCGTGGTGGCGCTGCTGGTGGGCGTGTCCATTGCCAGCTGGGCCGCCATCTTCAGGAAGATCATTGCCCTGAAAAAAGTGCAAAAGCTCAATGATGAATTCGACCGCGAATTCTGGTCGGGTACGAGCCTCAACGACCTTTTCGCCGGTGCTGCGCAAAACGCCAAGCACTCCGGCCCCATGGAACGCATTTTTGCCAGCGGCATGCGTGAATACCAGAAGCTGCGCGAGCGCCGCATCACCGACGCCGGTACCCTGCTGGACGGCGCGCGCCGCGCCATGCGCGCAAGCTACCAGCGTGAGGTGGACGCGATCGAAGCCAATCTCTCCTTCCTTGCCACCGTTGGCTCCGTCTCGCCTTACGTCGGCCTGTTCGGCACGGTCTGGGGCATCATGCACGCCTTCACCGGCCTGGCGGCCCTGGAACAGGTCACGCTGGCCACGGTGGCACCGGGCATTGCCGAGGCGCTGGTCGCCACCGCCATCGGCCTGTTCGCCGCCATTCCGGCCGTGGTGGCCTACAACCGCTTCTCGCATGACATCGACCGCGTTGCCAACCGGCTCGAAACCTTCATCGAAGAGTTTTCCAACATCCTGCAGCGCAATCTGGGCGCCCAATCACCCTCCGGCCACTGAAATGTTGGCCCCCACGCTTTTCACTTCGTGTAATACGCTGCCCCCCAAAGGGGCTGGCCTTGCTCGGGGCGGCCCTTCGCTGCGGCCGTCCGTCTAGGAGACCGCCATGCCAGCAGTCAATTCCCGCCGCGGCCGCAACCGGCGCACCATCAGCGAGATCAACATGGTGCCGTTCATCGACGTCATGCTGGTGCTGCTCATCATCTTCATGGTGACCGCGCCGCTGATCACGCCCAGCATGATCGCGCTGCCCAAGGTCGGCAAGGCGCCCAGCCAGCCGCAAAATCCGGTGCAGATCCTGATCAGCAAGGATGAAACCGTGCAGATCAAGATCAAGACCGACAGCGTGCCCAGCAACGTGCGCAACGTCGCAGCTGACATCGCCCGGCTGGAGCCGGCCGTGAAAGCCGTCGGCGCCGAAGCTGTGCCCGTGGTCATCAGCGCCGACAAATCGATCAAGTACGAAACCGTGGTCCAGGTCATGGACAATCTGCAAAAAGCCGGGGTGTCGCGCGTAGGCCTTTCCGTGCAAACCGGCAACAAGTAGCCGCCCGCAACCCGCCATGCCCAGCGCCGCAGACCGCCTCGAATTCGGACCGCCCCGCGACAGCGGGTCGTTGCGCGCATTCGGGCTGGCCCTGCTTGCCCACATCCTGCTGATGGCCGCGCTGACCTGGGGCATCAACTGGAAGCACAGCGACAAGGCCGTGTCGTTCGATGCCGAAATCTGGTCCAGCGTGCCGCAGGCGGCGGCGCCCAGGCTGGTGGAAGCCCCCACCCCACCACCGCCTCCACCCGCGCCCCCAACACCGGAAGTGAAGACACCGCCGCCAGCGCCCAATGTCGACATCGCGCTGGAGCAGGAGAAAAAGCGCAAGCTGCTGCAGCAGCAAAAAGAAGCCGAGAACCAGCAGAAACTGAAACAGGAAAAGCTCAAGGCTGAGCAGTTGGCAAAGAAAGAAAAAGAACTGAAGGCCAAAGAAGAGCAGGCCAAGCGCAAAGCCGCCGAAGACGCCAAAAAGGCCGAAGCGAAGAAGCAGGACGCGAAAGACGACGAGAAGCAAAAGCTGGCTGACGCTGCGGCGAAAAAGCTGCGTGACGAAAACCTCAAACGGATGATGGGCCAGGCCGGCGCCACCGGCGGCGCCGAGGCCACTGGTACGGCTCAAAAGGCCAGCGGTCCATCGGCAAATTACAAAGGACGATTGGCCGCTTTGTTCAAGCGCAACATCACCTTTGCAAATCCTGAAAGTATTCAGGGAAACCCGAAAGCTATCGTCCAGGTGAAAGTCTCTTCCACAGGACTTATCATGAGTTCAAAGCTGAGCAAATCCAGTGGAGTGCAAGCTTGGGACGAGGCCGTTCTCCGGGCTGTAGAGAAGGCAGAACGCATTCCTCCAGACGAAAACGGCAAGGTGATTACAGACTTTCCCGTTGAATTCGGACCCAAGGACTAAGCCAAGCGCTACCTTTTTTATAGCTGCTTGCGCTCGTCTCTATTGGCCTAGAGGCCTGTTTCACTCATAAACAATCTGCACCAGCCCCTTGTCGGCCTGCGCCATCCAGCTGGCCAGTGCGGCATCGGTCGGGAAGAATTTGGCTGCCTCCCCCAGATGAAGCTCCGCTGCCACGCCGCCCGCCTCGCCTTGGCGCCTGAGGCTCAAGCGCACCGGCAAGCCGCGGCTTAGCTCTCCCTGGTCTGACATCTCGCGGCGCGGCGGGAAGTCCCTGACCAGCCGTGAAATATCCGGCGTGGTGCCATTGACCGCCACTCGCAGGTACTTGCCAAATTTGCAGCGGGCAGTTTCCAGGTCCCAGACCTGCGTGACCTTGAAGCGGCGGCCGAAGCGCTCCGACGCGCCCTGCAGCGTGCCCTGCACGATCACCAGTTCGTCGTCCTTGAGCAGGTTGCGGTTGGCGTTGAAGGTCGTTTCGTCCACCGAGGCTTCAAGCACGTCGGTCTTGTCGTCGAGCTTGAAAATGATCAGCTTGCCGCGGTTGCCGTTGATAACGCGCAGGTCGCTCAGAATGGCAGCCAGAAGCTGAGGTTCGCGCGAATCGATCAGGTCCTCGATCTTGCGTTTGGCGAACTGGCGCACTTCGGTTTCGACCTCGTCAAACAGGTGCCCTGAGAGGTAAAACCCGATCGCCGTTTTTTCCAGTACCAGCCGCGCCTTCACACCGAAAGGCATGGCCTCGACCAGCGCCGGCTCCTGGGTGCTGGCCGCGTGCGAGTCGGACATGTCGAACAGCCCGCCCTGGTTGGCGTTGGCTTCGGTCGCGGCGGCGAATTCAAAGGCGCGGTCCACCGACGCCAGCAGCGACGCACGGTTGAGTTGCAGGTTGTCAAAAGCTCCGCCCTTGATGAGGGCTTCCACCGTTCGCTTGTTGAGCCGGCTGCGGTCCACGCGCACGCAAAAGTCGTAGAGCGAGGTAAAGGGGCCGCCTTCCTTGCGCGCCGCCACGATGGCGGCAATCGCCTGCTGGCCCGTGCCCTTGACGGCGCCCAGGCCGTAACGCACCGATGTGGCACTGATCGGCTCGAAGCGGTAGTCGCCGCGGTTGATGTCGGGCGACTCGAACTGGATGCCCATCTTCTGCGCGTCACCGAACAGGATCTTGAGCTTGTCGGTGTCGTCCATTTCCACCGTCATGTTGGCGGCGAAGAATTCGGCGGTGTAGTGCACCTTCAGCCAGGCTGTGTGGTACGCCAGCAGCGCGTAGGCGGCGGAGTGCGACTTGTTGAAGCCGTAGCCCGCGAATTTTTCCATCAGGTCGAAAACCTCGTCGGCTTTCTCTTCGCTGAGACCGCCCTCGCCCGCGCCCTTGCGGAAGATCTCGCGCTGGGCGTCCATTTCCTCTTTTTTCTTCTTGCCCATGGCGCGGCGCAGCAAGTCGGCGCCGCCCAGCGAGTAGCCGCCCAGGATCTGCGCGGTCTGCATCACCTGCTCCTGGTAGACCATGATGCCGTAGGTTTCTTCGAGGATGGCCTTGACGCGTGGGTCCGGGTATTCGGGCACTTCCTTGCCCTGCTTGCGCGCGATGTAAGTCGGGATCAGCTCCATCGGCCCCGGCCGGTAGAGCGCGTTCATCGCAATCAGGTCTTCGAGGCGGTCCGGCTTCGCGTCTTTCAGCATGCGCTGCATGCCGATACTTTCAAACTGGAACACGGCTTCGGTCTGGCCCCGGCCGAACAGCTCGTAGACCTTCCGGTCATTCAGCGGAAGGTCCTCGAACTTGAAGTCCTTTTGCGCCGGGTGGCGCGCGATGATGAACTCCCGGGCGATTTCCAGGATGGTCAGCGTGGCCAGGCCCAAAAAGTCGAACTTGACCAGGCCGATCGCTTCCACGTCGTCCTTGTCGAACTGGCTCACGGCGGAATCGCTGCCAGGCTGGGCATAGAGCGGGCAAAAATCGGTCAGCTTGCTGGGCGCGATCAGCACGCCCCCAGCATGCATGCCGACATTGCGGGTCAGGCCCTCGAGCTTTTGCGCGAGCGCCAGCAGGGTTTGTACATCCTCTTCCTTGCGCTCGCGCTCGGCCAGGATGGGCTCCTGCTCCTTTGCCTGTTCAATCGTGATGTGCTGGCCCGGCTTGTTCGGAATCAGCTTGGAAATGCCGTCGCAAAAGCCATACGGGAAGTCGAGCACGCGGCCCACGTCGCGGATGGCGGCGCGCGCGGCCATGGTGCCGAAGGTCACGATCTGGCTCACGGCTTCCTTGCCGTATTTGTCTTTCACATAATCGATCACGCGGTCGCGGTTGCTCTGGCAAAAATCGATGTCGAAGTCGGGCATGGAAACCCGTTCCGGGTTCAGGAATCGCTCGAACAGCAGGTTGTACTGCAGCGGGTCCAGGTCGGTGATCTTGAGCGAATACGCCACCAGCGAACCGGCGCCGGAGCCTCGGCCCGGGCCCACCGGGCAGCCGTTGTTCTTGGCCCAGTTGATGAAATCACCCACAATCAGGAAGTAGCCTGGGAAACCCATCTTGAGGATGGTGTTGATCTCGAACTCCAGGCGCTCCACATAGGATGGCCGCTTCTGCTCGCGCACGGCCACGTCGCGGTACAGGTGAGCCAGGCGTTCCTCCAGCCCTTCAAACGACGCGTGGCGGAAGTATTCGTTGATCGGCATGCGCACGCCATTGACTTCCGGCGTGGGATAGTCGGGCAGCATGGGTTTTCCCAGCTCCAGCGTGAGGTTGCAGCGCCGGGCAATTTCCACAGTGTTGGCCAGCGCGGTGGGCACATCGGCAAAAAGCGCCGCCATCTGCGCGGTCGACTTGAAGTACTGCTCCCGCGTGAACTTGCGCACGCGGCGCGTATTGCCCAGGATTTCGCCTTCCGAAATACACACACGGGCCTCATGCGCCTCGTAATCGTCGTAGGTCAGGAACTGCACCGGATGGGTCGCCACCACCGGCAGCTTGAGCCGTGCCGCCAGCTGGACGGCGGCCGCCACATGACGTTCGTCATCGGGACGCTGGGCGCGTTGCAGTTCGAGGTAAAAACGGTGCGGGAAGAGGCCCGCAAAGTACAGCGCACATTCCACGGCGCGCGCGCTGTCGCCCTGCAGCAGCGCCTGGCCCACAGCGCCGCCCTGCGCGCCCGACAGCGCAATCAGGCCTTCATTGAGTTCCTGCAGCCACTCAAGCTTCACCACCGCCTGGTCGCGCACCACGTTTTTGGTCCAGGCCCGCGTCAGGATCTCGGACAGGTTCAGGTAGCCCTGGCGGTTTTGCACCAGCAGCAGGAGGCGCGCGGCCGGCGCCCCGGCGTCCTTGCCCGGCACCTGCACCCATACATCGGCACCAATCAGGGGTTTGACACCAGCACCCCGGGTTTCCTTGTAAAACTTGACGGTTCCGAACAGATTGCTGAGGTCCGTGATGGCCAGGGCCGGCTGGTGGTCAGCAGCCGCAGCGGCCACGACTTCATCGATGCGGTTGGTGCCGTCGACGACTGAAAATTCGGTGTGAAGGCGCAAATGAACAAACATAAAGGTCATTTTAGGGCCGAGGCTGTCCGCTGAGGCGCCGTGACGCAGTGCAAGGCCCTGCATGCCTGCCTACAATCAACCGGATCATGCAAATCCTGAACATTGCGGCCTATAAATTCGTCACGCTGGCGCACCCTGCGATGCTGCAGGGCAGCATCGAACAGGCGCTCCAACAACGCGCGATCAAAGGCACGGTACTGCTGGCAGAAGAAGGAATCAACCTCTTCCTGGCGGGCACGGCGGCAGATATTCATGATTTTTTGGCATGGCTGAAACAGGATGCCCGCTTCAGCGACCTGCAAGCCAAGGAAAGCTGGTCAAGTGCCCAGCCGTTTCGCAAGCTGCTGGTCAAGGTCAAGCCGGAAATCATCCGCATGAACCACCCCGCCATCCAGCCAGCCGCCGGGCGCGCGCCGGCCGTGGATGCCGCCACGCTCAAACGCTGGCTTGACACAGGCTGCGACGACACGGGCCGACCGGTGGTGACGCTGGACACCCGCAATGACTTTGAGGCCGATGTCGGCACCTTCAAAAACGCCATTGACTGGCGCATCAGCAAGTTCACGGAATTTCCCCAGGCCCTGGTGGCAAACCGGCAGGAGCTTGCGGGCAAGACCGTCGTGAGCTTCTGCACCGGCGGCATTCGCTGCGAAAAGGCAGCCATCTTCATGCGCGAAGCCGGGGTGGAAAACGTCTGGCAGCTCGAGGGTGGCATCCTCAAGTATTTTGAGGAAAGCGGACGCGCGCATTTTGACGGTGAATGTTTTGTGTTTGACGAGCGGCGCGCCCTGGACCCTGAACTGAAACCTCAGGTCAATCCCGTGGCCAAGCCGCTTTCAAGGCCCGTTCCCACGGCCATCCCCACTGCATTCGAGGCCTTGTCTGACAGCTGAAGGCCGGGTGCCGTGCAAAGCTTTTAAGCCGCTCATTGCTATCACACCGAACTTCACCGTTTCCCTTTTGTGCATGTCATGGGTCAGCCTTCTGTCGCGCCCATCCACACGGTAGCCATCATGCCTACAGAACCATCACTCTCCCGCTCCCACACGCTTCAGGCGCGGCAGTCTCCGCTGGCCATGCGCTTTATGGCCATCAGGGCGCAGACCGAAGCCCTGATCGAGCCCCTGAGCCCCGAGGACTGCCAGCTCCAGTCCATGCCGGACGCCAGCCCTGCCAAATGGCACCTGGCTCACCTGACCTGGTTCTTCGAGACTTTTATCCTCGAGCGTTTTGAATCCGGTTTCAAGCCGTTTGATTCAGGCTTCAGGGTGCTGTTCAACAGCTACTACAACGGTGTGGGCGACAAATACCCACGGCCCAAACGCGGGCTGATCAGCCGGCCCTCCCTCGACGAAGTGCTGGCCTACCGTGCCCAGGTCGACCAGCGCATGCTGGAAGTGATTGCGCAGGTAGAGGCCGGTAATGACACCGCGCAGCACAAAGAGTTGGCCGAACTGGTCACCTTGGGCCTGCACCACGAGCAACAGCACCAGGAACTGCTGCTGACGGACATCAAGCATGCACTGTCTTTCAACCCCGCGCGCCCGGCCTATGCCAGCCGCTGGCCGCTGGCGGGCATACACCCACAGCCGGTGAACTGGATGCGCCACGACGCGGGTCTGGTGGAACACGGCTTTGACGCGGGACGCGACGGTGGGTTTGCCTTCGACAACGAAACGCCCCGCCACAAAGTTTATGTGGCGGCCTTCGAGCTGGCCAGCCGGCCCGCCACCAACGGCGAGTTCATGGCCTTCATCGCCGACAGGGGCTATCAGCGCCCGGAGTTGTGGCTTTCCATGGGCTGGGATTGGGTGACTGAGAACGGCGTTAGCCTGCCCTTTTACTGGCAGGGCAGCGAAGGGAGTTACCAGCACTTCACGCTGCAAGGGCTGATTGATGTAGACCCGAACACGCCGGCCTGCCACCTCAGCTACTTCGAAGCCGATGCCTTTGCGCGCTGGGCCGGTGCACGCCTGCCGACAGAGTTTGAATGGGAGCTGGCAGCGCGCAGCGTGGTGGCCAGCCCCGTGCCGCAGGGAAACTTTGTGGAAAAGGCGGCATACCACCCCCTGCCGCAGCAGGAGGAAAGCCACGGCCTGCCGGCCCAGATGTACGGCGACGTCTGGGAATGGACGCAGTCCAACTACAACCCCTACCCCGGCTACAAGCCCTGGGAAGGCCTGGTGGGTGAATACAACGGCAAGTTCATGTGCAACCAGTTTGTGCTGCGCGGCGGCTCGTGCGCCACACCACAAAGCCACATACGCGCCAGCTACCGCAACTTTTTCCCGCCCGATGCCCGCTGGCAGTTCAGCGGCCTGCGCCTGGCGCGTGACCTGCCCGACGGCCGGCTCTGAACTATTCGCGCAACACGTCCAGCACGTCCGAGTTGAACTCGCGGTTGTACAAAATCAGCACCACCACGGCGGTGGCCAGCGCAAACGCAAAGGTGGAAAAAAACCAGGCCATGATGCCGAAGCTGAAGTAGTAGGCCCGGAGCCCGTCGTTAAAAGTTTCCGCCGCCAGGCTCACCATGCGGCTGGCGCGTGTGGCAAACGCTTCACGGTCGAACTTCCCCACCTCAAACTCCTGCGGTGACGGCATGGAGCCAATCAGCAGGGCGACAAAGGTGTACTGGCGCATGGACCAGCTGAAGCGGAAAAACGCGTAGACAAACACCGCCACCATCAGCAGCACCTTGAGGTCAAAAATCAGCACCGAGGTGCGCACGGCAAACGGGATTTCGCGCACCAGCTCGGCCGCTTTGTCGGTGGTGCCCAGCAGCGCGAACAACCCGCCGATGATGATGATCGTGGTGGACGAGAAAAAAGCCGGCGTGCTGGAGAGGTTCTGCGTGATGATGCCGTCGATCACGCGCGGGTCGCGCGAGGTGGCCTGTATCAGCCAATGGTGCCGGTAACGGTTGGTGGTGCGCAGCAGCGAAGGCCGCTTGACCCCATAGTGCCGGGCAAACCAGGCATAGCCCATCCAGCCGCCAAAGAACCAGGCGATGGCCATCCAGTCGGACCAGGGAAGCAGGCTGAAAATTTGCATCGCGTGATCTTAAACGCTGGGCTTTCCCTCAAAAAGCTTTTGCCTGACTTGCCGGGCCTCAGCCCGCGGTGAACTTCCGCTCGGGCAACGGGATGAATTCGGTCTCCCCGGGCACCTGCCCCATGGCCTGGGCGGCCCAGTCCTCACCGGCCTGCACGATGCGTTCCTTGCGGCTGGAAACAAAGTTCCACCACATGAAGCGGTGCGCATCCAGTGCGTCGCCACCGATCACCACCAGGCGCGCCGGGGTGTTTGCGCTGAGCTGTACTGCTGTGCCGGGTAAAAGGGTCGCCAGCGTGTGCATCGCCAGCGGCTCGCCGTCCAGCAGCAGGTCGGCGTCCACCGCATACAGCGCCATCTGCGCTGCCAGTGGCGGCAACGTGAAAGGCGTGCCCGCCGCGAGCGCCACATCCAGGTAGAGTGTTTTTGAGAAAGTCTTGACGGGTGAGGCTTTTCCGAATGCCTCACCGACCAGGACACGCACCACCGCGCCGTCCACGGACACCTCTGGGATGCTGTCCGCAGGCGTGTGTGAAAAACCGGGTGCTGTTTCTTCAAACTCTGCGGGCAAGGCAGCCCACAGCTGCAAGCCGTGGTTTACATATGCAGTACCACGCAGGTCGTCGGGCGCGCGCTCCGAATGCACAATGCCCCGCCCTGCCGTCATCCAGTTGATGGCACCGGGTTCTATGCGCTGGGCAGAGCCGATGCTGTCGCGGTGCATCATGGCGCCTTCGAACAGATAGGTCACGGTGGCCAGGCCGATATGCGGATGCGGCCGCACGTCATGGCTGGTACCGGGGTGTTCAGTCACCGGGCCGAAGTGGTCAAAGAAAATGAAAGGGCCAACCGATTGCTGCTGCGCAGAAGGTAGCAGGCGGCGCACCATGAAGCCGCCGCCCAGGTCCTTGTGATGCCCGGTCAGTTTCAGTGCAGCGCTCATGTCAGCCGTTCCACGTCCGTCGTGATTTCCGTCGTGACGGTGCTCATGAGTTTGTGCACCGGGCATTTCTGGGCAACGGTGTGCAATTCCTGCAACTGGGCATCCGTCAGGGCGCCCTTGATCTGGAGTTTGGTGGCAAGCTTGTAAACGCCGGCGCGCTCCTGAGAGTCGTCCCGTTCAACCCGCGTCTTTATCTCGTCGACGGGAATGCCCTTCTTGCGGGCGTACCACATCACGGTAACAGCCTTGCAGGCGCCGAGCGCCGCGTCATAGAGGTCATGGGGCGAGGGGCCGGCATCGTCACCGCCTTCTGCCAGTGACGCATCGGTAATCAGCGCGTGGCTGCGAATTTGCAGATGCTGGGCCAGCTCCGCCGGAGGATTGCGCCTGAGTTCAACGGTCATGACAATTCCTGTAAAAAAGAAAAAGAATCAGGGAGCGAATCTCGCTGCGATACCGGCCACGCGCCGTCCGAAGTTGCGGGCGTTGTCCAGGTCGCCTGCGTTCATTTCGCCGGCACCTGCATCCGATGGCGATTGTGCGACAGCGCCACTGTAAGAGCCGAGGTAGTTGGTGTCGCTGCGCACCGCCGCCTTGCTGTTGCTGGGCAGCACGCCCTGGCTGACCCAGATGCCGCCATGCTGCATGGCCAAAGTAAAGAGGTAATTCAGCGTCGACATCTTGTCACCGCTCATGGCTGCGCTGTTGGTGAAGCCGGCAAACAGCTTGTCCTTCCACGCCTGGGTGTACCAGGGTTTGGAGGAAGCATCGGCAAACTTCTTGAACTGCCAGCTGACGCTGCCCATGTAGGTGGGTGATCCCATGATGATGGCGGTGGCGGCATCGAGGGTTTCCCAGCCGCCTTCGGGCAGGTTGCCTTCGGCATCAATAGCTACCAGTTCAGCGCCCGCGCCCTCGGCGACTGACTGCGCCATTCGCTGGGTATGGCCGTAGCCGGAGTGGTAAATCACGACAACTTTGGGCATTCCGGGTCTTTCGCAGGAAGATGAATAAAGGAGAAGGATGAAATCTGGAACCCGCCAAAACAAAAAAAGCCGCAGCCGGGCGTGAACCCTGCTGCAGCCTTGCCGGCGAATCAGCCCTTGAGCTTGGCGTCCAGGCTCCAGGCGCCGCCGCCCCAGGCCGCCACGGTGAGCAGGCCGCCGACCACGGCGATGTTCTTGAAGAACATCAGTTGCTGCATCATGGCTTGCTCGGCGGGCACGCCCCAGTAGTTGTGGAAGATGAAGGTGATCACCACGGTGAAGAGCGCGATGCCGAGCGCGGCCCAGCGCGTCATGAAACCGACCAGCAGCAACAGGCCCAGTCCCAGCTCAATCGCAATGGCGGCAGCCGCGGCGACTTCGGGCAGCGGCACACCTTTGGAGGCGATGTAGCCGGCCGTTCCGGCAAAGCCGGCGATCTTGCTGAAGCCGGCAGGCACGAATAGCAAAGCCAGCAGCACGCGGCCGATGAGGGAAAGAGGGTTTTGCAGGGAATTGAGCATGACGAGTCCTTATAAATAAAGTAAACGGGGAAATGATGGAGGAAAAAAACACTCTGGGCAAGCGCCATGCGGCTGTACGCATTCGGCGCCCGACCTGGGTGATGGGTTACGGCATGTGACCGGGCGTTACGGTGCCAGGTCAAACACCAGCACCTCGGCGTCCTGGCCGTGGCCCAGTTGCAGTGTGCCTTCTGCCTGCAGCGCAGCGGCATCGCCGGCCTTCAGCACCTGGCCGTTGACTTCAAGCTGTCCGCGAATCAGGAACACATAGGTCTTGCGCTTCGCGTCGAGCGGCAACGTGGCGGTTTCCGCGCCGTTGAAGAGGCCTGCATAGAGCCTGGCATTGGCATGGATCAGCACCGAGCCCTGGCTGCCGTCGGGCGAAGCCACCAGCCGCAACGTGCCGCGCTTTTCAGCATCGGCAAATGTTTTTTGTTCGTAGCTGGGAGGAATGCCGGTCACATTGGGCTCGATCCAGATCTGCAGGAAATGCGTGGTCTGGCCGTCTGCGTGGTTGAACTCGCTGTGCTGCACACCGGTGCCCGCGCTCATGCGCTGCACATCACCGGGCGGGATGCCCTTGATGTTGCCGATGCTGTCCTTGTGCGCCAACTCACCGCTCAGCACATAGCTGATGATTTCCATGTCCTTGTGGCCGTGGGTGCCGAAGCCGCGGCCGGCGGCAATGCGGTCTTCATTGATGACCCGCAGGTTGCCAAAACCCATGTGGGCCGGGTCGTAATAGCCGGCAAACGAAAAGGAATGAAAAGATTTGAGCCAGCCGTGATCGGCGTAACCGCGTTCGCCGGATGTTCTTAAAGTCATCATGAGGTGCTCCTTTCAAGGTGCGTTGAACTGCGTTGCAATGACTCCAATGTAGGCGCGGGCAGCCCACTTTTCATTGCTGCGTTTTGATGGCATCATTCAAATTATTTGAATGATATTTCCCCCAATGACCAATAACCGGATTCGCGACGCCCTGACCCCGGAGAGCCTCAGCCTGATTGGCGCCGTGCACCGGACCGGCAGCATGGCGGCTGCGGCACGCGAGCTGGGCCTGGTTCCCAGCGCCCTCACCTACCGCATCCGCCAGGTGGAAGATGCCCTCGATGTGCTGCTGTTTGACCGCTCTTCGCGCCAGGCCAAACTGACCGAGGCCGGCAAGGAATTGCTGCGTGAAGGCAACCGCCTGCTGGCCGAACTCGACGCCGTGGCCAATCGCGTCAAGCGCGTCGCCACCGGCTGGGAACCGCAGCTCACGCTGGCTGTGGACAGCGTGATCTCGCGCACCACCGTGATGGAACTGTGCGAAGCTTTTTTTGCCCTGAACCCACCCACACGCCTGCGGATTCGCGAAGAAGCGCTGTCGGGCACGCTGGAAGCGCTTACCTCCGGCCAGGCAGACCTGGCCATCGGGGTGGCCATGGAACCATCCGTCAATACCTCGGTGCAACACAAGACACTGGGCAGCATTCATTTCATTTATGCCGTGGCGCCCCATCACCCACTGGCAAAAGCTGCTGAACCGATAACGGATGCGATGCTGATGCCCCACCGGGCCGTGGCCGTGGCGGATTCCGTGCAGCGTGGCAGCGGCATCACTGTGGGCCTGCTCGGCGGCCAGGACATTTTTACGGTGCCCGGCATGCAGGAAAAACTGCAGGCCCAACTGCGGGGACTGGGCGGCGGCTTTTTGCCTGAATACCTTGCGCGTCCGCATGTCGCCACCGGGAGGCTGGTCGAGAAAAAAATGCAGCGAGCCCCACGCCTCGTGCCCATGAGCTATGCGTGGCTGCGCGTCGTGGACGGCCATGGCGGGCGGGCGCTGCAGTGGTGGCTGAAGCAACTGGAAAATCCCGCCACACGAAAAGCCCTGCTGGAGCGTGACCAGTCTGCATGAAAACCCGTAGTGGCACGCAATATCTGCGCATGCGCTGCGGCTGCGTGTAGAGTGTGCTTGAAACAGGTTCTTAAAGTTTTCGTTTATGGTTGAGATGTGATGACATACGCCGGGACGCCGCAAATCACTTGAATGATCCGCAGTACGCCCATTCGTCAAACCGCACAAAGTACAAAGATATGACAAAAAAATCCATCCGATCCCCTGAATCCGCGGCTCCGCGCCGCATTGCCGTCATAGGCGCAGGCATTGCGGGCATTGCCTGCGCCCGCACCCTGGTGCAGGCCGGGCACCGCGTCACCGTGTTTGAAAAAAGCCGGGGCGCCGGCGGCCGGATGGCCACACGCGAAAGCGAATTCGGCGGTTTTGACCACGGCACGCAATATTTCACCGTGCGGGACGCGCGCTTTGAAAAAGCCCTGACCACCGCTACCGGGCTGGTCCGGCCCTGGAGCGCCAACACCGTGCGCATCCTCGATGAACTCGGCCGTGTCGTGGCCTCGGCGCTGCCGCCCAAGGAAGCCCACTGGGTCGCCTCACCCGGCATGAACGCACTGGTGCGGCTGTGGGCCCAGCCCCTCGATGCTGCCGGCCAGCTAGCGCTGGAAACTGAAGTCATGCGGATCGAACCCGACAAGCTGCACGCCAGCCAGTGGCAATTGCAAACCGAAGGGCCCGGCGCAGACAGCCGCGTCCATTCGGGTTTTGATACCGTCATTCTGGCGGTGCCGTCTTCGCAGGCGCAGGCCCTGTTGCTCAGTTCACAACAGGCCAAGCCCCTGGTGGCCGAGCTGTCCGAGGTTAGCGTTGCGCCCTGCTGGACGTTGATGCTGGCCTTTCCGCAGGCGATGCAGCCCACGATGGCGCACCTGGGGCCCCACTGGAATGCAGCGCGCAGCACGCACCACCGCATTGCCTGGCTGGCGCGGGAATCGTCCAAGCCTGGGCGCAGCCCGATCGAACGCTGGACCGTGCAGGCAAGCCCGGAATGGTCGGAACGCCACCTGGAAGACGATGCCGAGCGCGTCAAGGCCAAGCTGCTGAAGGCCTTCACAGAAGTGACGGGCATCCGCGCCCAGCCGTCACACGCGGCGGTGCACCGCTGGCGCCACGCCCAAACGCAGCAACCGCTGGGCAAAACCCACGCCTGGGACGCCAAATCGCGCATTGGCGCCTGCGGCGACTGGTGCCTCGGCCACCGTGTCGAAGACGGCTTTGTCTCGGGCCTTGAGATGGCCCTCGAAATTTGTTAGCCCCCACGCTTGTCGCTTCGCGTGCCTGCGGCGGCTCGCTGCCCCTGTCACCTGAAGTAGGGGCTGGCCTTGCTTGGGGCGGCCCGGCGCGGCGGCCGCCAGGTTAGCCTTCTCATAGTTCCTTCTGCTTATGGCCTCGGGCTACAAAGGTAGATTTTCCCCTTCGCCCACAGGCCCGCTTCACGCGGGTTCGCTGGTAGCGGCCCTGGCCAGCTGGCTGGATGCCCGGGCGCACCGTGGCCGCTGGCTGGTACGCATCGAAGATGTCGATACCCCGCGCTGCGTGCCTGGCGCGGATCGCGTCATTCTTGAACAACTCGCCTGTTGCGGCCTGGTACCCGATGAAGCACCGGTTTACCAGTCACAACGCGGCGCCCTGTACCAGAACGCCCTGGATTCACTGGTCACCCGCGGCCTGGCCTACTCCTGTGCCTGCACACGGCAGGACATTGCGCGGGCGCTGGCCGCGTCCGGGCAGCCACGCGAACGCCATGGCGAACTGGTGTACCCGGGCACCTGCCGCAACGGGCTGCATGGCCGTGCTGCACGTGCGTGGCGGTTTTTGACGCCAAATTATGTGCCAAATAGTGCCCTGGCCCAATCAGAACTTGCGCGAGCAGCTATAAATTTAATAGCAACTGATGCCACGCCAGCGGCCGCCGCACAGGCCGAAATCAGCTGGGATGACCGCCGCCTGGGCACACAGATGCAAAACGTCAGCCGTGAGGTCGGCGACTTTGTCCTCAAACGGGCGGACGGCCTCTGGGCCTACCAGCTGGCCGTGGTGGTAGACGACGCAGCCCAGAGCATCACCGACATCGTCCGCGGCGAAGACCTTGCCGACAACACCGCGCGGCAAATCCTGCTGCAGCGCGCACTCGGCCTGCCGCTGCCGCGTTACCTGCATACGCCGCTGGTGCTGGGCCCGAACGGCGAAAAACTGTCCAAGCAGAACGGCGCCCAGCCGCTGGACACCGCCCGCCCCCTGGCGCTGCTGGTCCAGGCCGGCCAAACGCTGGGGCTGGAGGTTGAGCGTATAGCCAACGCAGCGACACCCGCCGCCTGGCTACAACTGGCCGTGCCGCTCTGGGCGACTAAAATCACAGGGTGATTCAAACCTCTCCCCCTGTGCCGCCTGCCTCACCCGAAGGCGCGCCCGCCGACACCCATCCTCCCCACAACATCCGCAGCTTTGTGCGCCGCACCGGCCGCACCACCGCGGGCCAGGCCAAGGCCTTTGCCGATGTGGGCCCGAAGTTTTTGCTGCCGTATGCCGATGCACCACTGGATTTTGAAAAGGCCTTTGGGCGCAACGCTCCCACGATCCTTGAAATAGGTTTTGGCATGGGCGAGGCCACGGCGCACATTGCCGCACTGATGCCCGAAAAGAACCTCCTTTGCTGCGAAGTGCATACGCCCGGCGTGGGCGCCCTGCTCAAACGCATCGACGAACAGAAGCTGTCCAACATCCGCATCCTGCAGCACGATGCGGTCGAAGTGATTGACGACATGCTCCCCCGCGCCAGCCTCGACGGCGCGCACATCTTTTTCCCGGACCCCTGGCACAAGAAAAAACACAACAAGCGCCGGCTGATCCAGCCACCGCTGATCACCAAACTCGCGGCCCGCCTCAAGCCCGGCGGCTACCTGCATTGCGCGACCGACTGGCAACCCTATGCCGAACAGATCCTGGAAGTACTGGGCGCCGAGCCGCTGTTGAAAAATACGGCAGACAGCAGTGCTGGTGGCTATGCCCCCAAGCCAGCCTACCGCCCATTGACCAAATTTGAAAACCGCGGCATCAAGCTGGGGCATGGCGTCTGGGACGTCGTGTTTGTGCGTGCGTGATCTTGCGGCTGCGCGGGTGTGAGCAAAACACCCAAGCTCGGGCTGCATGGTTTGGCCACGCGGGCCGGCATCAGCCCCAGTTGCGTCGGCCTGCCGGCCGGCAGCTGGCCCAGCATCACAGACTTTCTTGTTGAACGCTTTCCGGCCATCTCGCGCGAGGTATGGTTGCAACGCATGCAGGACGGCCTGGTGGTCGATGAATTCGGTGAAGCCGTCACCGCCGAACGCCCCTACCGTGGCCACATGCGCGTGTACTACTACCGCGCACTGGACGAAGAACCCCGCATTCCGTTTGAAGAGTCCGTGCTGTTTCAGGACGAACACCTTGTCGTGGCCGACAAGCCGCATTTCTTGCCTGTGACGCCCTCCGGCCACTACCTGCAGGAGACCCTGCTGGTGCGCCTGAAAAACCGGCTCGGCATCGACGGCCTGGTGCCGATTCACCGCATCGACCGTGAAACCGCAGGCCTGGTGCTGTTCTCCGTCAACCCGGCGGAGCGTGATGCCTACCAGTCATTGTTCCGCCGGCATGAGGTCACGAAGCATTACGAAGCCGTGGCGCCATGGCGCGGCGATATTGGCTTTCCCCTCACACGCAAAAGCCGCATCGTCGAAGACGAACCTTTTTTCCGGCAGCGTGAAATAACGGGTGAGCCCAACAGCCACACGCAGATCGATGTGATCGAGGTACGCGGCGACCACGCGCTGTATGCCCTCAACCCCGTAACGGGCAAGAAGCACCAGCTGCGCGTACACATGAATGCGCTCGGCCTGCCACTGCTGAATGACCGCATGTATCCGCCGGTCGAAGTGACACCGGAAGACGATTATCGCTATCCGCTGCAGTTGCTGGCCAAGTCCATTGCGTTCACGGACCCGGTAACAGGCGAGCAACGACGCTTTGAAAGCCGGCTGGCGCTGCGGGGCCTGCGGCCTTGATGAGGCCTTGGCATATGTCCGCCAAGCCGAGCTGGCCATGACCCAGTGCATCTGCTCAAACACAGCCGCAAACACTAGCCCTCTGTGGGAACTAACGTAAAAATGATCGGACCACCAACACAAGTGGCGAAGCCGCCTTCTGCCGTTGCGGGTCCGTGTCGATTGACATGTTATGCGTTGCCATCACCGGCGAGAGATTCCAATGCTTCCGACGCCGCGACATTCACTTCTTCCTTCTCCTCAGCAGCTGTCGGGCTGTCAACCATGCGCCGAAGATCCTTTGACAAGGCCGAACACAACTCCGACGACAGCCGGATGATGGAAACAATGACTTCGTACTTCCAGCTTTCGTCGTCCGTGGCGAAGACTCGACGCAGGTAGGGGACGAGCGGTACGCCTATGCTCGCAAAGAACGGACAGAGGATCGTGGCCACCGGCCAATTGCGGTCCTGGGTCCACTCTAGAAGTGCGGGAACAATGGGTTCAACTTCGGCGAAGCTGCGACCCGCAACATCACGTGCGACTTGCAGATCACTCTTGTGACGTGGCACCAGTGCGGCGAGTTCAGTACGCATAACGTTTGAGATGATAGGCTGCCGAAGGCGGTCCTCTCGATTCAAGGGTTAGGCCTCGCTGCTACGGCGAATGCCTTCTTCGAGCGCGAAGAACTGTGGATTGCGCGATGCCATCGGGCCGCGAAGCTTATCGATCTCCGCTTCTGGCGCGTGGACCTCGAACCTGACGATCTTTGCGATCTTCAGCGCTTGGCCAAGCAATTCAGCAACGTTCTCACGATGTGCGAGCAGGGCGGCTGCGTCTACGTATCCCTCGCGACAGTGGGCGACGTTGCCGCTGAAAGAGAAGGCGTAGTGCAGGCAACCCGGCTCCGTGCCCGTCTTGGCGACGAGCTTCTGCGCCAGAGCTTTGAAAGCGTCAAGTTGTCCGTCTTGGACCTCGAAATACGGCACCAAGGTGCAGCAGGTGTCAAGCGTAAACATTCATGTTTCCTGTGGTTCTCACGGGCGATATGCCCGCGCCAATTCTGCGCGTAGTGACTCACCTGGGTGCGAGAGAGACAATGATGAGGCGCTGCAGTTGCCGAAGAGCCCTCGCGATGCCTAAGGTTTGAGTTCAGCGGCCGCCGAAGGTGGTCCGCTGGAACGGTGGATCAGGCGCCGCGTTGGACCACGACTTCCCACAACGCTTTCTTGCGAACGTACTTGTTGGTCGTCTGGTGTTCCCTGGACAAGACCTGCCATCCGGTTGCGAACAGTTCGTCGACGCCCTGCGCATCAAAGAACCTCTTGGCCTGGCCGTCAACAAGGTAGTAGTTGGGCTCAATGGCAGGATGCCCAGTGGCTCCAAAGTTCTTGTCCTGGACCGAGTTCAGCCGGCACAAGAGCAGCCCACCCGGCTTGAGCGTCTGCCTGATCCGGCTCACAAGTTCCAGGGTTTCTTGCCATGGAAAGTAGTGCAGGGTAAGGCTTGCCACAACGGCACCAGCTTCGCCAGGGAGAAGGGGAAACGGATCCCTGATGTCCTGGCATGAGATGCGTGCCTGAGGTGCCCGGAGCCTCGCAGCGGCGACAGAGGTGGCGGAAAGATCGAAGGCGAGAACAGAAAGGCCGGCACCGACCAAGGTGGACGTGTCTGCGCCCGTTCCACAGCCGATCTCAAGCACCGGCTGTGAGCCAACGGACTCCTGGAGCATCGGAAGCCATCGGCCAAGCCACGGGTCGTGGAGCATGTGTTTCTTGATTCCTAACGTTTGAGGTGAACGGTTGACGCAGGCAGTCCGCTGGAATGATGGGGTAGGTTTTTCATGGGCGTGCGAAAAGTGCAATTGGCTTACATCCGCCGGTCGTGCCGCCTAATGCGCCCTTTTGATTTGTTGAGCAGCGAGTTGCGCCGTCCTCTTGATTCCATCTCGGTACGCCTCAACCAGCTCCCCCGCTCTACTGAGGGCATCCTCGAACGATGCGAAGGTGTAATTCGCGTTGGCGGTGATCTCGTCATCCGAATTTTTGTTGGCGTCTGCGCCATAACTGATGGACTGCGAATAGATCGAATCTTCTGTCTTTATATCTACGAGTTCAAACGAGATATTCAATCTGGGTGCGAACGTCGTCTTTAGCCGACTGGAATAAAGTCCCATATTCGATATGGTCACTGTCAGTATGCTGTCCGCGGTGATTGCGCTATTTTTGTAGTCAATCGAAGTTGGGTCGTCCTTTTCATATTTGATTCCATCTCCCGGTATGGCGCTTTGGTTGGCCTCCTTCAAAGCACTCAAGGTGGCAGATGCAAGTTCCTCTTGTACGTTGAAGGCCTGCTTTTCCAGCGCCGCCTTAAGTTCGTTGATTCGATTCTTTTCAACCCCCTTTTTCACGAAGAAGGCCGGGCCGGGAAAGATAATATCCAGGCCGTTTGGCGCATTTTCAATTGAAAACTTCTCTACCGGCTGAACGGAGGCTACGGCGATAACTCTTTCACCGGGAGTCAAACTCGCCTCTGCTGCAGATAATTGCAATGGAAGAATCGAGATAAAGAATAGTGCGATGGTTGTTCGAGTTAAGTGGATCATGTCGTGGGCATAGCGTTTAAAAATTTAATGAAACCTGACATTGGAGTTGGCCGGCACGCAGTGGCAATGCGCCGCCAGACGCATGCTTCTGCACACGGCCCGCTCCGCATTGCCGCGGCGTGTCCGTGTCGAGCGACCCGTTAGACCGCGGAACCCTGCTAAGGACGTCGCTGGACAAAGAGCCTCCATGCGGGGTATCCGGCAAGTAGCAGGCAAGTGGCGAGCATTGCGACAAAGCCATAACCCGACACGATGCCCGGCGCCAGCCACTCGACCAAGCCCACGATGGCAAAAAACCAGACAAGCCCCATCGCGAAGAGCGCGCCAATGAAATGAATGGCCTTGGACATGGGTGGCTACTCTTATGCGACCTGACGTTTGAATTCAGCGGCCGCCAATGGCGGTCCGCTGGAATGATGGATTAAACCGCACGCTTGAAAGCAAGCATGGAAACTGCGGCCACAAGAGACAGCTTTGAAAGCAGCGGGAGGTATACCGAAAGAACGTGACCCAAAGGAGCTTCGTCATATTCGACGAAGACCACTGCGCGCCAGATTTCAGCGGGACGACCAACGCCGACCGGCAAAAAGAATAAGTTCCAGAGCAAACCGCTGAGGCCAGCTATGGCGAAGCAAGCACCAGCAAGCCATGAGTGACGAAGCCATACAAACACGGCTAGAGCAAGCCATAAAAGCGGCAAGCCCCAGAGCGATAGCTTCGTGAGTCGATGTGCGATGGAGTCCATGAGGTCTAACGTTGGAGGCCACCGGCACGCAGCAAGCGCTGCGCAGCGGCTATCTGCTGCTGAGTGTCCGCGTGGGCCGAAATGTTAAGCGGCACGATTCACCGCCTGCGACTTAAAGGCAACAACAAACTCTTTCGCCTGCTCAAATGTTTCCGGATAGCTTGTCTTCTGCCGCCCGCCTGATTCCGTTGGCTCATAAACCGACTGAAATAGAAAGCCGTGCTCCACCAAAAGCTGCACCTTTTTCCATTGAAGAGTGTCAACTGCGGCAGGTGCTGAGAATTTGCGA